>NZ_SNUY01000070.1 GCF_004376175.1 Halalkalibacterium halodurans | reverse complement strand
TGAAAGACTTGAAAGGCTTTTAAAAACCATAAGATTCTCAACGAGGAGAACCCTAAAATCCTGAATTCGCTTACACATATGAGGATGGAAAATACTCCTCCCACAAAAGGTTGACACAATCTTTTTTGGAATAACTATTGATTTTTCTAGTGAATGTATGGTATATTATAAACCGTCGCTACGAGATACATATGATGGGGCCTTAGCTCAGCTGGGAGAGCGCCTGCTTTGCACGCAGGAGGTCAGCGGTTCGATCCCGCTAGGCTCCACCATTTAATTGCATGATGTTGGAGGAGTACCCAAGTCTGGCTGAAGGGATCGGTCTTGAAAACCGACAGGCGGGTTAAACCGCGCGGGGGTTCGAATCCCTCCTCCTCCGCCACTTTACAACAACATCCATTTACTTTATAACGACGCGGGGTGGAGCAGTCTGGTAGCTCGTCGGGCTCATAACCCGAAGGTCGGCGGTTCAAATCCGTCCCCCGCAACCAAAGATGGAGGGGTAGCGAAGTGGCTAAACGCGGCGGACTGTAAATCCGCTCCCTCAGGGTTCGGCGGTTCGAATCCGTCCCCCTCCACCATTTATAGTCTTGGCGACTGTGGCGAAGTGGTTAACGCACCGGATTGTGGCTCCGGCACTCGTGGGTTCGATTCCCATCAGTCGCCCCATTTTGCTTTTGATATTGGGCTATAGCCAAGCGGTAAGGCAACGGACTTTGACTCCGTGATGCGCTGGTTCGAATCCAGCTAGCCCAGCCAATAGGCGGAAGTAGTTCAGTGGTAGAACACCACCTTGCCAAGGTGGGGGTCGCGGGTTCGAATCCCGTCTTCCGCTCCAGGCGCCCGTAGCTCAATTGGATAGAGCGTTTGACTACGGATCAAAAGGTTAGGGGTTCGACTCCTCTCGGGCGCGCCATTGACATGAAAAACCAATCATCAGAAAACAACATAATATGCGGGTGTAGTTTAGTGGTAAAACCTCAGCCACGAGCAAAACATCTGCCGAGAAAGCAGCGAGTTGCCTCGACGCATCAAGCGACGCAAGCTTGGCGAGAAGAGGAAGAGGCATGAAAAACCAATCATCAGAAAACAACATAACATGCGGGTGTAGTTTAGTGGTAAAACCTCAGCCTTCCAAGCTGATGTCGTGGGTTCGATTCCCATCACCCGCTTTGAAAATAGAAGGCGTCCAAGTTTGTTAATAACAAGGACGCTATTTTTCTTGTTTTTTTTCAGGTACTGGATCAATTCCGCCCCGATGAAAAGGGTGACATTTAGAAATGCGTTTAATTGTTAGCCATCCACCTTTCAATACGCCAAACCGTTGAATCGCTTCAATTCCATAGTGGGAACATGTAGGATAAAAACGGCATGTTGGTGGCGTTAGAGGTGAGATGAATTTTTGATACAATCGAATGCAGCCAATAAAAAAACGTTTCATGTTTATCATCCTTTTTTGCGAATCCATGTAAAAATAATCGAAAATAAAAAAGGAAAGCTGTATCATATTGTCGAAATAGAAGATGACCCTACATGGAAAGGAGGGTATTCTTCTTTATTGACTCCTTCTTTTATCTTCTCTTTCCCTCTCGAGCTTGTCAACTTTATTCCCTTTGTCTTAATTAAATGAACGAAAGGAGCTGAAACATGAAAAAACCGTTCCAACGCCAAGCTGGTTTTACGCTTGTCGAAATGATGATCGTCTTAATGATCATATCTATTTTGCTGCTTGTAGCTCTTCCAAGTATGACGAAAAACAATGAGGTGGCTGGGGATAAAGGTTGTGAAGCCACCGTTAAGTTATTACAAACACAAGTTCACGCTTATGAAATTGACCATGATCGACTTCCTACCAATTTGGATGCATTAAAACGAGAAGGATATGTAGAGCATACTGAATGCCCCAATGGGAAAAAGCTAACACTTCGAAATGGAGTCGTGGCTATTAGTGAGTAGATCTAACGGTTTTACCCTCATGGAAACCCTCATCGTGCTCTTCATCTTTTCCATTCTCATCAGCCTTCCGCTTGCTTTCCTACCTAGCCAATCAAAGCATCAGCAATCTGAGCATGCTGCCCGTCTATTTAACGAAGATCTTTTGTTCGCACAGCACCTAGCAATGACCGAAGGAATGAGAATCAAGGTTGAGATCGATCATCACAATGAACGATACACATTGGTTAGTGACTCGAGTCGTTCCTATCTAAGTCGAGCATTTCCAATGGAAGGGATGTATTTTGAAGAAGGAACATTAGGGGGAAATCGCCCGATTGAATTTCTTCCAAATGGCCATCCCCGTTTTGCAGGTTCTATCTCTTTATACGCAGGGGATCGTCAATATCGATACACGATTATGATTGGTAAAGGAAAGGTGAAATATGAACGATTGTAAAGGGTATACACTTATAGAAGTGTTGGTTGCCCTTGTTTGTTTATCGATTATGACGGCTGCTTTATTCCCTGCTTTTGTTTGGTTTATGAACGAGTCAGCAGATGTGAAACGGGTAAAGGTTGCTCAATTTTTGTTGGAGGATGCCTACCATGAATATTTATCTATCCATGAACTGCGTACAGAAACGATCGTTGGAGAAACAGTGTACCAGTTTAATCTCAAGGAAAGTGAGCTTGGGGCTGTTCAATTATGCATCCATTGGGTAAATCGGAAAGGGCAAGCGTATGAGACGTGTCGGCTTGCAAAATTGTAAGGGATTCACGTTGATCGAAGTGTTACTCACGTTAGCCTTGATCATGATACTATTAACAGTCATTCCTCTGTTTTTACCCCTCCTTTCCCTTCCTTCATCCTCCACCATCTCAACGAACGAGACAATCGTTTTTTTTAACCAACTAGCGGCAGAAGCACGTCAGTCCGTTCGGATCGAATTTGATTCACCATCTCGTCGTCTCCTTTTGTACCAGCCGTCAGGTGATATCATTAGTTTTGAATTGATAACGGACGAGCGGATTCGTCGTCAGGTTAATCGCCAAGGACAAATCATTGTACTGTACCACGTTGTTGATTTTTATTGTGAGTCAACCGCTGAAATATGGCGCTGTGCTATTTATGATCAGACGGGACGGGTAGGGGAACGACCATTACCAACGTTTGAGCAGTTAGCAGGTGTTAAAAAGTGAAAAAACTTCATAATCAAAACGGGTTTGCCTTACCGCTCATGTTATGCCTCTTGATGCTTTTGGCTGCAGCTTCTCTCTATTGGTGTGAATCTTTGTTAATGGAAAAAAGGATCGTTCAGCAACAGGAATACGTCATGCAATTAGATTCGCTCATTCAAGTCGGAATGAAAACACTTTTAACAGAGGAGAACGGTGGCTTGGAAAATGCAGTGCTACGATTTGGTCAAGATGTTGTTGCGTATCAGGTCCGTTCGTCAACGGATACAACAGCAACCATACAAATAACAGCAGAGCTTGGATCAGGTCAGCGTAAGTCAGTCGTTGTGTCAATCGATTTAGCTAAAGGAACTCTCCGGGACTATCGGGAAGTGAATCCATAACAAAGGTTAAATTTTTTGAATGCGGGAATAATGATTGTGAGAGACGGCTTTGCTGAGAGAAAGGAGCTTACTTATGTCTTTTCAGGATTTAGTAAAGTTTATTACCCAGCAGCTCGTGATGAGGATGCATGAATCAAAAGAGGAGCGTAAGGCAAAGCAGTTGGAAAAAAAGGAATACAGGCCACCATTGTCTTATCATGCTTTTGGAAGCATCCCTGTGGCCATGTCGATTGCTTGGAAAAACTCAAAGATTCGTGCAAGACTTCAGCGTTCAAAATAGCCTTAAGGAGAGGACACAGTTTTGACAAGGAAAGTGGCATTTACATTTGATCCTTGTTTCCGATATAATAGACCTGTACTCTATTGTGTAAATGCTTAACTATGCGTAGGGAATGGAATCGACAGCTTTTGATGTGAAGGAGGGAGACGACATGGAGCGAATGTATCGTGTCATGGCATTTTGGACAGGAATAATGGCTGTCTTATTTTACGTTGGTGACATGTATAATGTGGCTCTGCTATTCTTTGCCAAAACAGGTGCCTTTATTGCGTTAAGTTACCTTAACTTATCGGAACGGGTATACATGTACATCTTTGGTGCATACTTAACGGTTTTCTTTATCGGGTTTACGTACTATTCGACTTTCTTGCTCGTACCGAGCTTCGGGGGTCATTAAAAGAGTGTGAGGTTATTCCGAAGCAATGGAATAACCTCTTTCTTTTTGCATCAGGGAACTCGTAACGATAGGATCTACATATTTAAAAGCCTGATAAAAATGGGTTGCCGTCCATCTCGTGGCCGATCGTTGTCGTTGGACCGTGTCCTGAAGCGACGGTCGTATCTTCAGGTAACTCAAGAAGCTTGTCATGGATGCTGTCTAATAAGAGTTGATGATCCCCGCCAGGTAAATCGGTTCGTCCGATGCTGCCTGCAAAGAGGGCGTCACCAGAAAACACGATTTTATCTTCTTTTGCATAATACGAAAGGCTCCCTGGGGAATGTCCAGGTGTTTCCAACACTTGATAGGAAAATGAACCAATCGATAAATCTTGTTCTCCGGTTATGAGGTGTTCTGCTTCTCGAGCTTTAATTGATGAACCAGGAATAAACAGACTAGAGCCATTTCGTTGAGGATCTATGAGCCACTCTTTTTCATTTTCATGTATGTAAACTGGGATATGAAATGTATTACGCACGTCCTCCACTGCTCCGATGTGATCAAAATGGGCATGGGTTAATAAAATGGCGAGCGGGGTAATTTGTCTGTCCCGTAACCAAGTGATTAATTTTTCACCTTCACCGCCCGGATCAAAAATAATTCCTTCTCCTTGGTCGTTTGTATGAATGTAGCAATTGGTTTGTAGTGGACCTAACGGTAGCTGAAACCAACTCATCGTATCGCCTCCAAAAGATTTACGTATGTCTGTATTGTACCTTGGTTTCCTCTCTTTTTTCAAAAGAGAGAGGGCTAGAGGAACTCGACAAATGAGAAGAAAACGTTTAAAATGGACAATGTATGCGAAAGCTATAAGTGCAGCTTGGGATTGTTTACAGCTCTGTCATAATTTCAAGCTGTTAATGGATCGAAAGATGTTTATAATAATGATGAACTTATTGTTTCCATCGGTCATTTTTACATACGAAAAGGGGGAGACACCATGTTTGTAGCGGTTACAATGTTGCTCGTAGCCATTCTTTGTGGGCTAGCCGTTGTTCGTGAATTGCGTCGGAAAAACCTTTTTGCTGTTGGGTTTGCCGCAATCTCAATGGCGGTATTTGGTTGGTTTTCGATCGCAACCATCGTCACCTACATTTCAAGCGGAGGAACTCAAGGGATTCCAATGTAATGGTCAGAAAAGGCGGTTCTCAAGGTGAGAGCCGCCTTTTCCTATGGTGTAAACACTTGTTGGTGTAGATAAAAGAGGCCGCCATTTACGACATCAATGACAATTCGTGGTTCATACAGTCCACGAAGAGAGGCTTTTTCTACTTCATAGCTTTCTGGTTTATCGTCCACATGTTCATAAAACTGCTCAAGAAGGTGTAAGTCCTCTTGCCAGCGTCTATTGGCTTGCTCAGCCCATTCACTTCCCTCATTCCGTGCATAGGTTTCGATCATTTTTTCCAAGCGGATAAACCCGCTTTGTGGTGTAATAAGAGGAGACAAGGTAAAACAATAATCCGGCGTTTTATAGGAAAAGGATGTGGACTCTAGCTTTGGAAAAAAAGATTGAACGATCTGACCATGGATTAAATTTAAGCCAAGGGAAAGAAAAACGTCTTTTTTTCGATCACATTGATACGAAATCTTTGCATTTATACAAAGCCATGGGTGGAGAGGAACAGAACGTTGCCCCGTTGTTGGAACGTTCTCATATAGGTGTAGAAACCCTCCTAATTCCCTTGTTGATTGAAAGATTTGATGCAATCGGGGAGCGCCAAAATGAATCGCCTCCCCTTTCAGGTCGTTTGGCGCTTTTTCCGGATCGGTGACGAGGGTCATTTGCATCGGTTGTGGGATTCCTCCCGTTTTCTCTAGATAGTGCCAGTAGAAAGGCCGATTCATTAACCGCTTATCCATATCAATCGACAATTGAGCGGTGAGATGGTAGGGACTTGAGTCGATAAGTGGACTGTCATTTGCTTCAAAGTAACGCGTCAGAAACTGATGCAGTTGCTCCTGTTGCATGATCCTCCTCCTTTTCATTGGCGACGTCATTCATGATCGCTGATAAATGGTCTAGCTTTATTTTCATCTCACCTTCTGAATCAGAATGGACAAAGATGTCACGAATATGCTCCTCGATCGAACCCACGTTCATTTTGGTTAAAATGTCGTCTAATTCCCCAACGACACGCTCAAACAACTGAATCTTTTCATAGAGTAGCGTTAAGATTTGTTCTTCAATCGTATCCTTTACAGCAAAATTGTAAATACGGACATCCTCTGTCTGACCGAGACGATGAATCCGGCCAATCCGTTGCTCAATTCTCATCGGATTCCATGGTAAATCATAGTTAATGATGTGATGGCAAAACTGCAAATTAATCCCTTCTCCTCCGGCCTCTGTTGCAATTAACACTTGCGCTCTGTTTTCAAAGAGTTGGCGCATCCAGTCTTTTTTCCCTCGTTTAAATCCACCGCGAAACGGTACAGAAGAAATACCGTGCTGCTTTAAATACCATTGGAGGTAGAGCTGAGTTGCCCTGTATTCTGTAAAAATAATGACTTTGTCATTAATTTGTTGAATGAGCTCAAGTGCTTTCTCTGCTTTTGCATGTCCTTCAATCGTTCCTACTTGTTCGATCAGCGACTCAAGGATCGGGCTTGTTCGGCCTTCTTGCTCTAATTTTGTAATCATATTTTTCAAGGTCATGAATGCTGCTTCTCGACTACTGCAAATCTCTCGTTGTAACGTTAACAGAGAAAAGGAATTCGTCATGACGTCTGGCTGCTGTTTGAGCTTAGTAATCGCGTGATAAAAGGCCCGCTCTCCTTCACTAAACGTAATTGGTACCGTCTGAACAATCCGCTTTGTCCATTCGATTCCTGTTTCTTCTCGGCGATTTCGAACCATCACTTTATTGACAAGCTCTTTTAGTTTGTCTTCGTTTTTCGGTGCACGCTTGTTGGCGCGATACTCCTTTTCAAAGCTTTCCAAATCTCCCAAATGTCCTGGTTTTAGCAAGGAGACAAGGTTGAAAATTTCCTCTAATTTGTTTTGTACAGGAGTGGCGGTTAATAGCAAGCAATATTTTCGCTTCAATGATTTGATAAAGGCGTAATTTTTCGTTTTTGGATTTTTAAGCTTGTGTGCCTCATCGATGATCACGAGATCATAGTGCTGATTTAACACGATGTCTCGATGAGGCTGCCTTTTAGCTGTATCAATCGAGGCAACGACCACATCATATTGCTCCCAGACATAGGCTTTTTTTTGCGGAATAGCTGGGATGTAGAACTTGCTAGACAGTTCATACGCCCATTGGGAGACAAGAGAGGCTGGAACGAGAATTAGCACCTTTTTTGCTAAGCCGCGAATCATATATTCTTTCAAAATGAGACCTGCCTCAATCGTTTTTCCGAGACCGACTTCATCCGCTAAGATTGCTTTCCCATTCATTTGCTCAATGACCGTCTGTGCGACCTCAATTTGATGTGGAAATGGTTGAAGCTGAGGAAGGTGCTTTGGTGCTTGAAGACCATGAAATTCTGGGATCACTTGATAGTTGGCTGCCTCATAGGCAAGCTTGCCCATTTCCCAATTAGACCAAGGGCCACCATCTTCGAGACGTTTCAGAAATTCCTCCTTCCAGTCCGTTGAATATTGGATTTGGATATCCATTGGCTTTCATCCTTTCCACAAAAAGAGTTGCGCAAGCGAAATCTACTTGGTAGGATAAACGTATGTAATACATGAAACACATTACTATGTATATAGTATGGACAACTTTTCTGTTTTCATGAAACAGATTGATAAAAAGCGGATGAAAGCAAGGGGAGAGACTGCAAGGATGCAGCGCCGAAGGAGCAAACACAATTAGGTGTGAATCTCTCAGGCAAAAAGACTCTTGCTCGACGCAGCTCTGGAGAGCGTCTAACACTAGACCACCTACGAAGACATTTCCTTTTTACGATAAGGGGAAAGAAACTTTCTGGTAACCGGACAGAGCTTTACACAACTTACTGTGTAAAGCTCTGTCCTTTTTTGGTTATATGTAAAAAATTGACTAATTTTTAGATTGGAAGGGGAGCGTTTTTCTATTGGTTCACCGGCTCGCGTAAAAACGAGATTTTAATAAGTTGTCTGAATGTTTAACGTTCTTTTTTCATTCTGACAGCGGAGAGAATGCTGAAAGGTGATGTAAACGATTAAGACGATCAACTATAGGAGGGAAGGGTATGACAGAATTAAAGAAAACACCATTATTTGACCTTTACGAACAGTATGGCGGTAAGGTCATTGACTTTGGCGGCTGGGCTTTACCAGTTCAGTTTTCAAGCATCAAAGAAGAGCATGAAGCAGTTCGAACAAAAGCAGGACTGTTTGACGTATCTCATATGGGTGAAGTAGAGGTGACAGGTGCCCAGGCTCTTAACTACTTGCAGCGCTTAGTAACAAACGATGTGTCAAAAATCAAAGACGGTCAGGCACAATATACAGCGATGTGTTATGAAAATGGAGGAACTGTCGATGACTTGCTCATTTATCGGCGGAGCGAAGATCAGTACCTTCTTGTTATAAACGCGGCCAACATTGACAAAGACATAGCATGGATGGAGAAGCATGCGATCGACGGCGTTTCGATTACCAACGTATCAAATCAAACGGCACAGCTTGCTCTACAAGGGCCGGTTGCTGAGAATGTATTGCAAACACTCACCGAAGAACCTCTAGCAGACATTAAATTTTTTCGATTTGTCGATGGCGTCAACATTGCAGGTGTGAATGTTCTTCTTTCGCGAACTGGCTATACAGGTGAGGATGGTTTTGAACTTTATTGCTTAGCTGAAGATGCGCCTGTCCTATGGAAAAGACTAATTGAAGCAGGGAAAGAACATGGGGTCGTTCCTTGTGGCCTGGGAGCGAGAGATACCCTTCGTTTTGAAGCCAAATTACCTTTATACGGCCAGGAGTTGACGAAGGATATTTCGCCAATTGAAGCGGGTATTGGTTTTGCAGTTAAAGTCGATAAAGAAGATTTTATCGGAAAAGAGATCCTAAAAAAACAAAAGGAGCAAGGGGCTCCCCGGAAACTCGTTGGACTTGAAATGGTTGATAAAGGAATCCCGCGTACGGGCTATGAGGTTTATGTGGATAATCAGAAGATTGGCTTTGTGACAACAGGCACACAATCACCAACGTTGAAAAAAAATGTGGGGCTGGCCTTGCTGCAAGCTGAGCATAGTGAGCTAGGTACTGAAGTCATCGTTCACGTACGCAAGAGACAGTTAAAAGCAAAGGTTGTCGCCACCCCATTTTATAAAAGAGGAAACTAAGGAGGAACATCGATGAATCATCGTTACTTACCAATGACAACGGACGATCGACAGGAAATGCTACAGGCAATCGGTGTCGACTCAATTGAGGAACTGTTTTCCGATATCCCGCAAGATATTCGCTTCAAAGGGAAGCTGAACATTCCGAACGCGTTAAAAGAGCCAGAGCTCATTCGTTATTTTCAGCAGTTAGCAAATGAAAATGTACACTTAAAAGATAAAGCCTCTTTTTTAGGTGCCGGAGTGTATGACCATTACATCCCATCAATTGTCGACCATGTCATCTCACGCTCTGAATTTTATACGGCATATACTCCATACCAGCCGGAAATTTCCCAAGGGGAGTTACAAGCCATCTTTGAATTTCAAACGATGATTTGTGAATTAACCGGAATGGAAGTGGCTAACTCATCCATGTATGACGGACCGACAGCATTGGCAGAAGCAGCAATGATGAGCTGTGGACATACGAAAAAGAAAAAAATTCTTGTTTCCAAAGCTGTCCATCCAGAGGCGCGCGATGTATTAAAGACGAATGCTTATGGACAACGTCTAGAAGTAGTTGAGATCGACACGAACGATGGTGTAACGGATGTAGAGCATTTAAAAGCGTTGTATGATGAGGAAACCGCTTGTGTGATCGTGCAACACCCGAACTTTTTCGGCCGACTTGAACCATTAGCGGAAATTGAATCAGTTAGTCATCAAGGGAAGGCGACGTTTGTCGTTTCAAGTAATCCTCTTGCTCTTGGGTTATTGAAGCCACCAGGGGCCTTCGGAGCTGATGTGGTCGTTGGAGATGCTCAACCGTTTGGAATTCCAACACAATATGGCGGCCCTCACTGCGGATATTTTGCCACTACGAAAAAGTTGATGAGAAAAGTACCTGGACGGCTCGTTGGGCAAACGACCGATGATCAGGGACAGCGAGGCTTCGTGCTTACTCTACAAGCGAGAGAGCAGCATATTCGGCGTGAAAAAGCGACATCTAATATTTGTTCGAACCAAGCCCTTAATGCCCTAGCCGCTGCGGTTGCTATGGCCACAATCGGTAAACGTGGCGTCAAGGAAATGGCCTTACAAAACGTACAAAAAGCGGCATACGCTAAATCCCAGCTTAAGGCCAATGGTGTAGAAATCGTTGCAGAAGGACCTTGCTTTAATGAATTTATCATTAAGTTAAGCAGTCCGCTTCATGAAGTGGAGGAAGCGTTGCTTGCCAAAGGATTCATTGCAGGGTACGACCTGGGGAAAGTGTATCCAGAGCTTGAGGGACATATGCTCGTCGCTGTGACAGAGGTAAGGACAAAAGAGGAGATAGATCAATTTGCAAAAGAAGTGGGGATGTTCGCATGATGAATAAAGACCAAGCGCTTATTTTTGAGTTGAGCAAGCCGGGACGAGTCGGACACAGCTTACCAGAACTTGATGTCCAAGAACAACCTGTGGAAACTCTCATCCCTGCTGAATTTTTACGCGAAGAAGCACCTGAGCTACCTGAAGTATCAGAATTGCAATTAATGCGTCATTACACAGCCCTCTCGAAGCGAAATCATGGAGTCGATTCGGGATTTTATCCACTTGGCTCTTGTACGATGAAATACAACCCGAAGATCAACGAGGATGTGGCTCGTTATCCTGGATTTGCTAACATCCATCCTTACCAGCCTGAAGCACAAGTTCAAGGCGCGTTGCGGTTAATGTATGAACTGCAAACGGCTTTAGCTGAAATTACAGGAATGGATGAAGTCACCCTTCAACCGGCAGCGGGTGCCCAAGGGGAATGGACGGGTTTAATGTTAATTCGCGCGTATCATGAAGCGAATGGAGATACAAATCGTACAAAGGTCATTGTCCCTGATTCAGCCCATGGAACAAACCCTGCATCGGCAACGGTGGCAGGCTTTGAATCGGTAACGGTTCGTACCGACGAGGATGGATTAGTCGATCTTGATCATTTGCGAGAAGTGGTTGGTGAAGATATAGCTGCTTTGATGTTAACAAACCCTAACACACTTGGACTATTTGAAGCTCATATCGTGGAGATGGCTGCGATTATTCATGAAGCGGGAGGAAAGCTTTACTACGATGGAGCCAATTCAAATGCGATTTTAGGAATTGCTCGCCCTGGGGATATGGGCTTTGATGTTGTCCATTTAAATTTGCACAAAACGTTTACAGGTCCTCATGGTGGGGGTGGACCAGGCTCTGGCCCAGTTGGCGTGAAAAAGGAGCTCATTCCATATTTACCGAAGCCAGTTGTGGTTAAGGATGGAGACTCCTACCGATTGGACTATGATCGACCGCACTCGATTGGCCGTGTGAAGCCGTACTACGGCAACTTTGGCATCAACGTTCGCGCCTACACGTACATTCGAACGATGGGACCAGAGGGACTTCGGACTGTCTCAGAGTATGCTGTATTGAACGCAAACTATATGATGAGAAGACTTGCACCTTATTTCGATCTGCCGTACGATCAGCACTGCAAGCATGAATTTGTCTTATCGGGAAGACAACAAAAGAAGCTTGGTGTTCGAACGCTGGATATTGCAAAACGTCTCCTTGATTTTGGCTATCATCCACCAACGATTTACTTCCCGTTAAATGTGGAAGAATGTTTGATGATAGAGCCGACGGAAACAGAATCAAAAGAAGCCCTCGATGAATTTATCGAGGCGATGATCCAAATTGCCAAAGAAGCAGAGGAGACGCCAGAAGTCGTGCAAGAAGCCCCACATCATACGGTCATCGGCCGCCTTGATGAGACGACTGCTGCACGAAAACCAATTTTACGCTATGAAAAGATAACACAATAAATGGGAAAAGACGAGGATGATCTACCTCGTCTTTTTTGCAATGGGAGCATTTCAGATTTATATCTGCTGCTAAATGGCCAATTTTGCAAGACGGTTGAGATGACCTCAACCGTTTTGTCATTACTTCTTTTTGATTTTTCCTGTCCATTTACGGAAGCCACCTTTTAAGTGGCTTACATCTTCCACACCGTGCTTCTTCTTTAAAATGGCTGCTGCTTGACGGCTTCGTGCCCCGCTTTGGCAATATAAGTACACAGGCTGATCCGTCCGCACTTCTTTTAATCGTTGTTTTAATTGGGATAATGGGATATTTCGGGCACCTAAAATGTGGCCTGAGTCATATTCCCGTGGTTCTCTTACATCGATTAGTTGGGCTTTTCGATACCCTTGAATAAATTCTTCTTGCGTTAATGTCTTTAAATACTTTGGCGTATAAATCCGCTTGAATAATACGTATACGAGAAGTGCTAAAAGTACTAGCCAAACATAAACCATCAATCCGCTGACACCCCTTGTCCTTCGGTTACATTCCACCATTGATTATAATCATGTTTTACAAAAATCGCAATCATTCCATAGCGGAAAACAAGTTTCTTGGCGAGAGTGTGGCAAGTTTGTTAAACTTATTACGGTCGAGATTATATAGAAAGAAGCGATGATAATGGAAACATGGCGTTTTATCGACTCAGGAGATCGTGATCCCGCATATAACATGGCGCTCGACGAAGCGCTATTGAATTGGCATAGTGAAGGTCTTATTCCTCCAACGATTCGGTTTTACGGGTGGAATCCGCCAACCTTGTCGATTGGTTATTTTCAAAAAGTACAGAAGGAAATTAACATGGAGATGGTAAAAAAACATCAGCTAGGATTTGTGCGAAGACCAACGGGAGGACGAGGAGTGCTCCATGACAAGGAATTAACCTATAGTGTCATCGTCTCAGAGGAACATCCAGACATGCCAGCTTCGGTTACAGAGGCTTATCGTATTATCTCTCAAGGAATTTTAGAAGGGTTCTGTGACCTAGGGTTAGACGCGTATTTTGCCGTTCCAAAGACAGAGGAAGAAAAAAACGCGCTTAAAAACCCCCGCTCCGCTGTTTGTTTTGATGCACCGTCTTGGTATGAGCTCGTCGTGGAAGGACGAAAGGTGGCCGGCAGTGCACAGACACGGCAAAAGGGTGTTATTCTACAGCACGGGTCAATCGTGTTGGATATAGATGAGGACAAGCTGTTTGATTTATTTAACTATCCGAGTGAACGTGTGCGAGAACGGATGCAGAGGAACTTTAAAAACAAAGCGGTTGCGATTAATGAGCTACGAGATGTGCCTTTATCCATGGATGAAGTGAAAAAAGCATTTAAAGATGGTTTTGAAAAAGGGCTGTCGATTAAGCTTGAGCCGTATACATTGACTGACGCAGAAGAAGCTGAAGTGAAACAAATCGCGAAAGAGCGCTATGAAACAGATGAGTGGAACTTTCGGAAATAATAAAGAAGCAGTGACCGCCATATGGTCACTGCTTCATCGCTGTTTGAGAGTGTTTGGCAATTTCTTCTGCAAATGCCTGTTGCAATCTTTTCGTGACAGGTCCAACAGGAAAATGTGCCGTTTCATCACCGATGACTTCGGTTACTGGTGTGATTTCATGGATCGTGCTCGTAATGAACGCTTCATCAGCATCCTTTATCACTTCTTTAGGGAACGGCTCTTCCACGACGGTATACCCTTTTGCTTTGGCTAGCCGGATGGTGATTTGTCGTGTAATCCCGTTCAAGATGAGATTTGTTGCTGGATGTGTGTAGAGTGTTTCATTTTTAATAAGGAACACATTCGATGACGAGCCTTCAGTCACTGTTCCGTCACGGTGGAGGAGCGCTTCGTCGCATTGATGATCGGTTGCTTCACGCTTGGCCAAGACATTTCCTAATAAGTTAATGGTTTTAATGTCGCAACGAAGCCAGCGAATATCATCGGTCAAATAAAGACGAACGGATTCCCTCTTTTCATCAGGTAATGGTTTTGAAAAACCGGTAAGGACGGGTGTTTCATTACGCGTGTACAAATGGTTTCGCGGACTGATCCCCCGGGTCATCTGAAAGTAGACCATTCCATGCTCCAGCTTGTTTTTTTCAATAAGTTGCTGAACAAGCTCCCCTAGTTTGTCTGTGGAATAGAGCATAGGTAGATCAAGTTTTTCGGCACTTTCTTTAAAGCGAGTTAAATGATCAGATAAGGCAAAAGCTTTCCCGTGGTATACGTGGACCACTTCGTAAATACCGTCACCAAAATGATAGCCTCTATCCTCTGGATCAATTTTTAGTTGCTCACGTGGAACAAGCTGGTCTTGGTAAAGGCAATAATCCATTGAAATCCCTCCGTCAAATCATTTCCATTTGATTGCAACATTGAATCGGGAAATTGTCAAATAAAAAAAGCAAAAAATGAAAACTACACATTTGTCCGTAAGCATGGTGGCTAGGAAAAAAGCAATAGAGAAAATTGTTCAAAAAAGCGAATGAGTAATAACGAATGACGAATTTCCTCGCTTTTTCTTCCGCAAATGCGCCATTTTATATTTGACAAAATCATTGTCATTTGACCAATAATCAATATATAGTATTATTTTTTAATAATCGGATACTATATATTGAATTTCACTTGGTTAGTATGGTAAGCTAAGGCAAGCACAATCGACGCTTCGTTTCGATTGGACAAAACATGTAATTTAGCGTAATGATTCGCTTTTTTATACATATTCACAATCTTTAAGGAGGAGAACGTCATGACGACGATGACAGAGAGAATGACACTAAATATTGAACGACTAAACGAAGATATTGCCCATTTTGAACAAGTACACCCGATTACGAGTGATATGCATATGACTCGTAAAGGGGTTTCCCGCCTGGTGATGCTTGATCGGTATACGTTCAAAGATACAGAGAAGAAAACATTGAGAGAGGGCGATTTTGTCGTCCTTACAGTAAAGGATGATCCAAAGTTTCCTGCAAGAGGATATGGCTTCATTTTGGAACTGAATTGGGATGAGAATCGTGCCAAAGTCCTTGTGGACGAAGAATTTCATGGTGTATTAGATGATCCGGAGGAAGCGAGCACAGGCATTATCACACGTTCTCTTGATGTTATCGAAAAGCCGCTTGAGATTTTTTATGAGCAAATCGCGAAGCGGAATGCAACCGGTCTGGCTGCGGTAGAAACGACAGAAGAAAAACGTCAGCAATCGTTTGAAAGGTTTTATGAAGAGCTTGTTAATATGAATTTTGTTCCTGCTGGCCGCGTACTATACGGTGCTGGTGCAAAGACCGATGTGACCTACTTTAACTGCTACGTAATGCCGTTTGTAAAAGACTCTCGTGAAGGTATTTCAGAACATCGTAAACAGGTGATGGAGATCATGAGCCGCGGTGGCGGTGTCGGGACGAACGGTTCTACCCTTCGCCCGAGAAATACACTTGCACGTGGAGTGAACGGGAAATCATCTGGCTCAGTATCATGGTTAGATGATATTGCTAAGCTTACCCATCTTGTCGAGCAAGGGGGCTCAAGACGGGGAGCCCAAATGATCATGCTTGCCGATTGGCACCCGGATGTCCTTGAATTTATTATTTCAAAAATGCAAAATCCTCGGATCCTTCGTTATTTACTCGAGAATACGGACGATGATCAAATTCGTAAGCTCGTGAAGGACAAGCTTAAGTTTACACCGCTTAGCCAATTGGAAGAAGCGATGTACCAAGGAATCGTAAACTATAAGTCAATTCCAGGCATGGGAGGCTTTGACGCGAAAGTCATCAAGGAGGCGGAAGAAAAGCTTCGCATCGGTGGAACGTATACGGTAAACAACCCAGACTTTTTAACGGGGGCTAACATTTCCGTTTGCTTAACAAAAGAATTTATGGAAGCTGTAGATAACGACGACTGGTATGCTTTGCGCTTTCCAGATGTAGAAAACTACACGGAAGAGGAAATGGATATTTACAACCGTGAGTGGAGCAACGTTGGCGATGTTCGTGAATGGGAAGAGCGGGGATTTCCGGTGAAAACGTATCGGATGATTCGCGCGAAGGAGCTTTGGAACTTAATTAATATTTGTGCAACCTATAGTGCAGAACCAGGCATTTTCTTCATTGACAATGCTAATGATATGACCAATGCGAAAGCATACGGACAAAAAGTTGTGGCGACTAATCCGTGCGGAGAGCAGCCGCTTGCGCCTTACTCTGTATGTAACTTAGCGGCGATTAACCTAGCAGAAATGGCGAATAAACAAGAGAAAACAGTTGATTTTAAAAAGCTAAAGCAGACCGTGGAAGTAGGCGTTCGCATGCAGGATAATGTCATCGATGCAACCCCTTATTTCCTCGAAGAAAACACGAAACAAGCGAAAGGGGAGCGCCGTGTCGGTCTAGGTGTAATGGGGCTTCATGATTTGTTGATTTATACAGAAACCGTGTATGGCTCAGAGGAAGGCAACAAGCTTGTCGATCAAATTTTCGAAACGATTGCTACTACAGCCTATCGGACAAGCATCGAGTTAGCGAAGGAAAAAGGAAGTTTTCCATTTTTAGTCGGCCAAACGGACGAGGAAACTAAACAACTACGTCAACGTTTCATTGGGACCGGCTATATGAAAAAAATGCCTGAGGATATTCGCCAAGGTGTATTGGAATATGGTATTCGTAACTCCCATTTATTGACGGTTGCGCCGACAGGATCTACAGGAACAATGGTCGGAGTATCGACAGGGCTTGAACCTTATTTTTCCTTTTCTTATTTCCGTAGTGGTCGACTTGGCAAATTTATTGAAGTTAAGGCTGAGATCGTCCAAGAATATTTGCGGGCCCATCCTGAAGCCGATGAAAATCACTTGCCTGAATGGTTCATTTCAACGATGGAACTTGCGCCAGAAGCCCATGCGGATGTCCAATGTATCATCCAACGCTGGGTAGATAGTTCCCTCTCGAAAACAGTGAATGCGCCGAGAGGCTATACGGTTGAGCAGGTTCAAGCGGTATATGAACGACTTTACCGCGGCGGAGCTAAAGGTGGAACGGTCTATGTAGATGGAAGCCGTGACGCTCAAGTACTTTCGTTAAAAGCGGAAGAGAATACGCTGGATGAGGATGTACTAGCAGAAACCGAGCAAAGCGAGAAAAAAATCGTTCTTGTCGACACGATTCAAGATGTGCGAACAACCGATGTCACGATCGGCTCTGAAGTTGGAGATACGTGTCCTGTCTGCAGAGAAGGGACAGTAGAAGACCTCGGCGGATGTAATACGTGTACAAATTGCGGTGCGCAATTAAAATGCGGTTTATAGAAAGAGCGGGTCTCCGCTCTTTTTTGCTTTGAAATAAAGTTGCGAAGAAATACCTCTTTGGATAATATTGTCTAAAGGTATGTCTAAAAGAACAAGAACCTCTAAAATCGACAAATGGATTAAAGAAGGTCGTGGATCTGGAAGTGGCTCAGATTATAAACCGTGGTTGAATATTCAAGATGTCTCTTTAAAAAAAGGAGTTTTTAATGTTTAAGTATATCTCGGTAACTATTTTATTCCTATTTGTTTTAACAGCATGCCAAACAGATATCGAAAATAAGAAGTTAGACCAAACCTCAAGTACAAACAATGTATCAGCGGAAGCAGAAGAACCGATGAGCGAATCAAAGGAACAAAAAATAGTATCATTCAGAGGACAAGTTATTTCCACCCAAATTTTCTATTACACATTTTGAAATGACGTATTTAAAAGATAAGAATCAACTATTATTTAATATGAATTATGAATTTGACTCGGAGATATATGATATATTAACAGATGGTAATCAAGATATGGTACCGTCAAGAATTTTGTGTAAGCTCGCAGGGTTTCCTTTGGAATTGCCAATATATTAGACCTTAAGCAGCCTTGGTGACTACACAAAAAGTTTCAGACGGTTCTGTCAAGGGCGAAGTGTATACGCGTCCCTTGACAGGTTCTTCGAACTTATTAAGCTTTAAAAAAGGTGCTTAAGGATTATCTATATCGCTCTTCATTCATGTCATATAAAGCTTGATATGCGCTGTCAAATCCGCGTAATTTTCGTTCAGACCATTTTTCATTAATGCCTTGAACGGTTAAATATACAATTTTCTCAGCGGCTTTAATGTCAGGTAAACTGTTCATGGGCTTCAGTCTTTTACGAATGTCCTTGATGGTCCGCTCAATCCAGTTGGTGGTGTAAATTACACTCCGAATGGAGGAGGGATATTTCAAAAATGTGAGTAATACCGGCAAATCTTTTTCCCATGAGGACACCTCTCTTGGATACTTGTTCTGCCATTTCTCTTGAAACATATAGAATTGTTCTTCAGCCTGTGAGTGAGTGAAGGACCGGTAGATTGCCTTCAGATCTTCAGCGACTTCTTCTCGATCCTTCTTACGCACACGATTTAAGGTGTGTCGTACTTTGTGTACCACACAACGCTGGACATCTGCTTTCGGATAAAGGCTTTTAAAAGCTTCTTCTAAGCCAGGAAGTCCATCAAATACACCGAGTAAGACTTCCTTCAGCCCACGTTGATAGAGGTCTTGAAGCATCTCTTGCCAACCAAGAGCACTCTCTTGACCACCAATGTAGAAACCTAACAGTTCACGATATCCTTCTACAGTGACTCCAATGGCAAAGTAAATCACTTCGTTCGCCACGGTGTCACGGCGGAGTTTGATATACATGCCATCCAGATATAGCACAGAATAGCGTGGGTGTAATTCGCGTTGCTGCCACGCCTGGATATCTTCCATGGCCACTTCCGTGATATTACTGATGGTCGTGGCAGAGTAAGAAGAACCGAGAATGCGTTCAATGAACTTCCCTACTTCACGGGTACTCATGCCACTTTGATACATCTTGATAATGGTTTCCTCAAGCCATCCATCTCGACGTTGGTAAGGAGCAAAGAGCTGAGTTTGAAATTCACCTCGGCGATCTCGTGGTACTGATAATTCCTCGATTTTGCCGTATCTCGTGTCTAATGAACGTTTATAATATCCATTTTTGCTGTTTGGATGATTAGGTCTTTCAACTTTCAAGTAGTTATCCAGTTCTGCTTTCATGATGATTTCAAGTCTTTCTTGAATAAATGATTTTATGATTTCTTCCAGTTGATTTGTGAAGTCGGAATTGGTTATACTTGATGACATAGGTAGGGATTACTCCTCTCTTATGGAATCTCGACAATTCCGAGGATACCCTACCTATTTTTATGTTTTCAAGGGCTTACACAAAATATTTTACGTCATCCAAGATATTCATTTTATTCTTGAATATCCTGAAAGCATAATAGATATACTGAACCAATCACATAGTGATGTGCTCATTGCTGAAAAACCGTCAGATTATAATACAAAGTATCAAGTTACATTTATTGAAGAAATAGAGCTGACAGAAGCTGAACTAGCAAAGATTGAAGATAATATCTCTGGTTTTAATTTATTAATAGCAGATAGTGAAAAGGATATCATTGCTCAATTTATTGATCTATACGGTTATAATCAATATGACGCTGAAAAATCAAATAACACATACCTTGATTAAACCGCAAGAAAGATTTTTATAAAGTGAAGGTTTCAAATTCTAAGATTAATGTCTGTATTTTGCAATAGAAAAGTGCAGAGAAATGCAATGAAAAATGCAGAGGTTTGCCACCCATTTAATTCCTTTTCGACAATGCGTGGGACAGTCTATAGCTCTCGCCATGAAAAGAGATGATATGG
>NZ_SNUY01000007.1:63222-99662 GCF_004376175.1 Halalkalibacterium halodurans | reverse complement strand
TTCTGGAATTGGGTGTATGGTAACCTCAATTATCTACAGAAATCAGGGGGTGGCAATTTTTTTGCTTATAAAGCCCTCTAACATAGGATTTAATAACCTATTTTTATATAAAGTTTTGACAATACGATTCAATGGCCAGGGGGGATAACATGAAAAAAATAGTGGTGTTAATGGTAGTTATGGTGCTCCTGATTGGGTGTTCTAACGAAGAAGTGACCAACTATGAATACACGTTTACAGGAGAAGGGACGTATTGGCAGGCTGAATATGTCTATGAGGGGACTGAAACAAGGGAGAAAGAAGACGGACAGACTACTTATTCGAATGAAGACAGCGATGAAATGAGACTAACGTACAAAGGGTCCTTGGACGAGATTGAGTCAATAAAAAAGCTTGAATTTTCGTACGTTACTAGTGTTGGAAGCGGTGGTGGTGTTAGGGAATTCGATGCCCCGCCGAATGATCTTACATTTACGCTGAGTGGTGGTAGCACAGGTGCAAAAGTAAAAGAAGACGAGATCATACAAGTCGTTGTAACATGGGACGATTTTGAGGAGTCATTTGAACTAACGAATGAAAAGAAATAGCAAGCAGAAGAGTAGAAGAGAAGAGAAGGTGTTCAAGTGAGGGAAGAAAAAGAAACTACAGAGCGACGAAGAGAAAGATTAAAACAAGAGGAAATAAGAAGAAATCCAACTGGAGGTATGAATGATGCTTTTAATCGAGCCAGCAGTGGGGGTCTTACGGATTTAGTAGGGAGTTTAGGATGGAAAGGAACAGGGATTCTTATTTTTGTGATCGTAATCGGTGTTATCATCGCTTCCTTTTTCTTTAACTAATGGGGCAAGTTAGGATTTCGCGTTTCAAACTGACTGCACGATCCTATGGGATGGCGGTAGATTCGTCATTTTAGACTAAACAAAAAAAACCGCCGGAACCTCCAGCGGTCAGCTACTCCTATTTATTTTTTTTACTAGCATGATCAGGTTTGCCTTTTTCGCCTGCATGTGGCGGTGGCCCCGGTTGTCCTGCGTGGTCAGGGCGCCCTTTTGCCTTTCCGCCACCTTTCCCAGGGTGTCCATCATGAGGGTTTTCTTGAAAATCTCCTCCTACTCGGATGATGACGGCGGTTAAAGGGTCGATCGTGATCTCGTTCGGTGTCAGATCAAACCCGCTTGGATCTGATACTGCTACAATCCCAGCTTCATCGCTATCCACAATCACGACTCCGTCCGTCAGATCATCCGTTAACGAAAGCGTGCGTTCCTTCGTATCTGCGTTCACAAATACATAGTAGGTACCCGTGCTGTCAGTGGATGTGGCTCGATAGCCAATCACTAAATCTGTTTCACTGATTTCAGGAATGTCGAGCAAGCGGACATTTGCCTGCACATCCGCTAATGTTCCATGGGTGAAGGCATTTGTCGAACGGCGAAGCTCAATTAAGCCGGCGGTGTACGTCCTTGTTAAATGGTGAATCGGGTATTTCTCCTTGTTTGTCGCTTTTTCCCAATCGAATTTATTGATCGCATCTGAGGAGTCATAGGAATCATGGATAAAATAAGGGTAAACAAATGGCTTCCCGTTTTCATCCGTCATATACGTTGACTTGTAAGGAGCTTGCCCCCCGGTGTCGGCTCGAAATTGTTTGGTCCGACCAAACTCTTGGCCTGCATGGAGGAAGGCCGTGCCTTGGGCGGTTAACACCATTGTATTTCCAAGCCGGATCCGCTTATGGATTTCTTCTTGATGGTACTCCGGATCTTTTCTGATAGACTGGGCGATCACATCATGGAGCGTCAGATTGTCGTGGGCTTCGATATAAGGCACCACATCTCCTGGGTTCGTGGCTGTGAAGTTATGCGGCTGAGCCGTTAGATTATCGAAAATTTGCTCGATATTTCGCGCTCCACCTGTGATGAATCTCGGCTGTCCTTCGCTACCGAAGCCAGACTTTAACTCATTGCGAAATTCGTCAGAGAACACCCCGACACTTTCCGTATGCTGCATCCAATCTTGGTCGGCTGGCATGATGTCACCACCGTGCTCATCCCCGACGTAGGTTCGCCAGCCTTCCCCGATCATGACAATATTCGGATTTAGTTCCTTTGCCCGGTCGTAAGCGATCTGGATCGTTTCGGCATCGTGATCTCCCATCATGTCAAACCGGAAGCCATCCACCTTATATTCTTCCACCCAGTAGGTGATCGAATCGACGAGAATTCGCCGTGACATCTTATGGGTTGTACCGAGTCTTCCGCCACCAAAGCTTGTTCTCGGTGTGCCATCTGCATCCATGAAGTGATAGTAGTTTGGCATGAGATCCTCAAAAATTTCAACAGCTGCTGTATGGTTATAGACGACATCTAGAATCACGCCCATGCCCCGGCGATGAATTTCATCAATGAGGTGCTTAAATTCTTTAATCCTTAATTCCGGATCTTCCGGATTCTCAGAGTACATGCCGGAAAGCGAAAAGTAACTATGCGGATCATACCCCCAGTTGTAGTTGTTTCCCGACGAGGAATACGCTAGCTCTCTCTCATGGTTAGCGAGCTCATCGCCCCAATAGTAGCTCATGACCGGAAGGAGCTGAATGTGGGTCACGCCTAGGTCTTCAATATAATCCAATTTGTCGACGAACGAAGCAAAGGTCCCGAACTGGGCGGTTAATTCCTCTTCAATTCCCGGATCGGACGTAAAGTCGCGCACATGTACTTCGTAAATAATCGCGTCTTCTCGTTTTTCAAAGCCTTCAATCTCTGCAAAATCTAGTTCTGGGCCAATGGAAGAAGGGTCAACAATGGCTGCTTTCCCAATTGAGTAACTGCCTTCATTGTTCCATGCGGCCATGGATTTCGCATACGGATCGAGGCCGAGCTTCGTGTCTCCATCCCTTTCAATCTTATAGTGATAATAGTAGCCTGCCAGGTTGTCCAACCCCGTATTTTCTGAATGAAGGGTGACTTGCCAGACCCCTTGATCGCCCTTCGTCATGTCAATGTCGTCCTTGATTATGCGATACTGATCGTCCTTATCGTATAAAACGACGGATACATGGTCTGCAAGGGGCGACCAAAATGTCAACGTGCTCGAACCGTCTTCGTGGAGAACGGCTCCTAACTCCCCGTCATACCCGTACAACGAATCGATTAGCCTCCAGCCAGCACGGGCAGCGATGGTTTTGTCAGCAAACGTTACATGGTATGGAGCAAGCTCAGCGTCGAACGATCCATGAAGAATCACCGTTTTTTCGTCGTGAATCGTCACGTGATCAAAAGCGACAGAGGCCCCGTTTGTATCCGTTAGGTGAATCTGCTCGGCTAAATCGTCCTCTGAAAGCCAGATGGTAGACGTAAAGCGCAATTCCATTTCTGTAAGGGAGATCAGTTCTCCTGACACGAGACCTTCAATGGTTTGATAATAAGGGTTCGTATACACTGTATCGTCCCCTTGGCGAATAAATAATTGTGGATGGTTGGCTAAATCAGCGAATGTTTTATCATCTCCGTCTTTATCCCCGTTTTCTCGATTGACCACGAGAAATCCGATCTCGTTCGCATCGTCAGCCAATTCGACATCGAGATAAGCACCGTACCGACTCGTTTGCTCATCTGAAAAAGGGTTTGCCCCAGACGGCCAATGTTCAGAGGGGGATGCTACGTCCTTCCATGTCCATAAGCCCCAATGATGATAGCTCTGGTCTGAGCGCTCATAATGAATTCTTACGGTATGGTCAGGAAGATCGACTGGCTCATAGAGAAACACGTCATCGGAGCCTTCTTTTATCCAGATTTCCTTCATTTCGGGCGAGAGGAGCTGGACGTGTTTGTCGTTCCCGTCTTTATCCCCTGTTGCGTTATTTAAGACAAGAAATCCGATGTTTTCTGCGTTTTCTTTTAGTTCAATGTCAACATAAGCGCCGTAATCGGTCATCTTCTCTGGCTCGAAAGGGGTCCCTCCAGATGGCCAATTTTCCGACGGATAACGGACATCCCCCCACAGCCATAGGCCTAAGTTTTCAAACTGTTGATCGCTGCGCTGGTAGTGGATGCGTAAGGTGTCCGCTTCGGTATCTGCATTCGCCTCATGCATTGGCATGATCGGTGTAAACAGACTAAGGACCAATAGGACGATCATAAATAGAACTGACACTTTGCTTGCTTTGTTTTTTCGCATTCATCTTCCTCCTTTTTTCAATCATTTTTTGTGCAATCGTTTGCACAAACAAAAATAAAAAAGAGCATAGACGTGAGGGGCTTCTGATATGGAAGCGCTTTCTTTATTTTATTGTAAATGCAATTCTTTCGTCAATCAAATGTCATTTGTCATGACGGTTATAGGTATTTTTGCCCTCTTTTTCGATAATAGGGTTTATAACTATTTTAATCGATGATTGCGAATGAGCACGGCAAAAGGGCGATTTCTCTAGCAAACCGATCGATTCTTACAATTTGAGCTAATTTTGAAGATTGATGACAAAGATTCTTACCATTAAAATAAAAATAGGATACTCTATCTTTTTGTTCCACTTTAAGAAAGTGACCTTTGTATAAGAACGAAAGTGTACAAGAAAAACGATCGCTTCCGCCATTTGGTGAGAAGCTAAATTTTTATAATAAGTAAAGAAAGTATAACTAGAGATGTCTAGCACAAAAGCGCTAAAAACGCGGCGGCTTATAGGGGGCGCTCTACAATAAGTCATCACCGGTTCGCAAGCTCACCGTGATTCCTTTATCTCCGTTGCTTCGGTCCAGTCGTTCGTTTTCTAGCCAGCGCTTTTCTAACGATCAAGAAAGGTTGGTGTGTCGGTGGTGGGAAATGTTGCGAGCAGCGAAGTGATCAATCAGCTCGAAGCTTGGTATCAGGCGATAAAACGTCTCCAGCTTGCAGAAGCGACAACAATAAAGCACGAAGTAATGCAAGCCATCGATGGGATGGATCAAGATCGAAAGGTGTTTCTGTATTACCATTTAATTGATTCAAGATACCATCTATTAATTAATCAATGGGACTATGCAGGTGCAATCTTAAAAGGCCTTAAAGCTCAAGTCGAATTGAAAGAGACGGACAAGCTCCTTCGGTATTATTATTATTTTTTTAGTGGTCTTTATGAATTCCATACAAAGCAGTACATAGAAGCAATCCATTTTTATCGGTTGGCGGAAAGTTTGCTGAAGGATATTCCTGATGACATTGAGCAAGCCGAGTTTAACTATCAGCTAGCTGTCGCTTATTATGAGATCGATCAACACTTTGTATCGATGGACCATGCGGAAAAAGCGTTAGAGCTTTATTTGCAAAACGACCAATACAAGAACAGAGTTGCCACCACACAAATGATTGTCGCTGCCAATCAATTAGATCTCTATCAATTTGCATCGGCTGAAGCGTTATACAAAAACGCAATCGAGCTAGCTTCTGACGTGCAGGACTTTTTCGTAAAAGGGATGGGCTACTATAATTTAGGTGTTTGTTATGATCGACAAGATAAGCTTGATTTGGCCCGGGAGTGCTTTGAATCGGCTCTCTACGTGGATCTCCCGAAAAGTCAGTATCAAGGCGTGATGGTCGGAACGAAATACATGCTGGCACGAGTCTTGTTCAAACAAGGGATTCTGGAAGAAGGGATGCACTGGTTTGAGGAGGCGAAAGCTCTAGCAGATGAAATGAAAGATGCGTCTTATCAAGCAAAGCTCTCGACCATTCATTCGATTTACAAGGAGCGAGATGAGGTAGAAATCGATGATGGGTTGCGCGTGTTGAAGGAAGGCAAATTGTGGTCCGATGTTTTTGAGCTAGCGATTAACGCAGCCCGCCATTTTCAAGAAAAAGAAGATTATTCGTTAGCAGCCAAATATTTTGACGAAGGCTTAGTGGCAAAAGATCAAATCAAAGCGTGGAAAGAGGACACAGCTTCAACTTAAGAAGCTTTTACAGGGGGGAGAGGTTGCTCGCCCCTGTAATTTGTTGTTTTACAGTCTATTTCCCTTTCGCTCAATAGCAGATCAGGCTTTGCCCAATCATGGTCATGCTCGTAACTATCTTCCATCATCCAAGCACCTCACCGACCTTCTCCCTCTTTCACAGAATGACAAACCATTCTTCACATGGTTCGATAATCCTTCGTTTGTGCAATAAAAGCAGTCTCACGATGGGACGAGCTTATGTTATGATGTTTTGCTTTGACTGCGGCGGCGTTTGCGAGACAGACTGCTTCCAATCGCAAAAGCTCCGACGGCAATGAGGGCGACGGTGATCTTTTTCACATCGACTCCACCTTTCCATTAACAGCATTTCCTTTATTGCAACACTTCTAAAGAGTAAGAACCATCGAAAAACCTTAAACCAACCTTACCATTTTGTAAGTAGATGGGCTAAAAAATAAACGAACGATCCTTTGCACTAAAGGATCGCTGGAAAATAGTTAGTCCTTTCGCTCAATTTGATCGAGCTTTGCTGCCAATTCATCCACCTTTTGAATGAGGAGGGCGTCATGCTCATTTTTGGTGCGCATAAAGCGAAGAATATTTATCATGAAATAAATTCCAAATCCTAGTAATGCTAACCAAAGCAATAAAGGTAAAAGAGCAAATGCTGAATACATTCAATAAACCACCTTTGCGAGTGTGAGTTTTCCTTCCAATTGTTAAAAAAGGAATTCTAATAAAAAGAATAGCATAAAATGGAGGGTCGTGAGCTGACCATAAATAAAAAATGAAGGGGCTTTTCACCATGGAGACCGAAAATTGCCGTAAAAGAGAGGAGCTTGGTCATAGAGTGATGTAAGCATACGCAGAGCAGTGTATGACTGGGTATTAAATTCTAAAACGAGGTGCTGTTGTTGAATACTTACAAGCTTGAACCGGTAACAAAAGAACGTGTGCACGAACTTGATATCATACGAGGGTTTGCATTAGTAGGGATTTTATTGGCGAATATGATGTACTTCGCAACGCCAGGTATCTATGTACAAATGGCAGGTTCGTCGTCATGGACGGGTGCATTAGATCAAGCAGCATATATGTTCATCACCTTCTTTGCAAGCGGTAAGTTTTTTCCGATGTTTTCGTTTTTGTTTGGGCTTGGGTTCGTTGTCTTTTTCCAGAGAGCCATTCAGCGTTCGGAACGACCGTATTCGCTCTATCTTCGGCGTATTTTCTTTTTGTTTATGTTCGGGATCATCCATGCTTTCGGTATTTGGTATGGGGATATTCTATTGATCTATGCTTTGCTTGCGCCGGTTTTGTTGCTTTTCTACAATCGGAAAGGGAAGACCATTCTTCGCTGGGCGTTTGCGATTTTGCTCGTTCCGACCTTTTTATTATTTCTAGGGATGATGGTGCTTCTCTTGGGGGATGAAGCGAGCATGGTGCATGGGCAAGAGGAAGTACAGTTCGCAAATGAGATGGTGGAGCAATCGCTAGCAGTTTACGGATCAGGTACGGTGCTGGAAATCTTTCAGCAGCGTGCGCTCGATTATACGTTTGCCTTTCAAGGTTACCTCTTTATGATTCCAACGATTTTATTTATGTTTTTGCTTGGCGTTTATGTTGCGAAAACAGAGCGGTATCGCAATCTTCAACAGCAAAAGCCGTTTCTAAAAAAAGTTTGGCTCACAAGCCTTGCGATTGGGATGCCATTTAATCTACTTTTCTTATATAGTAGTACGCAGTCAGAATTATTTCTGTCCATGCTTGCTTATGGGATCGGCGTCATGCTTGGTGGGCCAGCGCTTTGTTTGTTTTATATCACATCGATTGGACTTCTGTGTCAATCCAACGTATGGGCAAACATGTTATCACCGCTCAGGGCTGTGGGCCGACTCGCGTTAAGTAATTATTTGCTGCAATCCCTCGTATGTACGACGATCTTTTACAGCTATGGGTTCGGCCTTTTTGGTCAAGTGGGGCCTCTTATGTGGGTCATGATCGCACTATTCCTATTCACT
Organism: Halalkalibacterium halodurans; assembly: GCF_004376175.1. Classification (GTDB taxonomy): domain Bacteria; phylum Bacillota; class Bacilli; order Bacillales; family Bacillaceae_D; genus Halalkalibacterium; species Halalkalibacterium halodurans. Next base: position 91,711 of record NZ_SNUY01000007.1, on the reverse strand, counting down.
AGCCAAGTGATCCTTAGCAATATATGGACCAAGCGCTTTCGCTTCGGCCCTGCCGAATGGATATGGCGTTCACTAACGTATGGAAAGCGGCAGCCGCTGTTGAAAAAATAACTGTCGGCATAACCTAGGGGGTTCTGACAGCAGGTCCATCCCCTAGGTGCGCCCCTCATGGCTTTTTTGCAGAGGGCATTTGTCTCTATATCGTTAAATTTAAAAGTTAACACAGCGGGAGAAGAGGCGCTATGGGCGTCTTTTTTTCAAAAGAGAAAGTATAAACTTTCGTATGGAAGCCATGCGAGCAGCCTTTCATCAAGGTGTGGACGGAATGTTTACCGATTTTCCTCAACTGGCCAGTCTTCTCCGTGACACGCTTATTCCTTAAAAAGAGTGCTCTTAATTTTAATGGCACTCTAAGCTTAGAGAAACGGTTCAATCATGCTTTCTCTACTTCTTTTTAAAAACGAATCGTACTTTTTTATCGATTTACTTGTCATGGAAGGGTACGCTCCATTCCTTCCAAAACGTACCTTTACAAAGGGGACAAAAAAACTTGAAATCGAAAACGTCTTCATGTAATCTATGGATAATATCAACCGAAACGTTTTGGAGGTTCGCATTGACGACGATTAAAGACATTGCCAAAGTAGCCGGTGTATCCGTGACCACGGTTTCCCGTGCATTAAACGGGTACAGTGATGTAAACGAAAAAACAAGAAAAAAAATTAAAGACATTGCAAATGAATTAAAGTACAGTCCGAACGTCATGGCCCGAAGTCTTGTAATGAATCGCTCCAAAACTATTGGATTGCTCGTTTCGGAAATCAGTCGTGAAGGGGCTAAAGACAATTTTACGTTTGAAGTGTTGTGTGGAATTAACGACCGAGCGTCCGAATCCGATTATGATATTATTTTGTTTAACACAAACACATCGAAACAAAAGCTTAAAAGCTACACACAGCTTTGTCGAGAACGATGTGTAGATGGTGTTATTCTTCAAGGGATAAAGAAAGAAGATCCATATTTGGAGGAAGTTATTGAAAGCGACATCCCATGTGTTATGGTGGACATTCCGATCACTGGAGAAAGTGTCTCTTATGTGACGACAGACAATGTGGATGGGGCCAAAAAAGCGGTTGAGACTCTCATTGACTTTGGTCACAGGAAGATTGCGATGATGAATGGTCATGAGCGAGCCTATGTGAGTGGGAAACGAAAGCTTGGTTATGAGCAAGCGTTACAGGAAGCGGGCATCCCTCTTCAAGAAGAATGGGTGCTTAATGGGGAGTTTTCAGAACAGGTAGCTGAAAAAGAAGCGTATCAATTTCTTCAGAAGCATTCAGATGTAACCGCTTTTTTCTGTGCCAGTGATTTGATGGCGTTAGGGGTTATGAAAGCGGCTAAGCTGCTAAACCTTCGATTACCGGAGCAGTTATCGGTCATCGGATTTGATGATATTTTACTTGCCCAATATACATCGCCACCTTTGACAACGGTTGCACAAAACAAATACCAAATGGGGTATGCTGCAGCTGGACTACTTATCGATCGGTTAAGGATGAAGGAGGTACCGCCTTTTCACATGCTAGACAATGAGTTGATTATTAGAGAGTCAGTGGCCAAGGCGCCGTAGACTTCTCTTTACACCGAAAAACCGAAACGTTTTGGATTCGAGAAGAGAAGCGTAGAAATTGTTTTTAAGTTCCGTATTGACTAAAAACTCGATCCAATGGGTTTCTTTTAACAAAAAATCCAAAACGTTTCGGATGGAAACAGATATTACATACAGAGAGGAAGTTGCTTTATGGATTATCGAGTGATTAAAGAAAACGATGTGTTTTTGCTAACAGATGAGAAAGGAAACATTCCGGAAAATCACTCATACGGAGCTGGTTTATACACAAAAGATACGCGCTTTTTAAGCAAGTTGGATTTAAGAATTAACGGCGAAGAGCCGATTTTGCTTAATTCAGAAGCCCAAAATGCTTACATGGCCTCTATCCTGTTAACCAATCCTCATATGGAGAAGGACGGAGATTTGATTCTTTGGAGAGAATCGGTGGAGCTTGAGAGAAAACGTTTTATCGCCAATGACGTGGTGTACGAAAAGATTCGAGCAAAAAACTATTTTCCTAAACCGGTTACGTTCACCGTCAATCTTCACTTTGATTGCGATTTTCAAGATATGTTTGTCGTCCGTGGTTTTCAGCATGGGGATGTAGGAAAACGTACAGGCCAGAGTGTAACCGATAACGAAATGCGCTTTCACTATGAAGGAGCAGATGAGATTCAACGAACAACTTTAATCTCATGGGACCAAACGGCGCAAACCGTTTCAGACGAAGGGTATCTAGACTTTACTTGCACGTTAGGCCATGAAGAGTCGCAGGAAATCGTCCTCACCATTGCACCGATTCTAAACGGAGAGGAACCGACCATCCTGCCGTTTGACGTAGCCCTTGAGCAAGTGAAAGAATCGTACCGCGCTTGGAATGAAGGGGTGACGAAAGTCAAAACGGATCACCCGAGGCTTCAGCGCTTACTCGATCAAGGGATTACCGATCTACGAGTCTTGTTAACCGATCTTGGTTATGGTTCGTTCCCAGTAGCTGGATTACCGTGGTTTGCGGTTCCGTTTGGACGAGATAGTTTAATCGCAGCCCTTCAAATGCTTCCATTCCAGCCCGAGGTTGCAAAAGGAACGATTCGTACGATGGCTGCCTATCAAGGGACAAAAAGGGATCCATGGCGAGATGAAGAGCCAGGAAAAATCATGCATGAACTCCGATCTGGTGAGCTCGCCAACACGAAGCAAGTTCCATTCAGTCCTTACTATGGAACGATTGATGCAACGCCTCTCTATTTAATGCTCATTGTGGAGTACGTCAAGTGGACAGGAGATACAACACTATTAGAAGAATTAGACTCATCTATTGAGGCCGCTCTTCGCTGGATTGATAAATTCGGAGATCGAGATGGAGACGGGTTTGTTGAATACTATCAAGAGGCTGCCAAAGGGATTGCCAATCAAGGATGGAAGGATTCAGGGGATTCTATCGTTCATCGAAATGGAGACTACGCCAAAACACCGATTGCCTTAGCAGAGGTTCAAGGCTATGTGTACCAAGCGAAGACAGGATTAGCTGAACTTTATGAAGGTTTAAACCGAATAGACCTTGCTCGCAAGCTTTCAGAAGAAGCTCAGCAATTAAGCGAACGATTTGAACAGGCGTTTTGGATGGAGGATGTAGGGTTTTATGCCATTGCACTCGATCAAGAAAAGAAGCAGGTTGGGACAATAACCTCCAATCCAGGACATTTGCTGTTCTCCAACATGCTATCAAAAGAGCGTGCGAAGCAAGTAAGCGACCAGCTCGTATCGAATAAATTGTTCTCTGGTTATGGCATTCGTACTATGGCAGAAGGCGAGGCAGGATACAATCCGATGAGCTATCATGATGGAAGCGTCTGGCCGCACGATAACAGTATAATCTTACTCGGGATGGGACGACTCGGACACCATGAACAAGCCAATCGTGTCATCAATGGCTTAATCGATTCTGCCTCCTCCTTTGAATACGATCGGTTGCCGGAACTGTTTTGCGGTTATGAAAAAGGAGAACGAGCAGTTAAATACCCAGTAGCTTGTTCTCCACAAGCTTGGGCTGCAGGGACGCCATTAGTTTTTATTCAAACGATTCTTGGGCTAGAACCAAACGTGCCAAAAGGCAAGATCTTTTTCTCGCCATCTCTTCCAGATGGGATGAAGGAGTTAACTGTTGAAAACATGAAGGTAGGAAAAGGAACTATTAGCTTGACCCTTAAGAAGAAGGGGCAACAGACTCAATTGGACGTGATGTCAAACACGACAGGATTAGACGTACAATGCGCATCTGTCATCTCACAAGGATAGTAGAGGGGGACCTCTTCTAATAAGTACAAAACGTGAAAGGGGAACATGTTGATGAAAAAGTGGTTATGGACGCTAGGTATTAGTTCGTTGCTTGCCGGAGTGGTATTGACAGGTTGTAACTTTGCTGACGAAGGACCCTCTTCTGAACCAACGGAAGGAGGAAATACAGACGGAGAAGTAGTGGAACTTACTTTAACAGGATGGCAGTCATCTCCAACTGAGCAACGTTATTTTGAAGAGACGGTTGCTACGTTTGAAGAGCAAAATCCTGACATTAAGGTGAACATTAACACGATTCCAGACCAGTATATGGACGTGTTACGTACTCGTCTCATTGGTGGTGAAGGACCTGATGTCTTTTTCCTTGACGCCTTTGAAGCACCTGGATTAATTGAAACAGGGGCCGTAGAGCCACTTGATGAGTACATTACCGATGAGTTTGATTTGGCTGATTTTGAGCAACCACTCTTGGAAGCTTTTGAACGTAATGGTGTTCTTTATGGATTACCTAAAGACACTTCAACACTTGCTCTTTTCTATAACATTGACATGCTAGAGGAAGCGGGATTTGACGGTCCACCTGAAACGTGGGAAGAGCTTGAGGAAATGGCGATTGCATTAACAAATGATGACGAATACGGCTTTGGTGTAGTCACCGATTTAGCTCGACTCATGTTTATCGCCCAATCAAACGGTGGGCAAATTGCAACGGATAACCAAGCTACTTTTGCAGATCCAAGAGTTGTTGAAGCATTACAGCCGATCGTTGATATGCGAAATGTCGATGGTTCTGCAGTAGAGCCTTCAGAAGTTGGAGCTGATTGGGGTGGCGAAATGTTTGGATTAGAACGAGTAGCCATGGTCATTGAAGGGAACTGGACAGTGCCATTTTTAGATGAGAACTTTGAAGATGTGAACTATGGAGTGGCTGAGGTGCCAACGATTAATGGCAACGAAGGAACAATGGCTTACACTGTCTCCTACGTCATGAATCGCAACTCTGAGCACAAGGAAGAAGCATGGAGATTAATTGAATTTTTAACCGGTAAAGAAGGAATGGAACTTTGGACATCTAGTGGTTTGACCCTCCCGACACGTGCTTCTGTATCAGAAAAGTTAGATTATGCAGATGATCCCATTTATGGACCATTCATTGCAGGACAGTCCTATGCTACTGTCTGGGCAGATGATACGAACTTGCCGATTATCAATAATAACTTCCAAAACCAATTTACAAGTGCGTTTTTAGGACAACGTGATTTGGCTGAAGCACTTAAGGAAGCAGAGGAAGTCGCAAACAGCGAGATTCAATAAGGGTTCATGGAGGAGAGGGAACAGCTCCCTTCTCCTTCCTTCATTCAGAAAAACATCGTAACAGTCTTGTGCTTCCGACGTATGAAAGGAGTCTCCCAATGGCAAAGCAAAAAGCAAGTAAGCGCGCGATACGTGAAGCGTTTCAAGGGTATGCTTTTTTGACCCCCGCTCTTGTTACGATAGGGGTATTCATTTTATTACCGATCCTTTATGCAATCTATTTGTCGTTTCAAAAGGTCAATCTTTTAGCAGGCTTTAGTGAGTTTGTTGGCTTTAATAACTATGCAAGGATTACGGATGATTATCGAGCAGGTATTGCCTTAAGGAATACTGCGTTTTATGTGGCCATTGTTGTCCCTACCCAGACGATCCTTGCTTTGATTCTTGCAGCATGCTTAAATGCAAAAATTAAGGGAACGAACTTCTTCAGGGTGGTCTTTTTCTTACCCACTCTAACGTCATCAGCTGTATTGGCACTTATCTTTATGTTCATGTACAACAATCAAAATGGACTGGTCAATCAAGTATTAGCCTCCTTGGGTCTACCTACTTATAACTGGCTCGGAGATCCGAGTGTTGCATTACTTGCTATTATGATCATGAACATTTGGGCTACAGCTCCGTTCTATATGGTCATTTATTTAGCTGCTTTAAAAGATATCCCTGCAAGTCTTTACGAAGCCGCTGATTTAGACGGTGCATCCACCATTCAGAAGTTTCGATACATTACCGTACCGATGCTTCGACCAATTACGTCTTTTGTGGTGATTATGGGGATCATTGGAACGTTCCAGCTGTTTGATCAATCCTATATCTTCTCCGGAGGATCAGGGGGACCAGACAACTCAACGTTAACCATCGTTCTGTTAATCTATCAATATGCGTTCCAATCCTATGATCAAATGGGGTACGCAGCGGCACTTGCATTCTTGCTCGCGGTGATTATTTTAATCGCAACCTTAATCCAACGCAAGTTCCAAAAAAATGAGCAAGTGTACTAGGCGACAAATTAGGAGTGATTGCATATGAAACAAGTAAAGATCGGAAAAATCATTTTGTATTCCTTGCTTATTGGGTATGCATTCGTTACGTTTACACCGTTTATGTGGGCCTTCTTTGCTTCGTTTAAGCCATTAAATGAAATTGTCGGTAGTTTTTCGTTATTTCCTAGCAATTGGACCCTTGATAACTATCAATATATCATTTCAACACAACCGTTGTTTGTACGTTGGTTGATGAATAGTGTCATCATTGCCGTTGTGGGAACCGCTTTAAATCTGCTTTTTAACTCGATGGCTGGATACGCGCTTGCTCGTCTGTCTTTTCGTGGAAGAAAAAGCATGTTTATTCTAGTGCTAGCGGTTTTAATGATTCCTGGCCAGGTAACGATGATCCCTAATTACCTCATCTTGCGTGAGTTAGGGTGGTTAAATTCTTATGAGGGCATGATCGTCCCTGCCATGGTAAACGCCACGTTTATCTTCATGATGAGACAGTTCTTTGTGAACTTTCCAAAGGAAGTGGAAGAAGCTGCTGCGATGGATGGGCTTAGTCAAATGGGGACGTTTTTCCGAATTGTGCTTCCAATGGCGAAACCTGCACTAGCTGCACAAGCGATCTTCGTCTTTATGGCGCTCTGGAATGACTTCATGCGTCCGTTAATCGTCATGTCAGATGCCTCGATGTATACGTTGCCGGTTGGGTTAAATTCCTTTCAGTCAGATAACGTAACGTTCTGGAATTATGTGATGGCAGCATCCATGATTTTCACCCTCCCGGTTCTTGTGATCTATGCATTCTTTAGTCGGTTTTTTATCGACGGGCTTTCTTTTAGAGGGGATAAATAAAGATAGGCTGGAAGGGGTTGAACGATTAAGAAGGAGACTCCTTCGTTAATTCTGAAGGAGCCTCCTTGTGTTGAGTTTAGTTCCTAGTAGAGGTCAGGTAACATCGATTGTTCCATTCCAACCCCATTCAATCAAAGAAAGGTATTCTTCGTTCCACCGATACGACCATGGCTAATGGAACGCCTTATTCAAAACAGAAACGAGAAATCGGTTGGTTGGCCGACTTCAATACCGATTGTCCCTTGTTAGAACAGGAAGTCGTCCGAATCTATAGAATGCGTTGGGATATCGAAAGGTCCTTTAAGACGGCGAAATCTCTTTGAAAACTCGAAAATGAGGCAAAGCCGTTCGTATTATGCTCTTATCAGCCCTACAACGATTGTGTTTGCTCGTTTTATCGTCCTGTCATGGGAATACTGAAACACGGACCAACGTATAATAGGTGGAACTGGATACTTCGAGAGTTTTCTATATTAACACCTTGGTAAAATACAATTCGTTTATGCAATGCTAGTCATTTTATTATGGTTAAGTATCATGTCATCGATTGTTCAATTTGCCTCGTGGTATTATCTCTTACAGAAAGGAGACCCAGGGAAAACGAGTGCCTTTTTGTTTTTAGCCCCTTTTTTCGGTGTCTTATCTGGCTGGGCCCTTTTAGATGAGACGTTGTCATTTTCAATTGTCGTGGGCGGCTTGTTCATCATAAGTGGAATCTATCTTGTGAATAGAAATGTTCATCAGAATAAGAACCTGAGGAAAGGGAATGTAAAAAAAGTAGTTGGGAACTAAGCATATTCGGTTTAGCCATGAATATTCTTTGATCCATAGGGGAGGGGGGAATAACAAAGGTGTTCTCGATCCTAAAATCACTTTACGAAAGCTTAGAAAGTTATGTATTAGAAAGATCATCAATCGCTTGAATAGCTAGTTCCAATGCTTTTATTCTTCGTTCTAAAAGGGTTCTTTGAGGACTACCTGCTTTTGACTTAGCATAACTGTTCTCAATGGATGGTAATAAGCCAGTAAGAACATGGCGCGCTTCCGCTAAATCTTCCTTGGTGTAATGATGAGGTCTTTGATTCCAAACATTTTCTAGTATGGCTAAGCCGATATTAATAGCGTTGAGTCGTTTTTTTACTAGGGTAGTATTTGCCCTTTTCTGAGTCATCTGGGACAGGGCATTTTCGAGTTTAGTGCTTGTCGATTGTAAAGATTTTATTGATTCCAATTTATTTGCATTTGATACATTTTCCATGGGAGTGCTGTCCTTCCTTCGTTTCTGAATGATTCTCTCCAAATATCTGCTTCATTGATTTAAGACTATTCAGCAAAAGATAAACCGAGGATTCGTTTTTAGATTTTTTACGATGTCGTTTAGGTTCGTTGGTTGAAGGTGCGAGGTGTTGTAGAAGTAACGCTCGTCAATACCTTTGCTTTCAAATTCTTCTACCAATTCTAAGCAACGCTCTCCCATCTGTTCGTCCTTTTTCCTTAATGCATCTCTTCTTAATAATTCCTCGCGATTCGTCCACAAAATAATAAAGCGAATTTCAACGTCATCCACTTTAGCTTGAACGGTTTGAGCGAGCGCTTCGGCTTCGTCAGGAAACGCGATGTAATCAAGGACGACATCGTTTTGAGCAAGAAGAAAATTAACGGTTAAGTCGGTGATGTTTTTCCACGTTAAGGCTAACAATTCATCGCTTTCCCATGGCGGACGGTATCCGCCAACTACCATATGATTAATGATATCCCCTTCAATGTAAGCACTGTTGTCTAGCTGGGCCGCTAATCTTTTGCAGGTCGTTGATTTTCCCACCCCAGCGGGTCCAGTGATGATGTAGAGTTTTTTCATGGCAATCGACTCCCATTTTGTTTTCAATACTTCATTTGTTGCAAGGGTGCCACTTCCTTTATGTCTCGGTTTCGGTTGAATCTTTCGTGCCTAATACATCTGTATTTGGCGGTACATGTCCTAATTGGCGCAACATCACGACAATTTGCCCTTTATGGTGAAATTCATGGGTCATCGTATGGGTAAGTAATTTCCGCGGCGTCATGGAGATGGGATCTCCGCCTTCTCTCCAAGGAATGGTACGCTCGATCGGTTGGTCTAATTGATCCCCAAGTAGACGGAACACTTCCTCCACGTAAATATCCGCTTGATTGAATCGTTCGATGCAATCATGTATTGTCATCTTTTGCCGAGCTTCCTTCGAGGAAATGGGCGACTTCGTTTTTAATAATAGAAAGGAGCCGAGCCAAGCATGATAACAATCGGCCATGTGTACCAATGTGTCTCGGACACTTTGCAACCCGTACCCGTTTTGAGCCGTCCACTCATCAGCTGATAATTTCTCGCAAGCATCTAATAAGGTTTTTCGTGTTTGCTGGATCCAGCGATAATCGACTACATTCAAATAAGCCACCTACTTTCTGGGCATTGCCTATTAGATTCGCGTTTGACTTTTTGATTTCCTTTTATTATGTTCTACTGTTATTTTAAGGTAAAATAATGAATTGAAATGCAAGAGAATGGCTGGGGAGGTTAATAAATTAAAAACCGATTCCCCTTAGCAAAAAGGAAAATCGGCTTTCAACTTCCGTTTACGGTGCGAACACCGCGAAAGGCGAACATGCTTCCTGTCATAATGACAAACGCGGTGCAGCTTGCAGCGAAAAATGGCAGCATGGGCGGGAGGATGAAAAAAAGTAAGGCGATTGCGAGAAATCCAGCGACGCTTATGATCAACGTGAGTGGGTGGGAAAACGGTAAAAACACAGCCACATAAATCGATGCCTTCAAGGATAAATCATAATGGACGTAGACAGGAAAAATGTACACGAAGGCGATGACAAACAGAATGCTGGCAATGGTCGTCCCGACGAGTGAGATGGTGTGAAGCGGGCCTTCAAGCTGCTGCATCGTCAAAAGGTTCAGCCCGATGATGCAGCCGGCGCCAGCAAAAATAGCGAAAAGCAAATTGCCGCGAACAAAGGCCTGCTTCCATGTTTTCCAGAAGTACGAAAACAGAGGAGGGGGGCTTTTTTTCTGCAGCAACATTCGGATGTACCCGTACATGGCGATGGTCGCCGGGAAAAGCCCAAACACGATGCCGCCAGCTAGGGTGAATACCGCCCACAAAAAGTTCAAGTAGGCGAGTGTCATGATCCATTCACATGCTCTGTAAAATCCATTGGATAGCCAGGCAAGCGACATCGGAAATCCTCCAATCTTTTCTCTTAGATTATTGATCTAGTTCTTTATAGCGAAAGTAATCAAAATCAGCTGGCTTTTTCGTGCCGCTCAAGTCTTGCGTAGCCATGCCGACAAATGTGCCGGTAAATCGAACTTGCTTCGCTGAATCGTCGGACATGTGGGTCACATCAATCGTTGGCCCCACAGGCTGCCATTCCGTTTCTCCCTCTTGTTTGAAATAGAGGTGCATCGTTTCACGGTGAATGCGCCCCTTCAAATAAATGGCCTTTTCGTTTGCTAGTGGGATCGGGGACGCTAGCAATTCGTCATAGTTTCCGCCCTTTGTCTGTATGATTTGCAGACATCTACCCTTTTCCTCGTGCCAGGTCACGTGCAAATAGACATGATCTTCTGTGTCATAGTAAATGACAAGCCCGGCCATATGTTGAAACGATTCTGGCTGATACTCTAGCTTTGTCTCAACTTCGCAGTGGAAGGACTGCTGCCTGCGGGCGACTAAACTTTGCGAGTGGACCGAAGTGAGGGACTCCATCCCGCGCAGTCGTAAGTGGCCCGGACGTTCCTCGAGCGAGCACCATGACGGGTCGGCAGGGATGCGCAGCGTGTTCCATTGATGGTGCAGCTGAGGTGCGTCAAAATTATCGAGCTCTGGCTCTTTTTCGAATGGGTGCTCTGGAAGGTCAGGCGCCGTCACTTCACGCAACGGGTGATTGCCGCCATCCTCGATGCGCAGCCAGCCATCCTCGGTCCAGTTTACTTTTTGAATGGCTGTTTCCCTGCCGAGTGTGCAGTACTTTCCTTTTAATGGGCGACCGCACAAGTGAGCGAGATACCATTCGCCGTTCTGGGTTTCTACGAGGCTACCGTGTCCGGCCTTTTGCAACGCCAATTCCGGCTGACCAGTCGATGTGACGAGCGGATAACTCGGGTCGGTCTCATAAGGTCCGTCAATCGATTGCGAACGGGCAAGGGTCGCGGCGTGTTCGTATTCCGTCCCTCCTTCGGCGACAAGTAAATAATAATAACCATCTTTCTTATAGAGGTGCGGTCCCTCTGTTAGCTGAATGTCGGTCCCTTTATAGATATTTTTCACAGGCCCGACAAGTTTTTGTTCTGCTTCTGAGTATTCTTGCAAAATAATTCCGGCAAAAGGATGGTTTCCTTTGCGGTAGTCCCAGATCATGTTAACGAGCCATTTTCGGCCATCGTCATCGTGAAACAGGGACGGGTCAAAGCCGCTACTGTTTAAGTAAATCGGGTCCGACCACGGCCCTTCAATGTTTTGCGCCGTCACTAAATAGTTGTGCGCGTCTTTGAAGGCACCGTGCCATTGCTTCACATCAGTATAGATCAAATAAAAGGTTCCGTCATGATAGCTTAGGCATGGCGCCCATATCCCGCCGGAGTTCATATTCCCTTTCATGTCTAGTTGGGAAGTGCGGGTCAGCGGACTAGATACAAAGCGCCAATGTTTTAAATCCCGAGAATGGTGGATGCGCACCCCAGGAAACCATTCAAATGTAGAGGTGGCGATATAGTAATCATCACCAACACGGACAATGGATGGGTCTGGATGAAACCCTGGCAAAATAGGATTTTGGATACGATTGACCATCAAATCACTCCTTCGATTCTATTGATTAACCTTTCACAGAGCCGGCTGTGATCCCTTCCACAATCCGGTTGCTTAAGAAAATAAACGCAAGCAAAATCGGGAGGATGCTAATGACAAGGGTAGCACCGATCGCCCCCCAATCCGTCGAATATTGGCCGATAAAATTTTGAATACCAACGGTTAACGTTTTATATTTGTCAGAGCTAATAAACGTGTTGACAAAGACAAACTCATTCCAGTTATAGATCATATTAATGATCGCCGTTGTCGCAACAACAGGGGCGGTCATCGGCAAAATAATTTGGAAAAATAGCCGATGGATGGAGCAACCGTCCATGATTGCTGCCTCTTCTAGCTCTCGTGGGAGCGTGTAATAAAAGCCGAGCAAAATCATGATCGTCAGTGGTAGATTGAACGCCGTATACGTCAAAATGATCGCAAGGGGATGATCCATTAACCCGACGTTTAAAAAGAAATTAAACAACGGAATGAGCGTCGAGTGGACAGGGATCATCAAACCGACCATAAATAAGCCAAGAACGAGCTTGCTCAGCTTCCAGTGCATTCTCGTCAGGGCGAATGTGACGAAGCTCGCTAAAAGAACCGTAAGAATGACGGCAGAGCCGGTCACGATTACGCTGTTCAAAAAGTAGAGGCCGATGTTTCCTTCCGTCCAAACCTTGGCGTAGTTTTCCCATTTTGGGTCGGTCGGCAAGGCAAGCGGCGGGAGGTTAAACACCTCTTGATTGTCCTTTAAGGAGAAGAGGAGCAACCATACTAAAGGAAGAAGCTGAATGATGGCCACCCCGATGAGCACGATGTACAAAAGGATGCGGATGATTGAAAGTTTGCGAGGCCGTGTGTTCGCTAGGATAGCCGGGCTCGCATTAGGTGTGGTTGTCTTCATCAACGTTCCCCCCTTTAATATTGGACGCCATCTTCTTTTGAAGTGGTCCCTTTTCGAATGAAATAAGTGATGATTAAAATTAAGATGAGCAAGAAGAAGCCGATCGCGCTCCCGTATCCGAAGTCGTTCGTACGAAACGCAAGCTTGTACATGTAAGAGGCCATCACTTCACTCGCCCCGTTCGGTCCACCGTCCGTCATGACATAGATCAAGTCAAAATATTTCAGTGAGCCGATGACGGCGAGAACGACCGTAACTTTGATGACACCAGCAATTAACGGCAGCTTTACTTTGTAAGCAATTTGCAGCGGTGTGGCACCGTCGATTTGCGCCGCTTCTACTAACTCATTCGGTACATTTCGCAAGGCAGCATAATAGATTAAAATGTAAAAGCCCGCATACTGCCAAAGAATCGGGATGAAGATCGCGAACAAGACGATATTTGTGTCGGAAAGCCATAATGGCGGATTCTCAATCCCGAGCGATGTGAGAAACCGATTAAACACACCGTTAGTCGGATGATAGATTCTCATCCATAGTTGAGCAATAGCAACCGATGAAAGGAGCATAGGAATCAGGAAAATTTTCCGGAAAAGGTCAGCTCCTTTAATATTTCCCGTTAGTACGAGAGAGATCGCCAAATAAATGACGAGACTAAGCACGGAGAAAATAGCTAACAACAGCGAATGATAGGCGCTGCTCCAAAACATTTTATCCACAAGTAAATTTGCGTAGTTTTCTAAGCCGATAAACGTCATCGGTCCGATGCCATCCCAATCCATTAGCCCGTAGTAGCCTGTCAATACAATCGGAATATAAATAAGGACAAGAATTAACAGGAGGGCGGGAAGGACATACAGAGCGATCACTTTTTTGTCTGACATGATTCGGTCCATGAGTGACTCTCCTTTCGAGGTAAAAGGTCAAAAGAAAGGGGGGATCTTCAGAGGAAGATCGCCCTTTTCCATACTTAATCTTCTGCTGAGAGCGCTTTTTCGTGTTCCTCAGCGAATGCCTCTGGTGTGACCTCATGACCGAAAAGGGATTGAATCATATTCAAATGCGTCTCTGCAACGCTCGCACTCATTTGCACATCTGCAAACAGTGTAATGTCAGAGGCGTGGTTTAATTCATCGAGCACGTCGATAAAGAGATCAGGGAGATCCACCTCATCGGTATTGACTTGGGTACCAGGAATAACGCCTGCATCCTCGACTGAATATTTACCCCACTCTTCGATAAAGTATTTGACAAATTGTTTGGCTTCTTCTTTCACATCGGAGTTTTCAGCGACAAACAATCCAACCCCAGGACCACCGACCCAGCTGTTAATGTCTCCTTCTCCACCGTCAATGGTCGGAAATTTAAAGAAGCTAATACCGTCACGGAATTCTTGTGGTACTTCCTCATTTGTTGTATAGTTCGGCAAATCCCATGAGCCGATTAAATACATGGCAGCCCCGCCATTCATAAATTCAGCTTTCGCTTCCTGATCAGATAAGCCGTTGAATCCACGGATGAATGCGTCGCGATCAATTAACTCTTGAATGTGCGCCGCTGCGTCGATTAGCCGCTCATCTTCAAAGGACCCGCTTCGGTCGATCGCAGAATTTAACGCATCTGCGCCCCCGATCCGTTCGGCCATGTACATATACCATAGGGACCCTGTCCAGCGGTCACGGTTTCCTAGAGCAATCGGGGTCACCCCGTTTTCCACAAGGGTATCCACAACGTGTATAAATTCTTCGTACGTTTCAGGTGCTTCAAGTCCATACTCATCAAAAATCGCCTTGTTGTAAAACACAGGGGCGATGTTTAATTCAAGTGGAAGAGCGTAGGCTTGACCGTCGATTTCATAGGCTTCGACCGTCCCTGCGACAAATTGCTCTCGCAACCCATCTTCAAGAATATCGTCAAGCGGAGTGAACAACTTCCCGTTTACATAAGGCTCTAGGAATCCGGCAGGCCAAGTCATCCCAACGTCAGGAAGTTGATTGGAGGATGAAATGACTTGCAGCTTGTTTTTATATTGTTCGTTTTCTAACACTTCTAGCTCGACGGTAATATGAGGATTGTCCGCCTCAAATTCGCTAATGATTTGGTTGACGATTCGGTTATGATCCGGAGAGCTTCCTTGTGGCCAAAGATGCATGAAATTAATCGTCACGTCCTCTTCAGTAGAAGTATCTGGCCCGCTTGCTTCGTCATTTCCACCGCCGCAGCCAGCAAGAAGCATGACGGAAGCAAAAGCGAGCGCGACCCAACTTGTAAGCGTTTTCCTTTTCACTTTTTGTTTCCCCCTTTGTTTATTCATTGTCTTAAGTATAGCAACGGAGGACGAAGGGGATAAGGTCACAATGATTGTCCAAAATACCACTATTTTAAGGTGTTCCTATTCGGTCCCTTTTCGATATTGAGTTGGCGTCATTCCTTCGTGTTCCTTGAAAATTTTGATGAAATATTTGGCCGTTTGGTAGCCGCATTTCTCCGCAATGTCACTAATGGGCCGGTCGGTTGAGACGAGGAGGTGCTTGGCGTGCTGCAGCCGTTTTCGCGTGAGATACTCACTGAACGTCATGTTTGTTTTTTCTTTAAAAAGAGCGCTCAAATAGCTCGGGTTTAAATGAACGCTCTTCGCTACATCCTTCAGGCCAATTTTTTGATCGAGATGGGCATCGATGTAGTGCAGCGCTTCATGGATCGAGTCCGAGGAGCTAAGTCGTTCCTTTTCAATCGCATCGATTTTCTCGTCCCACACTTTTTCCACCTGACCGAAGCGATCTTGTTCTTTCTTCATTTGCAGGGCGCTTTCCACTGCTTCGATCAGCTTTTCTTTTTTGACAGGTTTCAGCAAATAATGACGCACTCCTAATTCGAGGGCGGTATGGGCATATTCGAACTCTGAGTAGGCGGAAATGACGATGCAGACCGGTTTCGGATTTTGCTCCTGAAGGGCTTTGACTAAATGCAATCCAGACATTTCTGGCATGCGAATATCGGTAATTAACAGGTCAATCGTTTCTTCATTTAATCGTGTTATCGCCTCTTTCGCGCTTGCTGCGGTTTGGACGTTTAACAGCTTAGGAGACCATGCTTCGAGCGTCCGTTTTAATCCCCTGCGCGAACGAGGTTCATCATCTACGATCAGGACCGTTTGTTGCTTCATCCGAAGGCGCCTCCTTTTTCGGAATGGTAAAAGTGACCGTTGTTCCTACCCCATGACGACTCGTCAACTCAATGCTCGTGTGAGGATCGGATGCATAGCACAAATCCAATCGCTGCCTAATGTTGACGAGGGCAATCCCGCTCCGCTTTTCCGGATGGCCGACCCGTGTTTCCAAGGAGTGCTCAAGCTTCTGCTTCGTCTTTTCATCCATTCCTTGTCCATCATCTCGGACAGTGATGTTGACATAGCCTTGTTTTACGCTAGTGTAGGCACTCACTTGTACTTTTCCTCCGTCCACTTTGTTGCCAATCCCGTGGATGATCGCATTTTCAACGACAGGCTGAACGAGGAGCTTCGGGATTTGCACCTCACGCAGTGAAGGATCAAGCTCAATTTCCCAGGCTAACCGGTGATCATAGCGCAGCTTCATGATGTGTAAATAACGTTCGATATGATCAAATTCCTCGTGTAATGCAACCCAGTCGTCTCCCTTGACGTCAGAGATCGTGTAACGAAATAGCTCGGCTAAGGCAATGACGACCTCGGCTTGCTCTTCATTTTTTTCTTCAAGTGACCAGTACAGCGCCTCAAGTGTGTTAAATAGGAAGTGGGGGTTGATTTGGGATTGAAGCGCTTTCAGTTCGGCGCGACTTTGTGTTAGCTCTTGCTCGTATACGACTTTGATTAAATAGTTCGTCGTCTCGACCATTCGGTTATACGTATCGTTTAGTTCATTTAGCTCAACAGTCGAAGCGATCGAAGGGCTCTCTTTTAATGCCCCGAGTGTTCCGAATCGCATCGCGTGTGTGAGGCGCTGGATCGGATTTGTGATTAATGATGAGAGGAAATAGGTTGAGATCGTAAAAATAAGCAAACCAATCCCACCAGCGACAAGAATCGCGGTGCCGATACCAGTAATCCCTTGAGCGAGCGAGTGGACAGGCGTATATATGAGTAGAGACCATCCGGTTTTATTCGAAGCTGCTTCTACACGTACATAGTCGGTTCCATCCATCGTGACGACTTGCTTATCTGTCTTTGGCGCAATCTGATCGTGCCATTCTTCTGGCATATTTGTCGTAATGAACTGTCCTTGTTGGTCAAAGAGGGCAACATACTGGTTGTCCATGTCAAGTTGACCATTTCCTTGTCGAAGTTCAAAGTAGTTTGTATTGACTTTGCTGACTAAATAGCCACCGTGTGAAAAGTCTTGATCTAGTAAGTTTACTTTTTTGAGTGTGAGAAAGGAGTCGGCATCAAGAGGGTCGATCCCTGACCAGACCACTCGCCCATTTTCCTCTAGGGCCATCTCAATCCATTCATAGCGAATCCTTGATGGCAACGCCAGTTCATTGAGCGGAAACAACCGGCGGTAATCCGTAAAGTAAAGCTCAAAGGACGTGATGCCCGTAATGTATGCCTGGTAACTATTAATCACTTGATTCATCGATTGACGTTGCTCAAATGTGGTCGGGTGGCCGTTGGCTTCATTGTAGAGAAGCTGTTGGATAGACCCGTTCGTCGCAATTTGACTCATAATCATTTCAATGGCCTCAAATTGAGAATCGACGCGATGGAGAGTTTCGATGGCCGTTTGTTCCATTTGTTTCTCCGCATTCCCTTTTAAAATATCCATGACCAAATTGAAGGTGATAAAGCCTACGAAGAGAAGGACGACGACCATCACAGAAATAAAGTTTATAAAAATTTGATTGCGCAACGTGTTCCACTTTTTTCGTTTTCCTAGCAAATGAAACACCTCTCGATCAAAAAGATGTATAGACATGTTGTTCGCTCGTTCTTTATTAGTCTACCAAACATACAGGAGGTGTCATAGGTATTTTTTCGTGTTTGTCTAACAAAAAGGTAAGATATTTCCAATATAGATGAACATTATACACGGAAAAGCTGTATCCTTAAGCACTAACTTTGTTTTACCATTAAACAAAGTTGATTGCAAGGAAAGAGGGGGGGCGAAGCTATCATATAGGAATTTACATGAAGGAGGGCTTCATTCAAGACAATAGAGGAAAGCGAATGAAGATAAGGAATCACGGCAAAAACAGTTTTGAAAGGGAATTGTTTTCGCATCCATCATCAGGATCATGTTTTTTTCTACCCGTACCCACAACCGCCGAAGACAGTTGGTTACACTCAGAATGAACTGAAAGGGAGTCGGGTGTAGATAAACGTCGACTCATCCCATCAGAGCAGTATGATGGGATGATCGGAATCCATGAAGTAACCCCGGCAAAGTTTCTATCTTACGACGGCAGTGACTAAAAGCCATAGATCTTCTTTATTTATCCCCGTGTTTAATAAAAGGGACGAGGTATTCCGCATCCCGACCAACTCCACAAACGAGGGCGGAGCCACGCTGATATTGCCACGGCAACCCTAAAAAATAAAGCCCGCGTATGTTTGTGATCCCTCGGTTGTGTATCGGCCAGCCGTTGGTTGCAATGACGCCGTCGATGTCAATCCATTCGTACGAGGGAGAGAATCCAGTGGACCAGATGATGCGATCAAATGACAGCCGGCTATGGTCTGCAAATTCAACTTCTTTCCCTTGAACGTTCATGACTCTAGGCTTTAGATGGATCTGGCCTTTTTTGATCAATGATTTCAGTTCTTTTCCGAAGATCGGATCTTTCTGTTTTTTAAACCATCGTCCTCTTGTGGTATCAATCCCTGCGTACAACAATCCACCCCATTCCAGCCAACTAAACATGCTTTTGTTTAAAAGCTTGAGTGGTAAAAAACGGAAGGGATGACTGATCGCCATCGTTACGTTTCGCTCTTTTGCTAATTCTACTGCTATTTGAGCTCCCGAGTTTCCTCCTCCTACAACTAATACGGATTTCCCGGGGATTTGTGCAGGATTACGATACGCTGATGAATGAACTTGACTCATTTCGTTGTTTGCTGAATCCAGCACTGGAGGGAGGTATGGCTTTTGAAATGCCCCTGTTGCGATGACGACTTTTTCTGCTTCTATCCATCCGTTAGTTGTCTTTAGGTGAAACCGCCCATTTTGTTGCCGAGTGACCCTATCAACCTTTGTGTGATGTCGCATGGGAAGGTTGAAATGGTTTGCATATTGTTGCAAATAGGATGCCATTTCGTCTTTGGTTGGAAATCCATTTGGGGCACCGTCCATTGGAAAGCCAGGTAGCTGACTATATGTTCGTGGTGTAAATAAAACTAAGGAATCATAACGGTTTCTCCACGAATCGCCCACTTGCTCGTTAGCATCTAGAATCATAAACGGTACCTTTTCTTTTACGAGATAATATCCCATTGCTATTCCGGCTTGGCCTCCGCCGACAATCACCACTTTAATAGATTCCATCCGACATCTCCTTACGAATAATATTCAAACATTCATTTGAGTATTATTGTATCGAAAAAATAGAACAAATGAAATAGATCTACTACAGAAGAATTGATCGTTGGTGAGAAAGAAGGAATGTTGAGCGCCACTTTTTGTTGAAAGTGGGATCACTGGATATGAAATTTAATTTCACTTACCGTTGATTATTTGTAGTTATTTAATATCATTAAAAATCAATATTTATATAAAATAACTAGTCGTTTTATCCTTAATAAAATCTGTACAAAATCTGAAAAAACTGTAAATTTAGAACCTTCTGTTCATTTTGTAGTCCTAATTATAAAAATTAGGAGGATTTATCTATATATAGAGAGTAAAATTTGTAACATATTGTCTAATTGTGTAATTGACAATAAATACGTTGTAGAAAGGAGTCGTTCGAGAGAGAATTCTGTATACATTTTGAAAAAATGGAGGGAGAATCATTGAAAAAGAGGATCATAGTCAACACTTTTAAACAGTATCTCACGCTTTTCATGGTCTTTTTAGTCATTAGCAGTGGCATACTGCCAATGTATCCTGCACCTCTCTACGCAGAGGGGAACCAATCGGAAGACGAATGGGTCCTATCCAAAGAGGTGGAGGGGCAAACGAGTAAAGAAGTTGGGAAAGAAGAAGAATTCAGCTATGATATCAATCTCAAGGTTCCCGATGATCTCGAAGAATTTGAGAATCTAACGGTTATCGATGAGATAGATTCACGTTTAACCATCCAACAAGTCATAGTTGTGGTTGATGATGAAGTCGACTCTTCGATTCCATCTGACCTTGACGGGCAGAAGGTGTCAGTCAAATTTTCAGGGGATCAACTCAAGCATCTATATAAATTGAATTAAAGGGTTACAATCACTCTCTGTCGAAGTATAAGCGTAACACTTATCAATGAATGGAGAGAAACCCAATGACTGATTCACGTCAACATGAAATTCAAACCCTGCTTGCATTAATGAAAACAACTAAAGATAAACGAATGTATGAACGTTATCAAGCCATCTATTTATATTTACAAGCCTATTCTAAAAAAGAGATTACTACCATGATCGGACGTTCCGAAAAAACCATCTATAATTATGTGAATGCCTATGAAGAAAAAGGGTTAGATGGTTTAACGATAGGACAATCACCGGGAGCCCCCCGTAAATTAACACCTGAACAAGAGCATGAATTAGCTCAAGTTATCGCAACCAAACTTCCAGTTGATGTTGGTTTTCCAGCTAAGCATAATTGGACTCTGAAGATCATTGCTTCGTTTATAGAGAAAGAATGGAACAAAAAGTATACTCTTCGTGGTGTCTCACGGCTTTTACACGATTTAGGTCTTAGTTATACGAAACCTACTTATACGCTAGCAAAAGCTGACCGAGTGAAACAAAAAGAGTTTATGGAAGAGACCTTTCCTACCTATAAAAAAAACTTTTAAATGAGGATATTGATCATCTTCTATTTCAGGATGAATCCATGATTCGTGATTACCAAGCCCTTCAGTATACATGGTTTTTAAAAGGTAAGCAGCGAATCATTCCCACTTACGGAAAGCATCAAGGTGTCAAACTCATCGGTACACTTAACTACGAAACAGGTGATGTGTTTTGTGTAGAAGAAGAACGGTATGATGCAGAAGCGTTTCTCCGTTTTCTTCAAAAGGTACTTGAACGCTATCCAATTGGCAAAATCGTCATGATTCTGGATAATGCCCGTATTCATCATGCGAAGCTAATCCAACCTTTCTTAAGTGAAAACCAACATCGTTTAGAGTTGGTGTTTTTGCCTCCCTACAGTCCTGAATTAAATCTAGTGGAAGGGCTGTGGAAGTGGCTCAAATCAGATGTTATTTATAACGTTTTTTATTCATCTGTCAAAGAGATTCGCAGGAATGTGCAAGCTTTTATTCGTGAGTTGAACGACACACCTGAAAAAGTCATTGACCGATTGTGTGTGCAATTGTAAAAGATAAATTCAACTTATATAGTTGGAAAAACAGTGACCGTTCAAGTGACGGTACAACTGAATGACGATGTCGAAGCTGGTGAGCAGATTGAGAACATTGCTGAAGTGATTGGCGATGGAACTTCTCTAGTAGAGTCAAACAACGTCACTGTGACGGTTGTGGGGGACGAAGAACAACCAGTAGAAGAAGAGGAGGCTGAGTCAGAGTCTAAGCTTGAACTAGAACAACAAGAGGAAGCCTCTGAAGAGGAAGAGACTGTAGTTGGCATTAACAATGTTGAAGCCAATAATGTCTTAGAAATAAATGATGTAGATTCGTATGGCATTTCAAATAATGCGGATAGAACGACACCTCAAATTCGTCAGTTTGATGGGGAAAATTTTGATCCAGATCCGAAGGCGATCGTGTTTATTACGGGGCTCCCTAGTGGCGTTAACATGAATAATGGCTTGGCTGTGCATCCGACTGAAGATATCTTCTATGCGTACGGTGGAGTCCCTGGAGATGAAACCCCTCATAGATTGTATCGGATTACGCCAGATGGAGCAGCCGAGTTTGTCGGAGGTCTAGATGGTACGGCTGCTAATGCAGTCATTTCTGAAGATGGGACACGCTACTATCATACCTATATAGAAAATGGGGTACTTCTTCTTGGCTCTTATCATTTAGTAACAGGAGAGAAAGAGGCTATTCCTATCAATGGTTATGATAACAACGATGTTGGTGGAGACCTAATTATCGACGAAGACGGATATATTTGGTTTTCGAATAATACCGCTGGTTCGATCATCCAGATGGATTCACAAACAGGTGAGGTTTTACGTCAGGTCCCGATTACGAGTGGAGACGGTGTAGCCTTGCAAGGTGGGGTGAGAGGTCTTAGCTTTTTACCGAATGGTCAAATCTTATTGTCTAGTGGGCCTGGGGCCGAGGGTAGCCAAAGAGCTGACTATTTCTCACTAGATCCAGAAACGTTGCAAACAACTTTTCTTGGGTCAGCCACGATAGCTGGCGATGGGAGATTTTTTCCATCTTTTGATTTAGCCTCACGAGTGTATCCAAGATTCGATCCGCTGCCTCCTGTGGTAGAAGCTGAGAAGTCAGTGGACTTGATTGAAAAAGGAGAAGGAAACTCCGACGAGGAAAACCCAGAAGTGGGGGACACGTTACGTTATACGATTCAAGTTTACTCCAAAACCTTGTCATTTCTGACACGATTCCAGAAGGGTTGGAATATGTACAAGGGACATTAAAAGTCGACGGACAAGCTGTAACCGATGAAGAAGATGCCGATCAAGGCCACTATGTAAATGGTCAGGTGATCGGACAATTTGGCGATATAGCGGATACAGACTGGCATACGCTTGAATTTGATGTGATCATCTTGCCGGGACAAGCAGGAAGAGACATTGACAATACAGCTTCGGTTGTAGGCAATAATCTTGATGAACCGGAGGAACCTAGCGAGACCGTCGAGGTGTATCCGCGGGATGGCCCTGTGATACAAGCCGAGAAATCAGTGTCTCCAGAGCATGAAGTATTTGATGGCGATGTCCTCACATACAACGTCACGATTACAAATGTTGGGGAGCACCTTGCGGCAGATACGGTCTTTGAAGACGCGATTCCGGAAGGCACACAATATGTTCCCGGATCGATGAAAATCGTCACAGGCCCTAACGCCGGTGATCTAACCGATGAGGACGATGACGATGCAGGTCATTTTGATGGCGAAAAAGTCATTATCGAGCTGGGCAATTTACAAAATACGACCGAACTACCTGATGGCATTACCGTCCAATTTAGAGTCATCGCGTTAACGAGCCATATGGGTGAGACCGTTGTTAATAAAGCCGACGTTCACTATAGAAACTTACAAACAGATGAAGAACAAACCACTGAGTCAAATGAAGTGACGAATACCATTATTGAAAGACCAGTCATTGATGCTTGCGCAAGACCTGTCGCGTTGATTAATGGTAGTTTTGAACAAGGACCTGAAAGAGGGTCTTATAACGGCTCATGGGCGTTTTTAGAGGAAGAAGTCCCGGGGTGGTTGACAACCGATGACAGTCAAGGTGAAAAAATTATTGAGATCTGGGATTATGAACAAAACTATCCGGCCGGAGTCAGGAACTTTCCTGCGCCACCTGATGGCAACCGTTATGCAGAATTAAATGCTTATGATCATGGCATGCTGTATCAAGATGTGGAGACAACCCCTGGTCAAACGATTTACTGGCGCTTATCTCATATGGGTCGTCAAGGAGTAGACACCATGCAAGTTCGCTTTGGTCCAGCGACTGACAATCCTTATGAAACGATTGTGCAAACGCAAATGTCGACAGGGAATACGGCTTGGGCAACGTATACAGGGACATATACTGTTCCAGCAGGCCAAACCATAACAAGATTTGGATTTGAAGCGGTTAGCACTGCAAATGGAGTATTAGGTGCTGGAAACTTCCTAGACGACATTTTCCTCGGAACGGAACCGTGCGTCGTGGCTGAAAAATCCGTTTCTCCAGAGGGAGAAGTAACTGCTGGTGATGAATTAACCTACGAAGTAACAATTAAAAACGAAGGTGGAGACATCGCGGCGGACGTCGTCTTTGAAGACGCGATTCCTGAAGGAACGGACTATGTTCCAGGTTCAATGAGAATTGTTACAGGTCCAAATGCAGGCGATATAACCGATGCAGACGATGGAGATGCTGGACATTTTGACGGAGAAAAAGTGATCATCCAACTCGGGGATTTACCGAATACGACGGATTTACCTGATGGCATCACGGTACAGTTTAAAGTGACCGCATTATCGAGTCATATTGGTGAATCGATTGTGAACCAAGCATCCGTTGGCTACAAAAACTTACTAACGGATGAAGATGAAACGACCGAGTCAAATGAAGTGACAACACCAGTTGAGTATAAAGCACCAGAACTAGAAGCGGAAAAAACAGCCACCCTTCTTGAAAAAGCGGAAGGAAACACAGATGACGAACATCCAGAAGTGGGCGATACGCTTCTCTATACGATTCAAGCAAGAAATACGATTGAAGACAGCCTCGTTGAAAATCTTGTGATCTCGGACGTGATCCCAGCAGGATTGGAATACGTGCCGGGAACACTGAGAGTGAACGGAGAAGCCGTCACCGATGAAGAGGATGATGATCAAGGGCATTATGTAAATGATCAGGTGATCGGACAATTCGGCAACGTGACAGACACCGAATGGCGGACGCTTGAATTCCAAGTAACCGTAGGAGAAGGTCAGGCGAGCCAAGATATTGAAAACGTAGCCGTCGTCGATGGCGACAATGTGGATGAGCCAGAAAGGCCATCAGAGGAAGTGAAGATTTACCCACGCTTCCCTAGCTTAGAATCAGAAAAAACAGCGGTAAACGCAGACTTGTTCAAAGATCGATTTGAGGTTGGAGATACGGTCGTCTATACGATCCGTGCGCGTAACACAGTATCTGAAAGCTTACTCGAGAACCTCGTGATCACAGATGTTCTACCAGAAGGACTAACGTATGTCGACGGAAGCCTTGACGTGAATCATGACGGTGAAGGCAGCTACGAAGACGGAACGATCACCGCTAACTTTGGTGATGTGACGGATACGGAGTGGCGGACCGTACGCTTCCGTGCAACGATCGACTCCGGATATGCCGGTGAAACGCTTGAAAACATCGCCGTGGTCGAAGGCGAAAATGTTGATGAACCAAGTAATCCAAGAGAAGAAGTAAACGTAGAGCCAAAAGATCCAGTCCTCGAAGCAGAGAAAACAGCGACCCTTCTAGAAAAAGCGGACGGGAACACAGATGAGGCCAACCCAGAAGTAGGCGATACGCTTCTGTACACGATTCAAGCAAGAAACACGATTGAAGACAGCCTCGTTGAAAATCTAGTCATCTCCGACGTGATCCCAGAAGGGTTGGAGTATGTGCCGGGAACACTGAGAGTGAACGGAGAAGCTGTCACTGATGCGGAGGACGATGATGCTGGTCATTACGTGGATGGCGAAGTCGTCGGCCAATTCGGGAACGTGACAGACACCGAATGGCGGACGCTTGAATTCCAAGTAACTGTAGGAGAAGGCCAAGCGAGCCAAGATATTGAAAACATAGCGGTCGTTGGTGGCGACAATGTGGATGAGCCAGAAAGACCATCAGAGGAAGTGAAGATTTACCCACGCTTCCCTAACTTAGAATCAGAAAAAACAGCGACGAATGTAGATACATCAAAGACTCAGTATGAAGCTGGAGATACGGTCGTCTATACGATTCGTGCGCGGAACACTGTGTCAGAAAGCTTACTCGAAAATCTCGTGATTACAGATGAACTGCCAGAAGGCATCACGTATGTCGAAGGCAGCCTTGACGTGAGTCACGATGGTGAAGGCAGCTATGAAGACGGAATCATCACCGCTAACTTTGGTGATGTGACGGATACGGAGTGGCGGACGGTGACATTCCACGCAACAATCAACTCAGGCTACGTGGGAGAAACGATTGAAAACATCGCCGTCGTTGACGCGGACAACATCGATGAACCAAGTAACCCAAGAGAAGAAGTAAAAGTAGAGCCAAAAGATCCAGTCCTCGAAGCAGAGAAAGTGGCGACCCTCCAAGAAAAAGCGGAAGGGAACACAAATGAGGATAATCCAGAAGTAGGCGATACGCTTCTGTATACGATTCAGGCAAGAAATACGATCGAAGACAGCCTGATCCAAAGCCTCGTCATCTATGACGTGATCCCAGAAGGCTTAGAGTATGTACCAGGAACGTTGAAAGTGAACGGAGAAATCGTCACTGATGAGGAAGATGCGGATCAAGGCCATTATGACAACGGGGAAGTGTTCGGTCATTTCGGCGATGTGACCGATACGGAGTGGAGAACGCTCGAATTTGAAGTCACCGTTTTGCAAGGCCAAGCAGGACAAGACATTAATAACATCGCCGTCGTCAATGGGGATAATGTGGATGAACCAAGTAGGCCAGAAGAAGAAGTGAAGATTTATCCGCGTAGCCCAGTCTTAGAATCAGAGAAAACAGCAACGAATGTAGATGCATCAAAGACTCAGTATGAAGCTGGAGATACGGTCGTGTACACGATTCGTGCACGAAATACGATCGAAGATAGCCATATTGAAGATATGAGCATCACAGATGAACTGCCGGACGGGTTAACATACGTGGAAGGTAGCTTAGACGTGAGTCATGGCGGAACAGGAAGCTATGAAGCCGGAACGATCACCGTGAACTTCGGTGATGTGACGGATACGGAGTGGCGGACGGTGACATTCCACGCAACGATTGACTCAGGCTACGTGGGAGAAACGATTGAGAACGTGGCAACAGTTGACGGAGAAAATGTGGATGAACCTAGCACACCACAAGAGGAGATTACCGTTTCACCAAAAGATCCAGCCTTAGAAGCAGAGAAAACAGCGACGAATCTAGAAGAAGCGAAGGATCGGTTTGAAGCTGGAGACACGATCGTGTATACGATTCGTGCGCGTAACACAGTCTCTGATAGCTTGATCGAGAACCTCGTGATCACAGATGAACTACCAGAAGGATTAACTTATGTCGAAGGAAGTCTTGATGTGAGTCACGATGGTGCTGGAAGCTATGAAGACGGAACGATCACGGCGAATTTTGGTGATGTGACGGATACGGAGTGGCGGACGGTGACATTCCACGCAACGATCAACTCAGGCTACGTGGGAGAAACAATTGAGAACGTGGCAACAGTTGAGGGAGAAAATGTGGATGAACCACATACACCACAAGAGGAGATTACCATTTCTCCAAAAGCTCCAGTACTTGAAGCAGACAAAACAGCGACGAACTTGGATGAAGGTAAGGAGACGTATGACGTTGGAGATACGATCGTCTATACGATCCGTGCGCGTAACACAGTATCTGATAGCTTGATCGAGAATCTTGTGATCACAGATGAACTGCCGGAAGGATTAACGTATGTCGAAGGCAGCTTAGACGTGAGTCATGACGGAACAGGAAGCTACGAAAGTGGAACGATCACCGCTAACTTTGGTGATGTGACGGATACGGAGTGGCGGACAGTGACGTTTGAGGCAACCATTGACTCTGGTTATGCGGGTGAAACGATTCAAAATGTTGCCATAGTGAATGGTGACAATGTGGGCACCCCTGGACAGCCGACTGAGAATGTGACTGTTAATCCGGAACAGCGTCCACAGGATCCAGAAAAGCCGGTAGATTCCAATAATCCACCAACATCAGGTGGTGGAGATAAACTACCGAAAACCGCAACGAATACATTTTTAATTCTTGCGATTGGATTAGGTCTCTTGCTTGTTGGTTTGTTTCTGCAATATCTCAATAGAAAGAGAAAAGCTGCCTAACGACAAAGGAAGAGTTTAGGGCAATGGTTACTGGATGGGTGTCAGTCGGGAGATGCTGGCACCCTTTTTTTCTCCATTTGTAAATGAAGGCCGGTAGGAGGGAATTTAAATGAAAGGACAATGGGGGTTAATTCTAGGACTCTTGGCAACACTCTTGATCGCCATTTTTGCGGTCATTAATGTCGATGCGGTACAGGTGAACTATCTGTTCGGAACAGCAGAGTGGCCATTAATTTTGGTGATCTTAGGATCTGTATTGATGGGCAGCGTGATGGCAGGAGGTTTAGCGATTGTACGAGTTTTTCAGCTTCAACAAGAGGTGCGCCGCTTAAAAGGGAGAGTCAGCTCAAAGCAGACCCAAGCGGTAGAAGCTAAGTCTACTGGGCAGCAGAAGCAAGAGGAAGCTCATCCTATGTCTGACAAATCATAATTGAATGATGTTCAACCTCTGAGCAAATAGGGTAAGGGGAGCTTGAAGAAACCTCAAAGAGCTCAGCAACTCCCAATAGAACGAGGAAGGCTTGGTATCAAAACATCTAAGAGAGGGGACTCAGGGATGAAACAACAAATGATATGGATTGTATTAAGTTCTGGCATCCTATCGACGTTATTATCACTTGTCTTATTAATTGGAATGTCAACACTAAATCGGACAATTATTTAAAGGTTCATTAACTTGTATTCAGTCGGTGTTAAGTAATCTAATGATCCATGAATTCGAATAGTATTGAACCAGTGAACGTAGTCAAAAAGTTCAAGGTCAAGTTC
>NZ_SNUY01000007.1:0-63212 GCF_004376175.1 Halalkalibacterium halodurans | reverse complement strand
TGGAATGTCAACACTAAATCGGACAATTATTTAAAGGTTCATTAACTTGTATTCAGTCGGTGTTAAGTAATCTAATGATCCATGAATTCGAATAGTATTGAACCAGTGAACGTAGTCAAAAAGTTCAAGGTCAAGTTCCTGTTGGCTAGAAAAAACCGCACCACGAACGAACTCTGTTTTGATCGTCTTAAATGTGGCTTCTGCGACGGCGTTATCATAGGGCGTTCCTTTCTCACTCAATGAACGCTCAATGCCAAAGGTTTCTAATGCCTGATCGATAAGTTTGTTCTTAAACTCACTTCCTCTGTCCGTGTGGAATAATTCGAGGCGCTGAAGATTGTATTTAACCGATGCAAAGGCACGTTGAACTAACTCAGCACTTTTATGAGGACCTGCGCTGTAGCCAATAATTTCACGATTATATAAATCTACTAATACACAAATATAATGCCATTTCTGTTGAACACGTACGTAGGTTAGATCACTGACAACGACTTTCAGTTCTTGCTCCTGATTAAACTCCCGGTTTAGTGTATTCCCAATTTCTGATTCATTACAGCTTGTTTTTGCTGGTTTAAACTGAGCTACTGTATATTTGGAAACCAGGCCCTGCTCCTTCATAATCCGCCCAATACGGCGTCTTGATACAGTCCAGCCTTTCTTTCTTAGCTCAATTTTAATCTTTCTTTGGCCGTAGTTATCACGGCTGTTCTTAAAAATATCAACGATCAGTTCCGACAACTCTTCATCCTGGTCGTCTCGAATTTTTGCTTCATAATAGTACGTACTTCGGGCCATTTGCAGGACATCGCACATTGCTGATACCGAGTATTTGTGGCGGTTGTTCCGAATCACATCTACTTTCGTCCCATGATCAGCGCGGCTTGCTTTAAAATATCATTCTCCATGGCAAGCTTTTGATTCTCTTTCCGCAGCCGAATCAACTCTTCCTGTTCGGGTGTACGGTTGTCTTTTTCTTCAAAGGATCCACTGTTCTGGTGCTGCCGAACCCACTTATCAAAGGCAGAAGGCGTCAGCTCGTATTCTTTGATAATTTCTGCACGGGGCTTGCCAGAAACATGAAGTTGAACGATTTGATCCTTAAATTCTTTTGTATAGCTTCTTCTCGGACGCTTGGTCATGTTTGATTCTCCTCAGAGTTTATTTGAATCAAGTGTATATGACCTTAACGAAACTGTCCAACTAAGTGTAACCTATTCAAATTATAACTTATGCAAAAAAGGATTATACTGTTTCGATGACCCTAGCGTCTTTGACGGTTGTTAGTTTAATGATACTAGGGGCAGGCTTCTTTTTATTCATGTTTGGCTAATATCACTTGTTTAACAAAGACATTGAACATGAGCTGTAAGATCTATTGCGCCCCCGCTATTTCATTGCGGGGGTCTTTGTTTCTCTACCTTTCTAAGCAATTTATTTGCTGGAAAACTAGATAGAGGAGTATTGAAAGGAGAACCCAAAAAGCTAAAGAAGAAAATTAGAAAATTATACCTCAAACATTCTTGACTGATAGAATGTTTGAATGTTAAACTGGAAGCAGTAGGGAGGTGAAAAACATAAAAACAATTACACTAAGGCTTGATGACGAGTTGCATAAAGAAGTCAAAATTAAAACAATTACAGAAGGAACAACAATGCAAGACTACATTGTTTCACTTATTAAGCAAGACTTGGAGAAGCCTTCTAAATGAACGCAATTAGGGAACCCGTCTCCCCTACCACAGAGACAACGGATTCCCCATCACACAAACCCTTTACAGGAGTGTGCTGTTATTATTATAGCAAGGGAGTTCTCCGTTGGTAAAGGGAAATATTGGAGGATTGCTATGATTAAGAGAACGGTTGTTGAAAAAGCATTTATCGGGATCATGGAAGAACGTATCCATCAAATGGCGCGAGAAAAAGCAATGAGCGATCCAGAATACATCTCAGTTGATGCGAAAAAGTCAAGTATATTTGAGCTATTAAGAGACTCCTTAACGACTGAAAAGCAGAAAAGGCTTCTTGATGACTTAGAAGCAGCTTGGACTTACGCAGGAGGATTAATGCAAGAGTTTGCATATCGCCAAGGGATTGAAGATAGCCATATGATTCATAAGGAATTAAGCAAGCTTGGAATCTCCGTTACAAAAGAGTTTAATCAAGGGGATTAAACACGTACCAGTTTCGGTGAGATTATGTTGTTTGCATCTCAATTAAACGTTGTTCCGTTGCGCCCCCGCTATTTCATTGCGGGGGTCTTTGTTTTTATCTTGCTTCAAATAGAGTCTAGTCAATTTATGCTTTAGCCTGATCCAGAGCCCTTACTATAGCTGTCTTCCATCCTCTAATGATACGCATATTCTTCAAACATTCCTCTGCATATGTCCGGGCTTCTCAAAGGTTCAAGAAGTGATCGTTGTTTTTCGATTCTAGAACTCTTGAAAATTCAAGTAACCGAGGTGAATTCTTGGACATTCCTATCGTTAGGCTAGCCATTTAAACCATCTTCCATGACCGTCAGTTTGGGCAATGATTTCGTTATCTTCCTTTCCGTAGATGAAGGAGTCAAGGTGGAGATCTCCGTCCCAGATGTTGTTATAAAGATGAAACACATCCCGGTTCTTCCCGATCTTTTTAACGATCGCTAATAATGCTTGTTTTTTATCTAGGGGCATTTGATTCGCTACGTGAGTATGGAAAATACAGATAGCCGAATCATTCGGAATGTGCTCGACAATCCGAGGGAGGTGTTCTACTCCATCACCTTCAATGAGGTGAAGGTCATCTTGATGCTTGTTTACGTAGCCGGAAGCCTGTTCGAATAACGCCCGCCTTTCTTGATGCTCCGGCCAGATTAACGCTTTTAGCCATAAGGTATCCTCTGTTTTTGATAAATCATTGATGTGTAAATCCAGTCCATATCGATACGTAACAGGAGGACTCACGTTGGGAAGAGGGGGCATGTTTTTCCCTTTTATTTCTGAGAAAATGTGTACCGCCGAATGATGATTTCCATACCGCTCATCCGCATGATAAGAGTAGGAGTAATGATCCCATAATAGCTGAAATCCTGCACTCGTTCCGATTTCAATCAATGCTAATGGCTTTTTCACCTTCTCATAAATATAGAAGAAAGTCGGATATAAATAGCCACAACGCCTCACTTCATTTGTCTGTACTTTTCTTTCGTTTAAGAGTGAAATCAATTGATCTTTATAGGTTAAACAAAAGCTCTTGAAGTACGGAAAGCTTTTTTGAGGTGGTTGTGGTTTCTCAACGATGCTAGGGTAAAACTCGCATAATGGGTGTTCCACCCCGTTAAGGAGAAGGAAATGAATCACGCCAAAAAATAAATTCGGGACAGGCTGTCCTTCTTTCGCATTCGAACTCAATGCCAGTAAGTCATGATCCTCCGCGATTTTGAGCGACAAATATTCGTAAAGGTCACTCGAACATGCACATTCAGCTTTTGCAAACGTGTTGAACCACGCGGATAGGCGGTTTGTATCCATCTCAATCATCCCCCGCATTCTTCTAATGTTTCAATCTAGTAGGGTTGTGAACCTCTAGCCATTTCTCAGACTCTTCTATCATCCAGCTGCCGAAGTGTTCTAAAAATCGGCTGATTTCCTTAGGATTGTCGACTGGGGCAATCGCGTATTGTAAGGCTTGTTTCATCTCAGCTCCTTTCTCATGATAATGTTTAGCAAAGATTTGATACGCTGGGTATAAGTCTCTTGTGTAACGGTGCTCTTTCTCGATGACTAGTGCGAGTCCAGCTCGAACGATGAGCTTCATAATCCAGATGCAACAATCAATAATATCTGCACGATCTTCATTATCCAAAAGGTCTTCTTTTGCTCGAATGATTTGCTGTTTTAACGGCAAAAGGTGTTCATTTCCGAGTGCCTTATCGGCTTTAAAGGATGGTAGATGGTTCGCTAAATCATCGCCGTATACACAAATGCTATAGTCTTGTTTAATAGATCTTTTAAGCTATAAAAACTGAACTCTATTCCGTTTACACCTTGATATTGATGATTCCGTATTCTTTCCGCCTCCTCTACCCATCGTAAATCTAATGACCCCGGGGCGACATGGGTAACAGCAAGAGTATCCAAATCAGACACTCCGTATATCCCTAAACCACGAGGAATGGAACCTCTAATATAGAGACTATGGATGTGATCCCCCATATGTAGCCGATAGTCTTCTACCACATCCTCGATGAGCGTCATGTGTTCAGGTTGAATCTTGGCTACACTCGCGTCATTTAAGATAAACCCTTGCTTATCTGTTGGACAGTAACGCCCAATGTTTTTGATAATGGTCAACCGATCCGCTCCTTTTTACCCTCATCTTAACGAAAATACCACAATGTGACAATGTCTATGCTAGAATGAGAGAGGATGAGTGAAGCAGCTAGGAGCCTTTTTGACAGGTCTTATTATTTCAGGTTTTGGGCTGAAATACGTACCCGTGGTTACTGGATTTTTCGAGGTCCTTGTCGGAATCGTTTTTCTCGTCTCTATTCGTTCGATGAGCCTTTCGGGCACGGACATGGGAAAAACGACAGCTTTAAAATCATAACTACAAGAAGATTTTGCTAAGGTAGAAGCAACAATAGTAGAACGTCACCGCTTTAAGAGGGGATTAAACAAAGGAGGATTGCCGATGAAATGAGTAGATGTGGCCTATGTGCTGCTTTTTGATGAAAAGAAAGAGAACGTACTTATGGTGAAAAACAAAGGAAAAGCCGATTCTTATTACACGCTTCCAGGTGGAATGGTGGAACCGGGTGAAACCTTGGAAAAAGCCGCGATTCGGGAAGTGAAAGAGGAAACCGGACTTGACGTGGAAGTGGGTGGGACCTTTTCCATCAGTGAAGTTTTTTTCGAGGAGAGTCAGCACCACGTAATTTTCTTTATGTTTCAAGGAACTATCATCGGTGGACAGCTGAACATTTCAATTCCAGAAGAAATTGAAGAGATTACGTGGATGGCTCGAGAAAAAGCAGAGGAGTACATACACTTTTCAAGTGAGATGAACGGTCTGATCAATCAGCCTTCCATCGTTCCTTACTTGCCGAGAGGGAAAGTGGTCACTAAAGTAGGAGGTTCCTAGTGAAGGGAAAATGGTGGTTTTTGTTTGTATTCATAATTTTGCTGTTAGCCGGCGCTTTCTTTATTCCAAACATGATTATGTATAATCATCTTACACAAGATGTAGTTGAACATGTAATGGAAAGTGAAGGTGTGACTGAATCTGAAATTGTAGCCCCTTATGTATATAAAAAGGGCTTTCCGCGTGTAGGGGTTTATTATACTTATGATCAAGATCATATTTATCTATATTCAAGAAATCAAGAGACTAATGAAATATTGTTTATGGAGAAAAGAGAGGTTGATCGAGTGGCAGATTATTGGGTGGTTCCTTACTTAAATAAAGTGAATGAGCTTTAGCAAGAAAAAGAGAAACGGATACAAAAACTTAACTAAATAAGGGCAAAGGGTTTTCTGATTATTTTTATTCCTCCATTGACAAAAAGTTCGGAATATTATAAGCTTCATTTAAACGATTACGTAGTATTTAAATCAATGATGAAAGCGCTTCGAAAGAGGAGAACTTATGGCGAGTATTAAGGATGTGGCAAAAAAAGCAAATGTGTCAACCGCAACCGTCTCTCATGTGATTAATGAGACGAGGTTTGTATCAGAATCAACGAAGGTGAAAGTCTTTCAAGCGATGAAGGAGCTAGACTATAAGCCAAACTTAGTCGCGAAAAGCTTGCGCAGTCGGAAATCTATGACGATCGGGCTAATCGTGCCGATGCTGCATATGGACACGTCAAATTTCTTTTTTATGTCGATCGCAAATGGGATTGAAACAATTGTGAAACAGAAAGGCTATAACCTCATTTTAGGGAATTCCCATGAAGATCTGCAGACGGAGCTTGAGCAAATTAAACTTTTTAATACCCAGTTAATTGATGGACTCATCATTGCACCGACGGCTTCCGACATCTCTCAGTATGACGGCGTTTTTTCCGGGGATTACCCCGTCGTCTTTATCGACCGGAAACCGCAGGGCTATGACGGCGATCTGGTGATGGCCGATGGGTATCAAGGCACGTTCCAAGCGATTGAAACACTCATTAAGAAAGGGCACGAGCGAATTGGCTTTATTTCAGGCTATTTAGGGATTACAACGAGTGATGAACGGTTGCGAGGGTATAAGGAAGCCCATGAACGCTATCATTTGGAAGTAAAGCCAACTTTTATTAAAGAAGGTCATCCTAATTTTCAGGAAGGGTACAATTTGGCCAAGAAATTAATCTCAGAGGAGCAGGTTACGGCCTTGTTTGTGTCGAATAATGTAATGACGATGGGAGCATTGCGGTACATCAATGAACATCAGATCAACATCCCAGAAGAAATCGCGATTATCGGCTTTGATAATTATGATTGGATGAAAATTACGACCCCACCACTATCCGTCGTCGAGCAGCCATCCTATGAAATAGGGGAGAAGGCGGTCCATGTTTTATTGGAGCGGATCGAGAAAGGGCATCAGAAGCGATCAGATAAAAAGTCGATCTTACTGCCGACCCAATTGATTTCACGTGACTCTGTGTAGTGGAGAGCGATCTCCTATGCTCATGACGTAATCGATTACGTAAACGTTTAAATTAAACTGACGAGGTGTGATCATGGCGGATATACTGTGCTTTGGCGAGCTATTAATCGATTTTGTCCCGTTAAAAAACGGAGACAAATTAAAGGATGTTCATCAGTTTCAAAAAGAGGCAGGCGGTGCCCCTGCTAATGTGAGTGCAGCGATCGCTCATCTCGGCGGTCACGTATCCATGATTGGAAAGGTAGGGGCCGACCCATTTGGTGACTTTTTAATCGAGACGCTTCGCAAAAAAGGGGTGGACACAAAACCCCTTTTGCAAACAACAGAGGCGAAGACCGCTCTCGCCTTCGTATCCTTAGACAATGATGGTGAACGGGATTTTCTCTTTTACCGTGAGCCGTCAGCCGATATGCTGTTCAAACCTACTGATTTACAAGAAGAGTGGTTTAAACGTGCGGCTATCTTTCATTTTGGCTCAATTTCGCTCATTACCAATCCGGTGAGAGAGGCGACACTTCAAGCCATACACTACGCGAAGCAAAACGAGATGATCATTAGCTTTGATCCGAACATCCGGCTGCCGTTATGGGGAGATGAACAGCAAGCAAGGGAGGCCATTCTCGGGCAGGTTCCCAATGTAGACATTTTAAAACTAAGTGAAGAGGAGCTGGCCTTCTTAACTGGCGATGAGGAAGAACTCACTGCCGCCAAATCCTTGTTCATAGGCTCGGTCAAGCTCGTGCTCGTGACAAAGGGAGAAGCTGGCTGCGCGTATTACACGAAAACAAGCTCAGGCTATATGACAGCCATCAAGGTGAAAGCGGTCGATACGACGGGAGCAGGAGATGCTTTTGTGGGCGGATTTCTTTATAGACTTGCCCCGTTGCTCAAGTATGAGCTGTTGCAAGACATTCTAAGCGATCCAGACTTGCTTGAGATGCTTTTAACGTTTGCCAATGTTTGCGGGGCGTTAACGGCTACAAGAAGAGGGGCGATTTCCGCGTTACCGAGACTTGAAGACGTACAATCATTATTGAAAGACCAAATAAACAGAGTGTGAGGAGTGGGTACGGTGCCAAATGTAAAAAGACCGACAGATAGAGTGAGCGATTATACGGAAAAGTACCGACCGCAATTTCATTTTACCCCCGAGGAGAATTGGATGAATGACCCGAATGGGCTCGTCTATTATGCGGGTGAATATCATTTGTTTTATCAGTACCATCCGAATGGCCGGAAATGGGGACCGATGCATTGGGGTCACGCCGTGAGCCAAGATCTGCTAAGGTGGGAGCACCTGCCGATTGCCTTGGAGCCCGATGAGTATGGAATGATTTTTTCAGGGAGTGTTGTTGTCGATTGGGAGAATACGTCAGGACTATTCACTGGTGGTGAGGGACTTGTCGCCATTTTTACCCACCACGATGAACAACTGGGGATACAATCTCAGAGTCTTGCATATAGCCAGGACAAAGGCCGAACATGGCAGAAGTATGACGGCAATCCGGTGCTCACCAATGGAGAAGAAAAGGATTTTCGCGACCCAAAAGTGTTTTGGCACGATGACACGAACAAGTGGGTCATGGTGGTAGCGGCAGGACAAAAAGTGATGCTGTACGGCTCGAAAAATCTTATCGAGTGGGATTACTTGAGCGAATTCGGTAGTACAGACGGTGCCCATGGTGGTGTGTGGGAATGCCCAGACCTTTTCCCGCTTCCAGTCGACGGGAATCATGCAAAGAAAAAATGGGTGCTGCAAGTGGATTTAGGCGCAGGGGCGATTGCAGGCGGTTCCGGTGGTCAATATTTTATCGGCGAGTTTGACGGCGTGTCCTTTACCAATGATCGTCCGGCATCTGAAACGTTATGGGTCGATTACGGACGGGATTTTTACGCAGCTCAGTCGTTTTCCGATCTACCAAGTGCGGACGGCAGGCGAATATGGCTCGCGTGGATGAGCGATTGGACATATGCCAATGAATTGCCGACTAACCCGTGGAGGAGCGCGATGTCAATTCCTCGTGAAGTGGGGCTTCGAGAAACGGTCAATGGAGACATTACATTGGTGCAACAGCCGATTGCCGAATTGCGTACCCTCCGTCAGAGCAAGCTCGTGATAGAAAATGAAATGGTGGATGAGACGGTGAATGTGCTAGCCAATCAAGCGGAAAATGTATTTGAAATTGTCGCAACAGTCGAAAATCTCACCGCCTCAGAATTTGGCTTTAACGTGAGGAAATCCTCTGGTCACGATCAGGGAACTATTATCGGCTATCGGACGAATGATCAGCAAGTGTTTGTCGATCGTGAACATTCAGGTGAGAGCGAGTTCCATCAGGCGTTTAAAGGTCGGCATTCAATACAGGTGAAAGGAGAAACAGGCTGTGTGACGTTCCACATCTTTGTGGATAAATCTTCTGTTGAGCTTTTTTTAAACGATGGCGAAGTGGTCATAACCGATTTGATTTTCCCAGAAGATGATAGCAAGGCTATGGAATTTTATGTGAAAGGGGGAGAGGTGAGGTTAGTTTCGTTAGAGCTTTATGCGTTGCAGAGCACGTGGGAGCACGTGACAGGGAGGAAATAAAAACGTTTACGTAATCGTTTAAATCAAAGCGCGTATTTGAGACTTTGAAGAAAAAAAGGAGGGAAGGCGCCGTGGAGCCAGCAGCAAAGAAACAAACCTTCTCGCAGCAGCCGCCACAAGTTCCTTTGCACCCAGTGAACAACTCTAAGCCAACAAGACGACAGAAAAATAAGCGCTGGAAACAAATCAAACAAAATTGGGAGCTTTATTTGTTCCTGCTGCCTACGCTAGTTTACTTTATTGTCTTTCACTATATTCCGATGTACGGCGTGCAAATTGCCTTTCGTGACTACTCCCCGGGCCTAGGGATTACCGGAAGTCCGTGGGTAGGGCTTGAACATTTTATCCGTTTTTTTGAGTCATATCAATTTTGGGATCTAATGTATAACACCTTTTCCTTAAGTGCGTTGCAATTAATTCTAACTTTCCCGACGCCGATCATTGTTGCGTTAATGCTGAATCAATTGGTGTTCAAACGGTATAAAAAATTTGTCCAAACGGTCATTTATGCGCCGCATTTCATCTCCGTCGTAGTGTTAGTCGGGATGGCCTACGTGTTTTTCTCGAATAATGGATTAGTGAACAACTTTTTAATGCTAGTAGGCGTGGAGCCGATTCGCTTTTTGGCAGAGGCGTCGTGGTTTAAACCGCTCTACGTTGGTTCAAGTCTTTGGCAGGAAACAGGCTGGGCCGCGATTATTTATTTAGCTGCCCTTGCCGCGGTAAATCCTGAGGTTCATGAGGCCGCGATAATGGACGGTGCAAACAAGTTTCAACGGATTCTTCACGTCGATATACCAGCCATCCTCCCGATTGCGGTGATTTTGCTCGTCTTATCCGTTGGAAACATCATGAATATTGGATTTGAAAAAGCGTATTTGCTGCAGACACCGCTGAATCAAAGTGCATCTGAAATCATCCCAACCTATGTTTATAAGGTCGGTCTTCAGCAAGCACAGTATAGCTTTGCCGCTGCTGTCGGTTTATTTAATGCCGTGATTAATCTCTTCCTGCTATGGTATGTCAATCGAGTCGCCAAACGCCTTTCAGGTAGCGGCTTATGGTAAAGGAGGGTGGAAAAAGATGAGCTTGTCCACAATTAGACGATCAAAGGAAGACAAACTGTTTGATGTGATCAACATCACGCTTTTAACGCTCATGTTGCTTGCGGTTCTTTACCCGCTCTATTTTATCGTCATTGCCTCTATCAGCAATCCCGATCGCATTTTTGCTGGGGATGTGTGGCTCTACCCGGTGGAGATTACGTTCGAAGGGTATTCCCGTATTTTCCAAGACGGGAAAATTTGGACCGGTTATAAAAATACGATTATCTACACGGTGCTCGGTACTGCTCTTAATGTCAGCCTGACGTTAACAGCAGCCTATGCTTTGTCACGCAAAGACTTTTACGGTCGCACGTTTTTCATGATGATGTTCGTGTTTACGATGTTTTTCTCAGGTGGCTTGATTCCGACTTACTTGGTTGTCCAAAACCTTGGGATGGTCAACACGATGTGGGCGATGATCATTCCGAAGGCGGTGGCGATTTGGAATATTATCGTCGCAAGGACGTTCTTCCAGGCGACGATCCCGCAGGAAATGCTAGAGGCCGCAAAGGTTGATGGATGCTCCAATACGAAGTTTTTCACGAAGATTGTCTTACCTTTGTCGAAGCCCATTATTGCTGTCATGGTTCTGTTCTATGCGGTTGGACATTGGAATTCGTACTTTGATGCTCTCGTCTATTTAAACGATGAAAGCCTGTACCCGCTTCAACTCATTTTGCGGAACATTCTAATCCAAAATGAGGCTGCGGCCACGATGGTCGGCGACTTAGAGTCGATGGCTGCCCAACAACGAATTGCTGATTTGATTAAATACGGGGTGATTATCGTCGGAAGTTTGCCACTTCTCATCGTCTATCCGTTTGTGCAAAAATACTTCGTTCAAGGCGTCATGATTGGTGGGATTAAAGGTTAAGTCCTGCCATATAAGGAGAGATGACTAATGAGTTTGTTAGATTCCAAGCTCTATCAACTAGTAGAACGCTGCGTGAATTTCTTTCTTTTGAACTTGTTATGGCTTCTTGCTTGCTTGCCTGTTATTACATTCGTTCCGGCTACATTAGCAATGTTTGGTGTACTTCGTGATTGGCATATGAAAAAAGAAACGAATGTGCTGAAGCCATTTATTCACCATTGTCGAAAAAACGTGAAAGTCAGTATCGGTCTCACCTTGGTGTGGCTACCGCTTGCGGGACTTTTATTTGCCAATCTACCATTGTTAAAGCCAATGGAATCCATTGGCGGTTTCGGTGTCACAGTACTTATTGGCTTCATGTTGATCCTTTTCAGCTTTACAACGGTGTATTTATTTCCGGTTATTGTTCATTTTGACTTGCCGGTCGTGCATTTAGTTCGCAATGCGTTTTTGATCGCGACAAGTCAACTTAAATATACAAGCTTAAGCGTGGGCGTTATCGTTTTAGCTGGATATTTCATTTATCAGATCCCTGTATTGATGGTGTTCATGACGAGCTTTACGTGTTATGCGATTTATGTTCTTTGTTATGAAGCGTTCAAAAATGTAGGGGCAGCATACGACGGGTTTCAAGGATAGCAAACGATATAAAAAGGGGGCGCATGTAAATGAGAAAACGATTAGCTGTATGTTTACTAATCATGGCACTGATGGTAGGGGTGATCGCGTGTTCAAACAGCACTGGCAGTCAGGAGGGCGACGGTGAAGGAGCCCATGAGTTTCATCGAGAGGGATTGCCGATCGTCGATGAAAAAGTCACGTTAAAGTTTGTGTCACCAAAAGCGCCATTAGCACCAGATTTTAATGAAATGGAAATCATTCAATCGTTAGAGGAGATGACCAATGTCCATATCGCTTGGGATAATATCCCTGGTGATGGCTATGAAGAACGAAAAAATTTAATGCTTGCGAGCAACGATCTCCCCGATGCTTTTTACAATGCTGAGTTTTCCGATCATGAGATTGTCAAATACGGTCAAGCAGGTACGATCATCCCGTTAGAAGATTTAATTGAGGAGTACGCGCCAAACCTGCAAGCCATCTTTGAGCAACGCCCAGAGCTAAAAAGTATGGTAACGGCTCCTGATGGCCACATTTATTCGTTGCCGAAAGCGGAAGAGATGGGATTAGCCGCGGTCCCGAACTTTACATCGATCAACAAAGCTTGGTTAGATGAGCTAGGACTTGAGATGCCGACCACCCTTGATGAACTTGGGGATGTGCTCCGTGCCTTTCGCGATGAAGATCCGAATGGCACTGGAAAGAAGGATGTCATTCCTTTTAGCTTTATGCACAATCACTGGACAGGGAACTTCGGCGATATGTTTGCCGCCTTCGGGATTCCAGATAATGTGGATCATCGTATCGTTCGCGACGGTAATGTCATTTTTACTGCTGTTCAGCCAGAGTATAAAGAAGCGATTGCCTATTTCCACGATTGGGTGGATGAAGGGCTAATTGATCCAGAAGCATTTACCCATGATGTCAGTCAATATTTTGCTAAAGGGAAGACGAACCCACCAACGCTAGGTGCCTACATTTGGTGGGAGACAGAGGAAATTGTTGGGCCGGAGCGTGCGGACGACTATGTGCTCTTACCACCGTTAGAAGGGCCAAATGGTCATCAAATGGTCGGTCGATCGAATTACTCCGAATACGATAGAGGCGCGTTCGTGATTACATCTGCGAACAAGCATCCGGAAATTACGATGCGCTGGGTCGATCAGCTCTATGATCCGAAGATGTCCGCGCAAATAAGTTGGGGTCCGATCGGGATCATTTATGAGGAAGATGAAAAGGGGATGCTCGTCAATAAAGAGCTAGACGAAGGCGTTGCGATGGGCGAACTGCGGCAAAAAGTAGCACCGAACGGTCCGACGGTCGTACTAGCTGAGCACTTTGGAACGGTTGTCGATATGGAACCGCGTGCGAAGCAGCGTCTGAACGACATTGAAGAAGTGTATGCTCCTTATTTAGTGGAAGAGAATTACCCAGATATCTTTTTCACGGAGGAAGAGCTTGACCGCATCAACCGTTTGGAAATGGAAATTTTAGATTTCGTGAATCAGCAACAAGCCCTTTGGTTGTTAAATGGCGGAGTTGAGGAAGAATGGGATTCGTATGTGAACCAGCTTGAGAGAATGGGGCTTGATGAATTAATGGAGATTTATCAAGAGGGCCTCGATCGTTTTAACGAAAATTTATCACAATAACCGTCCGTAAAACTCCCGCCTCAAAATAGAGAGCGGAGCTGAATCTATTTAGGCGGGAGATAACGGACGCTAATGTCCTGATTCACTCAACGCCCACTGATTAAAGGTTCGTTTTATAAGCAGCAAGTCTATGAGCCGGAGCTGAATCTACTGTTCCGGCTTTTATATGAAAGATGGAGGGGAAGCTTGTGAGAGGTGAAGCAGGTTTAATTGATCATGCCCTTTTGGCCCATTGGCCGTTTAACGAACGAGAAGGGCACGTTACGCGAGATAAGGTTCAACACATCGAAGACGCGGTTCATCACGTGTTCCAGCAGGCTGTGTTTCAGCCTAGTCGAACGATTAAACGACGACAGGGGATTCGCGGGCATTCGTTGTGGTTTGATGGGTATTCAACATATGTGAGAAGGAAGAAGGAGGCATTCCCCCCTTTAAAAGAGGGGCTCACCATATCCGTTTGGGTCGCCCCCCATTCCTATGGCGGCATTGATGACGATGTAATGGCAGCGCTCGTTAATCAGCATGTACCGAAGGATAAGACAGGATTCATCCTTGGCTTTCAACCCCATGGCGTGGTGGCATTTCACGTCGGATTAGCGAAGGGCTGGTTGAAAGTTTCTAGCAGGGAGATCACCGTGCCGAAAAACGAATGGACGCACGTTGCGGCCACCTATGATCCTACCGACGGCTTTATGGCTCTCTACTTAAATGGAACACAAGTGGCGAACACATACGGAGAGAAAGGCATTCCGATTGCTTGCGCCGATACGGATTTGCTCATTGGGAAGCACAATGATCCGAAGATGATCGAGGACACGTTTTCACTCGGGATGTTTAGTGGCTTGATCGATGATGTCCGCATATATAGCCGAGCGTTAACGGAAGAAGAACTTCTTAAGGAATGGCGAGCGTATTTGTCTATTTATGATGGGCAAATCCCGGAAATTGCTGAAAAGGATATGGCGATTCAGCGTGAGGAGTTTGGATCCGATGTCCATCGACCGCAATATCACCTTTCACCGCCGGGACACTGGATGAATGAACCCCATGCCCCGCTTTACTATAAAGGGCGGTATCACCTTTTTTATCAGCACAATCCACAAGGACCGTATTGGGGAAACATTCATTGGGGTCATTGGATTAGTGAGGATTTGATCCATTGGCGGGATCTGCCTGTTGCCCTTTCACCTGAAAAAGATCATGTGGACCCTGATGGAACGTGGTCAGGATGTGCCCATTACGATGAAGAAGGTGTTCCGGTTTTATTTTTTACTGCTGGTGACAATCGCTGTCTTCCGAATCAGCGGATCGGCTTAGCGCGAAGTACCGTGAAGCAAGATGGCGACATAGAGCTCAAGAAATGGATAAAGCACTCAGAGCCTGTATTGATTCAGCCAGAAGGGTTCGATTTAGATGACGATGGATTTCG
The DNA here is from genome assembly GCF_004376175.1 of Halalkalibacterium halodurans. Taxonomy (GTDB): domain Bacteria; phylum Bacillota; class Bacilli; order Bacillales; family Bacillaceae_D; genus Halalkalibacterium; species Halalkalibacterium halodurans. Next base: position 48,304 of record NZ_SNUY01000007.1, on the reverse strand, counting down.
CGATCCGTTTGTTTGGAAAGAAGGGGCGATCTGGTACCAACTAGTCGGCTCTGGTATGAACGGCCGGGGTGGAACAGCGCTGTTATTTGAATCAGACGATTTATATGAATGGACGTTTAAAGGCCCCCTCTACATAAGTGATCGAGCGAAGTACCCTTTTTTAGGGAGGGTGTGGGAGCTCCCGATTTTGCTTCCGCTCGGAACCGATAGTCGCGGGAAAGAAAAGCACATTTTCATCATTAGTCCGATAGGGGATGAGGCAGATGTGGAGGTTTTTTACTGGATCGGGACGTGGGATCGTGAAAACGGACGGTTTCTCCCTGACGAGGAAGAGCCGCAGCTATTTGATTTAGGTGATTTTCACTTTACCGGACCTTCGGCGATGATCGATCCAAAGACTGGACGCCTCATCCTTTTTACGATTGCTCAAGGGGAACGGCCGATCGAGTATGAATACGCTTCGGGTTGGGCCCACAATGGCGGGTTGCCTGTTGAGCTTTACTTGGCGGGAGATGATCGGCTAAAATTCAGGCCGATCATAGAAGTAGAGACTCTTCGTAAAAGGAAATTACTTGACGTGAGTCAGAAAACGGTTGCTGCCGTCAATCAAGAATTAAAAGAAATCTCAGGTGATATGTTGGAAATTCAAGTGACGTTTCAAGCCCGAGAGGAAGGGTGCTGCGGCTTGTACGTCCGTCAGTCCGATGATCGTAAGGAGGAGACGTTGCTTTATTATGACTTCTCCACCCAAGCTTTTTTCGTCGATCGTAGTAAGACCACGCTTGATCAGCATGAAAAAACAAAGGGAGTTCAAGGTGGAGCGACAGGCATTGCCAAAAATGAACCGCTTCGGCTGCGAGTGTTTTTAGATAAGTCTCTCGTTGAAGCGTATATGAATGACGTGAAAAGTTTAACGACACGAGTATACCCTACATTGGGGAGCGCAAAGGGGCTATCGCTCTTTGGGGACGAAGCTCTTGTGGTGGAGTCGATGGTCGTTTGGGAGTTGAACGGAATTTACGCGTAACAGGTGCCCCCCTGCGGCTTTTGCGGCAGGGGAGAAAGGCGCAGATAAAAATGAAAGCGCTTTTATTTTAAGTGATTTGAACAATGTTTGAACGATTTTCAAGGTGGGTTTTATCCTTTGTCCTGTTTTACTACCCTATAAAAGGAGATGGATTTTAATGAAAAGAGGTTCACCTAATCGATGGTTGATTGTGTTGCTGATTTTATTGATGTTAAGCCAACCGTTGTTAGATGTTCGTGCAAGTGGGGATGTGGAAGCAGAAGGGAGCGGTTCTTTGGATTATTATGATGAAAAATACCGGCCCCAATTTCATTTTACACCTGAACAAAACTGGATGAACGACCCGAATGGAATGGTGTACCTTGATGGAGAGTACCACTTATTTTACCAGCATAATCCGACAGAAACGGTATGGGGACCGATGTATTGGGGGCATGCGATCAGTACCGACCTCGTCAACTGGGAGCACCAACCGATTGCGTTATACCCTGATGAACATGGCTTTATTTGGTCTGGAAGTGCCGTCGTTGATGAGAAAAATACGAGCGGCTTTCAATCAGGTGAAACGCCGGTTTTAGTTGCGATTTTCACGTATGAGTTTGGTCAGGACCATCAAACGGTGGGTCTCGCCTACAGCAATGATAAAGGACGGACGTGGGAAACGTACGAAGGAAATCCTGTCATTGAGATGCCCGACGAAGCAAAAGTAAGCAACGGAGGTGACGGTGTTTTCCGCGATCCGAAGGTGTTTTGGCATGAGGAATCAAATGAATGGCGGATGGTCATTGCCACGGGGAAGCAAGCCGATTTCTATTCTTCTCCTGATCTAAGGGAATGGACGAAGGAAGGCCGATTTGAGACGCCAGAAATCAATGGGGACCTTGGGATTTGGGAATGTACGGACCTTATAAAACTCCCAGTAAACAAACAAGGAAACGAGCATAAATGGGTACTGATCACAAGTGTAGCCAACGGTCCAACGGGGAGCCAAGGGATGGGCTATTTTATCGGCGATTTTGACGGTGCGCATTTTACCCCGGATGAAGAGGAAATACGCTGGCTCGACTTTGGGCCCGACATGTATGCAGGGGTGACGTGGAGCAATGCCCCAGACGATCGTCTACTGTTACTTGGCTGGATGAGCACCCCTCATTATGGTGGAGAGACTCCAACCGATCCTTGGCGGAGTGCAATGACCGTCCCAAGGGAGCTATCATTAAAGGAAGTAGACGACGAACTTGTGTTAACACAAACTCCTGTTAAAGAACTTCAAAGCCTTCGCGGGAAAAAGCGAAGTTGGTCTGATCAGAGCGTTTCTAGTTCCAATGAGCTCCTTGCTGAGGCTGAAGGGGACACGCTCGAAATCATCGCTGAAATCGATTGGACGAAAACAACGGCGAACGAACTAGGATTTCATGTTAGAAAAGGTGAGGGGGAATGGACAGCTGTTGGCATCGATCGAACGGAAAACAATGTGTATGTGGATCGAACACAATCAGGCGAGGTCCACTTCCATCCAGACTTTGCTGCAAAGCATCTGGCTCCTTTCCATGAAGAAGAAACGGTCAAAGTTCACTTATTGGTTGACCGGTCCTCGGTTGAAGTGTTTTTCAATGAGGGCGAGGTTGTGTTTACCGAGCAAATTTTTCCCGATCATGACAGCTTGGGAGTCGAATTGTTTGGCGATGAAGGCGAAATTTATGTGAAAAATCTCGAAATCTATCCTTTATCTCAGGCAGAATTCATCCCAAGTTATCCGCAGGAATTTAAGCGTAGTTTCGGGATTGATCCGAGTGAAATCAACGTAGCAGAGCTCCCGAATGACATTGAAAATCCAGATTTTGAAACGGGGGATCTCACGGGCTGGACGACATTTGGAAGCGCCTTTGAAGGAGTCATTACGGACCAGAAGGAGTACTGGGGTGGTCGTTTTGGTCATCAAGGCAGCTACCATTTGTGGGGATTTGCTGGTGCGAACGAAGAACGGGCGGATGTTCGTGCAGGGATGATGACCTCTAGCTTATTTAAGCTAGGCGGAGATGGAACGATTCGTTTTCGCATAGGCGGTGGAGAAGATGAAGAGCGGCTCTACGTCGCTTTAGTTAGGGCGTCCGATGGAAAAGAATTGTTCCGGGCAACCGGTCACAATGATGAGCGATATCAACAGGTGACCTGGGACGCTTCTGATTATTTAGGTGAAGCGATGTTTTTAAAAGTGGTCGATAGGCATTCTGGCGGGTTCGGCCATATCAATCTTGATGATATTCAAGTGTTCAATCAAGAAAAAAAAGAAGGACCCTATGAAATGGAGAATCCTAGCTTTGAAACAGGTGATTTAACGGGCTGGACGGTTGTTCGTGGAGACGCCTTTAGCGATGGAGCGGTTACCGACGAAGCTGATTATTGGAACAAACAGCCGTTTAAGCAAAATAATCTGTGGCACATATGGGGTGGAAGAGGTGATGATTCCAAGGTCGGTGTGATGCGCTCCCAAACGTTTACATTAGGGGGAGATGGGCAGATCGATTTTCTGATCGGTGGAGATGAAGACATTGAAAACTTATACGTAGCCCTCGTTCGAGCCGAGGATGGGGAGGTTGTGATGAAAGAGACGGGGCACGGCAATGACACATACCGCCGGGTTCATTGGGATGTCTCTGCTTATGTGGACGACGTGTATTACATTGAAATTGTCGATCAGTCGACAGAAGGGCACCTGAACCTAGACGATGTCAACGTTCCGCCGACCGCTTCATTGCATGGAAATGTGGAGCCAGGTATTTTCAACCATGATTTTGAGTATACCGCTCTTCATCCTGATCGGATTCGCGGCTGGGAGGTTGTTAGTGGTGATGCCTACGGTCCGGAAAGCCTAGTGCGAGACACGCATTGGAGCGATGGCGGCACATTTGATCAAGCGGGTGACTATCATCTTTGGGGATTTAAAGCAGCTGGAGACGAAGCAACGGGAGAATTGCACTCAAGTCCGTTTGTGTTAAGCGGGAACGGCGGGATCGACTTTTTAATCGGTGGGGGTGATGACATTGAAAACCTCTATGTCGCTCTCGTTCGGGTAGCCGATGGGGAAGAATTATTTAGAGCGACCGGGCGTAATTCAGAGACATATCAACGGGTATTCTGGGATGCGTCGGCCTATGTAGGCGAGGAAGTGTACATCAAGATTGTAGATGATGCGACAGGGCCTTGGGGTCACATTAACGTGGATGATTTCAATGTATATAACTCCACATTTTCGCGGGAGTTGCTCGGGCATTGGTCCTTTGATGAACAAGAAGGAAAACATACGAAAGAGCAAGTAACCGGAAGAAAGCAGCGAATCCATTATTTTTTAAATGAAGGGAAGTATCAACCACCGCGTGATCCGATGTGGAGAAATGATGGGATTGAAAACGGGACGCTGTTGTTTGACGGTTACTCCACATGGATCGAGAGTCCGCCTCATCATATCCCCGTTCCTGAAGACGAGATCACGCTTGAGGCTTGGGTGGCACCAAGAAATTTCGAGCACGGGGATGAGGGACGTTTGTCTGCGATTATGAACCAGCATGATCGAGAGAAGAAGGAGGGCTTCATTTTCGGGCATTACCGTCACGGCACGTGGGGCTTGCAGTTTGGGACAGGCGATGATTGGTTTGAAGTGATGTCAGATGTTGTCCTTCCGCTTGAAGAATGGTCGTACATTACAGCTACTTATCGAAGCTCGACAGGGGAAGTAGTTCTTTATTTAAATGGAGAAAAGGTAGCCTCGCGTGATTTTCCGAAAGGGACGTTGATTAAGCCGAGCGCAACGCCGTTAAAAATCGCTAAGAACAACCAAGGAATGTGGTTGTACGGCTTCACGCTCAACATGTTTAGCGGCCTTTTAGATGAGGTGAAGCTAAGAGGTCGGGCTCTATCTCCTGAGGAGGTTCAACAAGAATATGAGCGGTATCTCGACCAAGTCGGTGGGAACTTGCCGACCCCTAATATGCGCATCGATCGTAGTATTTTGGCAAATGATCCGCACCGTCCGCAATATCATGCAGCTCCGCCTGTTCACTGGCAAAATGAGCCGGGTGGTCCGTTTTATTTTAATGGACAATACCACGTGTTTTATCAGAGCAACCCTCGTGGCCCTTACTGGAACCATATTCGCTGGGGGCATTTAGTAAGTGATGATATGATTCATTGGCGAGATGCCCGTGATGCTGTCATTCCAGGGAGGCACGATGTAGATCCAGATGGAGCATGGGCCGGAGATGCGGTCATTGATGATGATGGAAACCCAGTCATCTTTTATACCGCGGGTGATGACCGTCGTACGCCGAATCAGAGGATTAACATTGCACGAAGCACGTTTGTCAAAGATGGTGACCTCGATTTAAATCGCTGGGAAAAGCATCCTGAGGTTCTTTTAGACCAAGAGCCTGGTCAAGGCATTTTAGGAGAGTTTCGTGATCCGTTTCTGTTTAAAGATGGCGATACGTGGTTCATGCTCATTACGTCAGGAGTGGAAACCGAACAGGGCGACCCAGTAGGGGGAACGGCGCTTGTCTATTCGACTGAGGATTCGAGCTTTGAAGAGTGGGAGTACCGCGGATACTTATACGTTGGCGATTTCGAAAAATACCCGAAGACTGGACGTGTGTGGGAGCTACCGATCTTTCTACCACTAGGGGATAGCGGAAAGCATATTTTGCTTATTAACCCAGCGAAAATGGAAGAAGAGCAATTCCAATCTCGCTATACGTGGTATTGGATCGGAACATGGGATAAGGAAAAGGCAAGGTTCATTCCAGACGATGAAGAGCCGAAATTACTTGATTTTGGTGATCATTTTACAGGACCAGCAGGCTTTGTCACACCAGATGGGCGAACGGTTATTTATAGCATTGCCCAAGGAAGGCGAACGGCGTTAATTGATTATGATTCAGGTTATGCTCACAATTTTGGTCTACCGATTCATGTCTACCTCCGTGACGATAATCGTCTCGGGATGGAACCAATTGAGGAAGTGGAATCGCTTCGAGGCGATCTATTAGTAGAAATAACGGAAGATACGCCATTTGCTGAAGCGAACGAGATTCTTTCTCAAATTCAAGGAGATATGCTCGAAATTGAGCTAGAGCTCGATCACGGGCAAGCGAATGAGGCCGGTCTAAGTGTCAGGAGGACGCCTGACGGGGAAGAGGAAACGATCCTTTATTATAAAAAAAGCGCGAAGGAGTTTTGGGTTGATCGCACAAGCTCGAGCTTGAATCGTGACTTGGAAGGATGGTATCAAGGAGGTCAGGTTGATCTTGGCGGAGAGCAGATGAACATGAGGGTCTTCCTCGACCGCTCGATGATTGAAGCGTACTTGAACGGTCTGCAAAACATTACAACGAGAGCCTATCCGACAAGGCCAGACGCAACGGGTGTCCAGTTGTGGGCCAATGACCATGAAGATTCCGTCATCGTGAAGTCTATGAAGGTGTGGGAAATGAATTCGGCCTATCAAGACGTATCGGTCACAGGTCTTGAGTTGAACCGTGAAAAAGAGGAGATGATGGCGGGAACCGAACAATACGTCACACCTATTGTTTCCCCGCAGCAAGCAACCAATAAGGATGTCATTTGGACCTCAAGTGATCCTTCGGTGGCGACTGTTACGAACGGGCGAGTAACAGCTCATGCATCAGGGTCTGTTTCGATTACGGCAAAAACGAGGGATGGAGGGCATGAAGCTAGTACTGATATTGTTGTCGTCGATCCTCCTCCAACTGGTAACCTTACAAATCCTAGCTTTGAAAAGGGGCTGGAAGGTTGGACGATCCTTTACGGTGATGCGTTCAGTCCTGATGATGTGACGGATCGAACCGATTGGGGGTGGGGAGGGCCATTTAATCATGTAGGAACCTACCACCTGTGGAGCTTAACGACAGGCGATGATTCACAAACGGGGGCGATGCGTTCCGAGACTTTCACGCTTGGTGGGAACGGCCAGATCAACTTTTTAGTTTCAGGAGGAGACAATATATATGATCTCTATGTCGCTCTCGTTCGGGAATCGGACGGAAAAATGTTGAAAAAAGCAACAGGAGGAAACAATGAAGCTTATTACAGGGTGCACTGGGATGCTTCTGATTATATAGGTACTGAAAGTTATATTTTAATCGTGGATCATGCGACCGGTGGTTGGGGTCATATCAACGTGGATGATTTCCATGTCCCCGTCCAATTGAACAGAAGTGAATGTTCAAAAAAGGCAAAGAAAGATAAGAAGGGGAAGAAGAGCAAGGCACGGGAATGTAACGAATAGATTCGTATCTATGTTTCCTCGGATTTTTGTACATCCTCTAAATCTTCGTGCAATATAAAAGTCTGACCTCGCCTGCCGTCATATGGGCATGGGGGTCAGACTTTTCTTTAGATCGAGTATTAAAAGCACTACTTAGTCGCCATACGTGCATCGACTTTACTTCGGCTTCTCCTTCAGAAAATAGCTCTAAGGAGAGCGCGTCTTTTTTCGTCGGATAGACGCGAGTGGTTAAGCTGTTTACGCTATTAACATAAGCCTCAACCATGGAGCGGTCAAGAAAAATACGTAGCCTTAAAAGGTCGCCATCGATCTCAACATGACCTCCTTGAATGCCTTTTTCTACCTCGTCTGATAAACTAGAACGTTCTCGGTCCACATTTAATGTCTGTTCGGCAAAATCGTAAAAAAGTAACGTTTCTTCCTCCCGATCTGGTGATTGACGAACGTAAATTCCTGCTTTGTGCGCGTCTTTTCTGTCGAGGGTCAATTCGATTTCCAACATGTCTCCACGAATCCCTTCCAATTGATGATTCGCTTCCTCAATTGAAGTAGGACCTTCGAGAGAAAACAACCGCTCCTCACGTAATTGTTCCACTTCAGGGATTGGCTCTACTCCTAAACGGTGACCGTCACGCAAGGATAGGACGAGAGGGAGACCGGCATTATGAGCCCAGCCTGCCTGATAACGACTTTCCTCTGTTCGTTTATCTTGCGTAATCGAAAATAGGATCGATCGCCCTTCTTCATCTACCATGCCGCTCGGTCCTGTGAAATGCTCGCCAACATCTAACAGCTGCGGCTCTTCTTGATCAGGTATAAATTGAGAAGTGTCTTCATCCCACGAGCCAATCCAGTACCAAACATATTTCACCGCATGCTCGCTCTCGCCATCAAACCAAGGGTTGATGAGGAATACATGCTTTTCGTCTCCCTGCTCGTCTTCACCAATGGGTAGCATAACAGGGAGCTCCCACACATGACCCGTTTCTGGATAGGCATGGACATCGCCAATCATGAGCGGATGTTGATATTCCCAATGCACCAAATCATCTGATGTGTATACGAGGGCGGTGCCACCGACAGGCTCATCTCCGTCTTTGATGCCAGAGCCAACGAGCTGAACCCATTGATCTCCAGATCTGAACACGAATGGATCACGAAACTGCCCATGCCATACCACCCCTCGATCGGTCTCAAATTCTTCTTGCATGACAACAGGCTCTGGGTGTTTCATCCAATGGATTAACTCATGGTCTTGTTCTTCTAAATACGTACTTCTGGCTAAGCCGATCATTTGATTAGGTGTCATGCTGTCGTTCCCTGCCGTAAACAATAAAACAGGGTTACCGTCCTCATCAATCACGCTGTCCCCAGACCAAGAGCCATCGGGATCCACTTGATCGGCTTCCGGCGCTAAGGCGATCGGCAAGTCTTGCCAGTGAATCAGATCGTCACTCACTGCATGTCCCCAATGAATGTTCCCCCAATAAGGTCCCGCTGGGTTGAATTGATAGAATAAATGGTATTGACCATTAAAATAGAGCGGAGCATGAGGCTCGTTCATCCAGTGCTCTGGAGCGGTGAAATGGTACTGTGGCCGGTGACGATCCCCTTCATACCGGCTGCGATCCCAAGCAAGTTCCTCGCTAGGGTCAGGGAGCCCCTCAGCAGCATATTCGCTGAAACGCTCCTCGACTATCGGTTGATCCAGCGCCGTTTCATATACCGCAACCTCATCAATCAGGCCATTAAACATACTCGCATCGAATGTGTCGCTAATGTTTGCGGGGGCATTGTTTTTACCAATTCGAAGCTCTTCATCTGGGAATTCGATCGTTACCTCAGGCGGAATGACTAAATGGCCTGCCCGCTCACCATTACGATATAGGACGACCTCGTTCGTTTCCATAGACAGTACAGCGACGATATGGGACCATTCGTTGTGCGGAAGGCTAAATTCTTCCTCTGCCCATACTTCAAACCATTCCTTGCCTGTCCCAAATTGGAATGACCACGTTCCGTGACGAAACACCCCTAGTTGGAAGCCTTGTTTCTCTTCTTTATCATGAAAACTCACGATGGAAGAAAGCTTGTCGTCGTTTCCCCATTCAAAGGCACGAGGAGCGACCCAAGCTTCTAGTGTCAAGGAACCTTCGGGAAGGTCAAGGGTAGAGGCATCAGCTGATATCCATGTGGAATAGCCGTCAAACAGTAGCGCGTGTCCCGAAATCCCGTTTCTCCAAAGAGGCTCACTATTCGGTTTATCAACGGCTTCGTTAAAAACATAATGAATGTCATGTTCTTGTTCGGAGCGAGATTCAACGGTCGTGTGGCCAGAACCTTCGTCAAATGACCATAGGGCGGCCACTCCATCGATTGGCTCTTCTTCCGGCGGTGTTTCTGGAGGCTCCTGTTCAATTTCTTCATCGTTATTCGTGATAAACCAAAGGACGATGGCGATGACGATAATTGTCAAGATGATGAGATAACGTTTCATGATGTTTTTCGCTCTCCTCCTTTACCTTGTGTATAGAGAGGAGCCAGTCTAAAGGGAAGACTGACTCCAAGTGAACATTATTTAATGACACCTTGCCCTAACTCAGTAACAATGCGTGAGCGATCTTGGTTTAATGCAATTTTTAAAGATGGGGCAGGCATACCACCAAAGTGATCAAATTGAAACTCCTCCGGCTGGTGACCGATGTCTCCAATCGTTAAGTCACCAATGTCGGTGAAGTGGACAAAGCTAATGACCGTACCGTTCGGCAGCACTAACCAGGAATAGGCTTGAAATGGGTTTTCCTCAGGATTGGCAATGACTAATCCACTGCCATTTAACGGTTCATAGTCACCAAATAACTCATCAGACACAAAGCCATATAACCCTTCTGGCCCTGTAATACCAGGGGCGAATTTATCAAAATGGGTGTCTGTAAACAAGTAATATTGATTCCCTTTTACGATAATGTGAGGCCTTTCAAGCTCTTGGTTGACGCAGTTCGCCTCTAGTAAAGGAGGGAGCAATTCGAATTCTGTATAATCGTCATTCGTCACTTTGGCGATCCCGATGCTACCATTGAACAACACAGACCCTTCTGGAACTTCGTGATGTTCAGCAAATTCTGGAGATCCGCTATGTTCAGGTAAGCATGAGCGGTCGGCTGGTGCACCGCTTGAATTACCTTCAAAGATAATGTACTCTTCTCCAGATTTCGGATCCTTAAAAAATTCTGGATCACGGAACGCGTAAGCAATATCCCCTTGATCTCCTTGCTCTTTTGTTTGATAGTATTCACCATCAGCTTCTAGGATGATCTGGTGATCTGACCAGTTATCGAACGAAACGCCATTTTTTGACGTAACGACATCAGCCGAAGCTTTCGCAAATCGTTGCTCATAGGTAAGAGGCTCTTCACCTTCTCGACCAGTCGCCGTATAGAAGAAGTGGATTTGGTTATTTTCATCGATCATCGCTGATCCAGCCCACTGCCTTGAGCCTAGGGCGTCTCCTTCCTCAAACACTGGACCGCCACTTACCCAATCTTTGCCATTCTTCGAGTAAAAATAACGGATTTCAGCGATGTCGTGGACTTTTCCTGGTAAGACATCACTTGGGGCCGACAAGGCAAAAATGATTTTATACCCGTTAACGGTTGCCACCGAGCCATCTTTGTTTTTTAACGGCCAAGTGTCCCACGTATGATAGTCGTCATCGAGTTTTTCCAATTCGTCAGCGTTAATGATCGGTGCGGTGTTTTGTTCGTTTAATTCGATTTTTGAAACGTGCTCTCTCGTCCAATTGGAACCGGTTCGATCTTCAGCCGTAGCAGAATCTGCTAGTGGTGAAAAGATCGTCGAAAGGCCGATGATTGCAGTCGCCACTAACATGCTTTGCTTTCTCATGTTTGGACCTCCTCTATTCGTTTTAGTTTGAAGGAATGATTTGTCCTTCGCCAAGCTCACCTGTCACTTTTGTCGTATCGTTTGAAATGGATAGTTTAAGAGTTGGCGCGAATGACCCACCAAATTGTAGGTCGCCGTTTACATCAAGAAACTCGTTGACAAAGCTGAGCACTGTTCCATTAGGCATGACATACCATGAATAGGCTTGGAATGGATTGTTTTCAGGGTTTGCGACAACAAGTCCGTTTTCATTTAATGGTTTATAGTCACCATGAAGTGAGTCAGCGACAAACCCATACAGTCCATCTGGACCCCATAATCCTGGTGCAAACGTAAACTCATGACTAATCGTGAACAAGTAATACTTTCCGCCTTTTTCAAGTACGTGTGGACGCTCAAGCTGCTGGTTCACACCCATTGCCTCAAGAAGAGGAGGCTGTAACTCAAACTCGGATAAATCATCATCTAACGCCTTAGCAATGCCGATGTTTCCGTTAAAGTCTTCGGCACCCTTAGGGACCTCATGATTTTTACGGAATTCTTCATCTCCGATATGGTGAGGTTCTACTACTTTTTCATAGCCAGCCGTATTACCCTCGAAGAGAAGGTACTCTTCACCAGTCTTTGGATCTTTGAAAAACTCAGGATCGCGGAATGAATAGAGAATGTCTCCCGTCGCTTGATCCATTGTTTCGTAGTATTCTCCGTCTGCTTCAAGCAACAGTTCATGCTCACCCCAATTAGAAAGCGAGACACCTTTGTTTCCTTTTTTCGCCTCAATGTCAAATGTCACCTTGGCTAGTCGCTGTTCAACGGATGGTACCTCTTCTCCTTCACGACCAGTCGCAGTGTAAAAAAGATGGACTCGATCGTTTTCATCAATGATGGCCGATCCTGCCCAACGTCTTGAACCGTAGGCTTCGTCTGGATCATAGGCGATATCACCCATCGTCCAGTCCTTACCGTTTTTAGAGTAGAAATAACGAATTTCTGCTACATCGTGACGTCCGTGCCATGTGTACTCTTTAGAAGCAGTTAAAGCGAAAGCCACCTTATAGCCATTGACAGTAGCAACCTTCCCATCACGATCTTTTAACGGCCATGTATCCCAAATCCAATAATCAGGAGCCACATGTTCAAAATCATTGATTTCAGGTGCCGTGTTGTCCTCAGTAAGAACAAAATTTGATGCGTGCTGACGTGTCCATACTGGGGTATCAGACTCCCTTTCAGCTGCATGTGCTGTGAAAGGAAGTAGCGAACTGACAACGATCGCTGTTGATAGTACGACTCCTTTCCAAGCATTTGGTTTCATTCTCTCCATACTCATTCCTCCTTAGGATTTTGATAGTGAAGGAACATCCAGAGCAAACAAAGGCCTGAGACAATCAAGAGGAAATTTAATCCTTTTTTTACTTTGTTAGACCAGACCTATCCGCTCTTTCTCCCCCCAATATCGATGTACACATTCAGTCTAGCTTTCTCGCAAGACCCGTGCAATGACGGGAAAACGGGGGAGAAAAGGTAGGAAAATGTATACAAGCACCTTGTCAGATTAGGATTTAAAAACGTTTTCCCTTTTTATGAAAGTGATTTCATGATGAAGGAAAATAATCAAAAACTCATCGTATTTATAAGGGCAACTAGTAGATTTATATCAAATCTATGAGATGTTTAATGGAATGACTTGATTTTATATGTAAAAATAGTAAATAGACTAGATGGAAACGGATTCTTTCACTGTTTAAGTGGAGAAAAATGATCTTTAAAAAGTATTTTTCTGTAATGAACACGGTTGCAAAGAGACATAGCTTTGCAACCTTCCCTATGATAAAACGACTATGAATAAATACAAATTAAGGAAATTAGAGAATGGTAGGGAATGGATGTTTTGCTCGTTATGTTATGGAAAGCGGTTAGACTAACATATTTGGACGAAAGAGGGCAAAGCAAGTTTAGCGAGATACTTTGCTCATGGATCGGATCGTTAGGACATGTACTGCTTAGGAATTGGAATCCCATTGGAAAGTTCATGGCAACGTTTTTCCCGTCTGTATAATGCCTCAATCGTTGGTATAACAATGATGTAAGAGCAATATAGAAAGGAATAAAGCATAATAGGTTGAAGGATCGTTTCTCTTTATACTTTAATGTTCTTCAGTAAGGTTTGTGTTTTGCTTTCATTTTTGCTAACCTAAAGTACCTAATTTATTGGGAGGTGGGAGGATGCGCTATTTCAAGCCAAAGGAAATTGCCGATGAGCTACATATTAGTACAAGTGCATTAAGACACTATGAATCGTGGGGAGTTGTCCCAGCACCTGAGCGTGCCGAGAATGGGTACCGTCTCTACACGAAGGTTCATCTTGCCTATTTTCGTTGTTTACGATCCATGGTTCCTGGCTTTGGCTATCAACTGACCTATGACGTGCTTCGACACATCCAAAAGAAAGAGATGAATGAGGCGTTTTGGCTCGTTAATGAGGAACAAGCGAAATTGCATGAGGAAAAACGGCTAGCGGATCAAACGTTGGCGATGCTGCAAGAACCCGATGTTACCACCTTGAACAATAGGCGTATTAAAAATAAAATGACAATCGGTGAGGCTGCGGAATTGACTAATGTCCAGACGTCAGCCATCCGTCATTGGGAAAAGGAAGGCCTTCTCTCACCAGAGCGGAATCTCGAGAACGGGTATAGATTATATACACCTGTCCATATACGACAAATTTTATTGATTCGGACGTTAAGAAAAACGGTCTACTTTCTAGATAAGATGAAGGAAGTCGTTGATGCGGTTGAACATCAAAGCATTGAAAAAGCAAAAAAGATTACAGAAGAGGCACTTGTGAGTATCCACCAGCGCAATCGTCAACAATTTAACGGGGTTCATCAAATGATCGAGCTGTGCATTGAAGTAGGTATGATGGAATATAACGATCCGTCTCTGTTGTATTTGCCTTATCAATATGAACATCATAAGTGAAACAGCCACACCATTATGGGCGTGGCTGTTCGTTTATTCATAACGTAATGCGTCTACTGGCTGTAAATTTGATGCTTTAAAGGACGGCAAAAAGCCGAAGATGATTCCGACGATCATCGAAAACAATAAACCACCGATGACAGCTGGAAGGGAAATAATAAAAGGCATTCCGATGAAGGAGGAAATCACTTTCGCTCCGCCAAGCCCGAGTAAAATTCCGAGCGCTCCTCCTAAGCTTGTAAGGACAACGGCTTCCGTCAAAAACTGAAGGAGAATAACGTGTCGTTTTGCTCCGAGCGCTTTTTTAATTCCGATTTCCCGTGTTCGTTCTGTGACGGACACGAGCATAATGTTCATCACCCCGATGCCGCCAACTAATAAGGAAATGCTGGCGATTCCACCGAGTAACAATGCAAATGCTCGGTTAAATTCGGCCATTTCTTCTGCGATAGCTTCCATGTCAGCAACCGTATACTGAGCGGCTTCCATTTCGTATGGACTTAAATCACTGTTTAAATGGATGGCCGCTAGTTCTCCTGCCTCCTGAATATGATCGGAAGAGGTGGCCTGCACTGCGATTTGCGTGGGGCTATCAAAACCTTCAAGTAATGGCCAAACCCCTTTTGGTACATAGATCTTTGGCTGTGACCAACCACCGTAAAGCCAGTCATCTTCCGTTCGTTCTGAGAAGACACCGACGACACGAAATGGAATACCAGACAAATCGACAAGTTGATTCACGGCATCTCCATCAGGGAATAGCTCATCTCTTGCGCCTTCACTTATAAGGATGATTTGGTTTTTCGAGTCAAACTCGCCTGGTCGGAACGTCCGCCCTTCGACCATATAGATCGGAAAAAGCTCTAAAAATGTCTCGTCCACACCGAACATTTGTGGGTAGGATGAGTTCGTCATATGATAAGCCTGTGTATTCCACGATTCATGGTAAAGGGATATCTGATTCACCATTGGATAGGAACGAATCGCTTCGACCGTCTCCTCCTCAATTGGAGGTGCTGCCATGTACGAGGTCGTTTCGTAATAATAGTGATCTTCACCCCTGCCGCGGATCATGTCCGTACTTTCATAAACAACATTAATCGTATTGTTCCCTAAACCAATCATAGAACTTTTCAATGCTTCACTTTGTCCTTCAATAATGGACACAATCGCAATAATGGCGGCGATCCCAATAATGACTCCTAACATCGTAAGAGCGGAGCGAAGCTTATGAGCAAAGATCGATTGAAACGATATGCGAATATGTTCAAACATGAGACGTCTCCTCCTCCGTGAGTAGTTCGCCGTCACGAATGAAGATCGTACGCTCTGCCTTTTTTGCAACGTCGTGGTCATGTGTAATCATCACGACAGTCTTTCCTTCTTGATGAAGAGAAGAAAATAGCTCTAATACCTGTTCGCTGGACCGAGAGTCTAAGGCGCCTGTCGGCTCATCGGCTAAAATAAATCGAGGATTGGTGACTAACGCACGAGCGATAGCCACGCGTTGTTTTTGTCCTCCAGAAAGCTGTGTGGGCTTAAAGCGCACCCGGTCCTCAAGACCTACTTTTTTTAATGCGTCTAGCGCTCGCTCACGCCGTTCTTGTTTTTTCGCCTTTGCGTAGACAAGAGGCAATTCGACATTTTGTAGCGCCGTTTGCCGAGGTAACAGGTGGAACTGTTGAAAGACAAAGCCGATCGAGCGGTTGCGAATGTCTGCAAGTAAGCCGTCTTTTCGCGTTAATAAATCTTGCCCATCGAGTAAGTAATGACCTGTCGAAGGCCGATCGAGGCAGCCGAGAATGTTCATGAGTGTCGATTTCCCAGACCCAGAAGGGCCCATAATGGCGACAAACTCGCCTTCCTTAATCGATAGGGAGATGTTTTTTAAAATTGGGACTTCCTCTTTTCCTAGCTTGTACGACTTTGAAATGTTATTCAAGGAAATCATCATACATCATAACCTCTCTTCCTTCTTCGAGCGAAGGACTAGGGCCTACGATAATATCATCTTCCGTTAAGCCGTCAACGATTTCAATTGTAAAGTTTTCAGGATCACTAGCTCCTGTTTCAACAAATCGTTTGGCGGTTAACAAGTTTTCATCAGCTACCCATACAAAAGCTTGTCCATCGTCATCGAACTGTACATATTCTTCAAAAAGGACGACCGTTCCGCCCTCTTCATCATGAAGCACTGGTTCGATGTTGACATGAAAGCCAATTTCAAGCCCTTCATGTTCATCAATTCGAACAGTGAACGGATAATTTGAAGATTGAGGATTTGAATCGTACATGTCGTACCCCATGTCGTCCTGATCACTGCCAACAGGAATTTTACCGATATCGGTAATCACACCAACCCATTCCTCGTCTCCACCTGTTTTCTTTGTGATTTTTACTGGCATGTCCACTTCAAGTGTATCAAGAATAAATTCATTAACTTGGCTTTTTACAAGATAAGAGCCCGTTGAGACGACTTGAATAAACGGTGAATTCATCGCTTCACCTTGCATCCCTTCAACTAAATCTTGATTGATTGACTGCACGATCCCGCTGCTTTTACTCATCACGATCGCTTCTTCCTCAGCCGGCACGAGACGGTCTAGTTGTTTCTTTGTTTGCGCAGCTTCTAAATTAAGCTGGCGTAACTCAAAATCTAGCTGTGCGCGCTCCTCTTCAAGCATTTCCTTTTCTTCATCATCCACTGCATTCTTAATTGATTTGTCTAGCTTCTGTTTCTTTTTCTCTGACTCGTTGATTTGCAAGTATGCTAGATCTAATTGGAGCTGGAGTTGATCTCGCTCATCATCGATATCCTCGTTTAATTCGTATTCAAAAAGAGGTGTCTCCTCATCAATTTCATCGCCTTCCTCGACGAACACTTCTTTTATTGCTCCTTTTTCGGGATCATAGTAGATGTTTTCATTCTTTTCCGGTTCTACTTTCCCTGAGAAAAGTCCGTGAGACTCTTGAACCATCATTAAATCTCCTACTCTTTCTCCGAAAATCTCGCCGTCATCCATGAAATCTGATGACGCAAATTGAGCGGGTAGCAGGTAGCGGTAGCCGACAAAGCCAATTGCAATGAGGGCTACAAGGGAGATTGAAACAATAAGCACAACTTTTTTCTTCATTCGATAATTGACCCCTTCCGAGTTATTACTGTCATTATTATGAAGTAAATTCCTTAAACTAGCAACCGAAAAATTCTTAATTTACTCTTAAATTTTTGGTTGGTTTTTTTATAGGAAAATATACTTATTTTAAATGAATTAAGGCTAGAATAGTCCGAGGTTGGGCGCCTATTGTCGCTACTCTTTTAATATTTCATAAAAATTGGAACAAAAAATCAAGGGAATGTCCTTAAGTCTTAAGGAATTTAGCCGATATTATTAGCGATGATTGAAAAACTTAAGGAGGTACTCCATGAAAGGATCATCCACATTAAAAAAAGTAGTGATTTCATCGACTTTTGCCACGGGTCTTTTTCTTGCGACTCAATATGACACGGCTGATGCCGCGTTAGGGGATCAAACACTTCGAAAAGGCCAATCTCATCCGGATGTGAAAGAACTGCAAGAGGCTTTGAAGAAGAAAGGTTTTTTTAACTATCACACTTCTACTGGGTACTTTGGTTCTATTACAGAGAACGCTGTTCGTGAATTTCAAATGAAGCACGGCTTGCAGGTTGATGGAATTGCGGGACCACAGACACTGAATGCGTTGCTCTCCCAAATGAATGGGAATAATGGGGGACAGCAAACGTCTAGTTCTACGCCTAGCTCCACATCGAATTCTACGATTCTACGTTTCGGCTCCAGTGGACAAGCGGTTCGAGATTTGCAGGAAAAGCTGAAAGCGAAAGGCTTTTATAATCACTCGATCACGGGTCAATATGGACGTATCACAACGGAGGCTGTTAGAGAGTTTCAACGGGCGAATCGTTTATCAGTTGATGGAATTGCAGGGCCACAGACGTTAGCTGCGTTGACGAATCAAGCACCGGCTGCATCTGCCCCGCAGTACAATGCCCCGGTACAGCAAACGACCGTTCTCCGTCAAGGATCTAGAGGTGATGCTGTCCGTGACTTGCAGCGGTCATTAAAAGATCTAGGTTATTATAGGATGTCTGTTGATGGTATTTTTGGTGCAGGGACGACAACAGCGGTTCGTGAGTTTCAGCGAAAAATGGGGTTGACCGTCGATGGAATTGCAGGGCCGCAAACGTTAAATGCGTTAAATGTCAATCCGAGGCCAAATACATCCAATGGGCAGTCTTCCTCATCTGGAGGCAATACAGCGCCGTCAGGAAATCGAGGGGCGACCATTACAAATATCGTGGCCAATGCAAGTGAGCTCATTGGGACACCTTATGTTTGGGGAGGAACGACACCGAGGGGCTTTGATTGTAGCGGTTTTGTTCAATATGTGTTTGCGCAACAAGGCGTTTCCATTCCTCGAACCGTCGCACAAATGTGGAATGCTGGGACTTCTGTTTCACAACCAAGCGTGGGGGATATCGTCTTTTTCGATACGACGGGTGGACCGTCACATAACGGTATTTATATTGGAAACAACCAGTTCATCCACAGCGGTTCCTCAACGGGTGTCACCATTGCGAGCATGAATAATAGTTATTGGGCATCTCGCTATCTTGGAGCTAAACGACTCTATTAATCATGTTTCTGCTAGTGATGAAAGACATAGATGGAATAAAAAGAGTCTCAAGAAGCTGCTTGCTTCAAGAGACTCATTCTTTTTGCCATAGGCGGCTTATGACAATTCTAAATGGGACTTTAATTCTCCTTGGACTCGAGCGATCTCTTCCTGAGGGATGATCAAATAATAAATATTGTTGATTCTTGTCCCTTCACCAGTGATTTCGAGATGCTCGATATTTTTGGCAGCGCCTCGATAGTTCGATTGAAGTTCCCACATGCCATCAAGCTGCAAGTCTGTTCTTACCGATTCACCGACTGCATCTAAAATGGCACCTGCTTTTGTAATAGAAGAAAATTGTGCGCCTTGCTTAATGACAGCTTCAACGATTTGACGCTGGCGATCGTTACGACCAAAATCACCGCGATTGTCCTGTTTTCTCATCCGTGCATAGGCAAGTGCTTCGTCACCTGTTTCAAGGAAAATTTCTCCTTCCTCGAACTGGTAACCGTTTTGTGAAAAGGCAAACGCGTTTTCGACGGAAACACCGCCTAGTGCGTCAACCAGCTGAGTAAATCCATCCATATTGATGCTTACATAATGATCAATCGGAATGTCTAAAAAGTTCTCAACGGTATCAATGGTCATTTGGGCGCCACCAAAAGCATACGCGTGATTGATCTTGTCATCAGTCCCGCGTCCAACGATTTCCGTTCGAGTATCCCGAGGGATGCTTAACATTTTAATCGATTCTTCCTTCGGGTTAACGGTGAGAACGATCAACGTATCCGATCGCCCGGCATGTGTGTCTTCTCTGGAATCTACACCAGCGATTAAGATCGAAAACGGATCTTGAGCACTTATATCAAATGCCGCATCGCGTTTGTCCGATTTATCTCCTCGGTCTAGAGGTTCATGCATTTCGCCAGCTGTATTTTGAATACTTGAATATAAGTAAATACCGTACCCGATAATTGCTACAGTAATCGTTCCTAAAATCAGTCCGATGGCAATCAAGGCCTTTTTCATTTGTCATCCTCGCTCTCTATATGCGTAAAAAATTGTCACATCTTGCAGAAGTGTACGAAATTATTATAAGATTTATGGAGGACTTTTACAATCGAATTTTTGTAAGTAGCCGCTCTGATCATATGATATAATCGAAGAGTTAGTGAAGAGAGCGTCACAATCTTGTAGGAGGATTAGTATAAATGGAAGAAACTATTAGTTTAAAGGAAATGTTCCATACGATTATGAGAAGGCTCAAGCTTATCATCGCTTTACCTGTGCTTGCAGTCTGTCTTGCGGGGTTCGTCAGCTTTTTTTTGTTGACGCCAATCTATCAAAGTTCTACGCAAATTCTTGTCAATCATTCAAATGATAATCAATCATTTAACTCTCAAGATATCCGCACAAATATTGATTTAATTAATACGTACAGTGTCATTATAAAGAGCCCGGCCATTTTAGATAAAGTTATTGATAATTTACAATTGGAAGATACATATAGCCAGTTGAATGAACGCTTACAGATCAATAGTGAAAATAACTCTCAAGTTGTCAACATTACTGTTAAGCATGAGGAGCCAGCAATGGCTGTCGCCATTGCCAATGAAATCGCCCTCGTTTTTCAAAACGAAATCGTTGAGATAATGAATGTAGATAATGTGAGCATCCTCTCTACAGCAGAGCTAGGAGATTCGCCATCACCAGTTAGTCCGAACCCGATGTTGAACATGGCGATCGCTTTTGTTGTAGGTCTAATGGGGGCAGTTGGAATTGCCTTTTTATTAGATTATTTAGATACGACGATTAAGGATGAGAAAGAAGTCGAGGATGTACTGGAATTACCAGTGTTAGGTGTCATCCCGAACTTTGAAAAATCAGAAGAAAAAAAACTTATTGTTTAGTTAGATAAAAGGGGTGTACACCTTGTTAGGAAAAGGATCTAAGCAAAAAAATGGAAGTGAGCAACGAGAGCTTATTACTCACATTAAAAAAAATTCGCCCATTTCCGAGCAATATCGAATCATTCGGACAAACATTGAGTTTGCCGCAGTTGATCGAGAACTAAAAACAATCGTTGTTACATCTTCTGGGCCAGGAGAGGGTAAGTCTACAACGTCAGCCAACCTCGCTGTCGTTATGGCTCAAAACGGTCACAACGTATTGTTTGTTGACGCGGATTTGCGGAAGCCAACAGCTCATTATACATTTCGAGCAGTGAATACTTGTGGATTAACGAGAGTGTTAATGAGACAAGAAACGCTAGAGGAAGCGATACAAGAGACAAAAGTTGAAAACTTGTCCCTACTTACAAGTGGACCGATTCCTCCGAATCCCGCAGAACTTCTTAACTCTAAAATGATGGAGCTTATTATAAAAGAAGTAAGAGATCGATTTGATATCGTGATTATCGACTCACCTCCTTTAAATGCTGTAACCGATGCACAAATTTTAAGCAGCAAATGCGACGGAACGGTTCTCGTCATTTCAAGTGGGAAGACGCAAAAAGAGGAAGCGTTAAAAGCGAAAGATTTGTTAGATAAATCGAATGCCAACCTTCTCGGTGTTGTATTAAACAACAAAGAATTACGAAATAGTAACATGTATTATTACTACGGGGAAAGTGACCGGTAGCACTCAATATTTAGGTGGTGTGTTTGGATGATCGATATCCACTGTCATATCTTGCCCGAGATTGATGATGGACCCTCATCACTGGAGGAAAGCCTCGTCATGGCTCGGGAAGCAGTCAAGGAAGGGATTACGAAAATAATTGCAACACCGCACCATTTACATCCGAATTATCACAATGAAGCGGCCGTTGTAAAAGAAAAAGTACGCAAATTAAATGAGGCTATTCAGAAGGAAAACATTCCTCTTGAAATTCTACCAGGGCAGGAGGTTCGCATATCCGGTGATGTGATGGATGGTCTTCTGTCAGGCGACATCTTGACGTTGGCTGATCAAGGGAAGTATTTGTTTGTTGAGTTTTCATCAAATCATGTCTCTCGTTATGCAGACAAGCTGTTCTTTCAATTGCTGTCTCAGGACATTATTCCGATCATCGTTCATCCAGAACGGAATCACGAGTTTTTAAAAAACCCCGGGCTTTTGTACGATCTTGTCAATGGGGGAGCTTTGACACAAATAACTACGTCCAGCCTTACAGGTCATCTTGGCAAAAAAATTAAGAAATTTACCGAGCAGATCATTGAAGCTGACCTTACGCATTTTTTGGCATCGGATGCACATAACGTAACGGAGCGAACGTTTCGGATTCGTGAGGCGTTTGCGCTAGTCGAAAAAAACTATGGTTCTAGTAAAGCCTATGAATTCCAAGAAAATGCAGAACTTCTCGTTAAGAATCAGCATGTTATGGGGCCGCCGCCTCAGCCGATCGTAAAGAAGAAGCTACTAGGGATTTTTTAACATGGATTGAAAGTGAAGAAAAGGAGCTGAACGTGGCTCCTTTTTTGCTCGTCCCAAAAGGGTACGCTCTCATTTGGTGGAAGTGCTAGAGCCCCTCATAACTATGACAAGCGGAGAGAGAGTCTTGTATTGGAGATTTCTGCTTGAAAAAACACCCCAATTTTGTACTGGAGTAACTGTACATTGAGAGGTGCTTTAGTAATTGCTTACTCATTTGTCGTTAAATAGTCAACCATAAAATCAGCCCACACTTGATGGCCATCTTTGTTCGGTCTACCGCTCTCTAAAAAGTCTTCAAGGCCCCCGTCTTCCGTGCTTGGCCATGCCTCCCAATGATCGGCATACGAAAAGTTGTGATTGTTCGCAAAAGCCTTCAACATCTCGATTTGACTTAAGTAGTAGCTTGCCCCGTAAATTGGGTTCGCAGGAAGGAGGATCACGTGAGTATCTGGTAAGTCACTTTCAAATTGAATTAATAACTGTTCCAACACATAGAGTGTATCTTCAGGTAATACTTGTCCGTTATCGTTTAACATAAACGGCTCAATCAACAATATATCAGGGTTGCTGTCGATCACTTGGTTCGCATAATCTCCTTGGATGACATCGGTCGATATGGTTCGGCCCACATCGACGATGGAAAGGGTGACTGCACCTGTCCCGAATTGGTCATTCATTTGATCGATCATGACATTCGGCCATGCCTCATCATTAGAGTCTACGCTGCTCGTTAATGAGGTAGAGCCAAATGCCGTAATTGTAATTGAATCTTTCTCTTGTAACAGCTGTCCAATGAGTCCGTCCGCTTCTGGCTGTTGCGTTGAGTTGCCATCTTCCTTACGATTCACCGTGTGACGATCTCCATGGCTAGTTAAGGGGGAGGCCTCAATTTGTTCGTGAGCATCATTTGCGATCGTTTTTAATTTTGCGTTGTAATGCACATAACCGATAGATAATATGACAATACAAACAAGCATCCCTATTAAAAATAAATAGTTTTTCACATGTGTTCCTCCAATCTAAAAAGACAAAGCCAATAATAAATAGAATAATGGCGAAAAATTGTGAAATGACACGAAATAAGTCTTGTATATTATAGCGAATGATAGAAGTGATGTAAATGTGAACCATGGAAACAATCGTAAGGATTTGGTCCGAATGATTAGGTAGGAGTTATGGACTAAAATGCAATGGCTACTTTATAGCTGAGAGAACCAGATATGTTTAAACGGCAAAAGGATAGTAACACGATTAAGAAAATCGAATCATGTTAGAAGAAGTAGAAAAAAGTAAAATAAACTCGAGATAGAGACGATTTTTGATAACCTTTGTATAATATTCTTTTTAGAGATACTATTATGAAGGATGTATTAATAAAGGATTGTTTAAATTGAAGTGAAGAAAGGCTGTCCATAATGGGAAAAATAAACGTATTGTTTTTTATTTATCAAATGGGGGGCGGGGGAGCAGCCCGCACTTTATTAAACATCATGAACAATTTAGATCGAGAGCGCTTTTCTGTTACCCTTGTCACTCTTAACTTTGATGGTTCCTATGAGGGGGAAGTGGAGAAGGATATCCGTTTTATTAAGCTACAAACGAAACGGCTGAGCCGGTCTATTTTTTCATTAGCAAGGATCATTAAACAAGAAAACATTGATCTCGTGTTTAGTACAATTCCGAGAGTGAATACGATTGCCATCGTGGCAAATAGATTGTCACTCTCGAAGGCGAAAAATGTCGTCCGAGAGGCGGATAATCTCGGGGGGAGTTTTGTCGTAAACCTCCAGCTTCTAGGATTCGGGGTGGTTTACAAGTTTGCTCATCAAATCGTCTCCTTATCAGAAGGAGTGAAAGAAAACCTTGTCCGCCGTTATAAAATTCGTGGCTCACGGATTCAAGTCATTTATAACCCAGTTGATTTACAGCGAATAGCCGATAAGATGGACCATGGGATAATGGAGCCAAAGCATGAGGAACTGTTTCATACCGGTGATAGGGTGATCATTACAGCTGGACGATTAGTGCCGCAAAAGGATCAGCGGACATTGCTTCAGGCGTTTGCTAAAGTAAATGAGCAAACGAAAAGTAAGCTCATTCTTTTAGGAGAAGGCCCGTTAAAGGAAGAATTACAGCAGGAAGCTGCAAGGTTAAAGGTGGCGGACCGTGTTCATTTTTTAGGTTTTCAGAGCAACCCTTATGTTTATTTTAAACATGCAGACGTATTTGTCCTGTCTTCCATTCACGAAGGGTTCAGTCATGTAATAGCGGAGGCATTAGCCACAGGAACTCCAGTTGTATCAACGAACTGTAAATCGGGTCCAGAGGAAGTGCTGGATAAAGGGAAATATGGGTTCCTCTGTAAAGTTGGAGACGTAGACGAAATGGCGAACAAGATTCAACATGTTCTTACCCTCTCTCCGGAGCAACGAGCTTCCTTGATTGAACGGGGTCTAGAGCGCGTTCAAGACTTTGATGCAAAACAGATCGTAAAGCAGTACGAAACATTATTTTTACACACATTGAAAAGATCGTAAAAGCAGATGGTGTTCATTGAGGAGTTGTAGCTTTTATGTGTTCGAAAGAAAAAAAGACGGTTGTCCATATCACGACGGTGCATCATCCGTTAGATCCGAGGATTTATTATAAACAATGCCAATCGTTACAACGTGCGGGGTACGATGTCACCTTGCTTGCTCCAGATGCGGAAAAGGTCATCCCATCAAGCATTGTCAATATAAAATCGATCAACAGACGAAACAATCGTTTACTGCGAATCGGAATTTCTACGTTGGAAGCCTATTGGAAGGCAAGAAAATTAAAGGCCGATATTTATCAAATACATGACCCGGAGTTACTTCCAGTCGCATGGTTGCTTAAGAAGAAAAGCAACGTCGTCATTTATGATATTCATGAAGACTACGAAACCGCAATGATGGAAAGAGAATATTTACCGAAGTCTGTTAGGCGTTTTTGTGCCAAAGCGTATCGGCTCGTTGAACGGCTTTTTTCACGAAAGCTAGAGCTATGTTTAGCTGAAAAATATTACCGAGAAAAATATCCGAACGGAAAATGTATTTTAAATTACCCTTTAGTAAACGAAAAGCTTGTTCACCATAATCGTACAGATAAGCCAATCGAAGATAAATTACTATACACTGGAAATGTAAGGGTTGATCGAGGGGCTTTTCAGCATGCGAAGCTTCCATTGGTTGATGAAAACATTTCCGTTCATTTAATTGGTCAATGTCCAGGAAACCTTGCGGAGCAAATGGAGCATTTAGCAGGAGAAGCGAAGGATCGCTTACACATGGAGGGTGTCGATCGCTACATTCCGAAAACAGATATCGATGAATCCTATGTGAAGCACCGCTGGCTAGCAGGAGTCGCCTTATTTCCCCCATCAGATCACTTTAAAAAGAAGGAATTAACGAAGTTTTTTGAGTACATGAGTGCAGGTATTCCTATCTTATGTTCTGACTTTCCTGCTTGGAAAGCATTTGTCGAAAAGCACCGCTGTGGCATGGCGGTCAATCCCGAAGATGAACAGGAAATAAAAGCAGCCATTGATTACTTACGAAACAATGAGCAGGAAGCATTAAAAATGGGAGAGAACGGACGGCGGGCTGTTCTTGAAACATTAAATTGGGAAGTGGAAGAGCAGAAGTTAGTGGAATGGTATGACACGCTATGGAGAAAAAACGAGAAGACTTCTTGATGGTGATATAAATGGAAAGAATAAATGTAGATGGTCCAGTCGTTTCAATTATAACCCCTTGCTATAATGCGGAGATGTTTATTCGAGACACCATCGAATCTGTTTTAAACCAAACATTTTCGAATTGGGAAATGGTCATTGTGGACGATGGTTCCACCGATCGAACCGTTCAAATCGTTGAGAGTTATGCGTCTCAAGACGAACGGATTAGGTTGATTCAATTAGAAAAAAATAGCGGGCCTGCGGTAAGTAGAAATACAGCGATTCAACATGCGCGCGGCCGTTATTTAGCTTTTTTAGATAGTGATGATCAGTGGCTACCTGAAAAACTCGAACGGCAGCTTGAATTTATGCAAAAACGAAATGTGGCGTTTTCTTTTACAAGTTACAAGACAATGACAGAAGATGGATCTGAAACGGGTAAGGTTGTGAACGTACCGGAAAACGTTGATTACCATGAGTTATTAAAGCAAAATGTTATCGGTTGCCTGACGGTCATGCTTGATCAAGAAAAAACGGGTCATGTCCAAATGGTGAATATGCGGTCCCGGCAAGATTATGCGCTATGGTTACATTTATGCAAGCGAGGATTTATTGCCTATGGCTTACAGGATGTATTAGCGAAGTATCGGGTGGTGCACAATTCGGTTTCACATAATAAGTGGAAAATGGCGAAGCAAAATTGGCGCCTGTATCGTGAAAATGAAAAGCTAAGCTTTGTAAAGAGTGGATGGTACTTCATGCACTATGTCTGGCGATCGTTAAAAAAGTATTTATCGAAATGATTAATGATTGTCAAAAACTTTTACCTAGACATCTGCTGTCAGTGTGTGATAATGGGGTATGGTGAACGGAAATCTTCCGTTCTTTCTTACATCTTTAAGAAAATTTACTCTCTTTAGTAGGTTGGAAGGATAAGAAAAACGATAGCTTCCATGAACAATGTTTTTCTAGTGTAGTTGTTTAGGTTGATGAATGAAGAATGGCGGTGGAGAAACACTTATGCGTGAATATATAAATGAATTATTAAAACGTAAAGATCTTTTAGTTTACCTTGTAAAATCAGGGCTGAAAGCGGAGCATCGGAATAGTTACTTAGGGTACTTCTGGTGGTTATTAGATCCGCTCCTTAACGTAGTGATCTATTACTTCCTTATTGGCGTGCTGCTAGGTCGTGGTGGGGATGATTTTGCCGTTTTCTTAGTGATTGGATTAGTTGGTTGGCGCTGGATAAATACAACTGTCAATACATCAGCAAAGTCGATTACGAAATATTCATCGATCATTAATCAAGTTTATTTACCAAAGTCCATTTTTCCTCTTGCGATGACGGCGACTCAAACCTTTAACTTTTTGTTTGGTCTTATTATCATTGCGATCTTTTTATTAGTGTTTCAAGTCACTCCTGGCTGGCAAGTGGTCTATTTGCCGCTTATTATTTTAGTACAGCTGTTGTTTTTAGTCGCAATCAGTTTGTTCGTTGCCTATATTTGTGTATTTGTTCGCGACATCGATAACATATTAGGTCATATTTTGCGGATTTTCTTTTACGGATCTGCCATCATCTTTAATCGAGACTTTGGGCAATATAGCTGGATCTTTGATATTAACCCAGTCGCCGTTATTATCTATTCGTATCGATCTGTTCTCTTGTGGCATGAAAGCCCACCATTTTTCAGCCTGTCCATTATTGCCATAACATCGATCGTTGCCATCATATTGCTTATTCGCTATTACAGTCGAAACGAACATAAAATCATTAAAGCTTTATAAAAAGAGGTTTTTCTAATGACTTTATCTATGACGAATCAAGACAAACAAATAAAAGAAGCAAATGAAGTCGTGATTCAGGCGACTAACCTCGGTGTCTCTTTTCATTCAGGCTACCGTACCGATGACTATAAGTCGCATATTTTTAATTGGTTTAGTCGAAAAAGCAAGACAAACGAGGGCCAAGAAGAAAGCAAAATCGTTTGGCCGCTGCGCAACCTTGATTTTACTGGGTACAAAGGTGAAATCCTTGGAATCATCGGTTCAAATGGTGCGGGGAAAACAACGCTTTGTAAAATGCTCTCAGGGATATTGAAGCCTGATGAAGGAGAGCTTTATGTGGACGGGCGTGTTTCTGCTCTATTTTCTTTAGGAATGGGGTTTAAAAAGGAACTCACAGGACGAGAAAACGCGTATTTAAATGGAATGATGCTCGGAATTGAAAAAGATCAAATTGACCAATTTATTGATGAAATTCATGAATTTTCTGGTCTCGGTTCATTTATTGACCAACCGATGAAATATTATTCGAGCGGGATGAAGGCCCGACTAGGGTTTAGCGTAGCTGCGTTTCTCGAACCAGAAATCCTCATCCTCGATGAAGCGTTAAATACGGGGGACGCAGCTTTCGGTAAAAAAGCTGCGGCAAAAATGAAAGAGCTTGTCTCAAAGGCAAAGATGGTCATCCTCGTGACTCATAG
Source organism: Halalkalibacterium halodurans (assembly GCF_004376175.1). Classification (GTDB taxonomy): domain Bacteria; phylum Bacillota; class Bacilli; order Bacillales; family Bacillaceae_D; genus Halalkalibacterium; species Halalkalibacterium halodurans. Next base: position 19,805 of record NZ_SNUY01000007.1, on the reverse strand, counting down.
TTTACGCTATGCGAGGAAAAATTGTGATCGCCTCCTTTGGCTTGATCGAGGTGAAATCCGTGCGATTGGTGAGCCGGCAGAGGTCATCGAAAAATACAAAGAAACGATTCCAGTGAAAGTACGAAGACCTCGAAAACGTCTGGAATTAAAAAAGACCGAGGCGAACGTGAAAGAGCGAACGGTGGTTAAAGCTGAAAATATAGGGATGTCTTTCAATTTTAAAAATGAAACGTTTTGGGCGCTTAAAAATGTTAGTTTTGATATTAAGGAAGGGGAGGTCGTAGCAATTATCGGTCATAATGGAGCCGGAAAAAGCACGTTGTGTAAACTACTGACGAAGATTCTGACACCTGATGAGGGCGAACTCGAGCTTTCTGGTGAAACGACGTCCCTTCTTAGTTATGGTACTGGATTTAATGCACAATTATCGGGTAAGGACAATGTTTATTTAAACGGTATGTTATTAGGGATACCAAAGGAAAGAGTGGCACAAGAGTACCCGAATATTGTCGCATTCTCAGAGTTGGAGAAACATATGGATAAGCCTGTGAAATCATACTCAAGTGGGATGAAATCGCGGCTTGGCTTTAGTATCGCTGCAACGCTTCAACCTGATATTTTTATTATTGATGAGGCTCTTTCCACTGGAGATGTAGCCTTCCAGCAAAAGGCGAGTGAGAAGATTCAAGAAATGATGGAGCGGGCAAAGGCGGTTATTATTGTCTCCCATAGTATGAAGTTTGTAGAGTCAGTGTGTACCCGGGCCATTTGGTTAGAAAAAGGTCAGGTTCGTTTCGACGGAGATCCAGAAGAAGCGGTAAAGCTATACAGGGGGCCTGAAAAAGAAGAAAAAAAGAAAACAAAACGTCGTGTTGTGAGGACGAAGAAAAAGGCAGCGACAGAGGATTCAATTAACGATTAAGTTGGCGGTGGTACAAATGCTACGATTAGTAAAAAAGAGTGTGATTGGGCTTGTAGATTGGTTCTTATATAAAGCCTTAAAAACAAGTCAAAAACAGTTTCTTTCTAGCTTGCTAACGGAAAAGCAAAAACAAGCGATCAAACGTGTTATTAAGCCTGGGAAGAAACAGACACAGTTGCGAAAAATTGAACGGTTGAAATATCGGTTATACAATCTAGGGTTTACTAATCGAGCTTTGGAGGACCTCCAGCTCATTTGTCGTGAAAGCGGCGAGCCTTACTTGAAGCGTCTGGCTGCCTGGGAGTTAGCGTTATGGCATGCCAACCAGTATACGACGGAAGATGCAAAAGCTTGCCTCCGTTATCTTGACATTGCTACTACCGGTGTAAAAGATCGTGATGATTTGCGTGCTGTAGCTATTGTTAAGGCTGAGTGCTATGACCTTTTAGGAGAGAGAGAGCAAGGAAAAGAACTAGTGCAACAAATGATCGAGACTCAACCCCACCCTGATCTTTATTTAGCTGCAGCCAATCTTGAAACAACGGTCGCACAACGAATGAAATGGATTAACAAAGTCTTTGCGCACTATGGGACGGAACCGTTGGAGTTGACCGAGCAGGCAGACGAAAAAAGCCCGTATGATGCACTGGGAGTTAATGGTATTGATGAAAGCAGCGAGAATGATGAGCAACCAAAGGTAACGGTTATCATTCCGGCTTTTAATGCTGAGAGTGTGATTCAAACCTCAATTGAATCCATGCAAAAACAAACATGGACGAACCTTGAAATTTTTGTCGTCGATGACTGTAGTACGGATGAAACGGCATCGATTGTCCATCAATATGCGGAGCAAGATCATCGAGTCCATTATTTAAAAACAGAAACAAACAGTGGTGCTTATGTGGCAAGAAATATAGCATTACAGCATGCAACAGGGGATTTTGTCACGATTAATGATGCAGACGATTGGTCCCATTCGCGAAAAATTGAAATTCAAGTGCGACACTTGTTAAAGCACCCGAATATCATTGGGAATTTTTCGCAGCAAGCACGTGCGACCAATGATTTAAAATTTTACCGTCGCGGCAAGCCAGGCTTATACATTTTTGCGAACATGTCATCGTTCATGTTTCGTCGGAAGCCTGCGATGGACAAGCTGGGCTACTGGGATTGTGTCCGCTTTGCCGGAGACTCAGAGTTTGTTAAACGCATCAAGCTCGCATTTGGAGAAAAGGCTGTGGTTGAACTACCTACAGCTCCATTATCTTTTCAACGTCAGTCAGGGGAATCGTTGACGAGCCATTCTGCCTTTGGTTTTCCGGGTTATTTTATGGGGGCGCGCCGAGAGTATGCGGAGGCGCATGATCATTTTCATAGAACGAGTAAAGAGGGGCTTCGATATTCCTTTCCACAAAAAGAGCGTCCATTTCCTGTACCGGAGCCGATGCTTCCCAACCGTCAGCCAAAATCAGCGGGGCGGCGGCATTTTGATGTCATTTTAGCATCAGAGTTCCGCTTGTTAGGCGGGACGAATATGTCGAATGTGGAAGAAATCAAAGCGCAAAGAGAGATGGGGCTCCGCACAGGCTTAATTCAGTTATCTCGCTATGATCTTAATTCGGTTGAAGCGATCAATCCTAATGTTCGGGAGTTAATTGATGGCGATCAAGTGCAAATGATCGTCTACGGAGAGCAGGTAAGTTGTGATGTGCTCATCGTTCGCCACCCTCCGATTCTTCAGGAATGGCAGCGTTATGTGCCAAATGTAGAGGCAAAAAGTGTGCACGTGATTGTGAATCAACCACCACAGCGAGACTATGGTGACAACGGTAGTGTTTTATATGAGCTTCCTCGCTGTATCGCTCACCTACAAGCCTATTTTGGCAAAAAAGGCATTTGGTACCCGATTGGACCGAATGTACGGGAAGCTTTATACGAGCACCACCATAAGGATTTGCAAGCGATTCCTTTCTCAGATCAAGATTGGGTCAATATTATTAATGTGAAAGAATGGAAGAGAGTTACACGTCGAGAAAAGGACGGGAAAATAAAAATCGGGCGCCACTCTCGGGACCAATATGTAAAATGGCCAAAGGATCGAGCAACCATGCTGCAAATTTATCCGGACAAGGAGCCTTTTGAAGTTCATATACTCGGTGGTGCTAAGTCACCTACCAAGGTTCTAGGGTCTTTGCCAGCCAATTGGCATGTCCGAGAATTTGGTGAGGTTCATCCGCGTGAGTTTTTAGCAGAATTGGACGTGTTCGTTTATTTTACACACCCAGATTGGGTTGAAGCTTTCGGTCGAGTTGTATTTGAAGCAATGGCTACTGGCGTTCCGGTCATTGTGCCGCATGAATACGAAAAGCTGTTTGGTGAGGCTGCCATTTATGCTGAAATCAATGAAGTACAAGAGAAAGTAATGGAGCTCATGGCAGATGATAAATATTATCAAAGCCAGGTAGAAAAAGCGCTCATCTATGTTGAAAACCAATTTGGTTATTCTCAACATGCTGCAAGATTGGAGACGTTTTTACATGAAGATGAACGAGCAGAAGTTTGAATTAGAGGGTAGAAAAAGAAAAAATGAACAGCTGCTTTCGGAAATACAGCAGCTAGAACTAGAGATCTCTAATATGGAGAAAGAGAATGAACGAGAGCGCCGCAAATTGCGAGCGCTCGAAACTTACTACTATGGAATAAAAAACAGCTGGCCAGTTGCTTTTCTAAGACAAGTGAAAAAGTTGCTTAAAATGATCGTTCAACTTGTCACGAGAAAAAAAGGTTGGAGACAGCTGTTTAGTTCATCGTGGAAAAAGAAAAAAGCCCAGCAGCGGATAAAGAAACTGAAATATAGCTTGTATGAACTAGGGTTTACCAAGAGAGCTTTGGCTGATTTAAGGGGACTACTGAAAGCGGACAATCGTTACTTAAGGCAGCTTGCCGCTTGGGAGCTAGCTTTATGGCATGCAAATCAATATACGCGCACAGATGCTCGGGAATGTTTAACGTATTTGCAACAAGCAACTGCAGGCAAAGCGGAGCGTTCATTTCTACGGCGTGCAGCGATCATTGAGGCTGAGTGCTATAAATTGCTTGACGAGATTGAAAAAGGGAAGCAACGAATAGCCGATAAAATAAAAGAGTATCCACATCCAGATTTGTATTTAGCGGCAGCCAACTTAGAAGAGCACCCTTTAGATCGGGTCAAATGGATTAATAAAGCTTTAGCACATTTTAATATTGCCCCTATTAGGCTAAAGCAAACGGGCGAAAAAGAACGAACACCGTACGATTCGATTGATGTGGCAGCAAAAGCAACTAACGTTAAACCTAATATGGAGCCGAAAGTAACGGTGATCATCCCTGCGTACAATTCAGAGGATGGGATTGCTACATCTATTGAGTCGATCTTGCAGCAAACTTGGACAAATATAGAGATTTTGGTCGTTGACGACTGCAGCACTGACAGCACAGCCGCTTCGATCAAGCGTTATGCAGCGATCGATGATCGAGTGAAGTATTTAAAAACGGAGATCAATAGCGGTGCTTATGTGGCAAGAAATATAGCATTACAGCAAGCGACAGGCGAGTTTGTCACGATTAATGATGCTGATGATTGGTCACACCCAGCAAAGATTGAAACGCAAGTTACCCATTTGATGGAACATCCTCAGGTGATTGCCAATACTTCTCAGCAAGCAAGGATGACAGAAGATCTAACATTTTTTCGAAGAGGGAAGCCGGGAGAATATATTTTTGCAAACATGTCTTCACTTATGTTTCGCAAGAATCTTGTCATGGAGAAGCTTGGTTTTTGGGACAGTGTACGGTTTGGAGCTGATGGTGAATTTAAACGCCGCCTAAAAAAAGTGTTTGGTGAAAAAGCTGTTGTTGACTTAGCGTCAGGTCCATATTCCTTTCAAAGACAGACCAAGGGATCTTTGACCGGAAATCATGCATTTGGCTTTCACGGATATTTTATGGGCGTGCGTAAAGAGTATTTCGACAGTTACTCGCACTATCATCGAGTGGCAGAGTCCCTCCGCTATGATTTCCCGCAGGAACCCCGTTTATTTGCTGTGCCGGAGCCTATGTGGCCACAGCGGGAGAAAAAAACAGCTGATGGGCGGCGCCATTTTGATGTAATCATTGCTTCCGAGTTTCGCCTACTAGGCGGGACCAATATGTCGAATGTGGAAGAAATTAAGGCGCAGAAACAAAAAGGGCTTCGGACGGGTCTTATGCAAATGTCACGGTATGATTTTCAATCACGTAAAGAAATGAACCCGCACATCCGCGAGCTTCTCGATGGGGATCTTGTACAAATGGTTGTCTATGGTGAGGAAATTAGCTGTGATTTATTGATTATCCGTCACCCCCCAGTTTTACAGGAGTGGCAAAAATATTTACCTAATGTAAAAGCAAAGCGTGTGAATGTCATCGTAAATCAGCCGCCGAAGCGGGATTATAGCAAAAAAGGAAATACATTGTATACGATTCCTGATTGTGCGAAACGTATGAAGGAATATTTCGGGACGACAGGTACATGGTATCCGATTGGGCCACTTGTCCGCGAAGCTTTGCTAACACATCATAGCCATGAACTGCATCCGATTTCCTTAGCCAGTGAGGACTGGGTCAATATTATCGATGTACAAGAATGGAAAAGGGCATCCCGTCCGCTTCGATCAGAGAAGATCAAAATTGGTCGGCATTCTCGTGACCAGTATGTGAAGTGGCCTATCGATCGAACGGAACTTTTTAAAGTTTACCCAGAGTCTGCCCCATTTGAAGTCCATGTTCTTGGTGGTGCAGCAGCACCAAAGAAGGTAGTCGGTGAGTTACCTGAAAACTGGTATGTCTATGAATTTGGGGAAATGCATCCAAAGGAGTTTCTAGCTACACTTGATGTATTCGTCTACTATACGCATCCCGATTGGATTGAAGCGTTTGGGCGAGTCATTTTCGAGGCGATGGCGGTAGGGGTACCTGTCGTTATTCCACCAATCTATGAGCAGTTGTTTGGCGATGCTGCACTTTATGCTGAACCAGATGATGTTCAGGAAACAATAATACAACTAATGGACAACCCGGATTTTTACGAATCTCAAGTAGAAAAAGCGCAAGCATATGTAGAGGCAAACTTCGGTTACACAAAGCACATTTCAAGAATTGAATCGTTCATTTTTGATCGGACAAACCATTCATAAATAGCAGAAGGAGGTGGTCACGTTGAGCAAAACGTATCCGTCAAAAGAAGGAATTCAGAGTGAATTACAGCACGAAAAGGAACGGGAACACGAGCTGCAAATCTTATTTATGAAGCATGAAGCGAAGAAGCGAGAGTTACAGAATGAGCAGAAAAAGCTGCGGAGGGACCAAAAGAAAATTGAACAAAGCCGGTTATGGAAATATACCGCTGTTTGGCGGAAAACAATAACTGTTTGTAAAAGTATCAAAACGGCTTTTTTAGGAAAAGCCAAGCAACAATTAATTCAAGAAAATGAGCAACTTCATCTTGAACTTAGGGAACTTCGTCAACAATTAATGAATGTCGAACAAAAGCTAATAAACGAAACACACAAAGCGAATGATCGGCTGATTGCACTAGGGAAGATGGATCGTGACCATCTCCTACACTCGGTGAAACGGGCGAAAGAGCAAGGTCAAATGGTGGAATACATGAGGCGTTTGATCGAGTCAAAGACCTCAATACAAAATGCTTATCGTGAGGCTTTGTTTCTTTCCGCGAGACACTATCAAAATGAGAAGCAAGATGTGAAAGCGCCAATTTTTCGGGAAGCTTTGTCTGGGTTGCATGCTGAAGAAGTACCAGAATTTATTGTAAGAGAAGTAGATGAGAAAGAAACGATTTCTCTAAAATCAATCGCTTCCTTTCGAGCGAATTTAAGTATAAGATTAAGGAAGAAACAATTCGGGACCATCTTACCAGAATGGCTACTCGATCAAAAAAAAGTTGCCTATCGTTTCATGGATTCCCTTCATATTGATAGGCCTTGGGTCTCTGATGACACGTACACGATCTCAACGATACCTAAAAAGGAACGGATTGTGATCAAACCTCAAGATGGTGCGGGTTCCCGCGGCGTATACCTTGTGTTTACTGAGGGGAATATTCTTGATGTCAAACGCTCGAAAACCTTAAATAGCTGGGAATCTCTTATAGAGAGTATGAAAGAAGATCTGGACTCTCGTTCGGTTAAGGAAGACTCATGGATGATCGAGGAGCTCCTGTTAGAAGATAAAGACACATTTCGACCGGCACGAGATTTGAAATTTTATTGCTTTTATGGGAAGGTTGCTATCATTCTTGAGGTGCAACGATTTCCAGAGCTTTCGTACTGTTGGTGGACAGCTGATGGTAAACAAATGACGACTGGAAAATATGATGGAGACCTGTTCAAAGGTGACGGAGCGTCCGAACAAGAAGTCCAATTAGCGGCTTCTATTAGCTCTGAAATTCCTGTACCTTTCATTCGAATCGATTTTCTGAAAACGAGTCGAGGGCTTGTATTTGGTGAATTTACCCCGAAGCCTGGGAATTATGACGAATTTAATCGTGAAACGGATCGGTGGCTTGGGGATGAATTTTTAGCAGCAGAAGAACGTTTAATTTCAGATTTATTAAATGGCAAGTCATTTGAATCATTTAAAAACTTACTTGATGCAAGACTTAATTAGCATGTGTTGGAGGAAACTCTCTATGGAACAAATTAATCACCAATGGTTACCGCATCTGTCGAAAGAAATCGTTGAAGATGCAAGGGGGCCAGAATTTGATGCATATTTAGTAGCCTTAGAAGGATGGCGACGAGGCTTGACCCTTCGGTGGCATACAAAGGACTCTGAAGCTTTTCGTGAGATCAAAACGTGGTTCGTTGATCGACCAGGAAAGCTGTTTTCTCTTCGATCAGAAGAGAAAACCCATTATTTCTTTAGAACTCGTGGGGATAAAGTAACGAATGAAGCTGTTGCGATTGGAGCCGATAAAGAGAAAACAAAAGAATATCTCGCAAAGGCTGGCATTCCGATACCAGAAGGAAGGCGTTTTGTAGCGGAGATTGAAGACGATGAAATTATCTCATATGCAGCGGAGATCGGCTATCCGCTTGTCGTAAAACCGACAGATGGAAGCTTCGGTCGAGGCGTTGTGACAAACATTGAAGACGAAGTAACATTTGCTGAACAGCTTCGTCACGTTCGGCATGTCCTCAATTATAAAGATGTCATCGTTGAGCGTCATGTGGCAGGAAAAGATTATCGGTTGTACGTTGTTGGAGATAAGGTTGTAGCGGCTATAGAGCGCATTCCTGCCAATGTTGTTGGAAATGGAAAACAGACAATTCAAGAATTAATAGAGGCTAAAAACGAAGAGCGTCAAAAGAACCCTCGGTTGATTAGCTGTCCCATTAAGCTAGATCAAGAGATGAAAAATCACTTAGCCATTCAAGGGTACGGTTTGGATACGATTCCGGAAGACGGCGAGATGGTTTTTTTAACAAATAAGAGCAACATTTCAATCGGTGGAGATCCTGTTGACCAACTAGATAGCTTGCCTGAGGAGGTCAAACAGCTAGCGGTACAAGCCTTGCAGGCAGTCCCGCAGTTACCTCATGGGGCCGTCGATATCCTTTATGATGACAAACAACCAGTGGAAGAAGGGGCTGTTGTATTAGAGTTAAATCCGACGGCACAAATTGGCTCGCTCGTGTTTCCGATGAAAGGCATCGCTCGAGATGTCCCGGCGGCTATCATTGATTATTACTTCCCAGAAACAAAAGGGATGAACGGTCAAAAATCTAGGTTTTACTTTGATTTTTCAGACGTGTTGGAACCATTGGTGACAAAAACAGCCTCAGTGACGACGGTATCTGCAGCTCCTTTAGGTGAAGTTTATGGCAAGAAATATACAGTAACAGGTGATGTCCAAGGAATTGATTATCATCGAGGCTTGAGAAAACAAGCCTTTGAACGAAAGCTAAGTGGTTTTGTAAAAAACCTTGAAAATGGAAACATCGAAGTCATTGTCATGGGTACTGATCCAGAAAGCGTCAATGACTTTAAGCAAGCTATCTTCGAAGATCCAGGGCGTTCAGATGTTGTTGATGTTTTTGAAGAGTCATGGGAAGATCCAGTAAAGGTCGGGTTTGAAGTTAAAGCAGATTTAAAAATGCAAGTGGACCAATTAAAGAAGATGAAGCTTGAATTAGAGACAGTGCAGAAAGAGTTACGACGTGCAGAGCGGCGTTACCGAGCATATAGTCGAAGCATTTCTTGGCAGCTTACGTTACCCTTTCGAAAGATAGCGGACATAGTAAAATGGGTCGGTCGATTGTTTGAAAAATAAGGACGGATGTAGGAAGATTCCAAAATCAAGATTTAGATATAAACCATTGAGGGAAATTAGGGGAGGTCGTTATAATGGAGAGTAATCCTTCAATTTGTCTCCCTCACCTTACCAATGACATTGTAACCAGCGCAAGAAAAACAAAGCTGTGTGCATACTCTGTAGCACTGGAAGGGTGGAGACGTGGCTTAACGTTAAAATGGCATACTGTTGACCATGAGAAATATCAAGAAATGATTACCTTTGGGGTGAATCCTCCAGGTCGATTATTTTCACTAAGTTCTAAAGAAAGGACTCACTACTTTTTTAGGACTAGAGGAGATAAAGTAACCAATGAAGCCGTAAGAATTGGTTCCGATAAAGATGAAACAAAGGTATGGTTAGCTAAAGCTGGCGTTCCTGTACCAGAAGGACGAAAATTTGAGGCGTCTTCAACAGATGAGGAAATTATTCAATATGCATTGGAAATCAACTTCCCACTTGTTTTAAAGCCAACCAATGCTAGCTTAGGAAACGGTGTCGTAACCAATATTAAGGACGTAAAATCTTTGCAAAAGGCTTTAATTTATGTACGCTCTGATTTAAATTATCCGGAAGTTATATTAGAACGTTATGTATCAGGGGAGGAATACCGAGTATACGTCGTTGAAGATCAAGTCATTGCGGCTTATAACAGATTGCCAGCAAATATTATTGGGGATGGCTATCATACAATTACCGAATTAATTGACTTAAAAAATCGGCAGCGGAAGAAAAATGCACGTTTGTTTAGCTGTTTAATTGAAATTGATAACGAGGTATTGGATTTTATCCAATCGTCTGGCTATACATTGGAAAGTATCCCGAATAAAGGGGAGAAAATTTTGCTAAGGGAAAAAACCAATGTATCAGCAGGGGGAGACCCAATCGATGTGACCGATGAGCTACCTGATGAACTCAAACAGATTGCAATAGATGCTATTAAAGCAATTCCTGGCTTACATCACGGCGGTGTTGATATTATTGCTGATCTAAACCAATCCATATCAACAGCTGTCGTCATTGAGTTAAATCCAACTGCTCAAATTGGAGGAATTTTATTTCCAATGGAAGGGAAGGCACGCGACATTCCTTCTGCTATCATTGATTATTACTTTCCAGAAACGAAAGGGAGCCAAAACAAAAAATCTAGAATATATTTTGACTTTAATACAGTACTAGAGCCATTATCTAGCCGTTCATCTGTAGAAGTAGAAGTCTCACCAGCTCCCATTGGCAAGTTATATGCGAAAAAATATACAGTTTCTGGTTTTGTGCAAAGAGTAAGCTACCATCAATGGTTACGTATTCAAGCGTTGGAAAGAGGACTGAATGGTTACATTAACAACCTTTCTAATGGGGATATTGACGTTGTAGTTGCAGGAACAGATAAAAAAGAGGTTAATGCATTTAAGGAGATCTTTACTGCTGCACCTAATAAGGCCGAAGTAAAAAAGATAAAGGAGGAGGCTTGGAAATCTCCTGTAAAGGTTGGATTTGAAATAAGTGAAGGCTTTAACCCATCAAATCTACGGTCTGTGGAAACTGCACTGAAGAAGATGGAAAAAGAGTTACGCCGAGCGGAAAAAGAAAAAAACCGACTTGAGAAAGAAGCAATGAAAATTAAACAAAGTCGTTCGTGGAAATCAACAGTCTTTCTGAGAAAATTAGGCGATTATGCGAAAAGTTTAATTAGACCACAGGCAAACGGATAAGATTATTTTGCTCTGTACGGTTCGTTTGATGTTGAAGGAGGGGTATGATTGAAGCAAAACCTAGAGCATTCAACTGACATAGCAAAGAGAATTGTAAGAGGAGTTCGAGGGTTTAATCTTTGCGCTTATTTGGTAGCTCTAGAGGGATGGAGAAGAGGCTTAACATTAAAATGGTATTACAACACTCCTTCTAACGCTAAGTTAAAAGCAATTGGTTTTAATCCGATTGGGAAAATGTTTTCCCTGAGTTCTGATGAAAGAACACATTTTTTCTTCAGGTCTAGAGGAGATAAAGTCCACAATGAAGCAGTGGACATAGGTACGAATAAAGAGCAAACAAAGAAGTATTTAGAAAAGGAAGGAGTGCCATGCCCCGAAGGTAAAAGGTTTAAGGAAGAAGTTGCGGATGAAGAGATTATCCAGTATGCGCGGAAGCTTGGTTATCCGCTTGTGATTAAGCCGACCTTTGGTAGCTTAGGAAAAGGTGTCGTTACAAATATTAATACTGACGAGGGTTTTAAAAAAAACTTACGCTATGTCAGATCCACATTAAATTATCTTGATGTCATTATTGAAAGGTTCATTTCAGGAGAAGATGCTCGTGTTTATGTAGTCCAGGATAAAGTGGTAGCTGCCCTAAAAAGGGTTCCGGCTAATGTAACAGGTGACGGTAAGAGCACGATCGAAGAATTGATACAGAAGAAAAATGAAGAACGAAAAAAGAACCCTCATTTAGCTACTCGATTAATTAAAGTTGATGAAGAAGTTCATACTTTTTTGCGTAAGGAGGGTTATTCTTTAAGCAGTGTTTTAAAGAAAGAAGAATTAATCTATTTACGTGGTAAAAGTAACATATCTTCTGGCGGAGATTCAATAGACATTACTGATCAGCTTCCAGCAGAAATTAAGGAAGTTGCAGTTAAGGCAGTTTCCTCTGTACCAGGGCTTGTACATGCAGGTGTTGATCTGATCATTAAGGGGAACAAAGCTGTCGTCATGGAGATAAACCCTACAGCTGTAATTGCTTCACATCTATTTCCTATGACAGGAATACCAAGAAATGTTCCAAAAGCAATTGTTGATTACTACTTCCCAGAAACGAAAGAGACAATCAAAAACAATTTTTATTTTGATTACAAAGTGATCAATAATTTAATGAGTAGTAGGGAAGTAAATGAAATTGAAATTACAAACGCTCCGATTGGTCAGATTCATACAAAGCGATATATTGTTACTGGAAAGGTTCAAGGTGTGGGATATAGAAGATGGGTAAGAAAAAGGGCACTTCTTCATAATATACATGGCTATACAAAAAATCTTGACAATGGAAAAGTCGTTATCGTTGCAGCAAGTTCAAACAAATCCGACTTAGAGGAGTTTTTAAAAAGCTGTTACATTGGACCTGACAAAGCCAATGTGGCCCGTATTAAAGAATATGAGTGGTACAACCCTATAAAAGTTGGATTTGAAATTAGAAGCAAGTCTAAGGAAGAAGAAATCAAGGAGCTGAAATTAGAGTTAAATCAAATAAAACGAGAAAAACAAGAAATGGAACAAGAAATGTCTTATATAGTAAAAAAATACAGTAACATGAAAGGAAAGTATGAGGCAATTAGAAACAGTAGCTCCTGGAAAGTAACTGCTCCGCTTCGCAAGTTAATGAGTTTAATAAAAAATTAAACCATATGAACTACAGAGCGAGTATACTGCGTGAAGGAATAAATCACATACAATAAGTGCTCCAATTTTGTCGATATACAAATATGATAGCCCTCCTTTACAGGAATAATTTTGCATGTTGGGGTGATGATTTTGAAAATTAGCAAAGGCAAAACAGTGACTTTAACAGCAATTGGTGATGTACTCTTACACGGGAGAGTGTATGGAGGAATAAAGAAGAAGTCCGGATATAATTTCTTGGGGAAATTCGAGAGAGTGAAAGACTTGTTAGGAAAGACGGATCTTACAGTTGCTAATTTAGAGACGATTATTGCTGGGATTGAGATAGGACTTTCTTCTTTTCCAAAGTTCAACGCACCCGTAGAAATTGGTTATGCGCTAAAAGATATGGGTGTGAACCTTGTGACACTTGCTAATAACCATGTTCTAGATCGGGGAGAAGAAGGGTTATTGAAAACCATAGAGAATCTAGAGAGAATAGGCTTAGAATACGATGGCGCGTATAAATCCTTAGAGGATAAACAAAGGTTGCGTATATTCAATAAGAACGGCTTGAAGATCTGTTTTATATCTTATACTAAAGGGACGAACGGTATAAAAATACCTGACAATAAACCTTACTTAGTAAATTCACTCAAGAAAACAAGCGCATTAAAGCTAACAAAAGAATTAAGAAGAATAAAAAAAGAAAATTTAGCGGACGTTATTGTTGTTAATATGCATTTTGGGAAGGAATACCATCTGGATCCTTGCGCAGAACAGAAAGAGCTTGCAGCGTCACTATCTGATGCAGGCGCAGATGTGATTATTGGTCATCACCCTCATGTTCTACAACCTCCTGAATGGATCGAAAACTCACGGGGAACAAAAACATTTGTAGCGTATTCTTTAGGAAATTTTATTTCTGGTCAGAATGGCTTGCACAGACAAATTGGTGCGTCCTTAACACTAGAAATTAATAAACCAGATGAAAATTATAAAGGTATTGTTATAAAAAGTCCGAAATACAGCCTAACTTTTACGAAAAGAGAAGAAAGGCTGCAATATGGAATTTATTTATTTAAGGATTGGATTCAAGAAAATGAATATATTGAAACCGATCATGGGAAGTTTTCATCCAAGGAAGTATATAATGATGTTATAAGTAGAATGCGCAAAGAAATAAAGGATTTAGAGATAGATTAAGGTATAGGTTGAATACCGTACAAATTGATGCTTTAAAAGGATGGTCGGACAATGTCTCCAAAAGTAATTGGCGTTTTAGGTGGAATGGGGCCAGCTGCAACAGCCGAGTTATTTAATAGGGTTATTACAAATACCTCTGTCGAAATGGATCAAGATCATGTAAATATGATTATAATAAACGATCCTCAAATACCAGATCGAACAAATTATATTTTTGGTAAAGGGACAAGCCCAGTTCCCAGGCTCACTGAGAATTTGCATAAGTTATTTTACGCAGGTGCTGATGTTGCAGTTATCCCGTGTATGACAGCTCATGCATTTATCTCTGAATTAAAGCAGAAATCACCTATTCCAATTGTGAATGCAATTGAACTTGTAGAATTACATCTAAGGGATCTCTTTTCTTCTGAAACAAGGATTGGGCTCATGGCTACAGATGGATCGGTTAAATCGGGTGTTTTTGAAGAATACATTTCAAATGAAATTGTTGTTCCAGAAGAGAAAGATCAAAAGAAATTGATGGAAATTATTTATGGAGAAAATGGAATTAAGTCTGGAAATACTTCTTATGGAATATCGGTTGCTTTAAAAGAACTTGTGAAAAAATTGAAAAAGGCCAATGTTAAAGCGATTATTGCTGGTTGTACCGAGCTAAGTTTAGTAATGGATACAGAGAAAATGGGAATTGAAGTAATTGATCCTATTCTCCTTTTAGCTAAACATATAGTAAACATTGGAAGTCGAAATGCTATCACGGTTGATGATTCCTGATTGAATGAGGTAGGGGGATATTTAATGGAACAAGCAAATAAAGAATGGTTACCACATTTAGAGGATGCGGTACCTCAAAAAGCGAAAGGCTATACATTATCGATGTATAGTATAGCGTTAGAGGCATGGAGAAGAGGTATAACGGTTAAATTTTTCAATACGACTGAAAAAAAATCACGATTAAGGTATTCTTTGTCTTACGAAGGTAAGGAATATACTTTTGTAGTTTCTAGAGGGAGTATTGTTCCACGTGAGGCTATCAAAATCTGCATTGATAAACATTTGACAAAAAAATATCTTTTGAGAGCCGGTATTCCTGTTCCAGAGGGTGAAGAGTTTAGTGGAGTAGTACCAGATGAAGAGATTGTAGAGTACTCTAAAAGACTAGGTTATCCCTTAGTGATTAAGCCGTCTAAAGGTACAGGTGGTAAAGGGGTTATTGCCAACATAAAGAGTGAAGAAGAATTTAGAAGTGCATTATCCTATGTGAGGAACGATTTAAATTATCCAGAGGTTATTGTGGAAAGATATGCAGTTGGGATAGACCATCGAGTATTTGTTATCGGGAATGAAGTCATTGGTGCATTTAAACGAATTCCAGCGAACGTAGTTGGTGATGGTGTTAACACAATAAGAACATTATTACGGGTTAAAAATAAAGAACGTGATAAAAACCCTTCTTTGAATGGTCTACCTATTACGATTGATAAAGAGGTCCATAGCACCTTGGAGAAGGTAGGCTATACATTAGATAGCATTCCAAAAGAAGGAGAAAGAGTATTCTTAAAAACAAAAAACAATGTGTCATCAGGAGGAGACTCTACAGATGCCACAGATGATTTGTCAGATGAAATAAAAAAAATAGCTATTGATGCCTGTAAAGCTATCCCTGGATTAATCCAATGTGGGATTGATATGATTATTGATTACGAAACAAATACAGCTAGTATTCTTGAAATTAATTCCAGGGCGGCCATTAGGAACCATCTCTTTCCGATGGAAGGAAAAGCGCGGGATATCCCTAAAGCGATTATTGATTATTATTTTCCTGAAACAAAAGGAAAAAGGAAAAATCTATTGTACTATTTTGATTTTGATACAATTCATGATGCTTTTAGGCGTGGAGTTGCTAATGAGTTTTTGGTACCGTCATTACCGACAGGGAATATAGACTCAAGGCGTTTTCTTCTTTCTAAAAAGCAGAGTTCTACGTCCTTTGATAAATGGGTTCAGAAACAAGCGAGGGAGCTAAAGCTAAACGGTTATATTAAACACTTGAAAAACAATAAGACATCAATCATTGTTTCAGGCTGTGTTGAGTCGGTAGATCATTTTAGAGAGATAGTGAACAATAGACTTCCTAAGAAGTATAAAGTTACAAGGGTTGATGAGAAAAATTGGGACAAGCCGATAAAGATTGGATTTGAAATAAAGGAACCTTCTATAAGTTACAAAGAAAGTGAGCTCCAAGTACTCTCAAAAGAACTTAAAGAGTTACAAAAAGAAAGAAATCTATATAAAAAGAAGTATCAAGAGATACAGAAGAGTACTTCATGGAAAGTAACGAAACCTCTTCGTGCCATGGCGAGTTTAATAAAAATGAGGTAACGGTAGAAATATATTTTCCACAAGTCACCCTTGTACCTGGGCCTTCGTTTCATTACATTATTTACAGACCTAAACCAAGCTAATTTATATGCTTGGTTTAGGTGGTTTTTAAGCTTTAAATATATCTGTCTTCGAATGATGTACACAGTATCATGAGGATAAAATTTGGAGGTATTAAGAATGAGTTTTTTTTCATTTTTAAAAAAAAATCAAAGGCAGCAAGAGAATAAACCAAAGGGTGAAAGCAAATTTTTAAAACAGGAAGCTGAGTTTGTAGAAGAACAAAAAAGGAAGGGAATCGGTATAAAATCTGCTCTCATCGAATATGCAGCTATTAGCAGAGGATTAAAAGTAGACCGTCTTTCCAGTCGATTATTGATAATTGAAAGTAAGGAAGGTAATCAATTTGGTTTTCATAATATGAATGGGAATGATTCTAGTAGAATAGGCATGAATCTCTGTGATCGTAAACATGATAGTCGGCACATTCTTAAAAAGAAAGGGATCTCAGTTGTAGATTCAGAAGTTTTTGGCATTGAACACTATGATGAAGCGGTTGAATTTGCACAAAAGCTAGGATTTCCAGTTGTTGTTAAGCCAACAAGTTTAGCGAGAGGTAAAGGTATCACAACCAATATTCATACCTTGGAGGAATTTAAAAAAGCATGGGATAAAGGCTGTGAAGCATATCGGCGAAAGAAAAGTACAAATCGCTTATTAGTTGAACGGCATGTAAGTGGAGATGATTACCGATTTTTCGTAGTAGGTAATAAAGTCATCTCTGCAACACATAGGAAAAGAGCAAATGTTACCGGGGATGGAACTTCAACAGTATTAGAATTGATAAAACAAAAAAATTTACTTCGGGCAAAGAACCCTTATCTTTCTGATTATCTAATACCAGAAGATCCGGAACAACTCGACTTATTGGAGAAGCAAAAGATCAGCTTGGAGGACGTTCCCGAGAAGGGGCGAGAGGTTACATTGCGAAGTCAATCAAATCTTTCAGCAGGTGGAGACAGTATCGATGT
Source organism: Halalkalibacterium halodurans (assembly GCF_004376175.1). Taxonomy (GTDB): domain Bacteria; phylum Bacillota; class Bacilli; order Bacillales; family Bacillaceae_D; genus Halalkalibacterium; species Halalkalibacterium halodurans. The sequence continues at coordinate 2,504 of NZ_SNUY01000007.1, read as the reverse complement.
AACAGAAACTGCCCACCCAGATTATCATGAGTTAGCTGTTCGGGTGATTCAATCGATTCCAGGCATCGAGTATGGTGGGATTGATTTTATCGCAAACGATATTACCAAAAAACCGACTACATCAAATCATATCGTTAGTGAGGTGGAATTCTCCCCTGCTCCTCTATCGCATTTTCCTTTTATTGGTAAGGGGCGAGACATGGCTGGAGCCATTATAGAACATTACCTGTCGAAAGAGAAAAATTAAGGGCACAATCCTTCAAACTTTTAAAAATGCACCCTAAATGGGGCATTTTTTATTGGGGAGATAGGGTTTTTTAAACAAGTGGTACACGATTCTTTTAAACCTTGCTTTCATATTGATTAAAAACCGACGGAAATCTACAAAATATTTGAGAATCCGACAAAAGTTTTATTGAAAGAGAAGGGTGAAATATCCGATACTAATGAAGTGTCTAAATATAAAATACAAACTAGGGAGGTGATACTAAAGTGAGGATAAGAAGTGCAGGAATGTTAATCGTTACAAGCCTACTTGTTCTTTCACTCCACTTTAGTCCACTAATTGTAAAGGCAGCCGAGGATGAATTAGAGGGAATAGAAGGAGCGGAACAGCAATTTGAGGATATCCACTCAAAAGAGAGTACCGAAGAGGATATTACGGAACCACATCTAGAGTCTACCGATCAAACAGAAGAAAAAGTAGAGTCCGAGGTTGATGAGTCTGAAGAAGTACAAATTGGAGAAGAGACTGAAACAACCAGTAATGCAACCGAAGAGGAAGTCGTCGAGTCAGATGTGGAAATGAGTACACTTTCTGTCGCATCTGATTCACTTCAACCTGGTGATCGCAATGAACAAGTGCTAGAAATGAAGCTCGACTTAATGAAGCTTGGCTTTGGAACGCATTGGAGCAACCCGACAAACTACTTCGGCCCAGATACGGAGCGGGTAGTGCGTGAGTTTCAGGCGTACTATGGACTAACGGTAAATGGTCGTGGAGATCAGGCGACGCTAGCGAAAATCGCAGAGGAGCTATCCAGTCCATTTCAAGAAGGGAAGCGAAGCGAACAGATTCGAGAGATCAAGCTGGACTTAATGAAGCTCGGCTTTGGGACGCATTGGAGCAATCCAACAACCCTTTACGGACCGGATACGGCGAATGTAGTTCGCGAGTTTCAACGCCACTATGGATTAGTGGTCAATGGAATTATTGACGAAGTCACCTACAAAAAGATCGAAGAGATAAAGAACCAGCCATTAGCACCAGGTTTAAGACGGGCGGATGTTATCGACTTTAAACTGGACTTAATGAAGCTCGGCTTTGGGACGCATTGGAGTAATCCGACAAACTACTTCGGCCCAGATACGGAGCGGGTGGTACGTGAGTTTCAGGCGTACTATGGACTAACGGTGAATGGACGTGGAGATGAAGCGACGCTAGCGAAAATAGCGGAGCAGCTATCTAGCCCGTTTCAAGAAGGGAAGCGAAGCGATCAAATCCAAGAGTTAAAGCTAGATTTAATGAAGCTCGGCTTTGGGACGCATTGGAGCAATCCAACGACCCTTTACGGACCGGATACGGCGAATGTAGTTCGCGAGTTTCAACGCCACTATGGATTAGTGGTCAATGGAATTATTGACGAAGTCACCTACAAAAAGATCGAAGAGATAAAGAACCAGCCATTAGCACCAGGTTTAAGACGGGCGGATGTTATCGACTTTAAACTGGACTTAATGAAGCTCGGCTTTGGGACGCATTGGAGTAATCCGACAAACTACTTCGGCCCAGATACGGAGCGGGTGGTACGTGAGTTTCAGGCGTACTATGGACTAACGGTGAATGGACGTGGAGATGAAGCGACGCTAGCGAAAATAGCGGAGCAGCTATCTAGCCCGTTTCAAGAAGGGAAGCGAAGCGATCAAATCCAAGAGTTAAAGCTAGATTTAATGAAGCTCGGCTTTGGGACGCATTGGAGCAATCCGACGACCTTGTACGGACCAGACACAGTCAAAGTTGTTCGCCAATTTCAAGGCTATTATGGATTAGTAGTCAACGGAATTGTGGATGAAGTAACCGAGAAAAAAATATATGAAATTTTGGCTAGTCCATACCAAGAAGGGAAGCGCAGTGATCAAATTCAACAGTTGAAATTTGATTTAATGCAGCTTGGCTTTGGGACGCATTGGAGTAATCCGACAACATTGTATGGTCCGGACACAGCGAATGTGGTTCGTCAGTTCCAACGCTATTATGGTTTGGTAGTAAATGGGATTATGGATGAAGTAACGCTGAAGAAAATGGAAGAGATCCTAACCAGCCCATTACGTCGTGGCGTGACGAGTGAGCAAGTAAGAAAGTTAAAAGAGGACTTAATGAGACTCGGCTACGGGTTACATTGGAATAACCCAACAGCGTTTTACGGTGCGGAAACAGAGGAAGAAGTAAGGAAGTTTCAACGAGACTATAACCTCCCAGTGAGTGGAATCGCTGATGCCAAGAC
>NZ_SNUY01000069.1 GCF_004376175.1 Halalkalibacterium halodurans | reverse complement strand
TCTGGAATTGGGTGTTGTGGTAACCTCAATTATCTACAGAATTTAAGGGGGTGGCAATTTTTTTGCTTATAAAGCCCTCTAATATAGGATTTAATAACCTATTTTTATATAAAGTTTTGACAATACGCCCCCTCGTATGGGAGCGAAAATATGAATTGGATTCGTTATGCTATCCGATTCAGCTCGCGTATTTATACTGGAAAGCGACAGGCGATGATTCGGTGCTACAGCCAACATTAAAGCAAGTGCTTGAGACCATATATCGGATATGGAAAATCGAACAGGACCATGAGGCAAAGTCATCCTATTCATTTGAACGAGACGACTGCCGCGTGTCAGACACGCTGTTACGAAAGGGAAAAGGAGGGTACTCGGTTCCTACAGGAATGACGTGGTCCGGATTTCGTCCAAGTGATGATGCGTGCTTATACGGCTACCTCATCCCAGCAAACATGTTTGCTGTAGTCGTCTCAAACTATGCGGTTGAATTGCTAACAGCTATGGAGGAGATTAAGCTAGCTGAGCAATTTCGCGAGTTAGAGGCAGACATTCGCCAAGGGATCGAGCAGTATGGCAAGATGGACCATCCGGTTTACGGTGAAATCTATGTGTATGAAACGGATGGGAATGGCCGGGTCAATCTTATGGATGACGCCAATGTTCCAAGCTTGCTCGCGATACCATATCTCGGTTATACAACTGCCGATGACCCTGTTTATCACAACACAAGACGTTTCATTTTAAGTCGGGACAACCCGTATTATTACGAAGGTTCGTATGCGAAAGGAGTCGGGAGTCCTCACACACCTGATCATTACGTCTGGCATATTTCCTTGGCGATCCAAGGAATGACAGCAATTGATTCAAAGGAAAAAAGGCAGATTGTTGCCATGTTTAAGCAAACCCATGCTGATACGTACTTTATGCATGAAGGCTTTGATGTGGACCGTCCTAAACAGTATACGAGATCTTGGTTTGCTTGGGCCAATTCTATGTTCAGTGAATTTTTGTTAAGTGAGGCTGGGATTTACGTGCCTGGTAGCCCTTTAGAGAATATGAAGAACAATAAAGCGGGGGATCGTCATGTTTTATCAACTGGAAAAGCTGCAAAACCGAATCAATGAACTAGCCTCGTATCGGTATCGTGATGTAAAGCCGCTGGACAGCTTTTATATGTATGAACCAGAGCAAGGCAAAGAGAGCGTTGTTCCTACACACTACCCAAAGCAAACGTTTCACGTGAACGATACGTGGTCAGGGCGAAATAAATATGTATGGTTGAATACCTCTCTCCATCTCCCAGAAGCATGGAGTGATAAGCGGTGTGTATTATTTCTCGATGTTGGACGGACGGGAGGCGGAAACAATTCGGGCTTTGAAGCGTTGCTGTTTGTGAATAAGCAGCCGTTTCAAGGGGTGGACAGCAACCACCAAGAAGTGCTTCTCCCAAAGGAAGGCGGAAACCGTCTCGAAATTGATGTGATGATGTGGTCTGGCCTTGAAGGAGGCGGGACTCCTAGGACGCAGTACTATCGTTTCAAACAAGCGTGGTACGGTTGGCTTGATCAAAAGGTGGATGCATTTTATTTTCAAGCGAAGGCCATTCTTGAAGCGATTGGTCAGCTTGACGTTCACGATGCTACGAGAGTGGCGATGCTGTCACGTTTGAATCAAGCATTTGCTTCAATCAATTGGACACAGCCTGGGAACGAACAATTTTATGATTCTGTTTACGAGGCTCTTGAACGTTTAGAGAGAGACATGGAGCACCTCCCGAAACATTCGGATGTTCACATCCATGCTATTGGCCATTCCCATATTGATCTCGCATGGCTCTGGCAAACGAAGCATACGAAGGAAAAGGCCAAACGAACCTTTTCAACCGTTTTGCGTTTAATGGACTTGTACCCCGACTATGTGTATCTACAAAGCCAGCCCCAGCTTTACCAATGGATGAAAGAAGAGGAGCCTAAGCTGTATGAAGCCATCAAGCAAAAGGTGGACGACGGTCAATGGGAAGTGGAAGGGGGGATGTGGGTCGAAGCTGACTGCAACATTCCTTCAGGTGAATCCCTTGTACGTCAACTGTTATATGGTAAGCGGTTTTTCAAAAAGGAGTTTCATAAGGAGAGCAAAATTCTCTGGTTGCCAGATGTGTTCGGCTATAGTTGGGCGCTTCCACAAATTTTAAAAAAATCGGGCATCGATACGTTCATGACGACGAAAATTAGCTGGAACCAATATAATCGAATGCCGAATGATACGTTTTATTGGCGTGGACTGGACGGGACGGAGATCTTAACTCATTTTATTACAACCCCAGAGCCGGGAAGGCCAAAAGACTCGTGGTTTTATACGTACAATGGCCTTATGAGTGCGGAGACAATTAAAGGGACTTGGGAAAAATACCGTGATAAAGCAGTGAATCAGGATTTACTTTTAGCGTACGGCTACGGAGATGGTGGTGGCGGTGTGAACCGGGAAATGTTAGAGATGAAACGCCAGCTTGACCAAGTCCCAGGGGTACCACATGTGAAATCGACCCATGTGAAAGAGTATTTTCATCAGTTGCATGAGAATGTAGCAAATACCGCAGAGTATGTCCATACATGGGATGGAGAATTGTACTTAGAATACCATCGCGGAACCTACACAAGCCAAGCCAAAATGAAAAAAAAGAACCGGCAGCTAGAGTTTTCCTATCGAGAGGCGGAAATTCTCGCGGTGACTGCAAGCGCAGAAAAGGGGTGGGATGCGTATCCTGGGTCTTCGCTTGAAAAAGGATGGAAGCTTCTTTTGCTCAACCAGTTTCATGACATTATCCCCGGTTCGTCGATTAAAGAAGTGTATAAAGATGCAGCAAAGGATTACACCGAGGCGGCAGCCATCCAAAAGCAAGTTGTTGCTACACAAGAAAAGCGAATGGTGAATGATAAACGAGAAAAGTGGACATTTTTTCATCCATACCAATATGATACACCGATTCTTGTAACGATTCCTAAGGGAACAGACGAGCGTTTCGTGGATCAAACAGGCCATGGGCTTTCATCTCAGCAAACCGCAAATAACGAAACACTTGTCTTACTTGAGAAAAGCATTCCGTTTGCCTATCAAACAATTAGTAAAGCAACGATGGCAGCAGAAGAAGTGCAGATGCTTAGTCAGGTAAATTTTGAGGAGCGGAGGTGGGAAACTCCGTGGTATCAATTGGAATGGAACGATGAAGGCCAGTTTATTAGGATGTATGATAAACTAGGGAAAAGAGAATGGCTCGCCCAAGGCAAGCTAGGGAATGTGTTCAAACGTTTTGAAGATAAGCCCCTTGCCCATGATGCTTGGGATATTGATTTGTTCTATCAAGAAAAGTCATCCACCGTTTCTAGCTTTCAAGGCTGTGAGCTGATCGAAAACGGCCCGCTACGAACAACAGTTTTATTTAGATGGAAAGAGGACGGTGTAGTGATCAAGCAAGCGATACGGTGCTACCGTCATACGGCGAGAATTGATTTTGCAACAGAGGTGGACTGGCAAGCGAGGCAACAACTACTAAAGGTTGAATTCCCAGTCGATATCCGTACAAATGAAGCGATATACGATATTCAATTCGGCAATCTTAAGCGTCCAACCCATTGGAACACCTCATGGGATATGGCGCGATTTGAAACGGTCGGTCATAAATGGGCTGCGATCGCTGAAGCAGACTATGGCATCAGCTTGCTGAATGATAGCAAATACGGCTATTCGATCAAGGACAATGTGCTTTCCCTCTCTTTACTTAAAGGGGCTATATACCCTGACCCAGAAGCCGATATAGGCAACCATCAATTTACGTATGCATTATACCCGTTTCAAGGGCCAGCTTTTAAACGGGACGTTGAGCGGGAAGCCACTTATCTTCAGTCAGCGATCATCGCGGTGCCAGGAGAAGCGGAGATGCCGTTTGACCAGCCGTTATTCACCGTTTCTTCTGATCAAGTGATCGTGGATGCAATCAAAAAATCGGAAGACGGAACGTCCGTCATTATTCGGCTTCATGAAATGGAAGGGGCACGGGCTACAGTCAAGCTTGATTGTCGTTATGAAGCAAAGCAGTGGAGGGAAGTAAATTTAATCGAGTCTGAGGCGCTGTCTGAATGGTCCACACGACCGGTGGAACTCACTTTTACTCCTTATGAAATTAAAACAATTGAACTGACGTTATGAATGGATCGAGTAAACAGAGGCTTTTTTAAGTCTCTGTTTACTTACATCATTGGGCAGGGGAGATGAACATCATTGAAAGCGCTTAATTTATTGAGAAAGCTGAGCAGCCGAATGTTCTATCGCGTCTTCTTTACCTACTCCACAATCATCTTTTTAACGATGGCTTTTTTGTTCGTTTTTCTATCCGATCATTATTCGGAATTTATCATCCAAAGGGAAGTGGACAAGCAGGCGACAGCGATCAATCAAATCAAATCAGAAATCGAAAAAAAACACACGTTTGTGCAACAAGGGGTTTATCAGCTTTATCGCGAAAAGCATTTGATTGAAGATTTAGCCTTTGCCCTCCAGCATGACTATCAGCAATACATGGGGTATAGGCTAGACAAATATTCCAGGAGCTCGTCCTTTGTTCCTTACAATTTTGATATTTACGTAAAAAACTATTTTTCACGAGATTCTGATATTGTAGCACTGCAAGTTCGGAACGAAACATTAGGTACGCAATACCATTATTTATACAATTACGGACTATGGAAAGAAAGTGATTTTTACGATGAAGAAGAAAGGGATCTTTACGGAAAAGACAACGATTTTTTTACCTTGGAAGAGCAGATCAATGATCCGATTTCCCTTGAGCGATTAGGAACGCTCACCGTTTATTTTACTTTTCACCATATTGACCGGCTCTTAACGTACAATGGAGACCCGATGAAGGGGAGCTATTATATTATTGATGAAGAACTAAATGTTGTTTACAGCTACGGTGACGTGTTAGACGAGGCGTTGAAAGAAATCGACTATCGCGCCACACAACAGCTTGTAAACAACCGATATTTGATCCAATCATCGATTGAACCATCGACTGGTTTCATGGTTGCATCCATTGTTCCACGAAGTGAACTGTCCCAATTGTTCCACTACAAAATTACGATGTTTCTATTGATCCTTCTTTTAACAGTTGTATCCATTGCTCTCCCTTACGTCTCGTTGAGGGGCTATTTGACTAGGGTGAATGATCTTGTTCAAACGATGAAGGAAGTGCAAAGCGGTCAGCTATCCGTTCGGATCGAGACAGGAAATGTCGACGATGATCTGGCGATGATTTCAAACACATTTAACGAAACACTGGACGAACTAGAGGACTATATTGAAAAAGTTTATTTTTCAAAGCTTAAGCAAACAGAAGCGGAGCTGGCAAACCTTCAAAGCCAAATCAATCCACACTTTCTCTACAATACGCTCGAAGCAATTAGGATGAAGTCATTGTCTGAAGGAGGAAGAACGACAGCCAAGATGATCGTTCAGCTGTCTTATTTGTTCAGATACTCGTTAAAAAGTGCCGACCTTGTCACAATCGGTGACGAGCTTCAACATGTGGAACAATACGTTGAATTGTTTAACATTCGGTTCCCGAATCAGCTCACATTTCAGGTGGCTGTTGAAGAAAAACACAAACATTACGTAGTACCTCCCTTTATTCTCCAACCGTTGATCGAAAACTTTCTAATTCACGGGTTTAAACGGGAGCGTGACGACAATCAAATCAACATTATCATCCAAGAACATAGACAAACATTGCAGATTCAAATCATGGATAACGGAAAAGGGATTCCACGAAAAAAGGTAGAGGAAATCAATGAGCGACTATCAATGACAGAGAATTCATCGCATTCGATCGGCCTATTTAATGTGAATCAAAGATTGCGCTTGCGGTATGGAGAGCGTTTTGGAGTAAGCGTTCAAAGCGAACCTGACGTTTGTACGATTGTCACGATTAGAACTCCAATGATCATAAGTGAGGTGGATGTCCATGATACGAGTGATGCTAGTTGACGATGAGCCTCTTATTTTAGAAGGCTTAAAGCATCTCATTGATTGGGGGCAATTAGGTTATGAAATTGTGGCGACGGCACGCAATGGTGTTGAAGCTTTAGAAATAGCAAAGTACGTTTCGTTTGATCTGTTGATTACAGATATTAAAATGCCTGAAAAAACGGGCTTGGAACTAATTGCAGCTTTAAATGAGCGGGAGAAGACTATTAAATCAATCGTGCTTTCAGGATTTCAGGAGTTTCATTTTGTCAAGCAGGGTCTAACCTTAGGGATTGAAAACTATTTATTAAAGCCGATCAATGAGAAGGAATTGATCTCTACGCTGTCCCACGTGAAGGAAAAGATTAACCATGCTTTTTTGAAGGAAGAGTCAACACTCGTTTTACGTGATCATTCCATTTGGCGTTGGCTTGTCGGAAAGATGGGCCATACAGAATTTAAACAACGGATGGCTTTCTACCCTGAAGTTCAATGGAAGTTCCCACTTAGGATAGGCCTGTTAAAGATGGAGTGGGATCAGCAAACAGAAGAAGAGCTATATCGCCTGCAACGAACATTGGAACAAGAAAATAGCGCCATGACAGTCGTCACCCCTTCTGGTGATCTTTTGTTTATCTGGTGCGGCTTTGAAAGGGAGTCCGATTGGGGGCAAGAACGTTCACGATTTCAGTCGGTCGTCACTGAAGCACCAATCGGACAACCGTTTGTATTTGTTCATAGTGAACCGATTTCCGAAATTCAATGCCTGTACGAAGTGTATCGAGAGATGGAGATGAAATGTGAGCTAAAGCTGTTATTACCAGAACGAGATCATCACATGGCCGATCAGCTCACATTTAAGCGGGAAAGCGAGTTGATTCCCCCTCAGATGAACATCACATTGGAGCAAGACATTTTTGAGCATTTAGCCAATCGTCATTATCAAAAGGTACGAAAGGATCTGGAGCACATGCTCAGTGAAAGTCACTGTGAACGAAATCCGATTTTCTTAAAAAGCGTTCTCATGGAATTTTTTTATCGGCTTAAAAGTCAGTTTATTGTCCAATTACCGTTTGATCAGTACGTCCAAATTGTGCAGCAAATTGTCCACGTCGAGACGACTTCTGAGGCGATGAAAATGATCGACCGTTGCATTGACCTGCTAGAGGATGATCATCTCCAGGAAAATGAAAAAAACTACAGTCCGATCATACAAACGGTTTTGCAGCACATCCATCAACATTTTTCACAGGATTTATCGTTAAAAACATTAGGCCACTCGTTTCATATTAATCCTATCTATTTAGGGCAACTTTTTCAGCGAGAGGTCGGCTGTTCGTTTACGAAATATTTAAATCAACTACGAATTGACCGGGCGAAAAAATTGCTGTTGAATTCATACGATCGAGCCGGACAGATTGGAAAAAAAGTAGGGTATGGCGATGCGACTTATTTTTATAAACAGTTTAAAAAATATGAAGCGATGACACCGACCGAGTGGCGGAAAGTCCATAAGCATTCATAAAGGGCGTGAAAGCGCCTTTTTTTCGTGACTTCCCGGAGATTGTCCAATTATTAGTAATTACAGGTTCCCACGCTCGATCAAGTGTGTTACCCGTTTCCATCTCCAACCCTTTTACCGTTTAAAGACATTTACTTTTGCCAGTAAATTTAAGATATCTCAACTAGGAAGAATGTAAGGGGTTTCATAGAATGGAGGTATAGAACGATTACCAGTTAGAGGGGGGAAGAGATGAACAAGATTCAACAAACACTAAAAAATATATATGACAATCGCATTTGGTTGTTGATGGTTTTACCGGGGCTCATTTGGCTCCTCGTTCTAAAGTATATTCCCATGTTTGGACAAATTATTGCGTTTAAAGATTTTCGTTTTCATCCGGATGGCTTTTTTGCCAGCCTGTACCATAGCGAATGGGTCGGACTTGAAAATTTTCAGTTTTTGTTTAGTACGAACGATGCGTTCATCATTACGAGAAATACGGTTTTATATAATGTCGTTTTTATTGTTCTCGGGCTTGTATTGGCTGTGGCGGTCGCAATTATTATTAGTGAGTTGACCAATCAAAAGCTGGCCAAAATCTATCAAACAGGCATGCTGTTTCCTCACTTTTTGTCCTGGGTTGTTGTCAGCTATTTTGTGTTTACGTTTTTAAGTATCGATCGTGGACTGTTCAATACGATTTTGTCAGCCATAAATATCGATCCTGTTGCTTGGTACAACGAACCTGGATATTGGCCTTATTTCATCATTACTATCAGCCAATGGAAAGGGGTCGGCTTTAGTAGCATCGTCTATTTAGCCGCCATTGTCGCCATTGATCGTACGTACTATGAAGCCGCCATTATTGACGGGGCAAGCAAGTGGCAACAAATTCGCCACGTCACGATCCCGATGATTATGCCGCTCATTATCATTTTAACAATCTTGAACATTGGAAGTATTTTTAGCGCGGATTTCGGCTTGTTCTATCAAGTGCCACGTGACTCAGGTCCGCTATATTCCGTCACTAATGTTATCGACACGTATGTTTATCGCGGGTTAATGACGATGGGGGACATTGGAATGAGCACAGCGGCGGGTCTATATCAGGCAACGGTTGGGTTTGTATTAATTTTAATCACAAACTATATCGTGAGGAAAATAGATGAAGAAAATGCCTTGTTCTAGATAGGAGAAAGGCGGAAGTCAGATGAGTGAACTCGCAAAACAAAACAGAAAAATGGCGGAGCTAGAGAGCACACCACCACCGAAGAAAAAGAAGACGTACAATCCGTACGGTTTTTCTCGATCTACTAATATTTTTATGCACACATTGATTGGAACGTTTGCATTCTTATGTATCTTCCCGTTTATTTATGTGATCATCATTTCCTTGACGAGTGAGCAATCGCTTGCGATGAATGGATACCGCATCATTCCAAGCGAATGGAGCTTCGACGCCTATCGTTACTTATGGCAAATGCGCTCAGAAGTGTTTCGGGCCTACGGGGTTACGATCTTCATCACGGTTGTTGGAACGTTGATGAGCGTCTCGATTATTGCGTTGTATGCCTATGCCATTTCAAGAAAGCAATTTTTATACCGAAAGCTGTTTACGTTTATTGCCTTTTTCACGATGCTTTTTAGCGGTGGAATGGTCCCGTTTTATATCGTCATGACACAATTTCTTGGTTTGAAAAACTCTGTCTGGGCCTTAATTTTACCAATGGCGGTTAACGCGTTTTATATCATTATTATGCGAACCTTTTTCCAACGCTCCGTCCCTGAGGCCATTTTAGAATCTGCTAGAATTGATGGAGCTGGCGAGTTTCGGATTTTTTTAAAAATTGTCCTGCCCCTTTCGATTCCTGGGATTGCAACCATAGCCCTGTTTAGTACGCTCGCCTATTGGAATGATTGGTTTAATGCTCTGCTCTTTATTGACGATCCAAAGCTTGTTCCATTGCAGTCGCTGCTCATGAGAATTGAGAATAACTTAGATTTCATTAGACAAAATGCGATGCTTTCAAGCCAAAACAGTGCGTTATTAGACTCGATTCCGCAAGATTCGGCGCGAATGGCCATGGTTGTGATTGCCACGCTTCCGATTGCCTTATCGTATCCGTTTTTTCAAAAGTATTTTGTCAAAGGACTTACCATTGGTGGAGTGAAGGAATAGTTGTCTCAAGAAGGAATCTTCCTTTTTGAAATAGATATTGAAGGAAAAAGAAATGGGGAAAATGATGAAATCGTTTGTTATGAAGCTTGCGGTGATGGTGTTTTTGCTCGTTGGCCTAGTGGCATGTTCATCTGCCAATGAATCGAGTCAATCAGAGCCTGAGGGCCATGATGAGTCTGGGGAGCAGTCAGCTAATGAGACGGAGGCTACTGATCTAGACCATGTGACGCTGACGTGGTATATGATCGGTACACCACAACCTGATTGAACTTGTCATGGAAGAAGTGAACGCCTACACGGAGGAAAAAATCAATGCGACCGTCGATTTACGAATGCTCGATTGGGGCGAGTATGATGAAAGAATGCAAGTCATTACAACCTCAGGAGAAGCATACGATATTGCCTTTACGAGCTCGTGGGCTAACAACTATGCTTTAAATGCGAGACGGGGGGCGTTTTTAGAACTAAATGATTTACTAGATGAGCACGGACAAGAAATGAAAGAGTTGATTGATCCCGCGTTTCTAGAAGGGGCACAAGTAGACGGTAAACTGTATGCTGTGCCAACGAATAAAGAAGTAGGGCAACAAGCTGTCCTGTCGTTTAACAACGAGTTAGTTGAAAAGCATAATCTCGACCTTTCATCCGTCCATTCATTGGCAGATTTAGAGCCGCTCCTGGCGGTCATTAAAGAAGAGGAACCTGACGTAACACCAATTGCCACGTTTGATGCTTACTTACCGTTTGATTCGATATTGCAAGAAGAAATGCCGTTTGCCTTTAGGCTAGAAGGAAACACGAACGAGGTAATCAATAAATACGAGGAAGACATTACGATGGAGACGCTTAAGACGATGCACGACTATTATAAAAAAGGCTACATTCGTCCAGACGCAGCAACGAGTACAGATTCTTGGCCGTTAGAGACACCGAATTGGTTCGTGCGTAAAGAGCTATACCAACCGTACGCTGAACTCATTTGGACACGAACCGCAGGATATGAGATCGCGACGAGACCGCTTCATGAGCCATACATTTTTAATAACTCTGTAACTGGATCCATGCAGGCGATTTCGGCAACATCGAAAAACCCTGAGCGGGCGATGATGTTTTTGAATTTGCTTAACTCAGACCCCTATTTACGAAACCTTCTCGATAAAGGAATTGAGGGTGTCCATTACGAGGAACTTGAAGATGGCACGATTAACGACTTGCCTGCACGTGTAGAACGCTATAACATGCCAAGCTTTGCGATTGGGAATCAGCTCATTCTAAAGTTATACGAAGATGACCCGCAAGATAAATGGGAAGCGTTTGAAGCTTTTAATGAAAGTGCGATTCCTTCACCAGCTCTCGGCTTTTACTTTGACTCGAATCCAGTGCGTACTGAAATTGCTGCGATTTCAAACGTGACGAGCGAATTCTCTCCAGCGCTGCTGAAAGGTGCTGTAGATCCAGAGGAGTATTTACCACTCTTTAATGACAAGCTGAACGAAGCTGGACTGCAAAAAGTGATCGATGAAATGCAGCGCCAATTTGATGAGTGGCAAGAACTGAATCAATAATTTGTTGCAGAAACCCTGTGCCTTTACAGGGTTTCTGTTCTTTAAAGAGAGCTAGCATTTTGCTTCGGTTAAGAGGATAATAGAGTTAAGTTTTGTAAAGGAGGATGGCACCATGAAGGTTGGAATCGATTTAGGTGGAACAAAAATAAAAGCGGCACTCGTTAGTGATGCAGGAGAGATAATTTCCGTGCAAGAATGCCCAACGGAAGCGGCGCAAGGTCCAGAGGAAGTAATGAACAAGATGATGTCTTTAACAGAAAAAGTCACGGATCATCAGCCGTTTGCCGGAATTGGAATTGGGGCACCGGGTCCGTTAAGCTCTACGGAAGGTACGATTCTTAGTCCACCGAACCTCCCAGGCTGGGATCATATTCATCTAGTTGATCGTTTTCAGGAGCAGTTTCAGTGCCCTGTGAAATTAGATAACGATGCCAATGTGGCAGCACTGGCGGAAGCTTTGCTTGGAAGTGGACAAGGATTTACGAGTGTTTTCTATTTAACGATCAGCACAGGCATTGGTGGCGGCTATGTTTTAGATGGAAGCATCGTTCATGGGGCCAGTGATTATGCAGGGGAAATTGGCAACATGATCGTTCAACCAAATGGCTATCAGCACGCAAATTTGAACCCAGGGTCACTAGAGGGGCTAGCAAGTGGAACGGCTATCGGACGAATGGCACGAGAGCGTTTCGGGGTTGAAGGTGGGACGAGAGAGGTATTTGACCGGATTCGCCGGGGAGATCATGATATGCAACGCTTAGTCGAAGAAGCGATGGACTATTTAGCGATCGGGATCGCGAATATCGCCCATACTGTAAATCCAGATGTCTTTGTTCTTGGTGGTGGTGTTATGAATGCGGATGATCTGATTTTACCGATCGTAAAAGAGAAAGTATCTCGCTACCTTTATCCAGGATTGGCACGATCAACAACGATCGTGAAGGCAAAACTAGGCGGTGACTCGGGCGTACTAGGTGCGGCGATGCTCGTTTAATCACAATGAAAACGGTTGCGAATTAGGCTCCTTTCTGTATACTAAAAACGTTGGGGCATAATTTAATAAGCACGCTCAAGCATTAGGTGGTTCAAACAATCGGTTGAATCTGAAAAGGGAAGCTGGTGAAAGTCCAGCACGGTCGCGCCACTGTAATAAGGAGCTACATGTGAAGAAACCACTGTCCAAAGGATGGGAAGGTACACATGGAGTGTTGATCTTAAGTCAGGAGACCTGCCTAATGTATGCACTTGCACCTACGCGTCATAGGGAGGAGTGATAGCTGTTCTACATATTGTTTTTAATCGTTGGATTCGTATGCTATCACAAACTCTCTTTCCTTTGAAAAGAGGGTTTGTTTTGCTTTAAGAAGTTAGTCTAAGCAACGGCTTTCGCTAGATGACTTGCGACAAGCCGAGTTTTCAAATGACATTGAAAGGGCGGAGACATCCATGATTCAATCTTATCCGGTTGAACGATCAAGAACGATACAAACGAGGCTCGTATTACCACCAGATACGAATCATCTAGGGACGATTTTTGGTGGGAAAGTTCTCGCATATATCGATGAAATAGCTGCTTTAACAGCGATGAAGCATGCTAATTCTGCGGTGGTTACTGCTTCAATCGATTCTGTTGACTTTAAGTCGTCGGCTACTGTTGGTGATGCCCTTGAACTTGAAGGGTTTGTCACACATACAGGAAGAACGTCGATGGAAGTATATGTGAGGGTTCATTCGAACAACTTATTGACAGGAGAACGGACGTTAACAACCGAGTCGTTTCTAACGATGGTCGCCGTTGACGAATCAGGTAAACCAAAACCAGTTCCCCAGGTCGAGCCTCAGACCGAAGAGGAAAAACGGTTATACGAAACCGCGCCTGCACGAAAAGAAAACCGGAAAAAACGAGCAGCCTTAAGATAAGCTGCTCGTTTTTCTGCGTAAAATGATGAAATAATACTATTTTTAAAAACTATTAAATCCGTTTCGATATCTAGTGAGCCGCTTCCTTTACTCGGTATTCACTTAATAGAAGAAGACATTTGTCCTTTGAAAAAGTCTAGATGCTTTATTTATCGGATTTTTCAGACTATTTAACTGTGAAAGTTATATTCTCAGATCAGAGCAAAGATTTTTAAAAAAAGATGTAACGACATTTTTAGAAAACGCTTACATTTTTCTGAAATAACATGTATTCTAGAAGTAGATACAGAAGGAGGGAGCACGTTGAAGCGAGATCAACATTTTGAAACAAGAGCGATTCATACAGGCTATAAGCCTAACGAGCATTTTGACAGCTTAACCCCACCGATTTATCAAACCTCAACGTTTACGTTTGCTTCCATGGAGCAAGGAGGTAATCGTTTTGCTGGGGAGGAAGCTGGCTATGTTTATTCAAGGTTAGGCAATCCGACCGTTCAGATTCTTGAACAGCGGATAGCAGAGCTAGAAGGAGGAGAAGCTGCCCTGGCCTTCGGTTCAGGGATGGCCGCAGTCTCTGCCATTCTTGTTGGCTTGACGAAAGCAAACGACCATATCCTTGTCTCAAATGGTGTGTACGGGTGTACGTTCGGTTTGCTCACTATGCTGAAAGAAAAATACAACATTGACGCAACGTTTTCGCCAATGGACTCAGTTGAGGAAATCTTAGCAAACATTCAAGATAACACGACGTGTATTTATGTGGAAACACCGATCAATCCAACGATGCAGTTAATCGACCTTGAGCTTGTCGTGAGGGTAGCAAAAGAAAAAGGGATAAAAGTAATTGTCGATAATACATTTGCCACTCCGTACTTACAGCAACCGATCGCATTAGGATGTGATTTCGTTGTCCACAGTGCAACGAAATACATTGGCGGGCATGGCGACGTTGTGGCAGGCGTATTAATTGGCGACAAAGAAACGATTCAACTGATTCGAAAAACAACGCAAAAAGATATGGGTGGCGTCATTTCTCCGTTTGATGCATGGTTATTGCTACGGGGGTTAAAGACGTTAGCGGTCCGAATGGATCGTCACTGTGAAAACGCTGAAAAACTAGCGGAAAAACTAAAGGAACACCCGAAGGTAAGCACGGTTCTCTATCCAGGTGATTTTGAGCACCCTGATCATTCGATCGTTGCAAAGCAAATGAAAAAGGGGGGCGGGCTACTCTCATTTGAGATAAAAGGAACAGAGGCAGACATAGCGAAAGTTGTTAATCAGCTTAAGCTCATTCGAATTGCCGTTAGTTTAGGTGATGCGGAAACATTAATTCAACACCCCGCGACGATGACACATGCCGTCGTTCCTGAAGAAAGACGGACCCAAATGGGGATCTCTAAAAAATTGCTACGGATGTCTGCTGGTCTTGAAGCTTGGCAAGACGTGTGGGCAGATTTAGAGCAAGCATTAAATCAGTTGTAGACATCAGAAAGCTGAGTATTAAGCTCAGCTTTTTTCTTTTTGCCCACCATTAAGAGCCCGTGACTCGCCCCCCATTTGGATGCAAAATTTGTCCTGTCAAATATTTAGAGTCATCCGATGCAAGAAAGACGAAGCTTGGTGCAACTTCAAACGGCTGCCCCGGTCGGCTTAGTGGAGTGTCCGATCCGAACGTAGGAATCGAATGAGCAGGGTATGAAGATGGGATGAGCGGTGTCCAAATCGGTCCTGGGGCGACGCCGTTTACACGAATTTCTTGGTCGGCTAGAGATCCAGACAGGGCACGGGTGAAAGTCGTAACCGCTCCTTTTGTGGCAGCATAATCGATAAGCTGTGAGTGACCAAGATAGGAAGTGACGGAGGTTGTATTAATAATTGCACTACCTTTTTTCAAATGGGGGAGGGCAGCTTTCGTCATAAAAAAATAGGCGTAGATATTCGTACGAAATGTAATGTCAAGCTGCTCTTCTGTTATGTCCAATAGACTCGTTTGTCTAAATTGAACAGCATGATTATTGACAAGTACATCAAGCTTGCCAAAACGTTCGATCGTTTTTTCCACGACTTTAACGGACATTTGTTCATGTTGAAGGTCACCAGGCACGAGCAAACAATCTCGTCCGATTTCCTCTACCCGTTTTTTTGTTTCGATCGCGTCCTCGTGCTCTGATAAGTACGAGATGACAAGATCTGCCCCTTCCTTAGCGAAGGCATAAGCAACAGCGCGCCCGATCCCACTATCTCCACCAGTAATAATAGCCACTCGATCAAGGAGCTTATGACTGTGGGGCCGATGGGGGTTTTCTGAGATTGGCCTAGGCTCCATTAAATATTCAAGTCCTGGGTGCCACGGCTGAGATTGAGGAGGGAAATGAACAGGAATGTCATCACATTTTTGGTGCGTGTCAATCGGTTCATGTTTCGGATACATCCTCTCACACCTTTCAAGTTCTAGACAGTAGCCCAGTATATGTAAATTAAGTGGAAAATGTTACTTTATATAGGAGTTAATTCATTGTGTATCTTTCACAATTTCTACGAATTAATGTTAAGATTAAACGTGATAATACTGAAAATAAATCGTTATTTTGTTAGAAATGAACATTTAACTGTTGACCTTTAGGTTTATGTGTTGTAAATTAACAAAGGAGGATGTTATAAATGAACATTCAAAAGGATGGAAAAAATGTGACCTCTCGGAGGGAATGGATCGAAAAGCTCGTTGAATCAAAAGGGAAAGTGGACATTGAAGAATTAGCTTCTCATTTTGGCGTGTCCTCGATGACCATCCGTCGCGATTTGATGCACTTAGAAGAACATAACAAGCTGATTCGAACACATGGTGGCGCCGTCGCTCCAAGTTCACTTATTGGCGAAACTCCTTACGCACAAAAGCAGACTGAGTATTTAATGGAGAAGCAGCTCATTGCAAAGCAAGCGTGCACCCTTGTCCCTGAGGGAGCAACAATTCTAGTAGACTCAGGAACGACGACCTTAGAGCTTATTAAGCTCCTTAAGGATCGAAACGATTTAACGATTGTCACAAATGACATTACGATTGCCGCTGAACTAGTGAATGCCTCACCAAAGTGCATTGTCACAGGAGGGGAATTGCAGTCAGGGGTTGGCGCGTTGTTTGGTCCGCAGACAGAAGGGATGATTCGTGAACTTCACGTAGATCTGTTTTTCCTTGGTGCCCATGCTGTGGATGAGGCTGCCGGTGTAACAGCTCCAACCTTGGAGAAAGCAGCGATAAAAAAACGAATGATGGAAGCTGCGCAGACGACATGGCTCATTTGTGATTCGAGCAAATTTTCGAAGCGGGCGTTTGCGAATGTTTGCCAGCTGACAAAATTAGAAGGAATCATTACGGATGCTAATTTTTTTACTAGCTTTAAGCATGAAAACTATCATGACAACATGGTGATTGCACAGGCTTAATGATAGGAGGCCACAACTGTGAGAATAGGCGTAATTGCAGATGATTTAACGGGAGCGAATGCGACAGGCGTTCGACTCGTAAAGCAAGGATTTCCCGCAGCGACGGTCGTGCACAGCGCGAGTGTCCCGTCCGGGGATAATTACCAAGCTTTGATAATGGATACAGATAGCCGTTACGTTCGTTCTGCCATTGCGGCAAAGCGTGTGACGGATGCGATGAATCAGTTGAAGCGATGGGGCGCACGAATGTTTACGAAACGGATTGATAGTACGTTAAGGGGAAATATTGGCGTCGAGCTTGATACGATGCTTGCTGAGCTTGGTGAGTCGTCAGTGGCGATTGTCATGCCATCCTTTCCTGACTCAGGCCGAACAGTCACAGGTGGCTATTTACTCGTTGATGGCGTTCCAGTTCAAGATACATTTGTATCAAAAGACCCTGTTTCGCCGATTATCACATCGTATGTTCCAGATTTGTTACGCAAGCAGACGAAACACCCTGTCGGCTATGTTGGATTACATGAAGTGATGAGTGGAAGAAACGTCATTTTACAGCATGTAGAGCAGCTCATTAGCGAAGGGAAGCGTCTAATTGTCATTGATGCGGTGACGAACGAGCAAGTGGATGATGTAGCAAAAGCGGTAGCGGTGATTAAGGATCAACCGATCGTTCCGGCTTGTCCTGGCCCTTTTACTGCGGCGTACGTTCGCGCTGTTACCCAGCAGCAACAGGAGGATGCCCGCCTTCTTGTAGCGGTAGGAAGCGCTACCTCACTAACAGGTAGGCAGCTTGATTATTTAATTACCAAGCTCGATGCTTCTCCCATCTACGTTAACCCAGAGCCTTTAGCCAGTTATACGAGCACCTGGGATGAAGAAGTGGAACGGGCGACAAAAGCGGCCCAGGAAGCGGGAAAAACAGAAAAAATTCTTATCGTCACAACGTATAAGCCAGGCCAACAGCTTGTGAACCTAAAAGAAAAAGCCAAGCAAGAAAACACGAGCGAGGATGCATTAGCGAAACGGATTACAGACGGTTTGGCGACGATCAGCCGGCAAGTGCTAGCAAGTGATGAACTATCCTTTGCTGGTTGTTTTACGAGCGGGGGAGATGTGACCGCCTCCATGTGTGCTCTTGGGCGAGCGAACGGTATTGCGTTGCAGGATGAGGTTCTCCCTTTAGTTGCCTTTGGAACGTTTGTAGCTGGTTATTTTGATGGCCTGCCAGTTGTGACGAAGGGCGGGCTTGTAGGAGATGAAACATCGATTTACGACTGCGTGCAATATTTGTTAGCACATGTGAGCAAATGTCAACTACAGAAATAGGAGTGAGAGAGATGAACAAAAAACCAATTATTGCAATTCCGATGGGAGATCCTGCAGGGATCGGTCCGGAAATTACAGTCGGGGCATTAAACAAAAAAGAACTCTATGACGTAGCGAACCCTGTTGTCATCGGCCACGGAGATATGCTAGAAAAAATGCTCCCTGTGATGAAAGCAGACTTGACGATTAACCGGATCACGACCGTCGATGAGGCGATGTTTGAATATGGCACGATTGATGTGATTCATCTTGATAACTTGAATGTAGCCGAGGTGAAAATGGGAACTGTTCAAGCACAGTGTGGCAAGGCCGCATTTGAGTACATTCGTCATGCTGTTCAATTAGCAAACGATAAAAAAGTAGACGCCTTAGCGACGACACCGATTAACAAGGAATCATTAAAAGCAGCTGAAGTCCCGTACATCGGACATACGGAAATGCTAGCTGATCTAACGAAGACCGAGGATCCTTTAACGATGTTCGAAGTTCACAGCATGCGGATTTTCTTCTTAACCCGTCATTTGTCACTGAAAGATGCCATTGATCAAATGACGAAAGAGCGGGTTCACGACTATTTGCTTCGCTGTGATAAAGCGCTCGAGAAATTAGGTGTAAAAGAAAGACGCTTTGCTGTCGCAGGCTTAAATCCTCACAGTGGGGAAAATGGCTTGTTCGGCCGTGAGGAAATGGATGAAATTACACCGGGAATCGAATTAGCGAAAAAAGACGGCATCAACGCAGTCGGTCCCGTACCCGCTGACTCTGTGTTTCATCATGCACTTAACGGTCGCTATGACGCAGTGTTGTCCCTTTACCATGATCAAGGGCATATTGCGGCAAAAATGACCGACTTTGAGCGGACGATTTCGATAACAAACGGGCTACCATTTTTACGTACATCAGTCGATCACGGAACAGCCTTTGATATAGCTGGTAAAGGAATCGCCAGCACGGTCAGCATGGAAGAATGCATCAAACTGGCGGCTAAATACGCGCCGCATTTTGTAACAGCATAACGTTCTGGTTGTTACGAAGGCATGCGGAGAACGCGTGCCTTCGTTCAACATAAACATGGGGGAAAAGAGGGATAATGATGGAAGTTTCAGGAGCTCAAATGATTTTAGGTCTTGTCATTGCCATTATGGTTTTAATTTTTCTAGTTATCAAAACGAAAGTGCATGTCTTTTTAGCCCTGATCATCGCGGCTTCAATTACTGGTCTGGTCGGCGGGATGGCACCACCTGATGTTGTAAGCGCCATCACAGAAGGATTTGGAAGCACGCTCGGGTCTGTGGCGATCATCATCGGTTTCGGTGTAATGATGGGACGAATATTAGAAGTATCTGGTGCGGCCGAACGACTAGCTTATACGGTCGTCAAAGTGTTAGGAAAGCGTAAAGAGGAGTGGGCGATGGCTGTTACGGGCTATATCGTATCGATTCCTATATTCGTAGACTCTGCCTTTATTATATTAAGTACATTAGCGAAAGCGCTATCAAAGAAAACAGGGAAGTCCATTGTTACACTCGCTATCGCCCTTGCTGGTGGAGCGGTCGTCATGCACCATGCGGTACCACCGACACCCGGTCCGCTAGGGGTTGCAGGAATTTTTGGTGTGGACGTTGGCTTAATGATCTTATCGGGATTGATCTTTGGGATTCCGATTATCATTGTCACCGTGTTATATGCGAAATGGATCGGGAAAAAAATCTATCAGCTTCCCGATGATGACGGCTTAGGCTGGATCAGACCAGAGCATGAGGTGAGTGTCGAAGATTGGCTTGAAGAGAAAGAAAACAAAGAGCTACCATCGTTGCTTCGTTCCGCTGCACCGATCGTCGTACCGATTTTCTTAATTTTCATGAACACGACGGTGACGGCCGTCGGATTAGAAGGAACGCTCGTAGAGTATATTCAATTTTTCGGTTCACCCGTGATTGCTGTTGGGATTGCAGTCCTTCTTGCCATCTATGGATTATTTAACCACGTGAAGCGCTCAGAAGCTCTGGATCGAATGGAAGAAGGGATTCAGACGGCTGGGATAATCTTGTTAGTTACAGGAGCAGGTGGAGCCCTTGGTTATGTGCTTCGACAAACTGGAGCTGGAGATTATATAGCCGAACTCGTGGTTGATACAGGAATTCCTGCGATTTTGCTTCCGTTTGTGATCGCTTCTCTCGTCCGCTTGATTCAAGGGAGCGGAACAGTTGCGATGATAACAGCTGCGTCAATTTCTGCGCCAATTTTAACAGGAATGGATGTGAATCTTGTCCTAGCCGCGCAAGCAGCAGCCCTCGGAGCGATGGTGTTTTCCTACTTCAATGACAGTCTGTTTTGGGTCGTCAACCGCACGATTGGGATTAAAGACCCGAAAGAGCAAATGCTCGTTTGGTCTGTCCCAACAACGCTTAGCTGGTTAACGGCACTCGTTTGCTTACTTATCGCCAATCTCATTTTTGGATAAAAGAGAAAGCGTTCCCTTCTCTCATGGAAGGGGCGTTTTTTGTTTTTGTTAAAAATGTATCATGAAGCACGAAATGAATGGCTTTCTGAATGATAAAAATAAAATGAATAGTATAGTAGAAAGAGAGAATCTTGGAATACATTTTTGTAACCAACCTGAATTATTCATACCTCGAACATAAATCAGGGTTTTAGGCCAAAAACGATTAGATTCCCGATCCCTTTGAAAGAATCATGGTTATTTTCTTCTGAAAAGCATCTTTCTAGAATGAGGAGCGGA
>NZ_SNUY01000068.1:1864-21088 GCF_004376175.1 Halalkalibacterium halodurans | reverse complement strand
CGCCCTTGATTGACCTCTGAATAAACCATTGGTGTGTTTGTCAAGAGCGATAGCGTGGCATTTCCACCTAATAAATGGTAGGTAGTATGAACCGTGCTAGTTTTTCATAGAACTTTTGACACTACCTTATTCTTCACCCTATCCATTCGCCCCTGCTTGCTTATTCTTATATATATGCAGCATATACGCTGTTCCTCCGCCGAGAGCAAAAGCAATCACGCTAAGTGAGATAAGAAAAAAGTCCCCAGCCATCCCAGGATAGATGACAAAGACAGACCCAGCGATAAAACCAATCATAAGCGCGTATGTGGCTGTTTTGTACTGTACAAACAGGTAGGAAATAAGCCGGCTCGTAATCCCAAGTCCGAGAATAATTCCGATTCCAACGGTGAATAGAACAGCTAAGTTAAAGGTAGATAGAGCTTGAATAACTGTTGGATAAACCCCTAAGAGTAAAAAAATGAACGATCCGCTGACCCCTGGTAAAATCATCGCAGTACTCGCTAGCCAACCGGCAAAAAACAACAGGATATAATCCCCTATAGCAAGCTGGTCCATAATGGTGGTAGGCGAGCTGTCCTTTAGAAGGGTTGTAGCACCAACAATGATCGCACCGAGAAGTAGCACCCCATAATGAATAGGGGTAAATGATTGTATAAAGTTAATGTCCTTTAACAAGGTCGGCACGATTCCAATGATTAAGCCGATAAAAAAGAATAACGTCGGCTGAGGGTATTCGTTCAGCAACCAACTAATAATATGGCTAACAGTCAGCAGGGCTAAACCGATTCCAATCACAAGTGGAATTAAAAACATGACATGCTTTTTCCATTGTTTTGTTGTTAAACCATTAATGGCGGTGATTAGAGATTGATAAATTCCGAGAATTAATGCAATCGTTCCGCCACTGACTCCGGGAACAAGATCGCTAATTCCCATCGCCATTCCTTTAAAAAGATTTTTCCATTGAAACAAAGTTCTCTTCTCCTTTATGTAATAGAATCATTAGAGGATAAAGCGATTGTTTCTAATCCTTTCTTCTTTTTATAGAAGTGCAGCATTCTTAAAGTGTAAACAGAAATTTATCGTTGGGCAATAAACCTATGAATTTTACGTATTTTTTCAAAATATGACAAACGTCTTGGACACAAATCGAAGCAAGCAACACTTTCGTATGGGATAGTTCACGTGTCTCTCCTTCTTTTTTATGACTTCATGAGTGATAAGCATCAGCCTCATTTTCAGTAAACGCTTCCAATTGTGACAAATTTGTGATAAGATACAGTTAGCTAAAGACACAATCTAGACACAATTTGTTCGTGTGCTCAAGCCTGAAAGGAGTAGTTGTCTATGGATTTGTTTTTTGCTTATATGCTAGTTGCAAGCGCCACACCATTATTTTTGTGGCTTGAACATCGAAAAATAGCGTTAACGAGTATCCCGTTTATTATTATCATGTGGCTGTTGGCTTTAAGTCACATGTTTGAAGGGTTTTTATTTGACCTTCATCACTCCGTTTTTCTTACCGCCTTTTTTGTAAACGTTATTATTGCCCATTTTGCAGCTCTTGTATTGTATGCATATCCGCACATTCGTCCAAAATCTCGCACATTCACGGAATCAATGGACTAGGGTTTATAGAAAAAATGACCTCGGCTAATACCGAGGTCATTTCATGTTTAGTGTCCTGAGTGATCTTCGTGCTCCCCGTGGTTCATGTGATTTTCATGACCTCCATGATCCAAGTGATTTTCATGATCGGTATGAAGGTGCCCTGTCGTTAATACGAGATAAGAGCCAACGACAATAATAACCGCAATGGCGATGGCAAACCACGTATGACCGATCTGTACGGTTCCTGACTTCCCTTCCCCCATATGCATGAACATATGAAGCTGGACCGTCATTTGGATGAAGGCAAAGATGAAAATGACGATCACACGAACATTCCATGACCAATGCGTCTGACTCATAACCCATACGGCCAAAAGCGTAAAAATAATCGAAAGGGCAAAGCCAACAACGTGCATCCAAGGAAAGCTGTGACTGTGAGTGGCCGTTGTTTCTTTTTCATGCGCCATTTACATCCACTCCATTCCAAGCAAGTATACGCCTGTGAAAATCATAATCCAAACGACATCTAAAAAGTGCCAATAAAGGCTTGCGATAAAAAACTTCGATGTTGTTCGTGGCGTTAATCCGCGCTTTTTCATTTGGATGACGAGAAGCACAATCCAGCCAATTCCAATGGATACGTGCAAGCCGTGTGTCCCGAGGAGAAGGAAAAACGCAGACCAATGGGCACTTGCTGATAGTGTTGCTCCTTCATGGGCATAATGGACAAATTCGTAGATCTCAAAGCCGACGAAGCCAAGACCTAAAAGGAGAGTCCAGCCAATCCAGACGAACATCCGGTTCATTCGCCCGGCTCTCATCTCGTGAATCGCGAGCCCGCATGTGAACGAACTTGTTAACAGCAAAAATGTCATGATGAGCACAAGGTTCAAATCAAACAAGTCTGCTGCTCGGACAGCATCAGCATTGCGATCCACAAGGACGAAATAAGAAGCAAACAATGTTGCAAACAAAGCGAATTCAGCACCGAGAAAGATCCAGAAGCCTAAAATATTGTTGCGGCCTTCAGCTGATTGATATTCAAGAGGTTGATTCGGATTTATCGTTTCATGTGCCGCCACTCGCTACGCCCCCTTCGCTTTGCTTTCGATTTCTTGAATTTCTTTTGCGCTTACGTAATACCCCTCATCGTAATCAAACGAACGAATGATCATGCAAATAAAGATCCCGATGCCACTAATGATCGCTAGTGGAAACCAGCTAAAGACGAGGGCAAAGCTAGCAATAAACATTATAAAGCTCATCACAAACCCAAGCCATGTGTTGCTTGGCATATGGACTTTCTCATAATTCGTATCGGCATGTAGACGAATGCCCTTCTCTTTCATCGTCCAAAAGGCATCACGATCAGTGACTTCCGGTAACTTTGCAAAGTTATAAAATGGTGGTACTGCAGACGATGTTGCCCATTCAAGCGAACGACCGTCCCAAGGGTCTCCCGTCGTTTCTCGCTTTTCATAACGCCAGCTGTAATAAATGTTGTAGACAAATAGGGCAAATCCGATGGCCATCATAAAGGCACCTGCCGTCGAAATTGCATTAAGCGAGAACCAGTTGTCCGACTCTAAATACGTGTAAATCCGGCGCGGCATTCCATCAAGTCCTAGGAAATACTGCGGGAAGAAACATACGTTAAAGCCGATCATGAAAACCCAGAATACCCATTTACCTATCGTTTCATTTAAACGGTGCCCGAACATTTTCGGATACCAGTAAATCAAACCAGCAAAGCAGGCAAATACGGTTCCAGCTATGAGTACATAGTGGAAATGTGACACGAGAAAATACGTGTTGTGATATTGGTAATCAGCTGCGGCCATCGCGAGCATGACCCCTGTTACCCCACCAATGACAAAGTTCGGGATAAACCCAATGGACCAAAGCATCGGTACGGTAAAGCGAATCCTTCCTTTATGGAGCGTGAAAATCCAGTTAAATATTTTCACGCCGGTTGGGATCGAAATGGCCATCGTTGTGATTGAGAAAAAGGAGTTCACAGCTGCACTATTCCCCATCGTAAAGAAATGGTGCACCCATACAAGGAAGCTTAAAAAGGAAATCACAACAATTGAAGCGACCATCGCGTTGTAGCCAAACAGCTTCTTACGGGCAAAGGTCGAAATAATATCCGAGAAAATCCCGAAAGCCGGCAGGATGACAATATACACTTCAGGGTGACCCCAAATCCAGAACAGGTTCGCCCAAAGCATATCAAGTCCTTGTCCTTGTAACGTAAAGAAGGCTGTGCCGAATAACCGATCAAACGTCATCATCGCCAGAGCGACCGTTAATACCGGGAATGCGAGGACGATAATGAGCGATGTAATGAGAACCGTCCATGTAAACATCGGCATTTTCATGAGTGTCATGCCTTTTGTACGCATTTTTAAGATCGTGACGAGAAAGTTAATTCCTGTTGCCAGAGTTCCTATTCCGGAAAGTTGCAGTCCGAGCGCATAAAAGTTCTGTCCGACCCCAGGACTGAAGTCGTTTGAGGCAAGCGGAAAGTAGGACGTCCAACCTGCAGCAGGGGAGCCCCCGATAATAAAGGAAATATTAAAAAGGGCCATTCCGAAAAAGAACGTCCAGAAACTTAAATTGTTCAAAAACGGAAAAGCAACGTCGCGCGCCCCAATTTGCAATGGAACGACAACGTTCATTAAGCCGATCAAAAACGGCATCGCCATGAAAATAATCATGATTGTGCCATGGGTCGTAAAGATTTCATTGTAATGTTGGCTATTTAAAAACGTCATGTTTGGAGCAGCCAACTGCATGCGCATCATGACGGCGTCCACACCACCACGGAATAGCATTAACAAGGCGCACGCGATATACATAATGCCGATTTTCTTATGGTCAACCGTTGTGATCCAGTCTGTCCAAAGCACTTTCCATTTTTTGAAGTACGTAAGGGCGACCACTGTCAAAATCACGGATAGTCCGATAGAAATTTGCGCAGCAAGGATTAACGGGTCACCCGTTACAATAAATTCATCCCATCTCAACGGTAAAACTCCTCTCTTCCGCTGTTTGCACCATCACTCATCATCCAATTCGACTTCATACGTTCTAGTCGTGTCGATCGGTTGACTAAGTGTAGGCATTTCATATGCTTTTCCTTCCCTTGAGTGCGGATTTAATGCCTCATATCCGAGTTCTGCTCGTTTCTCAAGTGAGTATGTGGGATCATCCGCATGATTGACAAACTCAAGATGCGTAGAAGAAAATGTCATCTCCTCTGCATGGCCAGGAACCATCAGATGTGCGTACTCTTCTTCCGATAATGGCGGAGCTTCCGTCTGAACTTCTTCGACCCAAGCATCATAATCTCTTGCGGTGAGGGCGTTGACAACAAAGCGATGCTCAGCAAATCCTTCACCTGTGAAATTTGAGTTGCGACCGTTAAAAGTACCTGTATTATGAGACATCAAATACAATTCCGTTTCCATGCCGGCCATACTGTATTTTTGTCCACCGAGATGCGGTACCCAAAAAGATGCCATCGAATCAGCAGATGTTAATTTAAACAGCACGGGACGATCAACG
Source organism: Halalkalibacterium halodurans (assembly GCF_004376175.1). Classification (GTDB taxonomy): domain Bacteria; phylum Bacillota; class Bacilli; order Bacillales; family Bacillaceae_D; genus Halalkalibacterium; species Halalkalibacterium halodurans. Next base: position 15,904 of record NZ_SNUY01000068.1, on the reverse strand, counting down.
GGAATGTTAACATAATTGACAGTCTCGATGTTTTCTTCAGGATAACTGAAAATCCATTTCCAGTTCACGCTCGTCGCATGAATGACAAGCGGCTCAACTTGGATGTTTTCGGCATTTACCTCAGACACCTCTGGCGCCTCTTCTAAACTATAAATGGTCGTCACGGTCGGTATCGAAAGAATGGTAACGATGATGATTGGCACGATAGTCCAAATAATTTCGAGCTTGTGGCTCCCCTCGATTGACGGGTCGTAATTGTCATTGTTCCCGCGGTCACGGTATTTAACGAGCATAACTGTCAGCAGTACGAATACGACTAACACAATAAAGATCATGAACCAAATGGATAACATGATCAAATCGCTTTGCTGTTCAGCCACTGGACCTTGTGGGTCTAGGACAGTTAAATTACCACAACCAGTTAATACGAGACCGACCATCGCTAGAGCCATCCACTTGAAAATGATCGATGGTGTACTCAACTGTAATCACCTTTCTTTGACAATAAAATAATGAATATGTAGAGCTAAAACGGTTGACGAAATCCTGAGCCATTATGGATGTGTACTCATCCTATCATTTTCGAAAAAAAAGTGCCCGAAATTAAAACGGTTACGTGAAAAATATCACAAATTCGACATAATTTTTTAGACATAAATTTTGAAAAAGTTCCCTATCTTTTATGAGATGTTACTTCCCCCCTGTTCAAAGGATGGAGCTACGATATACTTACATTAAGATACATTTCCAAAACCAAGATAGGAGCCAATGAGATGAGAGTAATTGTTTTATTAATTATGCTCAGTTTGTGGATTATGTTGAGGTTCTTTTTAAAGACAAAGCTACAAATCTCAAAAAAGAATTGGAGCTATAAACATGAAAGGAAAGAGTTTGCGATTCTTTTTTATGTTGTGATCGCCGTTGGTGCCCTTGTCCCTCTTATCTATCCAACCGTAAACTTCTTTTTACTGTTCCCGTTTATCGGTGTGCTTGTTAATCTCCTTTTTTCAGTCGAACAATGGATTTATAAGAGAGACTCGAAGCGACATCTTCTTTATTTGTTTGATGCTGCCCACTGGCTCGTGTTTGGAATGACAGCTTTTTTGTTTTTTGCATAAAAGGAACTCCCTCTCTTTTTTTAATTTCTTAATGGAATCGCGGCATCTGTCGTTAATCTAGAAAAAACATGTTTTGCGAGTGTAACAAAACATGTTTTTTCATAGTTAGGTTTATGATGCTCTTGCATTTTTCTTCAAATACCAAATCATGACCGGGACGAGAGCAAGGGCAAGTGTCCCTCCTGCAAGCGACAAAGTAGCATAGCTAGATTGGGCGACGACCATACCGGACAGAGCCCCTCCTGCTGCGCCCGACAGTCCGACGAGAACATCAATTGTTCCTTGCGTTTTCGCTCGGGTTGCAGGATGGGTTGCATCGACAATCATAGCTGTTCCACTGATTAACCCTAAATTCCATCCGAGTCCTAACAAGGCGAGTGCGATGATCAAAACGGCTAACGAATCACCAGGGGCAACCGCAGCGAGCAGTCCTTGCACTAAGTAAAATGACGCCAGAGGTTACCGACATTGTTGTTCGTCCGAGCTTATCGACGAGAACACCTGTCACAAGAGATGGAAGGTACATGGCTCCAATGTGAATGCTAATGACAAGACCGATCTCTTGTAGCCCGTGCCCGTGGTGTTGCATATGGACGGGTGTCATCGTCATAATCGCTACCATGACCATTTGGGTTAAGACCATGACCGTCGTTCCAACAATGATCCCCCGTTTTGCGATGGTTGACATAAGTTGCTTCTCTGTTGTTTTGGCTGAATGGTTATGTTTTTCGTGATCAGCCTCTTGTTTGACGATTGCTTTGCAACGAGAAATGGATCTGGACGGAGAAACACAAAAAAGATGAATCCAGCTAGTAAATAAGCGACCGTTGCTAATATAAACGGTCCAGCGAGAGTTGGAACACCGAAGGAATCAGCTACATCTCCCATCACATTCACTAGATTTGGACCAGCAACGGCACCAAAAGTGGTCGCGACCATCGCCATACTAATGGCGGTTGCTCGTTGTTTCGGTTTTGCTAAATCAGTCCCTGCATAACGCGCCTGCAGGTTGGTGGCGTTTCCTGCACCGTTTAGAAGCAGTCCAAGAAAGAGAAGGATGACGCTGTTACTTACGGCCGCATAGATAACGATGATCGCACCGACCCCCCCTAACAAGAAGCCAGTTCCTAGCCCCATTCGTCGACCGAACCGATCGGATAATCGACCAACAAAAAAGGCAGCCGCAGCTGAACCGAGCGTTAATAGGGCAGCTGGTATGCCTGCATAGCGGTCGCCCCCTAGCATGTCATTTGATGCCAAATTTTCAGGTGCAAAACCCCAATTTACACTTCTTGTGAAATAATCGGGGGTAGAATGTATCTATTTAAGATGATAGTGCAGACGATCCTTCACACGAGCGGCTATAAACCTTGTATTGATTACGGGAAGCCTCGTTTCAACAAACGAAACAAGGCTTCTTTGTGAACACTCTCAGAAAGTTTGCAGTCAAATTTTATCGCGGAACTCTGAAGGAAGTCGACAACATGGATACCTTTTATTTACGCCAAAAAGTGGAATAGCCTTCCTTATCCTGAATATTAAACTCAATCATTTGTTTAAGCAGTTCGTAATGGACTGGAATTCGAAACAAGCCTTTGGTCGCGCTGTAGCCCGCTTGTGCAATAGCATCGGCAAATTGCGAAATGCCTATTTCTTCGGGTGAAACGCTCAAATGATGTTTCGAGGTGGAGAAGCCAATGATAAATGTACCCCTCTGATTCCATTAATGTTGACGCGTACGGGAATGGAGTCGATGTTTCGTTTGTGAATGATCTTCTCTCTGATTCCAAGCACCAAAATAAAAATGACAAAAATGAAGATCGGTATAAAAGCCATTTCATATACCTCTTTTCTGTTTTTTTAACCATCGCAGGACATTTATTGGTGCATTAGCACCGAGTCCCCGAAAGCTCACAAATTTGAAATATTCATGAACAATGGCTTGCCATAGCACATTATAATCAAACGACTGCCCTTTTGGCTGTCCGTCCATCGAGCTGAATAAAAGTAGAACATCCGGCTTATAAATCAAGTTATTACTTTCGTGCGTTAAAGTAACATATGAGAAAATGGTTATAAGTTTGGGTGATGAGTTGGTAGGACATAGATAACCTTTCCACATTAAAGGCTGTAAGGACGCGGTTTACTCGGGGGCGATTCAGATTTATCGACATTTTTCCACATTCACGTACTATGCGACCAATATGGGATAAATCGGTTTTGAGATTAGGAAAATGAGGAAGGTTGGGATGAAAAAGGTGAGGATGGTATCGTCAAGTTCCTTATAATTACTATTAGTTCGGATAGAAGCGGGGAATTTGGTGGATGGCACGAGCTAGTTTCCAATATTTAGTTGCGTTTGTTCGAATTAAGTGGAAAGTTGTTCGAATTAATGAGGGGTTTGTTCAAATAATCTATTTGTTTGTTTGAATTATCGAGGTGTCTGTTCGAATTACGGCCGGCTTGAGCAGATTAGTAGTTTCCAATATATTGCTGCGCTTGCTAAAATGATTTGGATTTTCGCTAGTTAAATGGCTGATTTGCTGGAATCGCTCTTCAATTTGCTAAAATAACCACCTATATTGCTAAAATCGACTTATCCCAACACAAAAAAAGTGCGCCGCAGCGCACTTTTTCTTATTTCTGACCTCGCTTGTCACTCGGATGGAGCACCGTTACTTGCTCTGGCTCCACCGGATTAAAGATAAATTCGAATTTCCCGCCTCGATCAGGCGTAAATGTTAATTCACTAGTCGATTCCGCTCCGTTTATCACATACTCGAACGTAACCTTCTGCTTATTTTTCAAGTGGATGCCTTCAGAACGCCACACACCTGCTGCCTCGTCATAAGATAGAGCAATGTCCTGAGCATGAACGCCTCGCAGCACGACATGTTCAATGTCCTTTTCTTCCTCAACAACTTGATACACAGCAAATGAGTTCGCTCCTACAGTCAACTCGTCACCCGTCATTCTCTCTCCTGTTACTAGATTCTCTAACTCAAGCTCTTCATCTAATGCGAGCACGGCTTCTGCTCCTTTATTAACAGCAACAATTAGACGCTCTCCCTCATTACTGCGCTCAAACAGAAGAGCATCGCGCGTTGCAGAATGCGCATGGAAGTCACCGGTGCGAAGAGCTGAGTGGTTTTGGCGCAGCTCGATAATTTCTTGGTAATGTTTGAGCAATTCTTGATCCTGCTCTTCTTCATTCCAAATCATGAACTCGCGGTACCAGCGGTCTTTCCAGTCGTTAAACTCATTATGGTTCGCACTTTGCGAGAGACCGACTTCTGTTCCGTAATAGATAACAGGTGAGCCCGGCAGCATAAATTGCGTGAATGATGCCAACTTCAGCTTGTCTGTGTTACCGCCTGCTTCATATAAGAAGCGCGGCAAGTCATGGTTATCTAGGAATGTCGTCATAATGTATTCCGGGTGGTACACGGCTTCGTTTTCTTCGACATAGTTCACGACAGACTGCATCGAACCGTCAAAAGCAAATGTTCCTTTAAATGTATCGTGGAAACCAAAGTCCAGTGAACCATCAAGCTTTCCAGCATAGCTCGAGATTTTCTCGCGGCTATCCCACACCTCTCCAAATACGTACATGTCAGGATCAATCGATTTCACTTTATCACGGAAATCGACCCAAAAGCTGTAGCTCGGTCCTTTGGCATAATCTAAGCGCAAGCCGTCAAATTCAAGCTCTTCTAACCAAAATGGAACAACCTCATTTAACATATAATCACGTGCTTCCGGATGGTCGTTATTAAATTGCGGCAGCTCTTCAATGCCGTAAAATGTCTCGTAAGTGCCGTCTTCATAGAACGTATACCAGTCGTAATACGGGCTGTCTTCCCCGTTTGCAAGCGCATCTTGGAAATACGGATGCTCGCTTGAAGTGTGATTCGGGACAAAATCATAAATGACTTTCATATCGCGATCATGCGCTTCATGAATTAATTCTTTTAATACCTCAAGCGTGCCGAAATTCGGATCAATCCCCATAAAGTCTGTCGGGTGATAACCGTGCGAATATGGACCTTCAAATACTGGCGACAGCCAAATCGTATCTACCCCAAGCTCTTCAATGTAATCAAGCTTTGCAAGTACACCTTCAAGATCTCCGCCCATCCAGTCTTTTAATGCTTCTTCTAATGGAAGGCTTGGGTCTACCCCGAAATTATTATCTGGATTGCCATCATAAAATCGATCGACAAAAATATGATAAATCACTGCATCCTTCGCCCAGTCTGGTGAGCTGTAATTCTCAACATAGTAGGCAAACTCAGTTGCTTCTGCGCTTGTTAAGCTGTTTGTATCGGCATATTGAGACCCCTCGCCGTCAGCTGCCCACACGTCAACGACATATTTCACCGGCGTGCTGTCTGCTTGCTTAGGGATCACTCCTTTTAAAGTAGAGCGCTGCAAGTTATTTTCTGTTTTTGTTTCGACTACCTCTAATGGAGAGAACTCACCAGAACTTGCTTCCCCGCGTGCGCCAGCCGGAGTGCTTCCATCTGTTGTAAAGTAGATTCCGCCCTCATCAATCGGGCCGTAATGCTCCACTTCTACTGTAATCTCAACATCATCATTAGGCGATGGGATGAACGGGTTGTGGTTAAAGTTGTGAGAGACATTTTTAGCCACAGGAAGGCCTGTCCATTCTGTCACCGTGTCTTCTACAACGGTGCCTTCTTCAGTAAACGTTGCGGTGCGGTTAGCCTCAATGACTTCACGATACTTCGAATCACCTAGCCCGTAGCGGTACTCTAGCTCCTCCCCCGCCTGGCCATTTAACGTAACGGTGAACGTCTCGCCTTCCCGCTCTAGCGGTGTCACGCTGTAATTGAAGCTGTTATTGCTCGTTGCGACTGTCGGTACGGCCCAATCTGGTGTTTCTTCTGGCACCGTTAATTGGAGCGTAATCGAGCCGTCGTACTCGGTAGCTGGCCTTACGTCAACTTTACGCTGGTCGCTTGGGTCAAAATAAAATTCATAGTCACCTGTCTGCGGCACCTGGAATCGCAAATTGTCACCAGCGAGCCACTCGTTATCCATGACGAATTTATACTCAAACTGAATTCCGCCGGATAGAGTAACAGGCTCGCTTTTCCATAAGCCTTCTGACTCATCAAATGTGAGCGGGTGATTCTCCCCGTCCCAGCTCAGCGGTGATTCCCCGCGCAGCACAACCTTATCGTATACTTGGTCGCCTGCCGCCTCCGCGGTGTTCGTTTGTGCAAACGGTTGCACAAACAGCGATAATAAAAGGCTTAATACCATGATTAAGACTACACTCTTTTTCATCTTATTCTCCTCTCTTTTTCTTGAATTATAGCAGTCTTGAAACCGCTTACTGCTTTTTATTGTAGCATGGTCTTGGTTTATAATGCAACAATTTTCTGAAAAATAGGCAATCGGTTGCACAAAGGGGGAAGGACGGGGTGTCGAAAGATAGGAGTGACTAGGTCTTTTTTATTTATTATAGAGGAAACACTACTCGCCGTAGAGCTTCCCCTCCATTTCTTCGCGAACAAAACAGAGCCTGCTTCCTTCGTTTTCTTTTAATAGGCCTTCTTTACGGAGCTTGGTCAGCGTGCGATTAACCGTTTCTCTCGTCGTACCAATCATTTTTGCTAGCTGCTGATTGGTGTAATCAGATTTCATCACTGTTATTCCGTCTTCTGCAGGCTCGCCGTTCGTTTCTCCGAGGCGGATAATCAGTTTAATAATTTGTTCGTATGTATTGTTGACGATCTGTGCTTCAAGACGGTCTTGCAAGTCAACGATCTTCTCCCCTAGCACACGGAACACTTGGATGCACAGCTCTGGATTTTTGCGGAGAATGTCTTCAAAATCACCAATCGGAATAACGACAAGCTGGGCATGATCGACCACCTGCGCATAAGCCGGATAGCCACCTTTTCTGAAGAAACCGACATGAGGAAACATCTCGCCTTCTCGCAAGATCGCCACAATCTGCTCGCGTCCGCGGTTATCAGCTTTATAAATTTTGATGCGGCCCCTGTAAATGAAATACACATTTTCAATCGGCTCATCCTGCATAAAAATATAACTGCCCCGCCCCCACTCTCGATATATTGAGATATCAACAATCTGATCGAGCGCCGTATCGTTTAGCCGTTTAAAGAGTGGAAAATGAGTTAGTAATTCCTTAATCTTATCGTTATTTAGCACGTAGGTCCCTCCTTTCACCTGTTCGATTTCACCAGTTAGTCACATCTATTGTGATGTATATCACACCCTCCCACTTCTCAGCCGACTATACTTATAAGTGTAGAAAACAGAGACGAAAAGGAGCGAGTGCATATGTTATCTAAAGAAACTATTTCTATTATAAAGTCTACGGTTCCTGTATTGGAAGTCCACGGAACAAAGATTACGACTCGTTTTTATCAACTATTATTCGAGCGTCACCCTGAACTATTAAATATATTTAATCATGCGAATCAAAAACAAGGCCGTCAGCAAACAGCGTTGGCAAACTCAGTGTATGCGGCAGCTCTTCATATCGACCGCTTAGAAGAGATCATTCCGATTGTAAAGCAGATTGGTCACAAGCATAGAAGTCTTGGCGTTAAAGCTGAGCATTATCCGATTGTCGGTGAAACATTGCTTGATGCGATGGTTGAGGTGCTGGGCGATGCGGCCACTGATGAGATTCTTGCTGCCTGGGGCGAGGCGTACGGCGTGATTGCTAATGCCTTTATCGGCGTGGAAAAAGAAATGTATGAAGAAGCTGAAAATCAAGCTGGCGGCTGGGCTGATTTCCGTGAATTTGTCGTCGCTAAAAAAGTAGTCGAGAGCGATGTGATTACCTCCTTCTACTTACAGCCATATGACGGTGGAAAGATTGCTGAATTTAAAGCGGGCCAATATGTGACGATTAAAGTGAAGCCTGAGGAAAGCGAGTATACTCATCTACGTCAATACAGCTTATCTGATGCTTCAGGAAAAGATTATTACCGCATCAGCGTAAAACATGAAAATGATGTCGTCGTATCAAGCTACCTGCATGAAAAAGTGGTTGAAGGCGATAAAGTTGAACTGACAGCACCAGCCGGAGATTTCGTTTTAAATACAGATTCTGAGAAGCCGGTTGTCCTCATTGGCGGCGGTGTCGGCGTGACACCAATGTTGAGCATGCTGAACACATTGGTTGAAGTGCAGCCTGAGCGTGAAGTAATTTTCATCCACGCAGCTGAAAACGGTGCGGTGCAAGCATTTGGCAAGCATGTGGAAGAGCTGGCTAGTGCGAATCATCAGGTGAAGAATTACACTGTGTATGCTAATCCGACGACAGCTGATGTTGAGCGCGGTGCGTTTGATCTTAAAGGCTTGATTGATTTGAAATGGCTCAAAGCTGCAGCAGGTGACGTGGCGGCTGAGGCTGACTTCTACTTCTGCGGACCGGTTCCATTTATGAGAGTAATGAAGCAGTATTTAGCTGAGATGGGCGTGAGCGACGAACGCGTACATTATGAGTTCTTTGGACCAGCGGCGAGTTTGGATGCTGAGGTTGAGGCGAAGTAGTGAGGGGGAAAGGTTGCAGTTGATGCTGCAGCCTTTTTGTTTCCCATTAAATGTATGGGTTTGCTAAAATAATGATGATTTTCGCTGGATTATTTAATTATTTGCTAGAATGCTTATGTTGTTTGCTAAATAAAAAGTTTCGTTTGCTAGAATTAAGCGTCTACACTCTTCTGTAGTTCCAATAAGGAGACATCTTCTTCATTAGATGTCTTCTTTTTTTATGCTTTTTACTAGATTATCTATGACCAACTCAAACTTTTTATCCTTCGTAGTACCAGTCTCTACAGTTTTTAATGATTTTAACATTCTCCTCGCAGTATCTTTCGCTATTTTCAGGAATTCACACGCTTCCCTATTCGTAATCGTGTCACTTACGAGTAACACATAATCTACTAAGCTATTTATATGCGCTAATTTTGATTGGTAGTAGCAGCTTGGACATACCCACTTCCCGTGTAATCTCCGCATAGGAAGGGCATCACATTTCGGGCAGTGAACCCCACCTAATAGTTGGTCTAGCTCAATTCGGTAAAATTCGAGCGGTTCAAATGTTGATGGCATATGTGAGGTAAGTAAGATCCTAGTTGCTTTTCTGAGTAGCTTTGGGTCGAAAATGAGTGTGGTATATTGCGAGGTCAGCTTCTCTATTCGCTTCACCAATACCGTGTCGCGTATTACATGTTTTCTTGTATAGGTCGTGGAGTCGGAAAGGGATATACGACTTTGCGAATTCGTAATCACAACCAGCGTTTCAACCGGTATATCCGGGAATTTAAGTTTCTTTAAAAATTGACGCAGTTGACTAGCTTGCTTTTGGACTTGAATAATGGGGTCTGGAAATGTGTCTTCTGCATCAGGAGTTGTGCGGATGAGCTGCTGAAATTCGGGTTCAAATGAGAGCGTTCCATAGAGATGCTTCACTTCGATGATGAGGATATAAGTTGGAGTGAGGATGAGTGTATCAATTTGAAAGAAATATTCGCCGCTTTGTAGACGAAGGTCATGGAGAATGATGTACTCTTTTGGCGGCAGAAAGCTGAGATGATAATCGAGGGCGGACTCTCCTTTGTAACCGGCTTTTCGTTTGGCGAGATCGGCTTCAATTTGAAGTTTTTTAGGATGATGAGCGGGGATTCGGCGGAGGAGAGCTTCTAATTTGTCAATATATGAATAGGGATTTTGCGAGGTTTGGCGATCATATAGGGCTCCTTTGCTGTTTGTTAGAGGTTTAATAGATGAAGAACTTCGACAAATTGAGTGGTTTGTCCTTTTTTCTTATTGGATAAGGTTGTGATTGATTGGAAAACATCGGCGTATTCCACTTCATTTTAGGTTCTAAATTTGGGAATGTAGCAGCAACCCACGATAATATCTCCTCTGTTCGATCGCGGTGATCAGGGTGATCGATGCCTTTTAAATACTCTGCAAAAACTTCCAAGTTCATTCCTCCTAAAAATGTATGATTGAATATATCCTGAATCCGTGATGAAATCATTTCCAACATTGCCTCCAAAGCCTGTTATAATAATGTTATCAGCTGATTTATGTTGATAATTTTATTTCACCAGGCAGGTGTAGAAATTGGTTAAGTTTATATTAGAAAATTCCGATGATACATTGACGACCCATTCAGGTCTTGGTTTAATAGGTTTGCTTTTATCAAAGACAAAGTTTCACAAACGTTTTTCATCCTTGAAGGTTCCAGAAATTAAGTCATCTCCGAAGATTCTTAATGGTGATGTTACCACTTCTTATGTGGGTCTATTGTGTCAAGGTAAGAATGATTTCGACCATATCGAACAATTTCGAGACGATCCCTTCTTTTATCGTGCATTGGATATTAAATTGGTTCCATCAAGTCCCACACTACGGCAACGTCTCGATCAAATTGCCAAGGTGACTGGATGGAAATCCATTGTTCTAGAAGAATCGGCTAAACTAATACGGCAATTTGATTCTCCTGTCACTCCAACAGTAACTAGTGATAAAAAAACATACGTGCCTTTAGATATTGATGTATCGCCATTTGATAACTCAAATACCAAGAAAGAAGGGGTTAGTCGCACATACAAAGGATGTGATGGATATTCCCCTAACTTTTCCTATTTAGGTCTAGAAGGCTACGTTGTAAATATGGAACTTCGGGAAGGAAGCACACACGTTCAAAAGGATACTGAGAAATTTCTTGAGAACAGTATTAACTATTCTCGGATGATTACGGACCTATCGTTACTAGTCCGTATGGACGCAGGAAACGATAGTGTCGAAAATCTAAAAGTTTGTGTCAATGAAAAGGCCGATTTTATAATTAAACGAAACCCTCGCCGTGAAAAGCCCGAAAACTGGCTCATGGTAGCCGAACAATTCGGCAAATGCGTTCAGGAGCGAGAAGGAAAACGTGTATTCTATGGTGCTTTAGAAACAACTCCAAAGGGAATGAAAAAAGCCATTCGCCAAGTTTATAAGGTAACGGAAAGGACAATCGATAAAAACGGACAAATCCTCTTAGTCCCAGATGTTGAGTTTGAGAGCTATTGGACTAGCCTACCTAATGAAACAGAGGAAATAATTGGCCTATATCACGAACATGGCACTTGTGAACAATTCCACAGTGAATTAAAAACAGATTTAGACCTAGAACGTTTTCCTTCGGGTAAATTTGCCACCAATGAATTGATCTTACATCTTGGGTGTTTAACCTACAATCTCCTTCGGGTTATTGGCCAAGAAAGCCTAAAATCAGGAGATGCACCACTTAAAAGAAAGGTTTTTCGTCGCCGTGTAAAAACAGTAATCCAGAACTTAATTACACTGGCATCAAAAGTTGTTAAGCACTCTCGGAAAGTTTACTTAAAATTCGGGAACTATAGTCCTTGGTTTTCCACTTTTAAGCGTCTGTATCTTTCATTTTCGACATAAGTCTAGGAAACTGAATAGATAATAAGACCTGTAAAAAAATGTCTGAGCAGGTTTTATTTGGTGTACTCAAAAACGAACGTATTTAACTTAAAAAGCAATGAAATGAAAGAAAATTAGGATTTATCAAAATCGATGGAACCACTGCTTTTTATCACGGATTCAGGTATATCTCAAGCGACTTTACCACTTCTAGATTTAATCACACTACACTTAGATGTCAAATGGACATGACAAGTGTTATTCCTCAAACCAAATGACGGTTGAGGAAATTAAAAGAGAGCTAGAAGATATGCTCAAACAAGAAGTAACGATTACGATGAACAAGGCGAAGGAACTAGGAGCCGATGTCTTTCAAGTACGTGATTATCTTTACCGCTTCCATCCCGAACAATGGAAAAAGTCAGATAACAAAGACCAACCGGAGATTCAAGAAATTGAAGTGACGATCAACCCGTTAAAGTCTATTAATAAAACGAAAAAAGAGCTGCAATAGAGTTACCCCACCCTCTCCTTGGATAGTGGAAAGGGTGGAGTTTCACAGGATTAATATACGTGTGCAACAAACGTTAAGAAAAATAACGTTGCGATCACATAAAGAGGAATGGGAACCTCTTTTGCTTTTCCTAATGCAAACTTCACCAGTGGATAGGCGATAAAGCCGAATGCAATTCCGTCCGCAATGCTATACGAAAATGGGATCATGACAATTACAAGGAAAGCAGGAAATCCTTCTGAAAAATCCTGGAAATCAATTTGCTTTACTTGCTGTACCATTAATCCACCAATGATCATTAGCACAGGGGCGATGGCGCTGCCTGGAATCAGTTTCACTAAAGGAATCGCAAAGAGCGAAAGCAAAAACAAGCTTCCTGTAACAATCGCAGTGACTCCTGTTCTTCCTCCGGCTGCAATTCCTGCTGTCGTTTCAACCGTTGCAACAGTAGGGCTTGTGCCAAAAATTCCACTCGTGAAAATAGAGACCCCATTTGCTTGAAAGGAACGGGAAAACTTCTCAGGACGATTTGTCATATTAAGGTGACCATTAATTAACCCGATGTTTTCGAACAACAGCACCATGGTTAAAGAAAAGACAGCAACGAAAAACGAAAAGCTGCCGAATCCTGAAAATGAAATGGCCCCAAATAGGCTAGGGTATTGATCTAGCGGTACAGTCCAAGTAGTGAGTTCGTCGAAACTGATCACGCCTAAAACCGCTGCGATTGACGTACCGGCTATTATGCTAATAAGAAAGTTGCCTGGAACGTTTCGCATGAAAAGAACGACGGCGAGTACGACTGACATTAAGGTCGCAATGACAAATGGGCTGCTCAAATCCCCTAACGCAAGTAGGGAATTTTCACCCCGCGTAATTAGACCACCCTTTTCTAACCCGATTAATGCTAAAAACAACCCTAGGCCGACCGTAATTCCGTGCTTTAGTGAACTTGGAATCGAATCGAGTAAAAGCTGCGCGAGTTGTGTAAAGGAAATGATCGTCACAATAAGCCCAGAAATGACGACGACCGCTAACGCTTCCTGCCATGTGAGACCCATGGAATGAACGAGCGTATAAGAAAACATTGCGTTAATTCCCATGCCCGGTACGAGGATAATGGGGGCATTCGCCCAAAACCCCATTAACCAACAACCGACGAACGACGTGATAATTGTTGCAATGATTGCGGCCTCTAAAGGGATTCCTGATTCTGACAAAATCGCTCCATTCACAGCAATAATGTACACAATGGTAATGAACGAGATTAGGCCAGCAAGAAACTCCCGCTTTAGCGTTGTTTCATGACCTGGCAAATCAAAATAGTTTTTCATCCATTTGACCATCATAACAGTCCTTATTCAGTTTCCCTCTCCCGCCCGATCATAAAGATCCACAAGTACGTATTATAATCGTGGACGAGCAATCTGTAAATAGATATGCTGAATGATTAGAGTGTTTGGGGTTACGCTTTAAAAAGCTCTTTTTCTACCGTAAAAAGAAAGGTCGTTCTGCTAAGTCAGAACCCTTCTTGAATTAGGAAAGTGTAAAAAGCCAAAAGGAGTCATCCCCTTTTGGCTTCATTGTCGTTATGCTCTTTCAATGATTGTCGCTACGCCTTGCCCGCCACCGATGCAGAGGGTCGCTAAACCATAGGTTTCCCCGCGGCGCAAGAGTTCGTGAAGGAGCATTCCTGTAATGAAAGAATTTGAGGTTTGAAACAGAAAGAGCCCTCCTGTACGATACGAGGTATCAGTAGCTACTGATCCTTAATTAGATAGAGTCTCGGAATAAATAACAATTTTCCGGGTGAAATGAACCAAAATTACTGGAAATTGGATTGGAATGGCCTGCACACTCATTATTTTCATTGTATTTTCAAAAATGTGCATGACAAAGAAACCTATTGCCATTATTTTTTTAAAAATTGACTAGGCGGCTTTAGGAAAG
>NZ_SNUY01000068.1:0-1854 GCF_004376175.1 Halalkalibacterium halodurans | reverse complement strand
AAATGAACCAAAATTACTGGAAATTGGATTGGAATGGCCTGCACACTCATTATTTTCATTGTATTTTCAAAAATGTGCATGACAAAGAAACCTATTGCCATTATTTTTTTAAAAATTGACTAGGCGGCTTTAGGAAAGATGATTTCTTCAATATTTAACTGCTCTTTCTGACTGCTGTACCAAGCATCGATGTGCTGACACATCATTATGGCGTATAGGCGAATGTACCACATTTTTGTTGACCGGTGGCGTCCAGATTCCAAGTGATAATCTATTTTTTCTCTTTTATTAGAACGTTCAACAGAGGTTCTTCGTTTGTATATAAGTTTCCACTTTTCAGAGGACCTTGGTGTTTTGGTAAATAATCGTAGATTATCCTCTCTGAATGTATGGAATGTCCGACCATATTTTGCTTTTGAACACGGTGATGAGCATGTATTTTTGGTACCGCAAGCAAGTGGACAACGCCATTTTTGCCGATTTTGAGATTTGTCAAACCCGTTGGGCTTCATCTCCTTCCCAATCGGACAGATTGGAACACCTGTTGGAGATATTTGAATATCACTTTCTGTACTAAAGTTCTTCTTTGTTCGAACATTTAAATCGATGAAGGGTTCCACATTTTGATGTTCAAGTAGCTCATAAATGGCCTCAGCATCGTGCGCTGCATCAAGAAGAATTTTATCAATCGTGCCCAAGGTGTACCGTTGCGAAAATTCAATTGAACTAACCACTAGGCTGACTGAATCATGCCGGGAAGCAGGATGCAGCCGTGGATATAGCGGTAAGTCGTATTGGCTATCGCTAGTGGATATCATGTAGAGATGATATCCGTTGAAGTACTTTTCCTTAGAACTATCCCAGCCTGAGTCGATGTCGGGTTGTGAATACTGGCGTGGGTGAGTACAGTTCGTTAGTCCTTGGGCACTACAATTACAGGTTGATTTACTTCTCGGGTACCTAGCTGTTTCAATTGGTGTCCCATCTCCAACTACACCTAGAGCTTCGGGATCCCCAAGAAGACCAAGTTTCGTAGAAACCGCTAAAAATTGGGATTGAAAAAACTCAAATAATCGGTCTCCTGGCAGTTGTTTTTGTTTGGAACCATAACGCATTGCCCGATCAACGAGTTTACGAACAATTCCGGGATTCTTAGGTTCAGCTTTTTCACCCTTTTTAGGCTTCTTTTTCTTTTTTGACTTTTTCTTTTTAGGTTTGACCTTCGGCATAACATTCGGGCTTTCGAAGGCCCATAAACGTTTGAAAAAGTCTTCAAATGTTCCAACACCTGGTGTGTCACCGGGTTCAAAACCGCTAAGAATTGCATACAACGGAACGCGACGAAGTTGATCAACCCAATGAGTAATACCTTTTGTAGGTTGAACAAATAATGAAAGCAGATAAGAACGCATCATAGAAGCAGGGTCACGAGGCTTTGGTCCCTTTTTGGAATAGGAATCACCAAGCCATGTAGTTACCGAAGAGAGATCAGTTATCCAAAGCTTTTTAATTACTGGCCAATCCTTATTAACAAGGGTAAGAATGCCGCCAGAATAATGGGCATTTAACTGATTTAGAACGAAGTTTTGATAAGTTTCGTGTGCAATAAACGTTGGTTTCATTTTGGCACCTCAATCACAAGTAGTAAGGGAAAATAATCCCTTCACCGGCGATTATTGTGGTGTTTTTGAAAAGTCAAGTGTTTCTTGTCGAATTCGAGAAAATATTTTGATAATTAATTTCCAGTTTTAAAAAATGAACATTAAAAAATCCCACCTAAAATAGGAGGGATGAAATAAATTGGTTTGAGGAAAATCCTTGAACCACAAAGCTCGGCGAATGCCGAGAGTCTAT
>NZ_SNUY01000067.1:16047-23700 GCF_004376175.1 Halalkalibacterium halodurans | reverse complement strand
AAAAGAAAAGCGACATTATGTTCATCGAGGGAAAGAACCGTTTTGGGAGGGGCTTGAGACTTTTCTCATGGAGACGTTTGACTACGACCCTGCGGTGCATCGACTGGTCATTAATGGGGATGGAGCCACCTGGATCACCAGTTGTCGAGATTATTTTCAAGGGCGAGCCTTCTTTACGATTGATCGTTTCCATGTAGCACGTGATATTAGAAGATTGTTCAAAGGTCATCGGCGTTATCGGGCTATGCAGAAAGCCCTCGCAAAGTACGATGGAGAAACCCTCATGATAGAGCTAAACAGTGCAGTGGGAACGCTTGAGACAGAAGCGAAAGAAGAGCGTTTAGAGGCGCTGATTCATCAGCTTGAGCAATACCCTGAAGCATTGGGAGATTATAGAGAATGGCTGAAAGATCAAGGAATTGATCCGACAGGGTTCCGTCCAATGGGAAGTGCCGAGGGAACGATGAGTGTCTTTGCGAAGCGTCTAAAAAATGGACGAAGTTGGGTTGAAAAAGGTGCTAGTGCCATGATGACAGCGATGGTTGCGTTGATGGATAAAATTCCGCTCAAAACACTGATTGGTCGCGTTGAAAAATGGACAGAACCAAAAGAAGAACGTCCTCCAAAGTATTTTGTGGAGAAGGTAGAAAGTACAATTGGCGAAGCGACACGTAACAACGTCATGTATCTCAAACAAAGAGCGAATATTCCAGTGTATCGAGCACTGAAAGACTTGAAAGGCTTTTAAAAACCATAAGATTCTAGACAGAGGAGAACCATAAATTCATAAATTCGCTTACACTCATGAGGATGGAAAATACTCCTCCCACAAAAGGTTGACACAATCTGTCCATTGGCGTTTGTTGCCTGTATGCGGCGAATTTGGTATCATGAGAATATTGTAGACCGTACGAAAATTCTCCGGAGGTGTGGGACGTGTCACGAATTTCGATGGAACAAGTCAAGCATGTGGCTCATTTAGCCCGTTTGGCGATTACGGAAGAAGAAGCGAAGCTGTTTACTGAACAATTAGGAGACATCATTCAGTTTGCTGAGCAGCTTAATGAGCTAGATACAGAAGGGGTTGAGCCAACCTCACACGTGCTCGATATGAAAAATGTTTTACGTGAGGACAAGCCAGAAAAAGGCTTACCAGTGGAAGACGTACTAAAAAATGCACCGGACCATGAAGATGGACAAATTCGTGTACCATCAGTCTTGGAATAGTTGGGGGGAACGAGCTTCATGTCGCTATTCGATTTAAAATTAAAAGATGTACATACAAAGCTACACGAAAAAGAGATTTCTGTTTCTGACCTTGTGGATGAGGCGTACAAGCGAATCGAGCAAGTCGATGGGCAAGTGGAAGCCTTTTTGGCGTTAAATGAAGAAAAGGCGCGTGCTTACGCAAAAGAATTGGATGCCGCTCTCGATCGCTCCGAAGCAAGGGGATTGCTGTTCGGGATTCCTATTGGCGTTAAGGATAACATTGTGACGAAAAATTTACGCACGACGTGCTCTAGTCGCATTTTAGGGAATTTTGATCCAATTTACGATGCAACGGTCGTACATAAATTGCGCGAGGCTCAAGCAGTTACGATTGGAAAGTTAAATATGGACGAGTTTGCTATGGGTTCTTCCACGGAAAACTCCGCCTTCCAAAAAACGAAAAACCCTTGGAATCTTGAGTATGTTCCTGGTGGCTCGAGCGGGGGTTCCGCTGCGGCTGTAGCGGCTGGCGAAGTGCCATTCACTCTCGGCTCGGATACAGGTGGCTCGATCCGTCAACCCGCGGCATACTGCGGAGTTGTCGGATTAAAGCCGACGTATGGCCGCGTATCGCGGTATGGTCTTGTTGCTTTTGCGTCGTCCCTTGATCAAATTGGACCGATTACGCGTAATGTTGAAGATAACGCGTATCTCCTTCAAGCGATTTCTGGACATGACCCAATGGATTCCACGTCTGCGAACTTGGACGTGCCTGACTATTTATCCGCTCTTACGGGTGACATTAAAGGACTTAAGATCGCTGTTCCGAAAGAGTACCTTGGCGAAGGTGTAAAGGAAGAAGTGAAGCAATCGGTTTTAGACGCATTAAAAGTGCTGGAAGGTCTAGGGGCGACATGGGAAGAAGTGTCTCTTCCTCATTCAAAGTATGCGCTAGCGACCTACTATTTATTGGCGTCTTCAGAGGCTTCCGCTAACCTTGCCCGATTTGATGGTGTTCGTTACGGTTTCCGCAGCGACAATGCTGATAACTTACTGGACATGTACAAGCAAACACGTGCAGAAGGATTCGGTGACGAGGTGAAGCGCCGGATTATGCTCGGTACGTTCGCGCTTAGCTCTGGTTACTATGATGCGTATTACAAAAAGGCGCAACAAGTGCGCACACTCATCAAACAAGACTTTGAAAAGGTGTTCGAGCAATACGATGTGATCATTGGACCGACGACGCCGACCCCAGCGTTTAAAATTGGTGAGAAAACCGATGATCCATTAACGATGTACGCAAACGACATTTTAACGATCCCGGTCAACCTTGCAGGTGTTCCTGCAATTTCGGTGCCGTGTGGATTTGACAATGGCTTGCCGCTAGGCTTACAAATCATCGGAAAGCATTTTGATGAAGGTAGCGTGTACCGAGTGGCTCATGCCTTTGAACAAGCAACGGACTATCATACGAAGCGACCAACGCTGTAAGGGGTGAAAGCAGATGAACTTTGAAACGGTGATTGGACTTGAAGTCCACGTAGAATTAAAAACGGAATCTAAAATTTTCTCGGCTAGCCCGAACCATTTCGGTGCAGAGCCGAACGCCAACACGAGTGTCATTGATTTAGGCTATCCAGGTGTCTTGCCTGTCTTGAATAAAGCAGCGGTGGAGTTTGCGATGAAGGCTGCGATGGCGCTTAACTGTGAGGTTGCGACCGATACGAAATTTGACCGGAAAAACTACTTCTATCCAGACAATCCGAAGGCGTACCAAATTTCTCAGTTTGACAAGCCGATCGGTGAAAATGGTTGGATTGAAATTGAAGTAGATGGAACGAAAAAGAAAATCGGCATTACGCGCCTGCATTTAGAAGAGGATGCAGGGAAACTAACCCATAGTGGCAACGGCTATTCACTCGTTGACTTTAACCGCCAAGGGACTCCACTTATTGAGATCGTCTCAGAGCCGGATATCCGCACGCCACAAGAGGCGTATGCGTACTTAGAAAAGCTTAAATCGATCATTCAATATACAGGTGTTTCCGATTGTAAGATGGAGGAAGGCTCGCTCCGTTGTGATGCGAACATTTCCTTACGTCCGGTTGGTCAAGAAGAATTCGGAACGAAAACAGAGCTTAAAAACTTAAATTCATTCAACTTTGTGCGCAAAGGCTTGGAATACGAAGAAAAACGGCAGGCGCAAGTGCTTCTCTCTGGTGGAGAGATTTTACAAGAGACGCGTCGTTATGACGAAGCTGCTAATAAAACAGTGCTCATGCGGGTCAAGGAAGGCTCTGATGACTATCGTTACTTCCCTGAGCCAGACTTAGTGGCCCTTCATATTGATGATGAATGGAAAGCGCGCATCCGCTCTGAAATTCCTGAACTGCCAGATGCACGGAAGAAGCGGTATGTGGAGGAGCTTGGACTACCAGCATATGACGCGATGGTGCTTACGTTAACGAAAGAGATGTCCGATTTCTTTGAAGAGACGATCATGAAAGGTGCCGATCCGAAGCTTGCGTCAAACTGGCTAATGGGAGAGGTTTCGGGCTACTTAAATGCTGAGCAAAAAGAGCTAGATGAAGTGGCACTGACACCTGACGGACTGGCAAAAATGATTCAATTGATTGAAAAAGGAACCATTTCCTCAAAAATCGCGAAAAAAGTGTTTAAAGATTTAATTGAAAAAGGCGGCGATCCAGAGGAGATTGTCAAAGCAAAAGGGCTTGTGCAAATTTCGGACGAAGGCGAGCTACGCAAGTATGTTGTTGAAGTACTCGATAACAACCAGCAATCAATCGATGATTTCAAAAACGGAAAAGACCGTGCAATTGGCTTCCTTGTCGGTCAAATCATGAAAGCGACAAAAGGAAAAGCGAATCCGCCAATGGTCAACAAGCTATTGCTAGAAGAAATCAACAAACGCTAACGTAGGGAGGCTGTCATCTAAGGTCATTTGTATGACTTCACGGTGACAGCTTTCTTATTGAGACAAATGAAAAAGGTGGTAGAAAGTCTAGTATGTTCTTTTTTATTAGCAGTTTGCTCGTGGTGATTTTTGCTTTTTTAACACCTGTCTCTTTTTTCTTCCCAGTTGTTGCAATCGTAGGTGCCATTATCGGTATTTATCGGATTCGAAAAAAACCGAAGACAACGCTCTTAAAGATGGCAGCGTTTATTTTCGTGTTAGGATTAATGGCTGCCATTTTAAATATGGTTTATTATGGCTTACCGATCATTGGCGATGTTGACATGATTGGTCAACCTTGACTGAAAGAAATCTTGAAATTAACTTCCCCTTTCTTTACGATGATAAGTGGTAGGATTTTCATAAAACAGCTTAGAATGTCATGATCATAAAGTCTTCCTATACAATTCATGCGGGAGGGAGTTAGTCAAATGACAAAGGAGCAAGCAGTGTTAAGCGGGTTTTCCTTTATTGGTCGTACGGCACGAACGACGAATGAAGCCGAAATGAAAGGGGAAGGTGTGATCTCGTCACAATGGGATGCGTTCTACAAAGAGCCGTTTGTAGATCGAATTCCGCAGCAAAAAGAGGAAGCGATCATCGCCTTGTATACAGACTATGAATCGGATGAAACAGGCGAGTACACTTTTGCCATTGGAGCGAAGGTACAAGATGAAGCGGAGGCACCTGAAGGCTTATCGAAAGTGACCGTCCCTGAAGCGACATACGTAAAGTTTACGAGCCGGAAGGGACCGATGGATCAGGTCGTCATGGAAGCATGGCAAGAAATTTGGGAGTGGTCGAAAGCAAATCCGAATAAACGGGCGTTCATAGCTGATTTTGAAGTGTATGATGAGCGAGCACAGGATCCGCAAAATGGGCAAGTTGATATTTACATTTCGGTGGTTTAATAGAATCCAAGGAGAGAGCGATTCCCGCTCTCTTTTTTATAGTGGTTTAAAGGGTGGATCGCAGTTTTTTAGGTTTAAATATAGAAAGTATTAATCTAGAGATGCTTGAGCTGGTGATTCAACCTCATCTAAAATACGTAAAAGCTGTCTTATACAATAATACTGTAAAGTGGTTATTTGTCTATTAAATAACAACCCGCCTCCTTCTAGTCGCTACGTTTTTAAGACAACATTATTCATTTTTTAAAATCATTTGTCACAAACCACCTCCTTTTGTCGTCATGAGTAGTGAAAGAACAAAAGGAGGTTTTCATGATGACGAAACATTGGGATGTTGTCATTGTAGGTGGTGGGTTAGCAGGGTATGTAGCCGCCCTTTTTTTAGCGAAGGCGAACGTGTCGGTTTTACTCGTGGAGAAAGGAAAACGAGTGGGGGGAAGGGCAAGGACCGACGTGATAAAGGAGCACTATTTTAATTTAGGCCCCCACGCTCTCTATAAGCAAGGAAAAGCAAAGCCAATCTTGGATGAGCTAGGAGTCATGATACAAGGGAATTCGCCAAAGTTAGGCGGTCTCCTCATCGAAGGGGATAAAGATCATATCGCTCCGTTCTCACCTATCGGAATTGCGACGACGACGTTTTTAAATTGGCGAGAACGGAAGGAATGGCTGGCGTTTATGGCGAAGCTACCAACCATTCGATTGGAATCAATTGATGATGAGGAAACGTTTCAGCAATGGCTTATGCGCAACACAACATCACGAAAGGTGCAGTCACTTGTTTACACTCTTGCAAGACTGTCCACTTATTGTCACGCCCCTGAATATGTAAGTGCTAAGGTGGTTGTTGCCCATTTAAAGGCATCTACCGGTGGCGTTCTCTATTTAGATGGCGGTTGGCAGTCGATGATTGATCAATTGCATAATCAAGCGGTAGTGGCTGGAGTTCACATTCGAACTCAGGCGCAAGTCAAACAAATCGTGGCTGAAAAGGATCGTCTGTTTACGCTCACTCTTGCAAACGGAGAAGCGATCACGAGCAAAAAGGTCGTTTATACGGCCAATCCGAAGGAGCTTCCTGACATGTTGCAAGGAGAGACGCTGGAACCAACCTTTTTTGATCGCCTGAGGCCTGTAACTGGAGCCGCCCTCGATGTAGCGTTGACAACGTTACCGAATCCGAAGCGACTGTTTGCTCTCGGTACCGATCAGCCGCTTTATTATTCGGTCCATTCCAACTACGCGAAGCTTTCGAAAACGAGAGAGAGTGTGGTGTTACACGTCTTCAAATACAGCCATCCAGATGAACTTATTGATCGGGATGAGGTGAAGGCGGAGCTGGAGCAATTTCTAGAGCGAGTGCAACCAGGCTGGCGCTCGCATTTGATCACGAGACGATGCTTACCCCACATTACTGTCAATCATCGTTTGCCACAAGTGGGTGATGAAAAGGAGCTGACACAGCTAGAAACGAGTGTGTCTGGTCTATATTTGGCAGGAGATTGGGCGTCCCCTGATTCGGTATTAGCCGATGCAGCAGTAAGTAGCGGTAAACGAGTCGCGCTTGAAATAACCGAGAAAGAAAGGTGATCACGTGCAAATTAGCAATGAAGACTACGAGCAGCTGAAGCCGTTGTTGTTTTCTTTAGGCTATCGTCTCCTCGGATCTGTAACCGATGCGGAGGACCTTGTACAGGAAACGTTTTTGCGTGCTTACCAAGCGGAAGAGCGGGAAATCAACAATAAAAAAGCGTACTTGTGCAAAATGATGACGAATCGCTGCCTAGACGTATTAAAATCAGCTAGGAGAAAGCGGGAGCAATACGTCGGCCCATGGCTGCCGGAACCCCTTCTAATAACAAGCGATGATCCGAGTGAAGCGATTTTACAAAAGGAGGGGCTGAGCATGGCGTATTTGCGGATGATGGAGCATTTAACTCCACATGAGCGAGCCGTGTTCCTGTTGCGAGAAGTATTCACCTTTTCTTATAGAGAAATTGCCTCCATGATGGAAAAGAAAGAAGACAACTGTCGTAAGCTCTATAGCCGCGCGAAGGAAAAACTTTCGGCCGTAAAGGGGGAGAGTCTCCATTATGAAAATAACCGCTCGGTCGTGGATCGCTTTATTCACTCGTTCCAAACGGAGGATCAAGGCGATTTATTAGAGTTGCTCTCTGACCATGTGACACTTTATACGGATGGTGGGGGTAAGGTACGAGCTGCCCTCCGACCGATCTACACGAAAGACCATGTGGCGGCTTTTCTATTTGGAATTGCCAAAAAGCGACCGAATGATTTTTATGTAGAAGTAAAAAACGTGAACGGCCAACCAGCACTCATTAGTTATGCTGACAGTGAGCTATACAACGTCATTTGCTTTTATATAGAGTCTCGGAATAAATAACAATTTTCCGGGTGAAATGAACCAAAATTACTGGAAATTGGATTGGAATGGCCTGCACACTCATTATTTTCATTGTATTTTCAAAAATGTGCATGACAAAGAAACCTATTGCCATTATTTTTTTAAAAATTGACTAGGCGGCTTTAGGAAAG
>NZ_SNUY01000067.1:0-16037 GCF_004376175.1 Halalkalibacterium halodurans | reverse complement strand
AAATGAACCAAAATTACTGGAAATTGGATTGGAATGGCCTGCACACTCATTATTTTCATTGTATTTTCAAAAATGTGCATGACAAAGAAACCTATTGCCATTATTTTTTTAAAAATTGACTAGGCGGCTTTAGGAAAGATGATTTCTTCAATATTTAACTGCTCTTTCTGACTGCTGTACCAAGCATCGATGTGCTGACACATCATTATGGCGTATAGGCGAATGTACCACATTTTTGTTGACCGGTGGCGTCCAGATTCCAAGTGATAATCTATTTTTTCTCTTTTATTAGAACGTTCAACAGAGGTTCTTCGTTTGTATATAAGTTTCCACTTTTCAGAGGACCTTGGTGTTTTGGTAAATAATCGTAGATTATCCTCTCTGAATGTATGGAATGTCCGACCATATTTTGCTTTTGAACACGGTGATGAGCATGTATTTTTGGTACCGCAAGCAAGTGGACAACGCCATTTTTGCCGATTTTGAGATTTGTCAAACCCGTTGGGCTTCATCTCCTTCCCAATCGGACAGATTGGAACACCTGTTGGAGATATTTGAATATCACTTTCTGTACTAAAGTTCTTCTTTGTTCGAACATTTAAATCGATGAAGGGTTCCACATTTTGATGTTCAAGTAGCTCATAAATGGCCTCAGCATCGTGCGCTGCATCAAGAAGAATTTTATCAATCGTGCCCAAGGTGTACCGTTGCGAAAATTCAATTGAACTAACCACTAGGCTGACTGAATCATGCCGGGAAGCAGGATGCAGCCGTGGATATAGCGGTAAGTCGTATTGGCTATCGCTAGTGGATATCATGTAGAGATGATATCCGTTGAAGTACTTTTCCTTAGAACTATCCCAGCCTGAGTCGATGTCGGGTTGTGAATACTGGCGTGGGTGAGTACAGTTCGTTAGTCCTTGGGCACTACAATTACAGGTTGATTTACTTCTCGGGTACCTAGCTGTTTCAATTGGTGTCCCATCTCCAACTACACCTAGAGCTTCGGGATCCCCAAGAAGACCAAGTTTCGTAGAAACCGCTAAAAATTGGGATTGAAAAAACTCAAATAATCGGTCTCCTGGCAGTTGTTTTTGTTTGGAACCATAACGCATTGCCCGATCAACGAGTTTACGAACAATTCCGGGATTCTTAGGTTCAGCTTTTTCACCCTTTTTAGGCTTCTTTTTCTTTTTTGACTTTTTCTTTTTAGGTTTGACCTTCGGCATAACATTCGGGCTTTCGAAGGCCCATAAACGTTTGAAAAAGTCTTCAAATGTTCCAACACCTGGTGTGTCACCGGGTTCAAAACCGCTAAGAATTGCATACAACGGAACGCGACGAAGTTGATCAACCCAATGAGTAATACCTTTTGTAGGTTGAACAAATAATGAAAGCAGATAAGAACGCATCATAGAAGCAGGGTCACGAGGCTTTGGTCCCTTTTTGGAATAGGAATCACCAAGCCATGTAGTTACCGAAGAGAGATCAGTTATCCAAAGCTTTTTAATTACTGGCCAATCCTTATTAACAAGGGTAAGAATGCCGCCAGAATAATGGGCATTTAACTGATTTAGAACGAAGTTTTGATAAGTTTCGTGTGCAATAAACGTTGGTTTCATTTTGGCACCTCAATCACAAGTAGTAAGGGAAAATAATCCCTTCACCGGCGATTATTGTGGTGTTTTTGAAAAGTCAAGTGTTTCTTGTCGAATTCGAGAAAATATTTTGATAATTAATTTCCAGTTTTAAAAAATGAACATTAAAAAATCCCACCTAAAATAGGAGGGATGAAATAAATTGGTTTGAGGAAAATCCTTGAACCACAAAGCTCGGCGAATGCCGAGAGTCTATTTATATTGTAGGAGGACAGATTCAAGACATTTATATCATCATGAACCCAGAAAAGCTGCCAAGTAACGGGTGATGATGAAAAGAGACTCCCGAAGCTGAGAGTCTCTTTCCTTTTACAGCCTTTTTTTCATCGCATTGGCGACAAATTCCACATCGGTACCAATGACGACTTGTATAGTCGTATCGTTGAGCTTTACGACCCCTTTAGCTCCTGCAAGCCTTAAGGCTTTTTCATCGACAGCTAACCATGAATGGATCGTTAAGCGAAGTCGGGTCACGCAAAAATCAAGATCTTTCACGTTTTTCTTACCGCCCAATGCCGCCAAAATGGCTTTTGCCATCTCTTCATAATCGGCAGAAGAGGTCTCCGTCTCATCCATGCTCTCTTCTTTTTCCCGACCCGGTGTCTGCAAGTTGAGCTTGATGATAAGAAAATAGAAGAGAACGAAGTAGATTACAGCATAGATGAGCCCGATAAATGCGAGCACCCATGGCTTAGTAGCGATTCCGAAATTAATAAAGTAATCGATCGCCCCAGCAGAAAACGTAAAACCATGCCGGATCTCGAGCGTATAGGCTACTGCCATCGCTGTTCCGGTTAACACCGCATGCACCCCGTATAAAAGAGGGGAGAGGAACATGAAAGTAAACTCAATTGGCTCGGTAATTCCCGTTAAAAATGCGGTGAAGGCAACCCCGCCAAGAAGGCCAGCGGTCGCTTTACGCTTTTCTTTTTTCGCTGCGAGAATCATTGCTAAGGCAGCGGCAGGTAAGCCGAACATCATGATAGGGAAGAAGCCAGCCATAAAGATGCCCGCATTCGGATCACCGGCGAAAAAGCGATGCAAATCTCCAGTGGCGCCGTTAAATTCCCCGAACACAAACCAGACGAGCGTGTTGATCACATGGTGTAAACCGAGTGGAATTAACAAACGGTTGAAGAAGCCATAAACCCCGACGCCAGTCGCTCCAGCTCCGATAATCCACTGACCAAATGAATCAAGCCACCCTTGAACTGTCGGCCAAACAAAACCGAAGAATATGGCAAGAACGAGCATGAACAATCCAGTCATAATCGGCACAAAGCGGCGACCGCCAAAGAATGCGAGCCATTCCGGCAGCTTTGTTTCCTTAAAGCGGTTGTATGTCATTCCGGCAACGACACCAGAAAGAATACCCCCTAGAACTCCCATGTTAATCGTTTCATTGATGGCTTGGGTTCCTTCCGTTAAGACGAAAAATCCGATGGCACCTGCTAGAGCAGCAGCTCCGTGACTGTCTTTTGCAAAGCCGACGGCGACCCCGATTGCAAATAAAAGAGCTAAGTTACTGAACAACGCGTCACCGGCAGCTGCCATAAAAGGAATATTCAATAAGTCCTCTTGTCCGAGACGAAGCAGTAATCCAGCGACAGGCAATGCAGCAATCGGAAGCAGTAACGAGCGACCAATCCGTTGTAGAAATTGAAGCATCGTCTGTACCCTCCTTCAGTTTGTAGGAACGAGGGGAAGATGCCCACGGTCCCCTCGTTACATGTCTATGCCCGTCTGCTGGAAGACTTGCCTATTAGTACAATAGGTATTTTTTTCTCGTTTTTTCAAAAGCTTTGATCTCTTTCCCCCAATCAGCGACGATTTCTTCAACAGACGCCCCTTGCATGATTTGCTTGCGCACATCACCATTACCGATCAGGCGATCAAAAAAGGAAATGCCCTGCTGATCTTCGGCCGTAAAGCGGAAATCGTCGGGATACAGGTCGTGTATTGTTTTGACAATGTGAAGTCCTGTTATGACAGGTTGAAAAGATTTTTCGTCGGTCACGTGAATTTGAATACCGTGACTTAAAGTGCCGGCATGCTTGGAAAACATCGGTGTAAACGAGGCCGCACGGAATGTCACCCCTGGAAGGCCAAGATCATTCAAGGTAGCGGCTAGCTCGGTCGAGTTCACAAACGGTGCCCCGATCAATTCAAACGGCTTTGTCGTCCCTCGTCCCTCAGAGACGTTTGTTCCTTCTATAAGGGCGGCTCCGGGATAGACGAGTGCTGTGTCAAGTGTTGGCATGTTAGGTGAAGGAAGCACCCACTCTAGCGGCAAATCCTTGAAATCGGTATGACGTTTCCAACCTGTCATCTCGACAACGGTCACGTCGGCCCCAATAGCAAACTCCTCATTAAACAATAGGGCAAGCTCTCCAACGGTCATTCCGTGGCGAAGGGGAATCGGGTACAAGCCCACAAACGAGCGGTACGGTTCTTCCAACATTGGACCTTCGACTTTTTGTCCGCCGAGAGGATTCGGTCTGTCTAACACGATGAACGGTAAATCGTTTTCAGCTGCGGCTTCCATCGCATAGGCCATCGTGTAGATGTACGTGTAAAAACGCGTTCCTACATCTTGGATATCAAACAAGAGGACGTCAATGTCTTCGAGCATGTCTGGGGTCGGCTTCCGCGTTTGTCCATAAAGACTGTATACCGGTAATCCCGTTTTGTCATCGATGTAAAAAGGGACGTACTCCCCGGCTTGAGCATCACCACGAACCCCATGCTCAGGACCATACAATGCGGTCAATTCGACGCGCTCATCTTCAAACAACACATCGACAATGCTATGGAGCTCGCGGTCCACTCCAGTTGGGTTCGTAATTAGGCCAACCTTTTTCCCTTCAATTAAATGAAACTCGTTTTGTAGTAACTGCTCGACCCCGAGAGAGAACGCATGGGGATTTCCTTTCTTTTTTCCTTTCCCTGCTCCATGGGCCACAGAGACGAGCCCAAACAAGAGCGTTACGGCTAGCAAAAGAGCCATCGTTCGTTTCATGTGATACACTCCTTTCTTTACTAATTACCATGATAACCCATGGCCATATTCAAACATCACATCACCCTCAATTGTCGGAATCGTTACTGGCAATTGTCCAGACGGCGTGAGGTCACCGACAATCGTCCGTACGGAGGCGCGGAAGCTTGCATCACGAAATCCATATTGAGCAATGTATGCTGGAACGGAAGGGTAGGCCATGATGTCATATGGATTACGAATCGCAACAGCGACTACTGGTTGATCAGCCGATTCACTCAACGACGCATATAGCTGCATGTGAGGATGTGACGGTGAGCGACCAGCGACGTTAGCCGAATGAGAAGCGATGATGATGGCAGAGGCCCCCTCTACAAGTTCTTGCTGTTCGGCGGTCAAGCTCGATTGGTTGCTACTAAGTAAAAGATGTTCTGTTTGAACAGAGGCGTCTTCAAAGGCAGCTGCTAAGTTTTCACTATAGGTGGAACCAACGACAACGACGTAGTCATCCTCTTCAACGGATAGAGGAAGCGTGTCTTGTTCATTTTTTATCACGGTTATGGATTGTTCGGCGATTTGTTGTTCGATCTGGCGGTGGTCGTCTGAGCCGATCACTCTTTCAGCCTCCGCGATCTGCTCATCAATCGATGTTGAGGAGTCCGTTTTAAGGATGCCTCGGTTCAGCTTCAATGTTAAAATGCGTTTTACCGCTTCGTTCACGCGCTCCTCGGAAATCTCTCCATTCTCCACGGCTTCCACCACCGCAGGAAACACTGTCTGTAAGCCGACTGGCATTAAAATAATATCCGCTCCAGCATTGATCGAACGAATGACTGCATCCGTTGGGCCGAAATGATCACTGATTGCGTTCATGTTCATCGCGTCTGTAATGATCACCCCTTCAAAGCCGAGGTCGTCACGCATTAAATCGGTGAGCACCTTTTCCGATAATGTAGCTGGTAAGGAAATAAGTGAGCCATCCTTCTCTGAGATCACTTTAGCATCGTCAATGGCTGGGAACGTTACATGGGCGGTCATGATGGCATCGATTCCTTCGGCCATCGCTTGACGGAAAGGAGCAAGCTCTACTTCATCTAGGCGAGCCCGATCGTGAGGCACCTCTGGTAACCCTAAGTGAGAATCAACATCGGTGTCCCCATGTCCGGGAAAATGTTTAGCAGTAGCAGCGACTCCTGTAGATTGTAGTCCCTTTGTGTAGGCGACTCCTAATTGGCCGACAAGCTCAGGGTTTTCCGAAAAGGATCGAACCCCGATCACTGGGTTGTCTGGATTGTTGTTCACATCGAGAACGGGTGCGAGGTTCATATTAATCCCGAGTGACTGTAGCTCCCGGCCAATGACAGTTCCAGCTTGAGAGGCTAAATCCTCTGAACGGGTAGCTCCGAGCGCCATGTTTCCCGGGAGATCTGTCCCATTTTGAAGGCGCGTCACAATCCCACCTTCCTGGTCAATCGTGATGAGCAGTCCGAGCTTTTCTGCTGCGTCTTGATAATCGTTTACAAGATGGATTATTTGCTCGGTTTCTACAACATTTTCACGGAAAAGGATCACGCCGCCGAGATGATATTCCTTCACCATTTGTTCAATCTCCGGAAGCATTTCCACCACATTCTGCCCGTTCCAAGTACGGAAATCAGGCATCATCATTTGTCCAATTTTTTCTTCGAGCGTCATTTGGTCGAGGAGCGTTTCGATGACATCGTATTGCGGACCTTTTTCCTGAATGAGCGTGACCCCTTTTTTCGGCGTTACGTGTATGGCGATTCGGTCAGAGGATGAACCGTGTGTGGCGTGAATGAAAGTCCGGCCAGGCTTGCCTGTGAGTGTGACAGTTCCCTTGTTATCAACAGTGGCAACTTTCCGATTGGACGAGCGCCAGCTTACCTCTTGATAGGTTTTGACTAACGCCCCGTCCTCTATCGTTAATGGTGTGAAGCGAATTGAGTCTCCAGAAGGGGATGGCAGAAAGCCAGGTACATTTTCCAGCAGTAGAAAAGAAGATGATCGTTTTGCTTCGGCAACACTTGACGGGGCAAAGCACATCGTAATGGCTATGATGAGCGATAGAGCAAGTCCAAATTTCATATTCTTTCTCCTCTCCTTAATAATTAGTGGCTTGCTATACTTTATGAGACAAGGTGTTGGTCTCATGCACGAGGAGAACAGAATCGGCCCAATTCCCTAGCATATGGGGAAGATTGTAAGTACAGCTTTAGCCGATTGCAGGTGGCATATACTTACTCATTAATCAATCGATCATTGGCATAAAGTGGAGATAAAAGAGTTGGCTTCTGAAGGTAAGTACGATAAAATGAAATCGTATATTTTCCAGATGACCACCATGATCGCATCACGCGATATGTAGGAGTTGTAGCAGATGAAAACAGCTCGATTGATCTATAACCCAACATCAGGGCGGGAACAAATCAGAAAAAGCCTAGCCTATATTCTTGAGCGACTAGAACTGGCAGGATATGAAACATCGACCCATGCGACGACTGGGGAAGGTAGTGCCACGGAGGCAGCTAGGCTTGCTGGTGAGCGGAGGCATGATTTAGTCATTGCGGCAGGTGGTGACGGCACGATTTATGAAGTTGTCAATGGCCTTGCAGGGTTGGAGAAGCGTCCTACGCTAGGACTCATTCCAGCAGGAACGACCAATGATTTTGCTCGAGCGTTGAACATTCCTCGTGACATCGAAAAGGCGTGCGATATTTTAATAGAAGGTCATACGAAACCTGTGGATGTAGGAAAAGCAGGGGACCATTACTTTATTAATATTGCTGCTGGAGGGACATTGACTGAGCTTACGTATGAAGTTCCTAGTAAACTGAAAACAGTCGTCGGCCAGCTCGCTTATTACATTAAAGGGCTGGAGAAGCTTCCGCAAATTTCACCAACAGACGTAAGAATTGAATATGACGGCAAGCTGTTTGAAGGGGAAATTATGATGTTTCTCGTGTCAAACACGAATTCTGTGGGTGGCTTCGAACGGCTAGCCCCCAATGCTTCATTGCGAGATGGCATGTTCGACTTCATCATCGTGAAAAAAACGTCCTTTCCTGAATTTCTTCATCTTGCAGGATTAGCGTTAAGAGGGGAGCACATTAAGCACCCAAAAGTATTATACGTGCAGGCGAATCGGATTAAAGTGCAGGCAGAAAAAAGCATGCAGCTCAATTTCGATGGCGAATATGGCGGGCTTCTCCCTGCTGAATTCGTTAACTTATACCAGCATTTTCAGATGCTATGCCCGAAAGACTGAATTAGAAGTCTGAGCCCAATGGTTCAGGCTTTTTGTTTTTATAGTTGTGACGACCAACTAATTAGATGATTGTCTAAATGGAGGTTTCTTTATGCAGCTCAATCGATTAGTTCATTTTCATAAAACGTTAGGAGATAAGACAAGAATTCGGATCATTGCTTTATTAAAAGGAGGCCCTCTCCATGGTCAAGCGATTGCAGGGAAGCTAGGACTTACACCACCGACTATTTCTCATCACTTGTCGAAACTGCGGGAAATTGATGTTGTTTATCAACGGAGGGAAAAAAACACAATTTATTTTTATCTTGATGAAAAAAAGCTGGAACGGATGGCAGGCGCGATCTTAATGATAGGGGGAGATGAGATGTTTAATTTTCAAGTCGATGATCAAGAGAAGGTCAGAGTGATTAAAAACTTTACGTTACCGGATGGCCGAGTAAAAACGTTGCCGGCCCAGCGAAAGAAAAAACTGATCATTCTTGAGTATATGCTAAGAGGAATCGAGCAGGGGCGCGTCTATAGTGAGAAAGAGATCAATGAGCATATTAGGCAATTTCACGAAGACTTTGCCACGGTTCGTCACGAATTTGTCATGTGTCAGTTTATGTTTAGGCAAAACGGGCAGTACGAATTAAACCCAAAAGAGATGTGGCCGCTTTAATTTTTTGTTAGGCAACTCACTTTACTTTTGCGTCATTGCGGGCGAGCGATCCCGACGATTTTTGGAACGTTGAAGTTAGCGTAACCGAAAAAGGAAGCCTCTCCGTCTAGGGGGCTTCCTTCGTTTTGTGTTGAGATAAACACTCGGCAGTTAACTACGTGTTCTCATCGACTATTAATGCTTCATGGATATGTTCGTGGAGACCGGTGTCGTCTTCAATATGGAAAACGACATGATACTCACCCGCGTCTGCAAACGTATGGCTGACTTCGTACTGACCTACGTCCGTCTCTTCGGTGTCGAGCCATGTATGTGCTTCGTCCTCATGTTGCCAAACCTCAAGTGTCAAAACCCCGCCAGTAAACGGTTTATCCTTATGTTCCACTACAATTAATAGGGTGGTTTCTTCGCCTGCTTGAATCGAGTCTTCCGCAAATAAGGAAAGGTCAATGATCTCAGATTCATACTCGACAAACGATTGTTTCTCTTGGTCAGCTTATTCCTCACCAATCGTCAATTCATAAAGGGGCATTCGGTGCATA
Source organism: Halalkalibacterium halodurans (assembly GCF_004376175.1). Classification (GTDB taxonomy): domain Bacteria; phylum Bacillota; class Bacilli; order Bacillales; family Bacillaceae_D; genus Halalkalibacterium; species Halalkalibacterium halodurans. The sequence goes on along the minus strand of NZ_SNUY01000067.1, from coordinate 6,892 downwards.
TCTCGAGCTGTCACGTGAGGTTGGACGAAGTAGAGACCATCCTCAGGAAACTCGTAGGTCACGCGATACACTCCGCCTCCTTCATTGGTTGACTCAATCATGTCACTCTCTTCTTTTGCCCCTTCTTGCCAAAATTCAACGATTACCTCCCGGGCATCTTCAACCGGCGCCTCGTTCTGGGTAACGAGAACGTCAAAGGTCATATTTTCCCCCGATGCGAGCGCTTCCTCATACAAAAGCTCAACTTCAATCGGTGATAACTGTTCTATATGATCGACCGCACCTTGCTCCTCTTCTGTCTGGCCACATGCGACGAGGAGAATGGCAACAGCGACCATTATCAAATATTTCAAAGGACGTCCCTCCTAAAGATTGTGCGCGTTCCCTTCCATTGTAAAGAGTTGGACAAACAGAAACAAGTTTCGTGTTGTGAACGTTTTGTCAACAAATGCCGGCAAAAAAGATAGACCTTTCATACTTTTTGGTCTAGGTGAATAGACTGATTTTCGGGGAATGAAAAAGGTTTGCGATTGTTGATCACGAAAATAGGGAAAACAGAAAGAAATGAATAGCGGAAAGGGAGATGGGTACCGGTGGGAGTGACGTACCAAGTTGAGATGAACGCTGCAATTGAAACGGTGTTTCGTTATGTGAGCGAAGAAGACTTGATGCGTGAATGGCAATGCGGGTTTATGGAAAACATCTACTTTCATAAGCGAGAGGGCATGAAGCGTAAAGGAGCTACCTTCGTTCAACGGATTCACAACGGTCGAAAAGTGGAGGAATATGCAGGAGAAATCATTGCTTTTCATCGTCCGTCTTTTTACGGTGTTCGCTTAGAAAGCGACTATCTTACGATGGAAATCTTTTATCGACTCATTGAAACTGAGGCAGGTGGAACGATTGTCCATTTCGAATGCATTCCGACCTTTAACAATTGGTATACGAAGGCCATTCGCCCGTTCCTTCATCAATCATTGCGCACGATGGGGCGGAAGCAGTTGGAGGCCCTGAAGGCGTGCTTAGAACAACAATGGCAAGGAATGCCGCTAGAGTCGAGAGTGTGAGAGAGAACCTACGGAAAATTCAATGAACGATGAGGGGGAACCCCCTCTATTTTATTTGGATATGGAGTCAGGTAAGCATCCAGATCTGAAAAATGAATCTACCAAATGTGATGGTAAGGGAATGGTGATAAGAAGATAAAGCAGATCAATAATTGGTGGTGTTTCGATTAAGAAGTCACTAAGTATTTATTGTTCCTGCAAAGAATGTAACAAAATTAGGCCATGGCGGTGAACTAAGAAAATCCACCGCCAAAACGTCACAATAGGTAATAGGACAATTCAATCAAAGAAAGGTTCCCGCCATCCAGTATTGATGTTTGGAACCTTTTTTCGTTGTTTTGCTATTTTTAAATCCGGAGGGCCTTTCGCTCGCTCTCTGTAAAGACGCGAGATCGTGTCAAGAATCGCTTTCCTTCAGGCCCTTCAAGGGAAAACATCCCTCCGCGTCCATCGACGACATCGATGATTAACTGGGTATGCTTCCAATATTCGTACTGATCCCTCGCAATGTAAAAGGGGACACCACCAATTTTACCGAGAAGCACGTCATTGGCGCCGACGCGGAGCTCTCCTTCAGGATAACACATAGGCGAGCTGCCATCGCAGCAGCCGCCAGACTGATGAAACATGAGTGGCCCATGGGTCTGTTTCAGCTTGTCGATGAGCAACAAGGCCGCCTCGGTTGCCGTTACGCGTTCGGGCACATTCATCACCTCTTAGAAAAATCCTAATGCGTCTTCACTGTAGCTGACGAGCAGATTTTTCGTTTGTTGATAGTGGCTCAGCATCATCAGGTGTGTTTCTCGGCCGATGCCGGACTTTTTGTATCCTCCGAAAGCGGCGTGGGCAGGGTAGGCGTGATAGCAGTTCGTCCATACGCGTCCCGCTTGAATCTCTCGCCCAAATCGGTAGGCTTTATTCATGTCCCGCGTCCAAACACCTGCCCCGAGTCCGTAAAGGGTGTCATTCGCAATCGCTAATGCTTCCTCCGCATCCTTAAACGTCGTCACAGAAACGACCGGCCCGAAGATTTCCTCTTGGAAGACGCGCATATCATTCGTACCTTTAAACACAGTTGGACTAACATAGTAGCCGTTCGCCAATTCACCTGGCAAATGATTGCGTTCACCGCCAGCGAGTACCTCGGCGCCTTCCTCCTTACCGATGGCTAAGTACGAAAGAATTTTTTCAAGCTGCTCCTGTGAGGCTTGAGCGCCAATCATCGTGTTAGGATCTAGCGGATTGCCTTGTTTAATCGCTTGTACCCGAGCCAAAGCACGCTCCATAAATGTATCGTAGATCGACTCTTGGATGAGGGCGCGAGACGGGCATGTGCAAACTTCTCCTTGGTTCAAGGCAAACAGGACGAACCCTTCGATCGCTTTATTTAAAAAGGCGTCGTCTTTTGCCATCACGTCATCAAAGAAAATATTCGGTGATTTACCGCCAAGTTCAAGTGTGACCGGAATCAAGTTTTCCGACGCATATTGCATGATTAAGCGGCCGGTTGTCGTTTCCCCTGTAAATGCCACCTTGGCGACACGACTCGAGGAAGCGAGCGGTTTTCCTGCTTCCACTCCGAAGCCGTTCACAATGTTGACAACCCCTTTTGGCAGTAGATCTTCAATTAATTCAAGCAAGACAAAAATCGAAGCCGGCGTCTGTTCTGCAGGCTTTAAGATGACGCAGTTGCCGGCAGCTAAGGCAGGTGCCAGCTTCCACGTCGCCATTAAAATCGGAAAGTTCCAGGGGATAATTTGACCGACAACACCAAGCGGTTCATGAAAATGGTACGCGACCGTATCGTTGTCAATTTGGCTCAACGTACCTTCTTGGGCACGAATCGCGCCAGCAAAGTAGCGAAAATGGTCGATCGCCAGTGGAATGTCGGCATTTAACGTTTCACGGACGGGCTTCCCGTTCTCCCACGTCTCCGCAACGGCGAGTTTTTCTAAGTTTTCCTCCATCCGATCGGCTATTTTATTTAATAGATTTGCTCGCTCGGCAGGTGACGTTTTTCCCCATTGCTCTTTCGCCGCGTGGGCGGCGTCAAGGGCTAGATCAATGTCCTCGGCTGTGGAACGAGCGACTTCACAAAAGACTTCGCCTGTAACCGGAGTGACATTTTCAAAATATTGACCTTTCACAGGCGGTGTCCATTCTCCATTCACGTAGTTGTCATACCTCTTCTTAAACGAGACGACAGCACCTTCTTCATTTGGACGTTGATACACCATTCTACAAAAACCTCCCCCATATGATTTTACTCCCAAAACAAGTGGGAGTATGTTCTTTCTTCGACAAAATGTAAGCGCTCCCTCCGTCGATTTTTAATTTTCTTAAAGGACGAGCTCACGTTCATCCTATGTGGAGAAGGAAAAAAATAGAACATTAAAAACTAAAAAATAAGCCCCTAAGAAAGGGGCCTGTGATCAATAGAACAGGTTTAATAAATCGTCTTTTTCCACTTGACCGAAGTACGTTTTGACGTCTACGTCCGCTAATGCTTGTTCGATGTCAGCTCGCTCATAACGGATGCCAACCAGTCTATCCTCCAGATCACGTACATCCCCTGTACCAAAGAAGTCGCCAAAGATTTTGCACTGTTGAATCGTACCACCTTTCACCTCAAGGCGGATGTCAATGTTGCCGACAGGGAAGCGGTGGGAATGTTGCAGGTTAAAGGCTGGGGATTTCCCGTAGTTCCAATCCCAATTTTGATACCGTTCCTTTGACAGCTTATGAATCTCTGCCCAGTCGTCGGCGGTTAATTTGTACTCTTGGATGTTCGCTTGACCGTCAAAGATCGATTCAAGTAGCAATGAGCGGAATTGGTCAATGGAGATTTTTTCGGTTAGAAATTCAGAAATGTTGGCAACACGACTGCGGATCGATTTAATGCCCTTCGATTCAATTTTATCTTTGCTAACGTTAAGGGCGGAAACAACATGGTCAATTTCAGAGTCAAAAAGAAGAGTTCCGTGACTAAACATTCGGCCCTTTGTGGAGAATTGTGCATTTCCGGAAATTTTTCGACCATCGCTTGCGATAATATCGTTTCTTCCTTTTAATTCAGCCGTGACACCGAGCTTGGCTAACGCCTTGATAACCGGATCAGTAAACTTTTGAAAGTTGCTGAAGCTCTCACCATCATCCTTTGTAATGAAGCTAAAGTTTAAATTTCCGTGGTCATGATAGACGGCTCCTCCTCCCGAGAGGCGACGGACGACGTGAATACCATTCGATTCTACATATTCCGTATTAATTTCTTCGATCGTGTTTTGATTCCGCCCGATAATAATCGACGGTTCATTAATATAAAAAAGCAAGTAGGTTTCATTAATGTCTAGGTTTTTTAAGGCGTATTCCTCAATCGCTAAATTAATGCGTGGATCGGTAATGCCTTGGTTATCTATAAAAAGCATGCGCGTCGCTCCTTTACAGTTTGTCTCTCTTATATTGTAGGGAAAAGGGAGGAGTGGTGCAATTTTCAAGCAATTGATTGACATATATAAATATTTTTATACAGGTCCGCTGTTGAAAAAGAATAACGAAGCATGAAAGATACTAGGTCAGTTGCTGTGGAAATATGGCGGATCAGAGAATGTGAGATCTGTGATAGATTAAGAACAACTTCTAGTAGAGGGAGGAAGGTAGAATGAAGCGGCGTGTACACGTGTTGATCATGACCATATTGATGATCGTTCTGGCGACTGGGACAGCTTTTGCAGACAATCGTGAAGATACAGAAGATACAGAGGAATATTTGGTCGGCTTTAAAAATGAAGCGGCCGCTCAAGCCTTCAGTAACAATGTCACGACCTCAGCGGTAGAAGTGCAGCACGAATACGAAAACCTCCCTGTCATCGTGTCAGAGCTTTCCACAGAAGTGGCCGAGTTGCTAGAAAATGACCCATCGGTTGAATTTATTGAAAAGAATGAAAAAGTATACCTTGATCCGCTTGTGATGAATAACATCCAAGAGACGGATATTCCGAAATTGGAAGAGCGTATGAAGCGGGGAGACGGGGTTAAGGTCGCGGTCCTTGATACGGGAATTGCAAGCCATGATGATTTACATGTTATTGACGGTGTGAGCTTCGTATCAGTTGAACCTTTTTACCGTGACTTAAATGGGCACGGAACCCATGTTGCGGGCACCATCGCTGCCCAAGAAAATGATGAAGCTTCGACTGGAATCGCACCGAATGTGGAGCTCTATGCCGTTAAAGTGCTGAATGGTCTTGGTGCAGGCTCGATTGCCTCGATTACGAACGGAATTGACTGGGCGATCTCAAACGATATGGACATCATTAATATGAGTCTCGGCACGAACACCGACTCAGAAGCGTTACAACGAGCGGTCGAGCGCGCCCATGATCATGGGATTTTAATCATCGCCGCCGCTGGTAATTCAGGGGAAGCGGACGAACAACATACGATTGATTACCCGGCTCGCTATGATTCGGTTGTCGCCGTTGGAGCGGTCGATGGCAATAACGAGCGAGCAAGCTTTTCAAGCTACGGGGAGCAGCTTGAAATCATGGCCCCTGGTGTTGAGATTCATAGCACCTTCCTCTTTAATCGATACGAGCGATTAAGTGGAACGTCAATGGCTTCACCTCATGTGACAGGAGCAGCTGCCCTCATTAAAAGTAACAACCCTGAGCTAACAAACGAACAAATTCGCAAGCGATTGAATACAACGGCCACACCACTCGGAAAGCCGTTTTATTACGGTCATGGCCTTCTTAACGTGGACGCCGCTTTAGATTAAAAAAGGAGCCACCCTCTTTTCCGTTGTCGATGGAGGGTGGCTTACTTAACCGATGAATTTCAGTCCGATTGTTGCTGCTAAAATGAGAGCGATGCATATAATCCGTAGGGTTTGTGGTGGTTCATCGTAAAACAACATACCGAGGAGTGCACCGCCTGATGCACCGATTCCGGTCCAAACGGCATAGGCTGTTCCCATCGATAGAGATTGCATCGCCATGGCTAACAACCAAAAGCTAAGTCCAAATCCGATGATCATCCCAGCATAGGCCTTCCACGAACGGCTTCGATGGAGCTGATTAATCATCAGTACGCCGACCATTTCACATAACCCTGCGGCAATAAGAATCACCCAAGCCATTTACCCCACCTCCTTTTGTTGAGATGAAGACTGTCCGCTCGCTAGCTTTAAGCCGATTACACCCGCTAATAAAAGCACAATAAGTAGCAGCTTCATTGAAGAGAGCGGTTCGGCAAAAAGAACAGCTTCAGCACACACGGTGCCAGCCGTACCTAGACCGACAAAGACCGCGTACACAGTACCGACGGGCAGCTGTTTCGCTGCTAAAATCATTAGCGAAAAACTAATGACAATCGCGAGGGCGGTTCCTCCCCATTCTAGCGGATGATCCGCGTGCTTCAGCCCGATCACCCATCCTACTTCAAACACCGCTGCTATGACAACCATAAGCCATTGTTTATTCATATAGCATTCTCCTTTCCATATAAAAAGCCCGAGACATATCGTGTATCGATATCTCCCGGGCTTTTCTCCCTCCGTGGACAAAAAAGACAATCTTTTTTGCGTTTTCTCTCGGACCAGGCCTTGCCTTGCAAGCGGAACCCTAGAAAACATTTGGCTATTCGGTTAATCCCCCTCATTATAGCAAGCCCCTTGCCAGAGTCAAGTCAAGGAATTTAGGAGATTGTGTCAACCTTTTGTGGGAGGAGTATTTTCCATCCTCATATGTGTAAGCGAATTCAGGATTTTAGGGTTCTCCTCGTTGAGAATCTTATGGTTTTTAAAAGCCTTTCAAGTCTTTCAGTGC
>NZ_SNUY01000066.1:20877-24446 GCF_004376175.1 Halalkalibacterium halodurans | reverse complement strand
CCTTCACACCTTTTAATCCGGGCAAATCCATGGTAAAATTCATCGTACACGCAGCTCCTATCCTTTCTTTGTTTCTCAACAATTCAAGGATAATGGATAAAGGAGCCTGCGTGCATTTTTTTTGCCCTCTTTTGTGCAAAAACCCCAACATTTATTGTAGAGCCACATTTATTGTAGAGCCTTTTAAACAGTCGGCTAAAGTAAAGGGCATCCAAGTATCCGATGCTCTCAGCAATGTCAGCGATGCTACTGTTGCTCGAGACGAGAAGGTTTTTTGCCCGTTTTAATCGGTACTGAATGAGATAATCGATCGGAAACATACCGATGTATTTCTTAAACAAATAAGAAAACGGTTTAACTCCCATGCCGCTCATATCGGCTAATTTTTTCACCGTCATCGGCTCCATATAATGATGGTGGATATATTCCACCACTTGCTCAATCACCAGTTGACTTTCCCGATTTAACCGATTCCGCGCACAAATCAACATGTCATGAAAGATCGTGTAAAACAATGCTTTCGCTTGGATTTTAGGAAAATTTCCAGGGGTGCTTTTAATTCGATGCAACAGGTCTAGCTTTTCGGTAATCGCCAAATTTTCACCGGGATCCAGTAAAAAGTGGGAATCCGTATCATTCCGGTGGTTTGATCGTGCATGAAGCGTATAATGAATCAGACAATATTCAAAAGCTGCCGTTCCTACTTTGACGATCAGCTCCATATTTTTGCCACCATGAACGACTTTCCCCGGGGTGAGATGATAAGCAGTTCCGTTAAATACAAACGACGCCTCCCCTTTTAACGGATTTTGGGGTCGGATACGCACGCGTATGTCCGAGAACACGCCCTGCTTCTAAAGTCGTTCGGTACACCCCGTCAACGGTTAAAAAACCGCTGGCAAATTGCCCGGCAAGCTCATTTAAATCGACATCCACTGCCAACCCACCCTTTCTATGTCAATCGCCTCAGCCGTTCCTGCTTAAGCTCTATATCATAGGAAAACCGTCCCTCTTATACTTGGTCAATAGACAGGAAATCTTTAAAATTGCCTGTTGCTCTATGACTTTATCGCCTTGTCGATTCGGTTCACAACCTCTTCATAAAATGACGGTTCGTGGGGAACAAAATGCTCCCATCCTACCTTTTCAAGGACGGGCATTTTTTCACCGCTCTCGTTTTGTTTAAAGCCTTCTATGACAACTTCCTCTTTTTTTTCGCAAACAAAACATATAAAAATCTGCGAATCGCACTCGAACCATCCCTGCGACTTCCTCACGCTGTAAGCGAAAATCAGTAAACGTGATGCCATCTTGATACAAAAACACATGGGCTCGCTCTTGATCGATTAACTTCTCTCGTGTCACGCTATATTTCATGATCCCTAAAGGCTTGAGCACTTCAAATGAAACCGCGATTCCCGTTTCCTCATACACTTCCCGTACCCCATCCTGAACGGCTTCATTGGCAAGTAGGTGTCCCGCCGCTGTAATGTCCAATAAGTTCGGATAATCCTTCTTCTGCTCGCTGCGGATTTGCAAATAGAGATAGTGCGTATCATCTTCTTTGGTCATAAACCAACAGTGAAACGTTTCATGCCAAAGCCCGCGGGCATGGACTTCCTCACGAGTAGCCACACCAATGGGATTGCCATCTTCATCGAAAATCTTCAGTCGTTCACTCTCCATCGCTTCCTCCTTTCGTGCGGTCTATTTGTTGTACAAATGATTGATACGCTTCTGATGTTAAGACCGTTTCAAAAAATCGATTTTTCTCTCTACGATACATCTCCATCTGCTTTCCATGAAATTGCTCTTTCAAGCGATTATACTTACGAAGAAAATCGGGATGGCTCTCTTGAAAGCGAGTCCATTCCCAAAATAAATCGAGCTCTGAGGAAATGACCGTCAATGAGGTGGTTGCTTAACCAGACATAATTTTACCAATAAATAGTTGGCACGTTACGATACGTAGATTACTTTATACTATAGATGACAATAAATTCCTGTCATCGCAACTCCCTTTTTATTATACAGTCTATCCCATGACTCGTCCTTGAAAAGATCGTTCAGGGAAAACCCATTGTCCATCCCCCTTTAAGGAGCGAATAAAAATGAAGCTAAGACAGGTAACGCTAGCAGCCTTACTCGTGTTCATCGTTTCAGGTTGCGGAAAAACGACCGGTCAAGCAGAAGTAGAAGTCGATTTGTTATCAGGCCAGCCAAATCCGACATGGGCATTGGCAGCAGAGGAAATAGACGAGATGACATCATTGATCGAGCAGCTACCAGCAGACCATTCGGCCGAGTCTAGTAAAGAGATAGTTCTTGGATTCCGTGGCTTTATCATTCGTGGACTGACCTTGCCAGATATTGATGAGGATCATTCGATTATCGTACTGTCCGAACGAGTGATCATCGAGACAAACGGGGAAACAGCCTTCACCTTAGTTGACGAGAAGGGCATCGTTTATAAAAGATTACGAGAATTAGCCAAGTCCCAACTCTCTGACGATTTACTCAACTCCATACCGAATGAAGCAAATGAACAATAGAAAGGTAGTGAAAGCATTGTCCACTACGAAAATGTATGGTTTCGTCCTCATCGGCTTAGCTCTCCTCTTTTCCGCACTGGTGATCATGCTCGCGATTTTATCCCAAGCCGTTGAGAAAACCACTCCTTCCCACTATGTACATTGGATTCATTATATTGATCCACTTGTTTATGTATGTGTATTCGTCCCTTTAGGAATTGGAATCCATCTTCTCGTTAAAAAAGATGGATAATCTACTGGTGGAGTAAGCTTTGTCACTCCACCAGTAGATTTTAGCCTCTATTTAATGATGGGCGCCTCCGCCGGTTTCACTTTGTCCAGAGTCCTCCTCCAATGATTCAAGCTCTTCTTCTGATACGTCACCGACGATTAGCCGTTCCGTCGGCATAACATGGAGACCCCGCGCCGTCACATGGGCTTGGACAAAATAGATGCCGTCTTCGAGAAATTCGTACTCCACCAGATATATAAGTTGAATTTATCTTTTACAATTGCACACACAATCGGTCAATGACTTTTTCAGGTGTGTCGTTCAACTCACGAATAAAAGCTTGCACATTCCTGCGAATCTCTTTGACAGATGAATAAAAAACGTTATAAATAACATCTGATTTGAGCCACTTCCACAGCCCTTCCACTAGATTTAATTCAGGACTGTAGGGAGGCAAAAACACCAACTCTAAACGATGTTGGTTTTCACTTAAGAAAGGTTGGATTAGCTTCGCATGATGAATACGGGCATTATCCAGAATCATGACGATTTTGCCAATTGGATAGCGTTCAAGTACCTTTTGAAGAAAACGGAGAAACGCTTCTGCATCATACCGTTCTTCTTCTACACAAAACACATCACCTGTTTCGTAGTTAAGTGTACCGATGAGTTTGACACCTTGATGCTTTCCGTAAGTGGGAATGATTCGCTGCTTACCTTTTAAAAACCATGTATACTGAAGGGCTTGGTAATCACGAATCATGGATTCATCCTGAAATAGAAGATGATCAATATCCTCATTTAAA
>NZ_SNUY01000066.1:0-20867 GCF_004376175.1 Halalkalibacterium halodurans | reverse complement strand
TTAAAAGTTTTTTTTATAGGTAGGAAAGGTCTCTTCCATAAACTCTTTTTGTTTCACTCGGTCAGCTTTTGCTAGCGTATAAGTAGGTTTCGTATAACTAAGACCTAAATCGTGTAAAAGCCGTGAGACACCACGAAGAGTATACTTTTTGTTCCATTCTTTCTCTATAAACGAAGCAATGATCTTCAGAGTCCAATTATGCTTAGCTGGAAAACCAACATCAACTGGAAGTTTGGTTGCGATAACTTGAGCTAATTCATGCTCTTGTTCAGGTGTTAATTTACGGGGGGCTCCCGGTGATTGTCCTATCGTTAAACCATCTAACCCTTTTTCTTCATAGGCATTCACATAATTATAGATGGTTTTTTCGGAACGTCCGATCATGGTAGTAATCTCTTTTTTAGAATAGGCTTGTAAATATAAATAGATGGCTTGATAACGTTCATACATTCGTTTATCTTTAGTTGTTTTCATTAATGCAAGCAGGGTTTGAATTTCATGTTGACGTGAATCAGTCATTGGGTTTCTCTCCATTCATTGATAAGTGTTACGCTTATACTTCGACAGAGAGTGATTGTAACCCTTTAATTCAATTTATATAGATCCCGTCTTCCACATGGCTTGCTTCGATAAGCTCTCCTTGCTCCCGATCGTGGCCTTGCCAAATTTCAAATTGAATGTCTGTCGCATCTGTCACATTCTCGTCTCCTTGTGTGACGTGAATCGCCAACTCATGGAGAGTGTTTGGTTTTAGCTCATCCGAAATCGCAAACGCTACGTCAATGACCTCCATTCTGTCTTGTGACAGTTCTGCCGGATCGGTATTGGCTGTACATCCTGCCACAACCACCAGTAAAATGACGAAAATATAATAGAAACGTGCCTGTCTCACATTCATTCCTCCTCCAATTATGAATACCACGCTTGCAGTCGCTTCATTTTAGATAAAACAAAGCGATCCAAGAAATAAATGAAAATAATTGAGAGCCCGACGAGAGGCATGATGATTCCCATGACCATCATGATGACAAAAACCGTTCGCGAAACCTTTCGATCCTTCACTTGAGTAGGTGCCCCTAATGACCGTTGAGGCTTTCGCTTTTTCCACATCACCCACGAGCTAACAATTAACCCGATCAAACCTAGGCAGGTGATCAAACCAAGAATTTGATTGGGCAAGCCGAACAATCGTCCTTCGTGAAGAGCGATTCCGATCGTAATCCCTTTCGCCATCATCCCGTAATCATGGAAACGCACATCACTTAAAATCGCCCCACTATACTGATCCACATGGATGGTAGCATTATCCCCAGGTTTCGTATGGGAGCTGGCGATCGTATAGACACCCGTGTCCCCTTCCGGCATCGAAATCGTATATGGTTTGTTCACTTCTCTTGTCTCTGCAAGGTACGTCACATCTTCAAGAGAAATCGGGACTTGTCCTCCTGAGGAGGTAGGAACCGTTAATTGTTCAGTTGCCCACGGAACATCGTCTGCCACTTCTTTTGTTTTAACAGTCGACTCCGGCTTGTCCCTAAAACTAAGTGCATACGGGGGATACCCCGTATTCGTTGAAGTAGCGATACGATTGATTTGCTCCCCCATTACTCCTGTCCAAGGGAGACCTGTTGCAATTAAAATGAAGATGAACAAGGATAACCAGAACGCCGGCACCGCGTGCATGTCACGCCAAAAGACCCGTCCTTTTTTCTTGAATCGCGGAAGGATGGTCCCCAAAATGGACGTTCTGCTTCTCGGCCACCAAATATAAAGTCCAGTAAGTAATAAGATCACCGCCCAACAGGCTGCAAGCTCGACAAGCCTGTTCGCAAACGTACCGCCAACCCACAATTCACTATGAATCTTTTTAAAGATTTCTGTTAGCTTTTCACTGTTCACGAGAGAGCCTTGAACTTCCCCATTGTAAGGATTTACATAAACGGAAATCCGTTCCCCATCCTTCATCATGCTGATCTCCGTCGTCCGCTGAGGATCGTCGTAAAATCGTACCGAGCTTACAGGCGACTCAGGAAACGCTTCCTTCGCTCGTGCCACTAAGGCAGACGGGGTTAACGTAGCTTCCTTTATTTCCTGAACGTAGTACAACTCTTGGTACAAGGACGCTTCAATTTGTGGTTTAAAAAGATAGACGCCCCCACTAATCGCAAAAATGATCAAAAACGGTGAAAATATGAGGCCTGCATAAAAATGCCACCGCCATACGACTCGGTATCGCGCTCGCTTTCCCTGCTCGGCCTCCTTTGTTTTCACCCTCTCGTTTGCCGCTCCCACCATGTCCACTCCTTCTCCTTTCTGTTTTCCGAAGTCAGTGTAAACAAAAGTTGTGAAAAGGACGTGAAATCTAAAGGAGTTTCTAAATTTGTCAAATTTACAATAGGTAGGAACAACCCGCCGCTACTCTCTTAAAAGAAATTTAGTCACTTACTAAAAATTTGCAGTATACTTGAATCATAGTAAATTTCAGGAGGAGATTAGTTGAAACAAGCCCTCATCATTATTGACGCCCAGCAGGAATTAATCGAAGGTTCTAAAGAAGTTCCACCCGTTTTTGAGAAAGAACGTCTCGTAGCAAACATCAATACGGTCATTGAAAAAGCGAATACTGAAAACGCCGCTATTGTTTTTATAAGAGATGTAGATGTTGCCAATGGAGAAGGGCCTGGATTCGACATTCACAAAGACATTAAGGTGCCCCCATCAGCGGTTATTTTTAATAAATCCGCCACCAATTGTTTTTACGGTACACCACTAGACACATATTTAACGGAAAACAACATCCAACACCTTGTGATGATGGGTTGTAAAACAGAACATTGTATCGATACTGCCGTCAGAACGGCCACCGTCCGTCATGTTGATGTCACATTAGTTGGAGATGGACATTCTACTACTGATTCAAAAACGTTGTCTGCTAAACAAATCATTCTTCATCATAACGAAGCCCTCCACGGCCATTACAATGTAGACCACTTTTCAATCGTCAGAAATACGAACGAAGCTTTGTTCGAGCCTACACATAATCAATTTCGGTAGGATAGGCTTTCTTCTAAATGGTTCAACCTCTCTGAGAAATCTCAGAGAGGTTTCGCTCGATTCATTAGCTCTTTTTTCTGTTGTCGCTGAGTGATTATCGCCTTAAGCAACTAAGTTTGGCTAACAAACCGTAACGATTACGATTGATTTCGTCACAGCCCTTTACTTCGGACGCTATTTCTACTATGATATAAATCGTAATGATTTTGATTTTCAAAAGAAAGGTGGTAAACGTTATGGCGAAGAAATCAAAAGTCGCAAAGGAAAAAAAACGTCAGGAGCTCGTCGCTCGTTATGCAGAATTAAGAAAAGAGTTAAAAGAAAAAGGTGACTACGAAGCACTCCGAAAGCTTCCTCGAGACTCCTCCCCTACTCGGTTAACGAGACGATGCGAAATGACCGGCAGACCACGGGGCGTCTTACGCAAGTTCAAGCTGTCACGGATTGCGTTTCGCGAGCTTGCACATAAAGGGCAAATTCCTGGCGTGAAAAAATCAAGCTGGTAATGAATTAGACAAGGGGTGTCGAGGTTGAATAGACAAAAGCCACTCACAGTGATCTCAGGCTTCTCGGAAAACGGGAAGAGAGAGTTGATGAAAAGCTATCAAGAAAACCGACAAAACCACGTAAAGATCATTCGCTTTCACCCCAAAGCTATGAAGCTTACATTAAATGGTGAGGATCCTTTTCCGGTCACGAGCTTTATTGGCGAGGCGATCCATCATGTGGAAGCGACAACCGAAGCTGATTTGATGTCGTTATTAGCTAAAGAGCACCAAAACCGTAGCACAGATGAGATTCTTTTAGATGTTTCTCCTTTCTCATCCATCGACAGCCTTTTAGAGCAATTCACTTCAGATCATCACTGGTTCATTGCATCCCATATTCATGTATTGGATGCTAAAGCGTTTTGGTTTTCTTACTTCTCAGAACACGAGATTATCACCGCTGACCAAGATTTCACTCAAACGTTAGGGGAAGCGCTCATCCTTCAGCTAGAGTTAGCGGACACCCTTTGTCTTTATCACCAGTATGGGCTTTCCTCTGAGCGCCTCGGTGAACTTACAGCCTTTTTACGCGTGCTCCAGCCACGAGCGTTGCTATGTGATTTGCACGAAGCCATTCAACGTTGCCAAAAGGGGCATACAACCTTTGACAAGAACGGCTATGCGTCTCTTTATGTGGAACAGCGGAACCTTGTCGCTTCACGACAACATGTAAAAGTGATCCACAACTACGGGGTTGATACGTTTTTCTATCAAAGCTCACAGCCTGTTGGCATTCACCAGTTGGAGCGATTTTTCGAGCATCTTCCGAACGACATTTTTCGCATGAAGGGGCGTTGCTATAACCCGCAAACAGGTGAGCTTCACTCCATTTCTCAAGTAGGTGCCCATATTCAAGTTGACACAACGACCACAGATCTAATGGAGAACCGTGACGTTCAAACAGAGTTATTGTTTATTGGTTTTGAGCTAGATCGTGACGCACTTAGTCGTCTCCTTCATGAGTGCCTACAACCAAACCATGATCGAATCGCCTTTGGTTAAGGATAGACGTATGGGTTTGCGGGAGGTTCAATTTCCTCCCACTCGATGACGCGGATGACAGGTAATAAAACCCCTCCATGTTGTTTGAATAGCTACTCGGAAATTAATTTTCCGCACCAGCTCTAGTCTTTTGACTAGGGCTTTTTTATTGCTTCACCCCCAAAACAGGAGTGCGAACAAACTTTCCTCTTGACAAACATTTGTTCCTCAAATAATTAAGTGAAAGGTTTTTTCATCACTTGAAATGGGGGAATAATTATGCTTACTAACATTCGTACACATGAATCTTATCTTAACTTTGTTGTTGAACAGCTAGATCTACAATTCGATGACAAAACTTTTTTAACGGATTTTTACTCCAAACCTATCGTTTGGTGTTCTTTGGTTGATCTAACCGATGCTGGCACTCTCCTGAAACATCGCTATTCCTCGAATCCCAGAGGAAGAAAACCCCGTAATCCTTGTGATATGCTTCGTAGTTTAATGCTTATGCATGATCAAAAGGTTACCAGTGTAGATCAATGGGTGTTCACCTTAAAAACAACTCCCATTTGGGCTATTCTTAGTGGCTTTACTCCGGATAATGTTCCTGGAGTAGGAACCTTTTATGACTTTTTCAATCGCCTTTGGTTAGCTCCTTCTCCACATCTATCCAATCGGAAGAAGCGAAAATTAAAGAAGGCAAAAAAGAAAGGAAAAAAGAATCAGAAACTTGAACCGAAAAATCCGAAAATTGTTCAAAAGTTAGTGAAGCGTGCCTTAAAAAACAAGAAAGTTCGATATACAGCCAAGGCCCACGACCAGCTCCAAATCCTTTTTCAGTCTTTATTCGTTCATCCATCCGCATCGAAAGGATTAGTAGGGAACACCCAATCACTAAGCATGATGGCTGACGGATCTCCCGTGATAACAGGTGGTCGGCCTTATGGTAAGTTCCTTTGTGACTGCCGTAAACAAGGTAATTGGAAATGCCAATGTCAACGGCAGTTTTCAGACCCTGATGCTGATTACGGTTGGGATAGTTCTCGTGAAAAGTACTATTATGGTAGAAGTCTTTTCATGGTAGCTGCTTCGGATAGTCCTTATGATTTACCGATTTATCCTAGGATGTATCGTGCCAGTAAACATGACTCTGTCTTGTTTGTCAGTACCTTCCATGAACTCAAACATTGGTATCCCGATTGGACGTTTGGTGAAGTCATCCTAGACTCAGCTCTGGATGCTTATCCGATCTATGAAATGTTAGAACACCATGATGTTTCTGCCATCATTGACCTCAATCCAAGGCGTTCAAAACAGTTCATCTACAATGAAATGGACATTAACTTAGACGGCGTTCCAATCTGTCCCATCGGTAGAAAAATGCTCGATTGGGGAGTCGATAAGAAACGATATCGCCGTAAATGGCGCTGTCCAGCTGTCGTTGGAAAATGGACATGTCCCACACCTTGTTCAGAATCTGCTTATGGACGGACCTTTTATACATCGACGAAGGATAACCCTCGTCTTTTTCCTAGAGTAAAACGTGATAGTAAGGAATGGTATAAGCGTTATGCTTTACGTACTGGGGTCGAGCGTTGTATCAAACGACAAAAAATTGATTATCGTTTAGAGGATTCAAGAGGTCGTAGTTCTAGACATTGGAATATTCGAAGTTACATCATCGGCATGTGCCAACATGCCGATGCCTGGATGAAGGAAGCAGAAAAGAATCATTTCTCAACTATAGATCCCATAATTAAATCTCTGCTCTCCCTATAAAGCCATCATCAACATCTTAAAATACATTTTTTAAAAAATCCACTGCTTGTGGTTTATTTAACATGCACTTTTTTGAAAATGACGTTGAAAATTCCAATTGGTCCTCTTGAATCTCGCTTTCATCCCCCAAAAGACCCAGAATTAGCTATTTAATTTCCGAGTCTCTATTTTGACATCTAACACACCCATTACTTGAAGCCATTGATCCTCTCTTCCCCCTAATGAATCCTCATGCTCAAGGATGAATCCTGCCGCATGGCTGTCCGCGACACAATGGGTGACGAGAAATCGTGTAATGACCGTCACCTTTTCATCCTGACAGTCCTCTATAATAAACCCTTCTAGCAAAATTGGTTTGCCAACAAAGCGCGTAGGGTATGTCGTTAGCGCCCGCAATGAGCTAACGAAATTGTCACGGTGTAATATCAAAGCAGACTGCTCCAGCAGCTCTTGCACATTTTTCTCTAAAGAGGCTTCATCGCGTGCTTCGTGTTGGGATACTTGATACTGAACCCCTCGTTTTAGCGCTTCAGCCGCTCCAAAATCTTTAAATGGGAACAGAAAGCCGATCATTAGTGGCAAGCTGATGAGTCCATAGGAAATAACATGCTTCATAGCAAAACGTCCTTCTTCTCCATGACTACAGCCCCAAAGGCCACACCCGCAAAGGTCGTCCTCTGAATTCGTGAACATTCTCGGCACTTGGATGAAAAATAAAAACAAGAAGAGGATCGACGCAATTTGACTGAGGTGCACGTATTGGGGGTTGATAAACCGAGCGATCTCTCCCGTCTCATGCAACAGGAAGAGAAACACCGCAAACAGCAATAAGATGACCGCTTTCAGCAATTGGTTTGTGCGTATGTACATCATCGTCTGCCCTCCTAGTCAATCCATGGATGCATTAGTAGCAAAATCCCCGCAACGGTGCCTGTGATCATCACCATTAGCACCATGACAAATCGAAACTTAAAGACCGCCAGCATCATGATCGTATTTTTCAAATCTAACATTGGGCCGTAAATTAAAAATCCAAGGAGCGAGGTTTGCGGGAACACATGATGAAAGGAAGCCGCAATAAAGGCATCCGCCTCTGAACATAAAGAAAGAAGGTAAGCAAGTCCCATCATGATGAGCGTAGACGTAACGATCCCTTCACTAAGTCCGAGGAGAGAGCTAGTTGAAACATAGGTTTGAACGAATGCAGCTAACAGTGCACCGATCATTAAAAACTTTCCCATGTCAAAAAATTCATCAATTGAATGTCGAAACATCGCGTTAAACCTTTCGCCTAACGGAGGCTTCGATCCAGCAGTTTCACCACGTGTGACATCTTCTCTTGTCCGCTTTAGCTGATTTCGCCTAAAAACACTCGCAATCAGCCCAGCGACAATGATGGCGATGACGAGCCCGAGCGACATACGTAAAAAGGCCATCGGTAGACTTCCTCCAAACGCCACATAGGTGGAAAACAGCACGATCGGATTAATCAAAGGACCTGTCAGGAGAAACCCTACTCCGGCGTAAAGGGGAACTCCCTTTGCGATTAAGCGACGCACGATCGGAACAATCCCGCATTCACACGCCGGAAACAGCGCTCCAATGAAACAGCTGGAAATGACCGCCAAGAACGGATGTTGCGGAATGAATCGTTTAAGATGAGCTTCGGTAACAAACACTTGAATGATTCCAGCAATCAATACACCGATTAACACAAACGGAATCGCTTCGATAAAAATACTTAAAAAAATCACATTGAACGTTAATAGCGATTCAGGCAAGATGAGCTGATGGAGCGTGAACTGCTTATGAAAGACCATCACGATCGCCGCTAGCCCAAGCAACAGAAAACCTACAACTCCCGTATAATCCTGTTTCGTATCCATCCAGTTCCCTTCTCTCCGCACGTAGGTTATTTCATCTCTATGCGGACAAACAGTAAATCAGAATTATTATGATTTAGAAAAAAATGAAGTCATCAAAAAAAAGCAGCCGCATAAGGCAGCTACTTCGTCTATCCAACCGTTGCTTTCTCCACAAGCTGCGCCCAATCTTCTTTGATCTCATGCTCGTGTAAGTCGATTCCGATTAAGACAATGTACGGCTCGCCATGAAAAAGGGCACGTGACCATTGAACCCGCTTCATGGCCTGCTGCATCAAATACGTACCATTCTCAAAATGAACATACCCTTTAGCCCTCAGTAGTCGGGGTTTCCACTTTTTCAAAAACCTTTCAATGTCCTTCTTTCTTGTTTGTGTGGAGAGGGATAAGGTGATGCTTTTCACTCTTGAAAACGAATGATGATGATCATTCGTTTTGAGTCTCATACGGTTGTGCTCGATCGAGGATGGTGCCGTATTAAAAAGTGAATCTAACTCCACCTTGCTGTACGTAGAAAATACGGTCTTGGCAACAGGATTGAGCCGTTTAATGAATTTTTCGATTTTCGCTTTTTTTGAATCTGACACTAAGTCGATTTTATTAACTATGAGGAAATCCCCTACCTCCACTTGCCGTCTCGTTGTTTTTACAAGCTCTCGATCGGAGTCAAACAAACTGTTATAAGCAAGAATATTCTCCGCATCGATTAATGTAATTATCTTCTTCACGTACACTCGATCAATGATCTGAGGCTCTGTCAACGAGTCGACTACTTCTTCAGGGTTGGCTACACCTGTTAGCTCAATAAAAAGCACGTCAGGCTTTCGCGCTAACAACGTTTCCATGCAGTTAACCACTTCACTTTTTTTATTGCAGCACATACAACCATCTAATAACTTTTCGACCTGATGACTTTTCTCTGAAATCATCTGGCCATCTGTATCGGTTTTTCCCATCTCATTCATTAACACCGCAGATTTTAGTTTTCTCTTTTCACTTTCAACTAACAGCCGTTCCAGTAACGTTGTTTTCCCGCTTCCTAAAAAACCACTTAAGATAAATACCGGTACTTTCACCATTTGATCTCCCTCCAAATGTGTACTCTTTTATTGTTACGTTTCATAAATCGTAATTATCCTTATTTATAAACAATGAAAGATAGAACCCAATCAAAGTTGAGCTCTATCTTTTTTAGAGGAGCCGTCTACGCTCTTTGCAAATTCCACTTGAATGGGTCTTCTAGCTGCTCCCAATCCGACGAAAACTCTCCGTCTGTTAACAGACAGTGATCTAATTCACGTGTAATCTCTTCCGGGTTTAAGTCGGTTCCAATAAACACTAATTTAGTATGACGATCTCCGTACGTTTCATCCCAAGCCTCTAGCAAGTGGGGATTTTCTCGTAAAATGTGCTGCTTCTCTGCCTCTGGAAGGCTGGCAACCCAAAATGAAACAGGCTCGATGGTTACAGACGGTCCCGCCTGTGAGAGTAAAAGCGCCAAGTTGTTTCGCGTGGCGCACCATGCAATCCCTTTAGCTCGAACGATATTTTCAGGCATCGAATGAATCCAGTGGTTGAAGCGTTCTGAATGGAACGGCTCCCGTCTCGTATAGACGAACGACGAAATCCCATATTCCTCCGTTTCCGGTGTATGCTGCGCGTGTCCAGCTGTAAGCTCTCGGATCCAACCGGCAGAGTTGCTCGCCTCTTCAAAGTTAAATCGCCCCGTATGTAATATCTCTTTCGGGTCAACCTCCGCGTTAATCGTGCGAATGATTTTCGCTTTTGGCTGTAAAGTTTTGAGCACGCTTTCTAGTTTCTCAAGCTCCGCTTCTTCCACAAGATCACACTTGTTTAACAGCAGCACATCGCAAAACTCGATTTGATCAATAAGCAAATCGGCAATCTCCCGCTCATCTTCCTCACCGAGCGCCTCCTTTCGATCAAGCAGGCTGTCACCTGAGCGAAAATCATGCCAAAAACGATTCGCATCCACAACCGTCACCATCGTATCCAAGCGGCAAAACTTCGTTAAATCAATGTTAAGTTCCTCGTCAATGTAGGAAAATGTTTGTGCCACAGGGATCGGCTCGCTAATGCCGGTCGATTCAATGACGATATAATCAATATTTCCCGCACGTGCTAGCTTCTCGACTTCAATTAACAAATCCTCACGTAATGTGCAGCAAATACAGCCATTGGACATCTCAACTAATTTCTCTTCCGTCCTAGACAATTCACCGCCCTGCTTCACCAATTCGGCGTCAATGTTCACTTCACTCATGTCATTGACAATTACCGCAATTTTTAACCCTTGGCGATTTTTCAATAGATGATTAAGCAACGTTGTTTTCCCTGATCCAAGATATCCACTTAAAACCGTGACCGGAATCGTTTGACTCATATGGGCCTCCTAAAATCCTTTTTGTAAATCGTAATAATTACTATTTTCAATTTTAAACGAGACCACTTCATGTGTCAAAAGATTTTTGTTCTTGCTTCATGACAAAAAAGCCCATTCATTTGAATGGAGCTAGTCAATAAAGTCTAAGACCGCCTGTTGAAATTCGCTTGGATGTTCAAGATAAGGATGGTGTGCGCTTTTTAATACGCGGACATCAGAATGTTCAAATTTGAACCGCTGATGATGTTTCGGGCCAATCGCATGGTCATATGCTCCAGCGATAACCAGTGTCGGTTTCATAATCTTTGCCGTTAATGGAGTAAAATCTTGAAAGTAGTCAAGTGAGGAAAAAACATACCGTTGAAAGGCGACGTCACTATTCAATCCATCCCGATCCACCTCATCCATTCGTTTTTTCTGGGTGATGTCGACAAACTGAAAGGTGAAATACGTGTCGTTTTTTAACAAAGTCTGTACCATCGCCAAATAGTCTTTCATGATCAAATCAAGATCATTTGTAGTGTGTTCCTTTTCTGGTCTTCCTAAAATCGTTGCACCTTTTGTTAACTGATGACGAAGGGAATCTAACATGTGTAACGATGCATTGACCAGGATCAGCCCTTTTGTTCTATCGGGAAAACGGTGAGCGTAATGGACAGCAAGGATTCCTCCAAATGAGTGCCCCATCACATACCATTCATCGATTCCCAACCTATGCCTCAATTGCTCCACATCATCAATGAGCCGCTGCAACGAATAGTTTTTGTTTGGGCAATGATCCGAGCGTCCACAGCCACGCTGATCCAAATAAATCATTTCTAGTTTCTCTTCTAAAAGCCTTTGTGTGCACTGTTGAAATGACTTACTCCAATAGCCCGGTCCGCCGTGTAAATAAAGACAAGGTGCTCCCTTTCCATGACGGTCGTAAACAAGCTGTAATCCGTCATTCGTCGTGAACTTCATAGCAACACTTCCTTCATACGAACTTGCCTCAACGAATTCCCCTGTTCACTTTTCATTATCTGACCTATGTTTATTTAGCATTTGCTGTAAGTAGGTCTCGGATTGCCCTTTTGGAATGCTGAGGCTTTCCCAATCTGTATGTTTTCGTTCCTTTCCAATATATACGATCTGTCCGACATGATAAGCATAATGGGCCACCTGCCGTTCAATGGCTGCTAGGACTAGATGTTTTTCCCCGCGAATCGTTACCGTCTTCAGTAAATCGTCAGGCTGTAGTTCACCGAGCGCCTTCATGAGTGCAGACCACCCTTTTTCCCAGATCGCCATTAGTTCTGCTTTAGAAGTGATATCGTCGGTAAATTCTTCGTCACGATTGCGAGATTCTTTCTCTCCGTCGGTCGTTAAAAAATCAGTCCATCTGGAAATCATATTGCCACTCATATGCTTGACAATGATCGCCACACTATTGGACTCATCGTGATGGGACCAATGGATGTCCTCATTTGATAATTGACTTAATGTTCGATCACCTAGTCGTTTAACACTTTCAAATCTCTCAATCACGACGTTTAAATACTCGGCACCGATATTCATGCATACCTCCAAAATAGTTGACGTCCCTTTATATCAAATTTTACCACATTTAGCACCATTAAATGGTCATAAATAAAGGTGACGTTAATACGTTGCATTTTCACTCGCTCAGAAAAACATCTTTTATGTATGAACCTCTACTCCTTAAACCTTCCCATCAAAACGGTATTGTAGTATGTTCCGTCTGAAAGTCGTTTGTCCTTTTGTAACACCCCTTCCACTTCAAATCCAAATTGTTCATATCGTTTAATTGCCTTGCCATTAGTTTCAAGCACACTTAAATTCATTTTCTTGATTCCACTTGTGTCGGCCCAATGGATGGATTCGGCCAAAAGGTGCTTTCCGATCCCATATCCCCACCATTCTTTTAACACACAAACGCCAAATTCGACTTTGTGAGCCAACCGTTTCAGTTTGTTTCCTTCGCAGCGAGAGAAGCCGACAATTCGCTTATCCACTTCTGCTACTAAAAACAAATGATAGCTATTTTCCGTATCCTTTCTGATAATCTGTTTAAAGGCCGATTCATCTAAAAACGCCTCGCCCTGTTCTCGATCTAAATATTCCGTTTCGCCATCGATTTGCAGCCTTACTTCCGATAAATTTCTCGCATCATCCTCAGTTGCCGATCGTATGACACAGTCCATCCCGTTGCAAAGAAAAGCTTTTGGATGTATCTTCATGAAATCCCCTCTATCCATTTGTTGATTGCTGTCTCTAGCGTCTAGAGTAAAAGTTTAGCATGTTTATACAAAAAAGTGCGGAATCAAATTAGATTCAGGAGATGAAAGATTTCAAAAAGCTAGAAAAAGAAACAACCTACTCCATCAAGGAATAGGTTGCTTCTTTCAAGTTATTTTTCTTCCAACCCTTCGACTGCTTCCTGCAGAGCTGTCAGGGCGGCTGCTAGTTTATCCACTGAGCTATTCGGATTTTTCAACACCGCCTTCGCATGTTGCATCGCTTTGTGGAACACCTTCCAGCTTTCTTTCGTGTAGGCTTTTTTGTCTTTGCCTTGATTGGCCTCGTATAACTGTTGAAGCTTTCCCTTCACATCCTCCTGTTCCTTTTTCGATGAGCCTTTGATGACGTCTAGACCATCGAACACAAAGGTGCCGCCTTTGATGTCAATTTTGGCTAGATGCTTCGTATCGTCTAGCCCTCTTATGTGGTATGAGGTTTGCCTGTCACCTTTGGCATGAACTCGATGATTTTCGTCGACTAGTTCTCCGTCGATATAGACGTCGATGAGCGCATCTGGAGTGGCTCCGAATAAATTAAATCCTGTTCCTTCAAACTGGAAGATCATCGTGCTTGTCGGTTTGTCGGCTTGAGGGGTGCTATAAATATTGACGCCGCGATAGTCCATAAACGTTTCTTTTCGTTCATTCTCTCCTAAAGATACTTTTAACGTATGTGGACCTTCCTCAAGATCTCGAACGGAATACCTGATGCCGGTGCTAGGATCGACACCAAAGTTACCGACGTCTTCACCATCCAACTCGAATTTGTACAGCGTCTGTTCTCCCGTTCCTGCAAGGTAATCAATGCCTGTTCCCGTAAAGTGAATGAGAATGTACGGATCATCATCAAAGTTGGCCCACGCATTAGTGTTATTTGATCCCCAGGACGTATTTTTCCGAAACGCGTAGACAGTATTTTCTTCTGTGCCGATGTCTGCCTCATCTGATACTTTGACAATCTCGTTCGGCCCTAGTTTTTTCACAGCTAATACAGAGTCGGTTGTGGTGATTTCTGCTCGGCTAAAGCTCGTAAACCGCTCTTTCGCGACAACCTTCACGGTATGCTCTTTGTCTTCGAGGTTATCTTGCGACCAGACCATTTGCGTGATTTCGCTATTGTTGAAGTAGTTTGCTTCGCCGACCAACTCGCCATTTAAATAGACGTCCGCGGTTCCGTTCGATGGGTTGGTCACACCGTACAGCCGAATCTCTGTCCCTTTAAAAGTAATTTCAAAGGAAGCCCCGTTAGATCCCCACGCATTCGCACTGTTTGAAGACCAACTTCCATTGTAGAACACTTTATTTAACGTTCCTTGTTCCGTTGTTGAATCCCGATGGCCTACCGTGACCCCGTTCCACACAGGGACATCTGTCGCTGCGGTCATCAGTGTACGATTGAAGTGGGCATATCCTGCTTGCGTATAACTCCACTTCCCAACATAGCCGATCGGATTGTTGGCATCGATGTTGTTTAACGCTTCTTCTTCAGAATCGTAAGTTTTCCCTCGGGCATTATCAAATTTATCTGATTCATACGTATAGCCCTCAATTGGTTCCACTTTCACATTGTCAAACAGCGTTTCATAATAACCTGAACCTAACACGACTCGCCCAGACATGACGGTTGCATCCTTATCCGTATAAGAAGCTATTTCTTCGCCGTTAAGGTAAAGGGTAAACACGTTCTCTTTTGCTTCAAACGCAAGGTTATGCCAAACCTCTTGATCGAAATCTTCAACCGTCCCCTTTTCCACCACGTTTCCGAACCTGAGAATTTCATATGTTCCGTCTGTATAGATGCGAGCATTATACGGCGCGCTGGAATCGACGCCGCCAGCCTTCACTTGACGAACGCCAATCAGTGCGTAATTGGCTCGACCGCTTACTTCAGGAGTATACGTATCAAACAAAAAGTCGTACGACACTTTATAGTTGACCCAACGGAAATCACCGATTGTCGTATATGGATTACTGTTTGACTCGGCCCCATCGATCCCTCCCCAGACAGCCCATTCAGCCCCGATGATGTCAGGGGTGATTTTTTGCTGAAGCATGTTTCCGTGAGCGTCTGCATTCGGTATTTCCCGCTTCGTACGTTCCGCACTTCCTTTCGTGACAGGCTTGGTTGCTTCCTTCACGACTTCAAATGCACCACGCTGATCCGTCGTATACCGCGGGGTGCCTCCGCGACGATCCACGTAATCTCTACCTTTTTCATCGACAGGATAGCGATCATACTCAAAATCATCCGTATACGGCAATGGCATGATCGTATCTTTTGTAAGATCTACCGGCTGTGATTCATATTCAAAGCCGTCGATTTCCGCTTTTTTATCTAACGTCGTTATCGTGACAATCGAGTACGGCTTGACTTCAATTTCGTACTCACCTTCCGTAGGTGTGATGACATTAATCTGTTTAAACCAGTTCGCATCATAGGCTTGTCCTGCATATGGCCCACGAGTTTCCCAAACATACACGGATGCATTCTCTTTTCCACTCAAGTTTTTTGCCTCGATTTTGTACGTCCGTGTCTGTTTTGTATTGTTGGCAAAAACCGTCGTGTAGTCATCCGTTTCAGGGTCTTTTAAAGTCATGTAGTTATGCGTACTCGTATCAACATCGACACCACCGTCAAAGAAATTCCCATCGCTATACGTGGCATCCTTTACATACATCCAACGCTCATTTTCCGGTGTCGTCCGGTCATCGTAGCCGACAAAATTCATAACATGACGGACCCCTTGAACCCCGCCGTCCATTTCATAAAAGCCAGACCACGGGTCGGATGCGCTAATGAGGTGTTTCGGATTGTAGTTAGACCCTTCGTAAAACGCAGCAACCGATGGTTGAAAATCAAATGACACGGCTTGAAGCGGCAAATTCCCTGCTCCTGTCCAAGAATAGACGGAAATGATCCGTGACGTGACATCAATGATTCCTGCTCGTCCCCCTAACCCGTTATAGTGAGGCTCCATATTTAGCCGATAGCGAGCATTGATCATCGGCGCAATTCCTTCAGATACCCAAATTTCCTTCGGTTTTTTTCCATCTTCGATCAGCTTCTCTTGCAATTGAGCCAGTTCATTCGATCCAGTCAACCCGTAGTGGGAACTAATGACGTCGATTTCATCGATTAAGTCTGGATTGTCGAGTAAGGTCCGGCTGATGGTGGCCGTATCGCGATAGCCATCAGCGGCTACTAGTTTAATATCCTGATAGTCTGCTTCATAATTGGGCTCCTCTTTTATTCTTGATGTAAAATATTTCAGCCATTCGACTTCATTTCGCCCATTATTGTTGATCGCTCTTTCGTTTTGCGAGATTCCGATATAGTCCAATTGAAAGCCATACTCTTCATAAACAGCATCGATTGTTTGTTTATACCATTGGTAGCGATTTTCATACTCTTTATTGGCCGCCCCATTCCAAGTCCAACGAGGTTCACCCCAGCGCAAAATTTCCGTCGTAATATTCGGGTTGATGGATTTCGCATCTGCCGCGAATTGGAATCCAGCCCCTCTGAGCACATTTGCTGGTTCATCAGCATAGCGCATCGTGGCCGGTTCCGTTCCAGAAGAGGAGTCAACATCGGCCCCAAGCTCTACTTTGACGTGTGTGAGCCCAGCCCCCGTCTCTTTATTAAACAACTGATTCATAATCTCCCAATATTTTTCTGGATGCTCTTCTTTGTAATCTAGCAATAAACGAGTCGTATTGTTTGCTGATACGGTTCCAAAGCCTTTAAATCGGTTGTAGGGATCCACCTTGTTTCCATCAATGGTAATCGTTTTTGTCGCAGCTTCCGCCTTCGTTTCGCTAGTTGGTATAAACGGAATAGAGCTGAAAAGCAGGCAAATAATACACATCCATCCAATTGCAACTTTCATCTTTTTTTTCGTTCCCATGAAATTCTCCTTCCTCTGATTATCGGTCGAACGATTTGTGATAGCTAAATAGCAAAACAATCTGTCCCTCCCTTCCAATAGAGGATGGTCAGCAAATTCCTTCATTGTGTTGTCTTCCGTTGCCCAACCTGACCTTCTTCGCTCTGTTATGTTCCACTTTTTGTTGTTTATGTTAGCTGAAATCGGGGGCTCCCCTTTTCAGGTCTAACCTTCGCCTTCGTGTTATCTGACTTTTCAGACTAAATATTGTTAGCGCTTTCATTATTGCATACTCTCAACCTTTTTTATGCCATTATCTTGACAACATTTGCGATTTTTTTTACCCTTTCATCTTTTCGACATTTTCTTAAAGTAGAAAAAGCTAGCTTCCGAGGCTTTAACCTAGAAACTAGCTTTTCCACTATCTTAATTGATTGGCTAACGAGATTAACCGTTGCGCGTCTTCCTTCCTGATCGACTTACCTGTTTGCCCGTTCAGTTGATTTTCATAGGCTCTTAATTGCCCAATGACTGCTTTTTGCTGACCTTTCGCTGCCGATTTTTTTGCTGCTTGAAGCTTGCGAATGAGCGCGTCCGTCACTTCCTTGTTCGTCACGTACGATTCTGTCAGCTGAATGAGATGATCGAAATCAACTGTTGGTGTAGGCCCTTCCTCCTCTTCAACGGTCACCTCGCTGATGGCAATGAGCCCTCCATCCACCGTTGTGACAGTAATCCTTGCCTTTCCTTTACCTACGGCCGTCACCTTCCCCTCTTCATCAACAATGGCTACTTGTTCGTGATTACTTGACCAAACAACGTCTTGATTCACCGCCTCATGAGGCGTGACGGTTGCCGTTAGTTGCGCCGTACTCCCGACCGTTAACCGCAACGATTCTTGATCAAGGGTGACACCAGTTGGCTTTTGCACGGCTGGCGGCACGGAAACCGTCGGAACCTTGGTCGTCAAAGCATCGTGCTCGGCTTGTGTTACCGGGAGAACCGTTCCGTGGCGCGGACGGGATGGCAATTCAAAGCTAGCAGAGACCGTCCACTCTCCTGAATCTAAGTCGGTCGTTTCAAACGGAATATAGCCTCTTCCTCCAAACTCATCAATGAACATGTACCATTTTTCTTCCGTATTCGATTTGAAGATCGTCGCCCCTTCTCCTGCACTAATGGACCCTTTGCCAATCCCTTCTTTAATGAGCGTAAAATCAGAGTCAAGCACTGAATTCCCGACCTCTTGGAAAATGAATTTGCCGTTAGGAGTAGACGGCGTATTGCTTCGCTCGTCCTTGGAGAAGCGATAAATTCGATCGTTATGGGCGATCATCGTCGTATCAATGACGGAATACCCGTAGTCAATATACACTTTCGGTTCTGAAAATGTATAAAAATCTCTCGTCGTGCTATACATCATGCGGTTATAGGTCGAGCCGCTATGCTCCTCATTGTCATAGAGCTTCGATGCCCAAAAGACAACATATTCACCTGTCGTATGATCATAAAAGGCTTCCGGTGCCCACGTGTTTCCAGCCTCTGGCGGCGCCACTTCGACCATTCGCTGCTCAGACCAATGCACTAAATCATCCGATTCCCACACCATAATCGCTCGACTGCCGAAACGCTGGGCCCGATCCCAGTTTCCATTACCGTGGATCTTTAAGTCTGTCGCGATCATATAAAATTTGTCCCCTTCAGGAGAGCGAATAATAAACGGATCCCTTAACCCTTTTTCCCCTAAATCGGACGTAATGGCTGGATTACCATTGTTTAGCTCTCTCCATTTGAGCGGGTTGTTTCCTTCACTTAAAGCAAAATATATTTGCTCCCCGTTGGCGAACCCTTCACCCGTAAAATAGCTGAACAAATAGCCAGCAAAGTCTACCTGCTCCGGTAGCTCCTTCATATGGGCTAAAAAGGCCTTCGTCACCGTTTCCTCATTTAATGTGAGGGTAGCGGTGAGCTTCACCATTGTATCACCAGCACCATTTTCAGGCCGGGTCACTTCTCCTGTCGCTGTCACCACCTGCGGATTACTTGATGTCCACGTGATCGTTGAACCGTGTTCTCCTTTTGTCGGTAACGTTAAATTCCCGCGAACATCGTGGATGTTGTACACGATCAATGCTTGTGCATCTAATGTGACTGCAACCGCATCATGAGGCCGCTTCAAGACAATGACCGTAAACTCCTTCGTTACAGTGCTCACCCCATCGGTGATTTTCGCTGTCATCTTCACCGTTTGATCCCCATCTTCATAGGACGGCCTCGTCACCTTCCCTTCATTTGAAATGATGCTTTCGTTGTGAGATTCCCACGTAATCGTTGTGCCGTGAGCCCCTTGCTTAGGCAAGCTTAGATCGGTTGTGACTTCATCTTTATCCGCGTTTTGATTTAAAAAGGTGCTGTAGTCTAGCTGACTTGCTGCATGTTGCAAAAGGAGGTCGTCCATTTTCGCTATTTTCTCATCTGCCTTCTCGTTTAATGCGCTTACATCCGTTGCCGTTAAGGCCCTACTATACACTTCAAAACTAGCAATCATCCCACCAAAAAAAGGATCTGCCCCATAGAATGAACGCCCAATATAACCACTTCGACCGTTCACATTGCGGATCTGCTCTAACGTATACCCATTCGTCGAGCCTGTCCCGACTTGCTCTCCATCGATGTACAATGTTAACGTTTGTTCGGAACCTGACAGAACCGCAGTCACCAATTTCCATTCATTTGCCTGTAGCGCTCCCGTAGTCGCATTGGCCCCCGCTTCATTTCTCCAGCCGGTGATTCCTAGCCCGACGCGCGCTGAACGATCACCGGAATTACGCCTCGGAGTGACAAAAAGATAGCGATTGTCGTCCTGCCCTAGCGCAAAAATCCATTCCGCCTCTCGTTCCCCATTCCAATGAACTAAAGAGGAAACAGTCACACTTTCCAAGCCATTTAGCACCCCTTCTGGTAGGTCAATGTAAGCGTTCGAATTCCCTCCCTTAAAACGAATCACCCCAACATCAGTCCCTTGAATGAACTCAGCATTTTCAGGATTGACGAGCGTTCCTTCAAAACGACCCGTACTGTCGATCACCTTCGTTCCCTCGATGTTGGTCATGTCATAGTGAAGAATGAGGCCGGCACTCGTTCCGTTTTCTGCCACCGCCAGTTGTGAACTGAAGGCAAGCAATGTCGCGACCATGACGACAAAAAGGAGCATCCCAGCTAAACTTTGAATCTTGCTCATGTCTCACTCTCCCTTCCTTTTATTCAGATTTTTCAGACTTTATATGTTGGCGCTTTCATTATTGCATATTCCCCTCCCTCTTGTTGCCACTATCTTGACTTCTTTTACGATTATTTTGACATGTTGTCCTTCTCTCTCAGTCTTTTATCTTTCCATTTAAGTCGAGCTTGGATTTGACAATCCCAGGTAGTGTCAAAAGTTCTATGAAAAACTAGCACGGTTCATACTACCTACCATTTATTAGGTGGAAATGCCACGCTATCGCTCTTGACAAACACACCAATGGTTTATTCAGAGGTCAATCAAGGGCGAAGGGAACAAAAGAAGGCATGCTAAATAAACCCTTGACTTTTTCCATTTTAAACCATTGGCAAGTTCGGTTTGTCAAGAGTTCGCTTCGCCGATAGCTGAATAGGGCTCAGCTAAACAAAAGTTAGGCTGACTGTTGTTGAATCCAGTCTTGAGCTAATCCAATAAGGGCTGTCCACCTCGCTGGCATGGTTGGTAGCTTTTCTAATTCTGGAATTGTTACTGGCACTTTCCCTTCGAGTGAAGAATGTGGACGTAAGAAGTTAAAGTAAGCCACAAACAATGTCACAAAAGAAACAGATCCTTGTTCAGAACCAAAGCCGTGCGTCGATCGATAATTCCCTTTAAACGTGCGATTTAGTCTCTCGATGATTTGCTTGAGAGGTCGATACTCTCTAGAGACATCGTCTTCATTTGTTAGCCCGATGACCTGTTTTACGTCAAACGATATGTGGTTCTCTGCGAAGAAATGCTGTGC
>NZ_SNUY01000065.1 GCF_004376175.1 Halalkalibacterium halodurans | reverse complement strand
ACCGAGCCATTCAGACGCTGAAGAACTGGCAGACCGAGATCTTGAATAGCTTCGCGTTTGGCTTAAACAATGGTTTTATTGAAGGGCTGAATAATCAAACGAAGGTGATCAAGAGAAACGCCTTTGGCTTTCGGCGTTATGATCGCTTGCGAAACCGTATTCTCTTGCATCATCAATTCAAACATCAGACATTCGGGGTAGGATAAGAGGGGCTCGCCCTCCTATGCCACCCCAACATTTGACTAAGAACCTTAATCTTCGTTGTCTTCATCCGCTGACTAGCGGTAAGGGCGCTTGTCTCTTTGGTGTCATTCGACTATGATAGAAACAAGGTGGAACTTAGAGGGATAGAAAAGGAGCATTTGAATGAGACTTATGTTTATTGGGGACGTGGTTGGCTCCCCAGGCCGAAAAATGGTGAAAGACTATCTTGGGCCACTAAAAAAGAAATACAAACCGACGCTTACGATCATTAACGGAGAGAACGCTGCTGGTGGCAGAGGAATCACGGAGCAGATCTATAAAACCTTTCTTGATGCGGGTGCCCAAGCGGTGACGCTAGGCAATCATAGCTGGGATAACCGAGAAATCTTTGAATTTATTGATCAAGCCCCTGCCTTAGTACGACCGATCAACTATCCAGAAGGTACCCCAGGTCAGGGCTACACGTTTATTAAAGTAAATGCCATTGAAGTAGCAGTCGTCAATGTGATGGGCCGAACGTTCATGTCACCGAATGACTGTCCGTTTCAGGCCATGGATACGGCTCTTGATGACATTCGTAAGCGAACGCCATTTATTTTCGTGGACATGCATGGGGAGGCAACGAGTGAGAAGCAAGCGATGGGCTGGTATTTAGACGGGCGCGTCTCCGCGATCATCGGTACCCATACCCATGTTCAGACAGCAGATGAGCGCATTTTACCGAAAGGGACTGCCTATTTGAGCGATGTGGGGATGACGGGGCCTTATGACGGCGTTTTGGGTATGGAACGGGAAGCGGTTGTAAAAAAATTTTTAACAAACTTGCCTGTTAGGTTTGAAGTGGCAAAAGGTCGGGAACAATTAAGTGGAGTAGTAATTGAACTGGACCCAAAAACAGGTTTAGCTAAATCGATTGAGCGGATTCTCATTAACGAGGATCATCCATTCTATTTCTAGTCAATGCCTTGCTTTACATTTTTAAGGAATAAAGTCCTCAATCTCGAAATACTAGTAAGTAGAGTGGTATCATCCATTTGATGAGGAGGTACAAGGAATGGAAGTATTAAAAGTTTCAGCAAAATCTACACCTAACTCTGTTGCAGGAGCGCTAGCTGGAGTCATCCGTGAGCGAGGTGCAGCGGAAATTCAAGCGATCGGTGCAGGAGCACTTAACCAATCAATCAAAGCGATTGCCATTGCCCGTGGATTTGTAGCTCCTAGTGGAATTGACCTCGTATGTATTCCCGCCTTTACTGACATTGAAATAGATGGTGAAGAGCGCACAGCGATTAA
This sequence comes from Halalkalibacterium halodurans, assembly GCF_004376175.1. Classification (GTDB taxonomy): domain Bacteria; phylum Bacillota; class Bacilli; order Bacillales; family Bacillaceae_D; genus Halalkalibacterium; species Halalkalibacterium halodurans. The sequence continues at coordinate 22,984 of NZ_SNUY01000065.1, read as the reverse complement.
GCTGATTGTTGAACCGCGGTAACCCTTTTAAAAAAGTCTGTCTTCCTTGTGAAGGCAGGCTTTTTTTTGTATACGAGAGTAAAGGATTAACAACCGCTAAGCACGACGACATTTTTTTGATTTTTTGTGCGCGAGGAAAAGATAAATGTTCTTCCTGTAAAAGCAGTTTAACCCCAGTAGTGCCTTGATTTTTCATCAGAAAAACGAGGAGTTGTAGAACAAAGAATTCCCTTCAAGGCGTTTTTTCTGGCGATTCGTTCTTGCTTTTTTTATCCATGCCATCTATGATAAATACGTTTAGACCATGAATACATGCGTCTCGGCAATTTGTCAAAAAATTTTGTACTATTTCTAGTTGTTTACTCGGGAATATGATAAACTATGACAATAAGAGAAATTTTTCAACAAGGTCATACGCTGAATTTTACTAAAGGGGTGGAGAATTCATGCTTGAGCAACTTTCATGGAAAGTTGGAGGTCAACAAGGTGAAGGGATCGAGAGTACGGGAGAAATTTTTGCAACAACATTAAACAGGTTAGGCTACTATTTGTACGGCTATCGTCATTTTTCGTCACGGATTAAGGGGGGGCACACGAACAATAAAATTCGTGTTTCAATAAAACCGCTGAACGCTATTTCTGATGACTTAGATATTCTTGTTGCATTTGACCAAGAAACGATCGATGTGAACGTCCATGAACTCCGTGAAGGCGGGGTCGTCATCGCTGATGCTAAATTTAATCCTGAGCTTCCTGAAGGTTCGTCTGCTACTCTATATGCGGTGCCATTTACTGAGATTGCGACAGAGTTAGGAACATCACTGATGAAAAACATGGTTGCCGTCGGTGCGTCAAGTGCCCTTCTTGGACTCGAACCAGAGGTGTTCCGTGAAGTGGTCGAAGAGATCTTTTTGCGAAAAGGTACATCTGTCGTTGAAAAGAACATGGAAGCTTTAAAAGCTGGTGCGGCTTTCTTTATCGAAAAAGCGGAAAATGGCAATCAGCTACAACTGAAAGAAGCAGACGGGAAAAAGCGGATGTTTATGATTGGAAATGATGCGATCGGAATGGGGGCAGTTGCTGCTGGTAGCCGATTTATGGCGGCATATCCAATCACCCCTGCATCAGAGATCATGGAATACTTAATTAAAAAACTTCCGGAATTCGGTGGAGCGGTCATTCAAACGGAAGATGAGATTGCTGCATGTACGATGGCTATAGGCGCTAACTATGCTGGCGTGCGTTCCTTCACGGCATCTGCCGGACCAGGTCTTTCTCTCATGGCGGAAGCAATCGGTTTGTCAGGGATGACGGAAACGCCGCTTGTGATTGTCGATACGCAGCGCGGGGGCCCAAGTACTGGATTACCGACAAAACAAGAGCAATCTGATCTGATGGCAATGATTTATAGCACCCACGGAGATATTCCGAAAGTTGTAATGGCTCCAAGTACGGTTGAGGAGGCCTTTTATGATACGGTCGAGGCCTTTAACATAGCAGAAGAGTACCAGTGTCCAGTTATCCTCGTAACAGATTTGGCTTTATCCCTCGGAAAGCAGACAGTCGAGCCGCTCGATTTCAGCAAGGTGGAAATTCGTCGCGGGTCATTGCAAAACGAGGACCAGTTAACTGAACAAGAAAAAGGCGAATATTACAAGCGCTATGAATTAACGGAAACTGGCGTCTCTCCTCGTGTTCTCCCAGGGCAAAAAAATGGAATTCACCACGTAACAGGTGTTGAGCACGATCAAACAGGGAAGCCGTCAGAGAGTGCGACGAATCGTATAGAACAAATGGAAAAGCGGCTTCGAAAGGTTGAAGCGTTGCCAGAACGTTTTCCAACCCCTGTTCACATCCATGCGCCGCACGAAGAGCCAGATTTATTAGTGATTGGCATCAACTCAACGAGAGGGGCGATAGAAGAGGCGATTCCTCGGTTAGAAGCCGACAGCATTCGTGTCAACCATGCCCATATTCGTCTCGTTCACCCGTTTCCGAAGCATGAACTGCAGCCATATTTAACAAAGGCGAAAAAAGTAGTTGTCGTCGAACATAACGCGACAGCTCAACTTGCGAGCCTCATCAAAATGAACTGTGACGTGAAAGCAATCGAGAATGTTTTGAGATACGACGGGAATCCGTTTTTACCAGGTGAAATCTATCAAACTTGCAAGGAGTTGATCTAATTGGCGACGTTTAAAGATTTTCGAAATAAAGTCAAGCCAAACTGGTGTCCAGGTTGTGGAGATTTTTCTGTTCAAGCAGCAATCCAGCGTGCAGCCGCTAACGTAGGGCTTGAACCTGATCAGCTCGCGGTCATTTCTGGAATTGGTTGTTCTGGACGGATTTCTGGTTACATTAACGCTTATGGATTCCACGGCGTCCACGGGCGTGTTCTTCCGATCGCTCAAGGTGTGAAGATGGCAAATCGTGATTTAACGGTCATTGCTTCAGGGGGAGATGGAGACGGTTTTGCGATCGGAATGGGCCATACAGTGCATGCGATCAGACGCAACATTAACATTACGTACATTGTTATGGATAACCAAATTTACGGATTAACAAAAGGACAAACGTCTCCGCGAAGCGATGTCGGATTTAAGACGAAAAGTACGCCAAGTGGATCTGTCGAATCAGCGCTAAACGTCATGGAGATGGCTTTAACTGCAGGGGCTACATTCGTGGCACAAAGCTTCTCTAGTGATTTAAAAGAATTAACGGCACTCATTGAGAAAGGCATTAACCATAATGGATTTTCCCTCATTAACGTCTTCAGTCCATGTGTCACGTTCAACAAGGTGAACACGTATGACTGGTTTAAGGAAAACTTGACGAAACTATCCGATCTTGAAGGCTATGATCCTCAGAACCGGATGGTTGCGATGCAAACGTTAATGGAGCACAACGGTTTAGTCACAGGCCTCATTTACCAAAACGATAAACAACCGTCCTATCAAGATCTCATTGCCGGTTATGATGAGAAACCATTAGCCGATCAAGATTTAACGATTGATGAAGGGAAATTTAAAGAACTCGTCGGAGAATTTATGTAAGCAGAAGGCAACCACTCACACAGCGGAGTGGTTGTTTTTGTTTACACTTTAAAATAGCAACCTATTCCTAGTTCATGTCGATTTCTTGAGATTTCGGGCGGAGAGCATTGAGTTTGTCAGATGATGGCGTTATAATTGAAACTTGAGCATTTGCTTTTTTACGTGAATCATTGTTTCAAAGGAGACGATGACTCGTTTTACTATAGAAAGGAGCATGTCCAATGAATGAAGAACAACGCCTTGGACGGAATGGAAACACGGATGCAGTCAGCACGAAAGAAGCTGGATCGGCAACGAAGGATTACAGCAAATACTTTGACTTTTCCAACGCCAAAGTCGTAAGCGAAGAAGATGGAAAAAAAGTCATTAAAATTGCAGGACGGGAAATCTCGATCTTCGACCAGCCAGACTATAAGCAAGGCAAGCGTCGTGGAAAAGAAGAAGTGAAAGTGCTCCGCCCGGACGATTTAATCCCTGAAGATATGAAAACAATCGGGGCCGGGAAGAAATTTCTTGTTCGCACGTATGGTTGTCAAATGAATATACACGATTCGGAAAATATGGCGGGTATGCTTAAAGAGATGGGCTTTGAAGCGACCGATGAAACGACAGATGCAGACGTCATTTTAATTAATACATGTGCGATCCGTGAAAATGCAGAAAACAAAGTGTTCGGTGAAATTGGAAACTTAAAGCAGCTAAAGCGGGAAAAGCCGGAGCTCGTCATTGGAGTATGTGGCTGTATGTCCCAAGAGGAGGGCGTCGTCAATCGAATCATGCAAAAGCACCAACACATTGATATGATTTTCGGGACGCACAACATTCATCGCTTACCCCACCTTCTACGCAATGCCCTCTTTGGCAAAGAAATGATTATTGAAGTGTGGTCAAAGGAAGGCGACATCGTCGAAAATATGCCACGTGCTCGTGAAGGAAAAACACAAGCATGGGTCAACATTATGTACGGCTGTGATAAGTTCTGTACGTACTGTATCGTTCCGTATACGCGGGGGAAAGAGCGGAGCCGGAGACCGGAGGATATTATCCAGGAAGTGCGTGACTTGGCCCGCCAAGGCTATAAGGAAATCACGCTTCTCGGTCAAAACGTCAACGCATATGGAAAAGATTTAGCTGATCTTGACTATGGTCTTGGGGATTTAATGGATGAAATTCGTAAAATTGACATCCCGCGCGTTCGATTTACGACAAGTCATCCTCGTGATTTCGATGATCATTTGATCGAGGTTCTTGCCAAAGGTGGCAATCTTGTGGAGCATATCCATCTCCCAGTGCAACATGGAAACTCAGAGATTTTAAAACTGATGGCGCGCAAATATACGCGAGAGCAATACGTGGAATTGGCACAAAAAATTAAACGGGCTATTCCGAATGCGTCGTTTACGACCGATTTAATTGTTGGCTTCCCGAACGAAACGGACGAACAGTTTGAAGATACGCTAAGCCTCGTGAGGGAAATTGAATTTGACAGTGCCTTCACCTACATTTATTCACCGCGTGAAGGAACGCCAGCGGCGAAAATGAAGGACAACGTTCCAATGGAAGTGAAACGGGAACGATTAGCGCGATTGAACGCCCTCGTCAACGAAATTTCCGCACAAAAAAACTTAGAATACCAAGACAAAGTCGTCGAAGTGCTCGTAGAAGGTGAAAGTAAAAAAGATCCGAACATTTTAGCCGGACGGACACGAACCAATCGGCTTGTCAACTTTAAAGGACCCAAGTCGGTTATCGGTGACATCGTGTACGTCAAAGTGACCGAAGCAAAAACGTGGTCACTCAACGGAGAAATGGTAGAAATGGCTGAGGTGAATGGATAATGTCGGCGAAATATACAAGAGATGATATTAAGCAAAGGGCAAGAGAACTTGCGTTAATGATCGCAGAAACAGAAGAAGTTGACTTTTTTAAGCGTGCTGAGAAGCAAATTAACGAACATCTCCGCGTGCAAGAGGTCATTGCCGAAATAAAAAAATATCAAAAAGAAGCAGTGAACCTACAGCACTATGGAAAAAAAGAGGCATTAAAAGAAGTGGAAGCGAAAATCGACGAGCTACAAAGCGAAATTGATGCAATACCGCTCGTACAAGAGTTTAAACAGAGCCAGATGGATGTGAACGAGCTGTTGCAACTCGTATCGATGACCATTTCCAAAACGGTAACCGATCATATCATCACCTCCATGGGAGGCGACTTGCTTCGAGGAACGACAACGAAAAATCCGCTCATCGATGATGGGTGTGGTAAGGAGAAGTGCTAATTTTGCCCCCTGTTTAGCCAACAGCTAGGCAGGGTGTTTTTTGTAGCTTTGCAAGCCTCTGGCGGATGCAGCACCAGCAGTATGCATCCATATAAAGACGTGATTCCCTTGTATTCGTCATTAAGATCAAAACGTTTTATAAACATGTGCAAAGGAGAGAAGATCAATAGCTCTTCAAATGAAGAAAGAGACCGTCTCTGTTTATCAAAGTGGAGGAAAACATAAGAAATTTCAGTACTAAACAGGCTTCCCGTTACATATCGTGTTACAGACAGAGCTTGAATCGAATTCTTTTCTTTCTTTTTCTGCACACTAGTCATTTGCCCCGCATAGGATGGGAGTGTAGATTTTCGCAGGTGATAGGCGAGTGCCGACACGCCAGGTTTTGATTTGAGAATGAGGAGGGTTTTAACCAATGTCCGATGGGCTAAATTACAGGGAGATCATTACGAAAGCAGTATGTGGTAAAGGTCGCAAGTTTTCTCAAGCAAGTCACAAAATCAGCCCTTCCGAAAAGCCTTCAAGTATTTTAGGCTGCTGGATTATTAACCACAAATACAGCGCGGATAAGAAGGGTGAAAATGTCGAAGTGCAAGGCAGCTATGACATTAATGTTTGGTTCTCTTACAAAAATAATACAAAAACCGATGTGGCGACTCAAACGGTGAGCTACACGGACATTATTCCGTTAACGATGCGGGATGAGAATGTGCTATCAAAAGAAATGGACGTAGTGGCCAGACCGATTCAACAGCCGAACACACTTGAAGCCACGATTGCTGAGAGTGGTGTCCACGTGGATGTTCAAGTGGAGCGTGAATTTGTTGTAGAATGCATTGGGGAAACGAAAGTAGCTGTGGCAGTTAATCCAGATGGGATTATTGAAGAAATCCCTGAGTCCACTGAAGAGCTAGAATTGACGGAAGATGAGTTCGAGGATCTCGATCCAAACTTCTTACAAGGGGAGCTAGAAGAATAAATCGATTGAGCTAGGAAGCTGAGTTCCTAGCTTTTTATTTTTAGAGACTAAAAACGAGAAAAATTCAGGCAAGTGATGATGGTATTTCATCGTGTGACGTAAAGAGATCTTCACCCTTTGCTGGGCGGATCTCGTTTCCTTATGATATAATGGGAGCGAACAAAAAGGGACGGTGAACGAGAACCAATGGCACTACAAACTCCTATGATGAAGCAATATTTAGAGATCAAGGCACAATACAAAGATGCCTTTTTATTTTTCCGTTTAGGTGATTTCTACGAACTTTTTTTAGATGACGCTGTTAAGGCTGCACAGGAACTAGAAATAACGCTAACGGGTAGAGGAAAAGGGGAGGAACGTATCCCGATGTGCGGCGTTCCATACCATTCGGCCGATCATTACATTTCTCGTCTGCTCGAGAAAGGGTATAAAATTGCGATTTGTGAGCAAGTAGAAGACCCAAAGAATGCCAAAGGTGTAGTGAAGCGTGAAGTGATTAAGCTGATCACCCCTGGTACAATCATGGACGGGAAATTAATTGTTGAAAAGGAGAACAATTTTTTATGCGCGGTAACGAGGTTTGAAGATCGGAGCTATGGCATCGCTCGCGCCGATTTAACGACAGGTGAAAGCAGGGTTAGTCTTGTAAGTGAACAGGATGATTTGTTCCATGAACTTGCTTCTTCAAGCATAAAGGAGGTCGTCCTGAGTCCAGGCTGGACTGAAGAAGACGCTCACCGTTTGCGTCAATCGCTCTCGGTCACTTTGTCTGAGGAAGAGGCAGAGGACCTGCCAAAAGGTTACGAATCCCTATGTGAAAACGTGGAACAACCAAAGTTGCTGCGAGCATTTGGCCGACTTTTGCAGTATTTGTTACGGACGCAAAAGCGTTCGCTTGAGCATTTACAGCCTGTTCAATATGATCCACCAAATGAAGTGATGAAAATCGATCTTCATTCTAGACGGAACCTAGAGCTAGTGGAAACGTTGCGGGAAAAAAAGAAAAAGGGTTCCCTTCTTTGGGCTGTGGATGAAACGGTGACGGCCATGGGGGGGCGGCTGTTGAAGCAATGGGTTGAACGTCCACTGCTCTCGAAGAAAGAAATCGAGCGGAGACAAGGGCTAGTTCAATCGTTCCTTGATCATTATTTTGAGCGGGAAGAACTGCGTGATGAGCTACGCCATGTTTATGATTTAGAACGACTCGTCGGAAAAGTGGCCTACGGAAATGTCAATGCAAGGGAGCTCGTTCAGTTACGCAAATCATTGCAGAGAATTCCGGCAATCTTTGCCCTTGTAGAAAAAATCGGTAATCAAGATGTAAATGAGCGATTGCAAACGATCGATCGCTGTGAATCATTAGTCGATTTGCTTGAGCATAGCTTAGTCGATGACCCTCCGGTCTCGATTAAGGAAGGCGGGATGATCCGTGATGGTTTTCACAAGGAGCTTGATACATATCGTGATGCAAGTCGAAATGGGAAGTCATGGATTGCAGAGCTTGAACAAAAAGAACGGGAAGCGACTGGGATTAAATCGTTAAAGATCGGCTACAACAAAGTGTTCGGTTATTATATTGAAGTGACGAAAGCGAACATACACCTACTAGAGGAAGGACGCTACGAGCGGAAGCAAACGCTCACGAATGCCGAGCGCTACGTCACCCCAGAGTTAAAGGAAAAGGAAGCTCTCATCTTAAACGCTGAGGAATCCATCGTTCAGCTTGAATACGACTTATTTTTACAAGTCCGTGAGCAAGTGAAGGACTACATTCGACCGTTGCAAGCGCTCGCCCAAATGATTAGCGAGCTCGATGTCATTCAAGGGTTTGCAACCGTCAGCGAAACCCATCATTACGTGAGGCCAGCACTTCAAGAGGATCGGGCGATTGCCATTAAAGGAGGACGCCATCCAGTTGTCGAGCGTGTAATTCCGAATGGTGAATATGTAGCCAATGACGTAGATATGAAAGATGGACGAAGCATTCTCCTCATTACAGGGCCCAATATGGCGGGGAAAAGCACGTACATGCGCCAGCTTGCGTTAATTGCGATCATGGGACAAATCGGTTGCTTTGTTCCTGCGGATGAAGCGAGGCTGCCGATCTTTGACCAAGTGTTTACGAGAATTGGGGCAGCGGATGACTTAGCTAGCGGACAAAGCACGTTCATGGTGGAAATGCTAGAAACAAAATATGCGCTACAAAAGGCGACACAAAACAGCCTCATCCTGCTCGATGAAATTGGTCGCGGCACCTCCACCTATGATGGAATGGCACTCGCCCAAGCGATCATTGAATACATTCATGATGAAATTCGTGCAAAAACGCTGTTTTCTACCCATTATCACGAGTTAACAGCTCTTGAAAAGGAGCTTTCTGACGTAAAAAATGTTCACGTGTCGGCAGTGGAAGAGCAAGGAACGGTCGTGTTTTTGCATAAAGTCGTCGATGGACAAGCCGATCGAAGCTATGGAATCTATGTAGCAGAGCTTGCAGGATTGCCAAATGTGGTCACCGAACGGGCCGAAACGCTACTAGCTGAACTTGAAGGGGAGAAGGAGATAGTCGCTTCCGAGAAGGAAGTAGCGTCTACTAACGAGCCTACGCAGCTTTCCTTGTTTGAACCAGAACCGTTGGAAGCGTACAAGCCCAAAGGGAACAAACAGCCGTTATCGGACGAGGAAAAAACAGTACTACATGACCTTCAGTCGGTCGATGTCCTAAACACGACCCCTTTGGAGGCGATTCGTTTATTAAATCAGTGGCAGCAAAAATTACGTTAGCGGTCAAGGAGGTGAGGAAATGGCGAAGATCATTAAGCTCGATGATCATCTCTCCAATAAAATTGCTGCAGGGGAAGTTGTCGAACGCCCTGCGTCTGTCGTCAAAGAGTTAGTGGAAAATGCCCTTGATGCCAACAGCCAAAAAATTACGATTGAAGTAGAGGCTGGCGGACTTGATCGCATTCGCGTCATTGATGATGGAGATGGGATTGAAAGAGAAGATGTCGAAACAGCCTTTTTCCGTCATGCGACAAGTAAAATCAAGACGGATAAAGATTTGTTTCAAATCGCAACGCTCGGCTTCCGCGGGGAGGCACTACCGAGTATTGCTTCAGTCTCTCACGTCCAGATCAAAACGAGCACTGGCGGTGATGGAGGGACAGAAATGGTTTTAGAGGGCGGTGTGATTAAAAAAATCGGTTCAACCGCCATGGGAAAAGGGACAGATTTAACCGTCACACAGCTCTTTTACAACACACCTGCCCGATTAAAATACGTCAAAACCGTTCATACCGAGCTCGGGAATATTAGTGATGTGGTCAATCGGTTGGCCCTCGCCCACCCTCATGTATCGTTCCAGCTTTTTCATAACGGAAAGAATGTGTTGCGTACGTCGGGAAACGGCGATCAGTTGCAAGTGATTGCGGCGATTTACGGAAGAACGGTCGCCAAACAAATGGTACCGTTAAGCGGGGAGACGATTGATTTTAAGGTGAGCGGATTTGCGGCAAAACCGGAAGTGACTCGAGCTTCGAGACAGTACATGTCGCTACTTGTGAACGGCCGATACATTCGAAATGTAGCTCTCTCGAAAGCGATTCAACAAGGTTTCCATACGTTGCTTCCCATCGGTAGGTATCCGATTGCAATCGTCAACATTGAGCTCGATCCGCAGCTGATCGATGTGAACGTTCACCCGTCCAAGCTTGAAGTTCGAGTAAGTAAAGAAGAAGAATTATGCCGGTTAGTGACAGAGACGATCGAGCGTGCTTTTAAAAAGGAGCAGCTCATTCCAGAAGCAACAAAGCCTACAGGGGGAAAACAAAAAAGTGAACAACTCTCCTTTACGTTGGACGATTTTACATCAGCAAAACCGAGCGAGGACCGAGGAAGTACTTCGAGTAATGAGGGAAATGAACAACGCTCTTCGATCGATAAAAATGTTCTTTTCCAAGAGGAGAAAAAGCTATCAAATGATTTACCATCAATAAATATGGTCCGTGAGGCATCGGCAAGCGTTGAGCCTGCCCTTGAAAAGGAGCCCCCATCCGCTGAGCTGACTGCCGGTGCAAAGGGTGCGATGGAACAAGCTTCAATGGAAGAGGAAACGTCCAACTCGTTGCCTGTGAATCGGGTACCGACAATGTATCCAATTGGACAAATGCATGGAACGTATATTTTGGCACAAAATGATCAAGGCTTGTATATAATTGATCAGCATGCTGCTCAAGAGCGAATGAAGTATGAATATTTTCGCGAGAAGGTTGGAGAAGTGACAAACGAGCTACAAGAGCTGATTGTGCCGATTACGGTGGAATGCACATTACAGGAAGCAGCGTATATTGAAGAGCACTTGGAAGATTTGAAGCAAGTCGGCTTATTTTTCGAGGAGTTCGGGCCGCAGACATTTATGATTCGTCAGCACCCTACTTGGTTTCCTAAAGGCTTAGAGGAAGAAACGATTCGGGAAATGATTGATCAGTTAATGGAAAAAAGAAAGGTTGACATTAAGAAGCTTCGAGAAGAGGCAGCGATTCTCATGTCATGTAAAGCTGCGATTAAAGCAAACCGCCATCTGCGCCATGATGAAATGTACGCATTACTGGAGGCATTACGGAAATCAAGCGATCCGTTTACGTGCCCGCACGGACGCCCGATTATCGTACAAATCACGACCTATGAGATGGAGAAAATGTTCAAACGGGTGATGTAATGTCATGATTGTCACAACAGGGTTAAAAAAAGAAGAAACCCTTGAAAAGAAGGGGCGCGTTTACGCAGAGGCGTTAAAGGGAACGTACGTTAAGCGTAAGCGACGCTCCATTGAAACGTTAATGCACACGTACCAACAAGATATGGTTATCGTCGGAGAAGAGCGAGATGTCCTCTATCGTCAAGGTTCAGTGGAGCCGTTTTTCTATCATCCAAATGGGGCGATGGTGCGCGTGAAGCAATGGCAGAAAACCGGGCATGATCCGCTAATCGATGCAGCACAGCTACGAGTAGGCGATACTTTTCTCGATTGTACACTCGGTCTTGGAGCGGATAGCACGCTAGCAAAAGTGGTGGTTGGAGAAACAGGAACTGTAGTTGGGATTGAGGGGAGCCTGCCCCTCGCTTATCTCGTACAGCAAGGGATGCGAACATGGAGCGAAGGACCTGCCGCCTTTATTTCTGCCCTTCGCTCGATCAAGGTCATTCACGGGAGCCACCGCGAAATTTTACATACACTAGCGAATGAATCGTTCGATGTCGTTTACTTCGATCCGATGTTTGAGCAGACGATTGCTTCAGCAGGGATGGCAGGAATGAAGCTACACGCCTTATATGATGATCTTTCTCGTGAGGCTATCGCCGATGCGTTGCGGGTAGCAAGAAGGCGGGTCGTGCTGAAAGACCACTGGCAGAGCGAGCGTTTTGAAGCTTTAGGCTTCCATGTCATTCGCCGAAAACAAGCTGCCTTTCATTATGGCTATATCGAAAAGTAAAAAGTTTCATCTTGATAGGTTTGTAAATGGAAGAAAAGGGAGAAGATGATGAAAGAAAAGCTAGTAGCCATCGTAGGACCGACAGCTGTTGGAAAAACGAAGACGAGTGTCATGCTTGCCAAACGATTGAACGGTGAAGTGATCAGCGGTGATTCCATGCAAGTGTATCGCGGCATGGACATTGGCACAGCGAAAATCACAGCCGAAGAAATGGACGGTGTGCCTCATCATTTAATCGATATTAAAGATCCGAGCGAGTCGTTTTCTGTAGCTGACTTTCAAGATTTAGCCACGCCGCTCATTACGGAAATTCATGAACGGGGCAGGCTTCCGTTTCTTGTCGGTGGAACGGGCTTGTATGTGAATGCCGTCATCCATCAATTCAATCTCGGTGACATTCGTGCAGACGAAGACTATCGGCACGAACTTGAAGCCTTTGTAAGCAGCTATGGGGTTCAAGCATTGCACGACAAATTGTCTAAAGTAGATCCAAAGGCAGCAGCTGCCATTCATCCGAACAATTATCGCCGCGTGATCCGAGCGTTGGAAATTATCAAACTTACCGGAAAGACGGTGACAGAGCAGGCGCGTCATGAAGAGGAAACCCCTTCTCCGTATAACCTCGTCATGATCGGTTTGACGATGGAGCGTGACGTTTTGTATGATCGTATCAATCGCAGGGTTGATCAAATGGTTGAAGAAGGATTAATAGACGAAGCAAAAAAGCTGTACGACCGTGGAATCAGAGATTGTCAATCGGTGCAAGCGATTGGCTATAAAGAAATGTACGATTACTTAGACGGGAACGTGACGCTGGAAGAAGCGATTGACACATTAAAGCGAAATTCTCGCCGTTACGCGAAGCGTCAGCTAACGTGGTTTCGAAATAAAGCAAATGTGACATGGTTCGATATGACCGATGTCGATTTTGACAAAAAAATTATGGAAATTCACAATTTCATAGCAGGAAAGCTAGAAGAAAAATCGAAATAGAAAACGTAGCGAAGAAGAGGGGGACTGTCGAAAATGAAATCATCGGTAAATATCCAAGATCACTTTTTAAACCAGCTACGCAAAGAAAACATACCTGTCACCGTTTTCTTGCTCAATGGTTTTCAGCTCCGTGGACTGGTGAAAGGTTTTGATAACTTCACTGTGATCCTTGAGACCGAAGGAAAGCAACAACTTGTGTATAAGCATGCGATTTCCACGTTCGCACCGCAGCGCAATGTGCAAATGAAAACCGAAAATGAACCATCGTGACAGAAATTAAGCTGACTCTCCGCATAGGAGGTCAGCTTTTTCGATCGTGAAATGTTTCAAGTGTTTTGACATAACGGCGTAACGATAAGGGGCTCGTGAACCCGAGCATTCGGCGAATCGTTTCTTCACTTGTCCCACTTGCCAGTTGTGAGAGAATGAATGAGTTCCGTAAATGCTGGGCGCAAACTTTTTTCCGAAGCCCAGCTCGTGAAGCGTCTTGGCGTAACATTTTTTGAATGCCGATCTCTGTCCACTGCTTCGGCTCATCCCCTTCATAAGACCAACGATACGTTTTTCGTTGAAAATCAAAGGCAACAAAAAACGCATCTTGCGAGTGGAGTCTCGGCCGGACAGGCTTAGGGATGGTCTGCCAATAATCAAATGCGAGCCTCCCGTCTGCCTCTGCTAATGAAAGGGTGCGTTGCTCACGTTTCCCTTCTGCCACTGTCACGGTTCGTTTTGCGAACTGGAGATCGATCATTGATAAGGAAGCGACTTCTTGAAGGGAGAGACCATAGTTGTAAAAGAGGCGTACGACTAGGAGGTTCCGTTTCATTAGTTTTGGCCGAACCTCCCGCTGTCGCTCAGTCAAGCCATCAAGAGATTGAATGGTTTCACATAACGATTCGAATTCCTCCTTCCGAACCCAATCATTTTCCTTGAGCGGTGTAACGAATAAATCAGGTTTGTCGATCGTGTGAATCGCATGGGATGAGGTACCTCCTTGAGGCTGATAATAAAAGGCAAATTGCTGGAGCACCGAATGAATTCGACGAATCGTTCGTGTGCTGTAGTTCCGTTTTCCACCTAGCTCCGTAAAAAATTCGTGCAGCTCCTCTGGCGTGAGCTCCTTCCACTCTTGTAATGAAATCTCCTTCTCTTCTGCCTGCATCCAGTGAAAAAAGTCAAGTAGGTCATAGCGATAGCGACGCACTGTACCTGCTGTGCGTCCTTTCATTTCAAGGGACAGGAGGAACGGTTCGATAAGAGCATCCATTTTGTTATCCATCGTCATCTCCCTTCGAAACAGACACATTTTGAGCCAATGTAGAAAATCGACTAGACGTTTGTCACAAATTTGGGCGTTTTGCGTATAGTTATAGAAGGGACGTTTATAAATCTGTCTAGCATTGTTCGTTAGCTTCGTAGAGAAGGGGTGAAACATCATTGAGTCAAACACCTTCCTCATCATCTGTGAAAGGACGTATTAACGTCATTTTACACAATAAACCGAACAAAATGGAAGAAGAAACCTTTTTCCATTCAGAAGAAGAGCGGGAAAAGCATTACGTACTTGAAAAAATGGAGCGAGAACTTAAAAAATATGTAGGGCTAGATGAGGTCAAGCGATTAATTAAAGAAGTCTATGCATGGATTTATATTAATCAATGCCGAACAGAGCAAGGGTTAAAGGCGTCTAAACAAGCGCTACACATGATTTTTAAAGGAAACCCTGGCACAGGAAAAACAACGGTGGCTCGGTTAATCGCCCGTTTTTTTCGCGACATGAATGTCCTCTCGAAAGGGCAGCTCATTGAAGCGGAGCGGGCAGACTTAGTGGGGGAATACATTGGACATACAGCGCAAAAAACCCGTGAATTAATTAAAAAAGCCCAAGGCGGAGTCCTATTTGTCGATGAAGCCTATTCTTTGGCTCGCGGTGGGGAAAAAGATTTTGGTAAGGAAGCGATTGATACGCTCGTAAAGGCGATGGAAGACCAGCAGCACGAATTCGTTCTTATTTTGGCAGGCTACTCAGATGAAATGGATTATTTTTTATCGTTAAATCCAGGATTGCCGTCCCGCTTTCCAATTGCGATGGATTTTCCTAATTACACGACTGATCAGCTTATGCAAATTGTGAAGAACATGGTGAAGGAGCGAGAATACCAATTGACGAAACGGGCGCAACATCTCATTCGTGAGCATGTCACGAAAGTGCGCCAATATGAAGGGAGAACGTTCAGCAACGGACGTTACATTCGGAACATGATCGAGGAGGCGATTCGTAGGCAGGCGGTACGTTTACTACAGGAAGGGTCCTATTCTAGAGAGGCGCTTTTATTGTTAAAGGCAGAGGACTTTCATTTTGAATCCTCGAATGTAAAACCATAGCCAAAAAAGATTGGGGCTGAGCGGTTGCGCTTAGCCTTATGATTTTGTATGATCACTTCAGTGACTATTGGAAAGGATTGAGGAAAACGGTTGGAACATTTAAAGGAAACAAATGCGGAACGGGTTTTCTTAGTGGCATGTCAGCTTCCTAACATGACCGATGAGCAATTTGAGGTATCCCTAGAAGAACTTGAAGCATTGACGCTTACAGCTCAAGGAACAGTCATTGATCGGCTGACGCAAAAGCGAGAAGCTATTGAACCGGCAACGTACATTGGTCGGGGGAAGCTTGATGAACTAGCGATAAAAATGGAAGAACAGGAAGCCGATCTTGTGATTGTAAATGGAGAACTGTCGGGAAGCCAGGTACGCAATTTGACCAATCGCTTAGGGGTTCGTGTCATTGATCGGACACAGCTTATTTTAGATATTTTTGCTGGCCGAGCGAAATCGCGCGAAGGAAAGCTACAAGTGGAGCTAGCCCAATTAAATTACTTGCTTCCACGTATTGTCGGTCAAGGGCAAGGATTGTCACGGCTCGGCGGGGGTATTGGGACGAGGGGCCCTGGGGAAACGAAGCTTGAAACGGATCGGCGTCACATTCGAAAACGAATGGCTGACATTGATAAACAGTTAAAGCATACCGTGAAGCACCGTGATCGGTACCGAGCGCGGCGAGAGCGGAATCAAACGTTTCGGATCGCCCTTGTTGGTTATACGAATGCCGGAAAGTCAACCTTATTAAACCGTTTAACCGCATCCGACTCTTACGAGGAAGATTTGCTGTTTGCGACACTTGACCCAATGACAAGAAAAATGCGTCTGCCAAGCGGGATGGAAGTCATTCTCTCCGATACCGTCGGATTCATTAACCAATTACCGACAACATTAGTGGCGGCGTTTCGTTCCACGCTTGAAGAAGTGAAGCATGCTGACTTGTTGCTTCATGTGGTCGACCGCTCCAGCGAACAACTGCAAGCACATATGGAAACCGTCTCAGAATTATTACACCAATTGGAGGTCGACCAGTCCCGGATGCTAGTTGTCTATAATAAGGTAGACAAACCGAACCTCCCAATCATTCCCGTTCATCAGCAAAACGGCATCGAAATGTCAGCTCATAAACGAGAAGACATTCAACGGTTACGGCAGATGATCGAACGGACGTTAGTGGATTTGTTTACCCCATACGTAACCGAATTGGCTAGTGATGAAGGGAATAAGCTGGCCAAGCTACGGCGAGAAACGATCATGACGGAAATGAAGTGGGACGAAGATCGGGAATGCTATCAAGTAAAAGGATATGTCCACCCTAATCATGCGTGGGCCGAGCAACTGTTGGATTAGAAGGATAGGAGTGCGAGTATGATCACAACTTGGAAACACCACGAAACCATCGAAAAAGCAAAAAGAAACGCAGAACAAAAAATAGTATCAAATGTAGAGCATGTGGAACATATAGCGCTAGTGAATCAAAAAAGAGTACTTGATGCATTCAAGCGAAAGCAAGTTTCAGAACACCATTTCACCCCATCTACCGGCTATGGTTACGATGATCTTGGCCGGGAAACCCTTGAAGCGGTGTACGCGGATGTTTTCGGGGCCGAAACAGCCCTCGTCCGTCCACAAATCATCTCAGGCACCCATGCAATTGCTACCGTTCTATTCGGCTTGTTGCGTCCAGGTGACGAACTTCTGTACATAACAGGAAAGCCATACGATACCCTTGAGGAAGTGATCGGCATTCGCGGCGAAGAGGGAGGGGGCTCGTTAAAAGATTTTGGCATCACGTATCATGCCGTTCCCCTTACTGCCGAACAAAAGGTGGACAAAGCTGCGGTTAAGGCAGCGATGAATGAGCGGACGAAAGTCATTGGGATTCAACGATCGAAAGGATACGCCGACCGTCCTTCGTTTTCTATTAATGAAATCGAACAAATGGCTCAGTTTGTCAAAGGAATCAACCCGAATGTCATTGTGTTTGTGGACAATTGTTACGGTGAGTTTGTTGAGGCGAAAGAGCCTTGCCACGTTGGGGTGGATGTTATCGCTGGTTCGCTTATTAAAAATCCGGGCGGTGGGATCGTTAAAACTGGTGGCTATGTCGCTGGTAAAGCACCCTATGTGAAGCAAGCATCCTACCGTTTAGCTGCACCGGGAATTGGTACCGAGGGAGGAGCAACCTTATACAGTCTTCTTGAAATGTTTCAAGGTCTGTTTCTTGCTCCTCATGTTGTGAGTCAAGCCGTGAAAGGCGCTCATTTCACTGCAGCATTTTTAGACGAACTAGGGATGAGGACGAGCCCTCGTTACGACGAACAGCGGACAGATTTAATTCAGTCCGTTCAGTTTCCTGATCGTGAGAAGATGATCGCTTTCTGCCAAGCGATTCAGGCGGCATCACCGATCGATGCCCACGTCACCCCACAGCCAAGTTCGATGCCGGGCTATGAAGATCCTGTCATCATGGCAGCAGGTACATTTATTCAAGGGGCGAGCATCGAGTTAACGGCGGATGGACCTGTTCGACCGCCTTACATTGCGTACGTTCAAGGTGGGCTCACATACGAGCACGTAAAGCTAGCCGTCATGCAAGCTGCAGATGAAATGCTTAGCCTGGAAACAAAGGGAACGCCTTCTTGATTGAATTAAGAAGGCGTTTATCCTTTGATAGATTCTAGTAAAAAAAGTTTGTTAGATTAATTACTATGTCAGATTATCTTACATATATTTGACAGATCGATACCCTTCAAGTAGACTTGTAGTAAAGTTGATCGAAAAAAGACGAGTGATGGCAAAAGGATGCTAGGATTATACTCGGAAATTTCGATTTATTATGAAAAGTGCAGGAAAGGGGATACCTACGAATGGCAAAGTTTACGAGAGAAGACATTTTGCGCATTTCCCAAGAAGATAACGTTCGTTTTATCCGACTTCAATTTACTGATTTACTAGGGACGATTAAAAATGTGGAAATCCCGGTTGATCAATTGCCAAAAGCCCTTGACAACAAAATGATGTTTGATGGCTCATCCATCGAGGGGTTTGTTCGAATTGAGGAATCAGACATGTATTTGTACCCGGATTTAGATACGTGGGTCATCTTCCCTTGGACACCGGAAAAAGGAAAGGTTGCGCGTCTGATTTGTGATGTCTACCAACCTGGAAAGCCTGGAGAAGAACCAAAACCATTCTTAGGTGATCCTCGTGGCATTTTGAAGCGGGTCCTAAAAGAAGCAGAAGCGCTCGGTTTCACAGCATTTAACATCGGTCCAGAGCCAGAGTTTTTCCTTTTTAAAAATGATGAATCAGGAGAGCCAACGCTTGAGTTAAACGATAAGGGAGGCTATTTTGACCTCGCACCGACGGACTTAGGGGAAAACTGCCGCCGCGATATTGTGCTTGAGCTGGAGGATATGGGCTTTGAAATTGAAGCTTCCCACCATGAAGTGGCCCCAGGCCAGCATGAGATCGACTTTAAATATGCAGACGCTGTGACGACATGTGATAACATTCAAACGTTCAAGCTTGTCGTTAAAACAATTGCTCGCAAACACGGCTTGCATGCCACGTTTATGCCAAAACCACTTTTCGGCGTCAATGGTTCAGGGATGCACTGCAACATGTCCTTGTTCCGCGGGAAAGAAAATGCGTTCTTTGACGAATCAACCGAAAGCCAGTTGAGCGGAACCGCGATGCAATTTTTAGCAGGCATTTTAAAACATGCCGACAGTTTTACAGCGATTACGAATCCAATTGTGAACTCTTATAAGCGCCTTGTCCCAGGCTATGAGGCACCTGTTTATGTTGCTTGGTCGATGCGCAACCGGAGCCCTCTCGTTCGGATTCCATCTTCTCGCGGCTTAAGCACGCGAATCGAAGTTCGTAGCCCAGATCCAGCCGCTAATCCTTACCTTGCAATGGCAGCAATGCTAGCAGCTGGTCTTGATGGCATCAAACGCAAGCTTACACCACCGGCAGCAACAGACCGTAACATTTACGTGATGAGCAAGGAAGAGCGTGATGAAGAGGGAATTCGTGACTTACCATCAACACTAAAAGAAGCAGTCGACAACTTCCTGAAAAATGACGTGCTAGTCGAAGCGATCGGAGAGCATGCCGTGGAGCACTTTGTCGAAGCCAAAGAAATCGAATGGGATATGTTCCGCACCCAAGTGCACCCATGGGAGCGAGACCAGTACATGCAAACCTATTAATCTATGAAACCCTTGAAGCGATAGGCTTCGGGGGTTTTATTACTTTATAAAATGGTTTACCTTTAATAGGAGCCTGAAAAGAGATAAACGATGGCTTTCAATTATGAAGCTTGATGAAGTCTAGAAACATAGGTGATTTTGTTAAAATAGCTTATCGGATGGTGATCAAGAATAACAATTTTTTCAGATAAATGAAATAAATTATCTACATCTAGGTAAAATAATAGGTAGAATGAAAGTAATAAACCTTAAGGAGCTGATGCAAGACTTGAAACGGGTTAAGTATTGGTTCGATTGCAAGGTCAAAGGTAAACATAGATATGACTACTATACAGAAAAGTGCATTATATGCGGTAAAAGAGCAAACAAGGATACCTGACTAGGTGTCCTATTTTTTAGAGAAGTTAAGACTTTAAGGGAAAAATTTTAAAATAATCGACTATAGATTTTATCACATTCTTGTAAGGGCTTTATCGCTAAGGTTTTTTAGGATTGTAAGGTTTTAAGGATGGGTATGAAAGATGATTGAACACTAGCGTACAACATAAATAAATTGGTATGTAAAATACCAGGATAAGGCTTAACTATAATGTTAGATCTTATAACACGAGGGTTGACGACACATTGCTCTAGTGAATAATTATTTATTGATAAGGGTATTTATGTTGTGTAACATGTAGTTATCACCTAAGGCACGTACAAAAAATGAAAAGGCCACTGTGCAAGAGTATTCTATGAATGAGGAAACTTGTCCTGCACTCAGGATACACTTATAGGGACGTGAGCAGTACATGCAAACGTATGAATGTAATTCCTGAGGCCTCTTGAGGTGAAGTCACTTCAAGAGGTCTTTCAAAAAGTGATTGGTTTTTCGGGACACCTTTACTTACCGACGGAAAAGTCGGAATATTAAGTGAATGGTTGTTCCTACCTTTTATAAATAGATAGAACACAACAACCTTGGGAGGGAAATCGAAATGGCAAAGTATACGATTGTGGATAAGGAGACCTGTATTGCATGTGGAGCTTGTGGCGCAGCTGCTCCAGATGTTTATGATTATGATGACGAAGGATTGGCATACGTCATTTTAGACGATAACGAAGGGGTTGCCGAAGTACCAGAAGATTTGATCGAAGACATGGAAGATGCCCTTGAAGGCTGCCCTACCGATTCCATTCGCGTAGCAGATGAACCGTTTGAAGGAGATGCCAATAAATTTGAATAATAATTCAAGATGTAAAGCTAACGCGGATTAAAGCCAAGTCAATTTTTGTGTAAAAACAGTAAGAAGCAACGTCAATGGCATGAACCATTGGCGTGTTTTTTTGCTTACAATAGCTGTTAAGTATAAGAACAACTACGGATTTGCTGCCCTTTAAAGGTTCGGCAATCGCTGTGTCTTCTTTAGCTTCAGCACGATTGTACTAGTCAAATTAAATAGTAAAGCTCAAGGAGGGCCCTTGAGCTTTTTCTAGTGTAATGGGTTATAAACAAATAGAACGTTGCATAGATTGGTGGCAGGACAAGTTAATGGATGGTACGAAATACGCCTATAACTTTTCCTAAGATCGTACAAGATGTCAAAATAATAGGTTCCATTGTTGAGTTTTCCGGTTGAAGACGGATGTAATCTTTTTCGCGGAAGAATCTTTTAACGGTAGCCTCGTCTTCTTCTGTCATGGCAACAATGATATCACCGTTATCGGCCGTTTGCTGTTGTCGCACAATGACAAGATCTCCATCAAAGATGCCGGCCTCGATCATGCTGTCCCCTTGAATTCGCAGTGCATATGTGTTGTCGTTGGCTGTTAATTGTTCAGGTAGTGGGAAATATTCTTCCACATTCTCAACAGCTGTAATTGGCAATCCGGCAGTAACTTTCCCGACGACAGGGATATACGTAGCTTTCGCTTCAGTCGTTTCAGATGCCAAATTCTCTAAGTCTAGCACTTCGATCGCGCGAGGCTTCGTTGGGTCGCGACGAATGTACCCTTTTTTCTCTAGCCTAGATAAATGGCCATGAACAGTAGAGCTTGAAGCTAGTCCAACGGCTTCGCCAATTTCGCGAACAGAGGGAGGGTATCCTTTGGCTCGAACTTCTTCTTTGATATAATCTAAAATTTCTTGCTGTCTTCTAGATAGCTTTGACAAGGTGGGGCACCTCTCTTTTCTTTCCTATACTGACTAAATTATACCATGCGAACATATGTAATGCAAACATAAGTTCTAATTTATTGTTGACACAAACAAGTGTTCTTGTTTATGATAAAGGGGAACAAACATTCTTATGAGGTGATTCTCTATGCTTAGACGTTTATCTGGCCAAGAAATTTCATTGTTAGTTGTTGCACTTATTACGTTATTATTGATGTACGGAACGCTTATATTTGCTGATGATAGCGATCCTGCTTCTACCTCTATGTTCTCGTACGAACAAGAGGAGCAACACGAGAACCTTCACGGTCAAGGATCTGTCGTCTATGAATCGATTATGCATAATGACTAAGAGTAGATAGGTTGATGATGTCCATTGAAAGCCATTATTTATTGTCGTGTCAGCACAGAAAAGACGAGCCAAGAAACGTCCTTAGCTCGGCAAAAGCATGAGCTTCTCACCCTTGCAAATAAACATGCGCTAGAAGTCGTTGCTACATTGGAAGAGCGAGCAAGTGGCTTTTCTCTAGACAGGCCTGTATTGTTAGAATGCATAGATGCTTTCCAACGCGGGCAAGCTGATATCCTTCTTTGTCAAGATGATACAAGGCTTGCACGAGGGCATTCGAAGATAGCTTTGTTACATCAGTTACGAAAATTAGGTGTCTCCATCTATACGATTCGTGATCAGGGGGAGCTTCGGCTATCAGAAGCAGATGAAATGGTCCTTGACATTGTAGCGATCGTGGAAGAGTATCAGCGTAAGCTTCATAACAAAAAAATCAAGCGAGGAATGAAACAAGCCGTCAAAAATGGCTATCGTCCCGAACGGAATATAAAACAAGGTGTTTCTGGTGGGAGAGAACGAAAGGAACTGCCGATCAAGGAGATCGTTCGCCTTCGTCAGAAAAACCTAACGTTTCATGAAATTGCCTTAACACTACAAGGTCTTGGATTTAATGTCTCGAAAGCAACGGTGCATCGTCGTTATCAAGAATATATGGACGAGCAGCTTCATGGGGAACAATAGGGCCATTCTTTTGGTTCGTATGAGTAAAATGTTTGTGGGAGAAGAAACAACCTGCTCAACCAGGTAATGGAAGTTCATTACCTGGTTGAGCAGGCCACCAAGCGAAAGCGCGGTAGGGTTTAAGCAAAATGCATGAAAAAAGGGTCTCTCCTTGGTAGAATCATAGTCGACAAAAACCCGATTCAAAGGAGAAACCCTATGCAAAAGAATAACACAGAATACCCAACTTTAAAAGAACTTGAACAGCTAGTTTGGAGGAAGTTACAGGAAACCTTCTCAAGTGTGATGACCTGCATACTAGAGGAATATGACGAAGAAATTATGCAACAACGTGATAAGCAACGCTTCCATTATAAAGATAAACGGCCTCTAAAAATAGACAGTTTATTTGGTGAGATTGAG
>NZ_SNUY01000064.1 GCF_004376175.1 Halalkalibacterium halodurans | reverse complement strand
TGTTCCCTTCGCCCTTGATTGACCTCTGAATAAACCATTGGTGTGTTTGTCAAGAGCGATAGCGTGGCATTTCCACCTAATAAATGGTAGGTAGTATGAACCGTGCTAGTTTTTCATAGAACTTTTGACACTACCCTTCTATAAATAGTCTTTTTCACTCTCCAACTGCCTAAGCTAATCGAAGCACTGATCGCTAGGAGCATAAGGAGATACCCAATCAACATATTGTTTGTGTGGAAGATGATTGTTTGTAGATTATGATTGAATATCAGCATCCAGCTCAATGTAAGAATCCCTATTAAACCATACGAAATTGATAGCAAACCAAATAACGTAAGAGCATACCGACTGTACGGCTTTCTTAACTGAATTCCTAAATGCCAGAGAATTATACATTCTGTTCTTTGTTTCTCGAGCCAATAAAAACTAAATAACAGTGTTAAACTGAAAATAAGCACGTGCGAAAGAACCGAAATAATAATCTGGAATAGGCTAAACTCTAAAAAACGAAAAACTCCGACATCTTCTCGCGCGATTGTGTTCACCCTAAATACTGTATGATGATTAAAGTGTAACTCGTCCCCTACAATTAGCTTGTCATGACTGTTAATTACATATATTTCAGAGGCCACTGGTTCCCCGTCTTCATTGTAATAAGCAGCCGGTTTCCCCTGTTCCATAGCATCAAGATTGACTAGAATTAAATGATCAATGGCAGATGCGTAGGAGGCACCCATAATCCCAAGTAGCCTATAACCTTGTTGCTGCCAATTGTCAATAGTCTGCTGGTCGATCGCTTGACCAACAACTATATATTTTTGACCCCGATAAAAATCGTTCTCTTTAAAAAAACGACCAGATATCATTGGCGGAATATACGTTTCACGCTGATAATAAAACCCACGAATTGGTTCATCTGGATTCGTGAAAACAGTAAATGGTCTATCAGTATCTATCTCTTTCCAATCGATCGCTTGACCAAGGTCTTCAAACGTAAAGGCAACTGCTCTTGGGTCATATAATCCTCGGGTGACCATGTTTAACTCATCTTGTTTTATTTGAAAGGCACTCAGCGCCATCATTAACAGACTGAACAATCCAAACAACGCACCGATCGTAAGAGTTCCATTTTTTCTTAATTTGGTCATGGCCGCCTGATTCATATCGTCAACTCCCTTTTGACAAATGGGAATGAAGCTGCCAATGACAGCTTCATTGTAGTTTTAGAGTATTCATTTATTTTGATCCATAGAATGTACGAGCTTGATAGTTTTTTGATATCCATGGTGAACGAGCCTCAGTGGAATCAGTACCCCAAACTCGATAACTATCAGCATGTACATATCCTGATACCCGGCCTACCATTTGTGCTCTTGTATAATGCTGTTTGCTCCATTGGGTCACTCCTACAGCTCGGTACTGCTTTCCTCCACTTCTTTCTCTTACCTGCTTCCATCCTTGATGAGAAGTAGGTGAGCTACTCTTTCTTATTTCATAGTTGTCTTTGCTTGTCCAATAGCCTTCTCCTTCAACCCAGCCCCCTACTGCATCATCTTCAGCTAGTGCCACACCAGACATTGCGCCAAAAATCCCTAAAAAAGTTACCCCAGCAATCAATTTTTTTCTTAAATTCAACTTCATTCTTTATTAGTCCTCCTTAAAATAATTTGAACCAACTAAATACTTAATTAAACGATGAAACTAATTTTTTTCTTATAATAATCACCTCCTTAAAATGATTAGGAGTTGGGTACAAGCACCGCAATATAGGTAAAAAGACTAACAGATGCTATAATAAAACAATAGATCATTAATTTCATATCATGTTATATTATACCAATTAAAAAAAAGATATAACAACCTATTAAAATCTAAATTAGAAATAAATTACTACATATTAGAATTTAGTTGTTGGTTTGGAATTAAATTCAATTCTCTTTTTTATGAGCTAACTTCAATGTTTAGAGATTAGTTTTATTACAGACATTATTATTCTAATAAAACTTTTAGGACTAAAGTTTGATTTTCCAAGGAAACGGTTTTCCTAAGGACAAATCTGTTATAGAATGGAATGCGCTTGCACAGCTAGAATTGTCAGAAATCTTTTGCTTGTCTAACAGAATTAACACGAGAAAGGAGATTCACTATGGAAGGGCCAAAGAAAAAAGGCGGGATTTTCACAAAGTTCCTGAACTTTATTGAAGTAACAGGAAACCGCCTACCTCATCCAATTACATTATTTGCTATCTTAGCGTTATTAGTTATTGTAGCTTCAGGTATTTTATCTGCGTTTAACATTTCGGTTGACGATCCTGCCAATCCTGGGGAAACAGTCGAAGTCATGAACTTATTATCAAGTGAAGGGATCGCTTACATTTTCACCAGTATGGTAAGCAATTTTATTAATTTTCCTCCACTTGGTGTTGTTCTAGCAACGATGCTCGGTATTGGGATTGCCGAACGAAGCGGTCTCATTAGTGCTAGCTTGCGCGGACTTGTCACAGCAGTACCGAAAAGTCTAATTACAGTCACTCTTGTGTTTGCCGGAATTATGTCAAGCGTGGCCTCTGATGCTGGTTATGTGGTCCTTCCACCGCTCGGAGCGATGCTGTTTATTGCTCTCGGACGCCACCCGCTCGCAGGTTTGGCCGCCGCCTTTGCTGGGGTATCGGCAGGGTTTAGTGCGAACATCTTCTTGTCGGCAACCGATCCAATGCTTGGCGCCCTGACACAACAAGCAGCGGCTACGATTGATCCTGCTTATGCGGAAACCATCAACTATGCGATGAACTGGTACTTTATCATTGCTTCTGTCTTCGTCCTTACACTTGCTGGTTGGTTTGTAACCGATAAAATTGTAGAGCCTCGGCTCGGAGCCTTTAAAGGATCGCTCGAAAAACAGAGCATTGATTATTTAAAGCCAGAAGAGAAAAAAGGACTTTTGTGGGCGAGCATATCGTTCATCATCACGCTCGCGCTTATGCTTCTTCTTGTTATTCCTGAATGGGGACCGCTGCGCGGGGAAGGAGACAGCCCGATTATTCAATCGCCGTTTATGAGTTCGCTCGTCCCGGTCATCTTGATCCTGTTTCTTGTCCCTGGTCTTGTTTATGGGGCAATCACGAAATCGATTCGCAATGACAAGGACGTTGCCAGTCAAATGTCTGACACGATGGCATCGATGGGAATGTTCGTCGTCCTCGCCTTTACTGCAGGGCAGTTTGTTGCGTATTTTAACGAAACAAATATGGGCCTCATTCTCGGTGTATACGGTGCTACCTTTTTAGATAACATCCAATTGACAGGGATTCCGCTCATTTTGGCGTTTATTTTGATTGCAGGGTTTATTAACCTGTTTATCGGAAGTGCTTCAGCCAAATGGGCCGTCATGGCACCTGTTTTTGTTCCAATTATGATGCAGCTCGGCTATTCGCCAGAATTAACACAAATGGCATATCGGATTGCCGACTCTACAACGAATATTATTACACCACTCATGACCTATTTTGCGATCATTATCGCCTTTGCGCAAAAGTATGATAAAAAAATGGGCATCGGTACGTTAATTTCGGTGATGCTTCCTTATTCAATTGTGTTTACGATCGTTTGGACGATTATGTTAATGGTCTGGATGTTCTTCGGCATTGATCTTGGACCTGACTCACCAATCCATTATCCACCACGCCCTTAAATCATTGAAAGGTGCCTTATCGCTAATGCGAGCAGGCACCTTTTTTTATGTCGGATTGTGATCACTTTCTTCATAGGCGATGAGCACAACATCTTTATTCGTTTCTTTACGAAGCTGTTCCTCTAATTGCCGGATTTGGTTCAACTGTGGCTCTGTGAGCGCCATCGTTGCATAATGATCACTAACTCGTTCCATTATATCCCTCCTCGTTATAAGAATTACTTACCAAATGATAAACGACGTACCGCTTTTCCTTCCTCCTACCTTTAACATAGACTCTCGGCATTCGCCGAGCTTTGTGGTTCAAGGATTTTCCTCAAACCAATTTATTTCATCCCTCCTATTTTAGGTGGGATTTTTTAATGTTCATTTTTTAAATCTGGAAATTAATTATCAATATTTTTTCTCGAATTCGACAAGAAACACTTGACTTGTCAAAAACACCACAATACTCGCCGGTGAAGGGATTATTTTCCCGTACTACTTGTGATTGAGGTGCCCAAATGAAACCAACGTTTATTGCCCACGAAACTTATCAAAACTTCGTTCTAAATCAGTTAAATGCCCATTATTCTGGCGGCATTCTTACCCTTGTTAATAAGGATTGGCCAGTAATTAAAAAGCTTTGGATAACTGATCTCTCTTCGGTAACTACATGGCTTGGTGATTCCTATTCCAAAAAGGGACCAAAGCCTCGTGACCCTGCTTCTATGATGCGTTCTTATCTGCTTTCATTATTTGTTCAACCTACAAAAGGTATTACTCATTGGGTTGATCAACTTCGTCGCGTTCCGTTGTATGCAATTCTTAGCGGTTTTGAACCCGGTGACACACCAGGTGTTGGAACATTTGAAGACTTTTTCAAACGTTTATGGGCCTTCGAAAGCCCGAATGTTATGCCGAAGGTCAAACCTAAAAAGAAAAAGTCAAAAAAGAAAAAGAAGCCTAAAAAGGGTGAAAAAGCTGAACCTAAGAATCCCGGAATTGTTCGTAAACTCGTTGATCGGGCAATGCGTTATGGTTCCAAACAAAAACAACTGCCAGGAGACCGATTATTTGAGTTTTTTCAATCCCAATTTTTAGCGGTTTCTACGAAACTTGGTCTTCTTGGGGATCCCGAAGCTCTAGGTGTAGTTGGAGATGGGACACCAATTGAAACAGCTAGGTACCCGAGAAGTAAATCAACCTGTAATTGTAGTGCCCAAGGACTAACGAACTGTACTCACCCACGCCAGTATTCACAACCCGACATCGACTCAGGCTGGGATAGTTCTAAGGAAAAGTACTTCAACGGATATCATCTCTACATGATATCCACTAGCGATAGCCAATACGACTTACCGCTATATCCACGGCTGCATCCTGCTTCCCGGCATGATTCAGTCAGCCTAGTGGTTAGTTCAATTGAATTTTCGCAACGGTACACCTTGGGCACGATTGATAAAATTCTTCTTGATGCAGCGCACGATGCTGAGGCCATTTATGAGCTACTTGAACATCAAAATGTGGAACCCTTCATCGATTTAAATGTTCGAACAAAGAAGAACTTTAGTACAGAAAGTGATATTCAAATATCTCCAACAGGTGTTCCAATCTGTCCGATTGGGAAGGAGATGAAGCCCAACGGGTTTGACAAATCTCAAAATCGGCAAAAATGGCGTTGTCCACTTGCTTGCGGTACCAAAAATACATGCTCATCACCGTGTTCAAAAGCAAAATATGGTCGGACATTCCATACATTCAGAGAGGATAATCTACGATTATTTACCAAAACACCAAGGTCCTCTGAAAAGTGGAAACTTATATACAAACGAAGAACCTCTGTTGAACGTTCTAATAAAAGAGAAAAAATAGATTATCACTTGGAATCTGGACGCCACCGGTCAACAAAAATGTGGTACATTCGCCTATACGCCATAATGATGTGTCAGCACATCGATGCTTGGTACAGCAGTCAGAAAGAGCAGTTAAATATTGAAGAAATCATCTTTCCTAAAGCCGCCTAGTCAATTTTTAAAAAAATAATGGCAATAGGTTTCTTTGTCATGCACATTTTTGAAAATACAATGAAAATAATGAGTGTGCAGGCCATTCCAATCCAATTTCCAGTAATTTTGGTTCATTTCACCCGGAAAATTGTTATTTATTCCGAGACTCTATTAACTTGTTTAATCTTCCTGCATCATGCGTCACTAAAAAAGATGACTGAAACACTGGATGACATGTTTCCCTTTATAGGTAAACTTAAAAAAGCACATGCAGCGTCGCATGCGCTTCCTTTCATATCATTAAAATTCTCTTTCGGATTGCTGAACGAGACGTTTTGTGATTTCTCCACCGACAGAGCCGTTTGCTCGTGACGTTGTATCAGATCCTAAACGAACACCAAATTCTTGCGCGATTTCATATTTCATTTCGTTAAGCGCTTGTTCTACCCCAGGAACGAGGAGTTTGTTTCTGCTTCTAGCCATTGTTTTCACCTCTCTTTTTCATTTACCTATAGTATAAGGAGGGGAACAAAAGCTATTCTCGATTCAGGCTAGCATTGATTCCCATGGTGTAAAAGCTCTTCCAGTGAGCGGTATTCTTCAGCAAATGTCCCAGCAGCTTTCCATAAATATAGACAAGCGACGGTTTCATAAGGAGCCCACGCTTTCCCATGATAAATGAGCAACTTTTTTCCGTCACCTTCACCGTTGCCGTACAACCATTTTGCCCCTCGTTGTAAGCCCACATCACCTACAGATAGCACATCCAGTCGACCGAGGGAAAACATCATGAACATTTCGGCTGTCCATTGGCCAATTCCTTTAATAGCCGTCAGCTTTTCGATGACTGTGGTAGCCTCAGCTCCCTCCAACTCCGTAAAATCAAGTCGCCCAGATTCAACATGTTCACAAACGTGACGGATGTATTCGATCTCACTAGCGTTGCATTAAATAAAAAAAGATTTGTCAAGGTGTAATTAAATTCAATTTTATTGAATTTATGGTAAATACTAGTCTTCAACTTCATAAAAAAATCCTTATAATTAGATGACAGAAGGTACGAAGTCCTGTCCATATCCTAATTATAAGGAGTAAACCTATGGACAAGAATAACACAAAAACGGTTTTTAAGGAATACATTCAACCGACAGACATGAAAGTCATTTCTAAAATCATTGATCAAATGCAAGTGGATAAATATGTTAAAAAACTAGATAGCCTCACCTTTATCAAACTCTTTATTTATGCTCAATTGAAACAGTTATCAAGTCTAAAGGAAATTAGTTTTAAAGTGCGGCATAAGAAAAAATTACAAAAAGAACTTGGATTAAAAAGCATCAGTAAATCCCAATTATCCCGTAAACTTTCTGATTTGCCACCAGAGATTTTTGAATCCATCCTTCATCATTTAGTCCAACAGATCCACCGGGAATTCGGGAAGGAAAAGGGAAATGCTTTATTAGGCAAAATCCATCTCATTGATTCTACTACCATCTCTTTTTGTCTTAGCCAGTATCGATGGGCTCATTTCCGAAATACAAAAGCGGGAGTGAAAATACATACCCGTGTCGTTATTCATGAAGGGGAGATTTCCCCGGATAAGATCATCATCACCCCTGCCAGGCGGGCAGATTCCACACAACTGGATGCCTTGATGGTCATCGAAAAGGATGCCCTTCACGTATTTGATCGGGGATATTTCGATTTCGATAAGTTTGACGATTACTGTAAAAATAACGTTCGGTTTTGTACTCGAATAAAAGATAACACGGTCATCAAGGTTATTGAAGAACTGCCTGTGGACCCATCTTCCGATATTCTTCGTGAGGCGGTGGTCAAGCTAGGAAAAATGAAATACCCTCTACGATTGATTGAAACGCTGGACAGTCAAGGAAACAAGATCTCGATTATCATAAATGATGCAAAGATGAGCGCAGAGGAAATCAGTGATCTTTATCGAAGCCGCTGGCAAATCGAGTTGTTCTTCAAATGGATGAAGCAGCATATGGTTCTGAAAAAATGTTATGGAAAGAGCGCCAATGCCGTTTACAACCAAGTCTATATCGCCATGATTACTTTCTGTTTAACTTTATTAATGAAGAAGAAAGTGCGTTATCAAGGAACTCTCCTTGAGATGCTTGAGTTTATAAAAGAATATTGGTGGAGAAGCTTCTCTGTTTTTCTAAAGGAGCTATTTAAAAAGCCCAAGCGATCATCAAAGGGTCGAAGGCGACTTGATCATGACCGGATTTTCAACGAAACCTTAGCACAATTTGAAGATGGTGATACCCAACATTTAAACGACCTAAGTTATGACCCTATCTACTAATTTGTAAAAAATTGGATAAGGACTACCTTCAAACAGACCCCCCTTATCCTTTTGACTTGATTACCAAGAAAAAAATAAAACTGAATATTTCGTAAAGTTATAAAATGGAATAATTATCAATAATATTCCATTTCTGTACCCTTGACTTTGTCTTCACTTTTTTGTGCAACGCTAGTGATTCGATCTTTCTTTTTGACACGCCAGCCTGACGTAACGCTTCATCTGATACTCGATACAGCTGTTCAGGCTTTTCCAACGCCCCACCGACTAATTGCTCTACCCTACCGTATATCGCCGACGCTGCTTTGATTGACAGTTGCTGCTCCACAATTGAAGATACAAGCGATTGAAAAGGATTTGGCTTTGTCGGCAACTGCACTTCACCGGCTATTTCGATAAACTGGAAAAGTCTAGAGTCTTGGGCAACAATTGTTTTGACTTCCGGGCTGTCTGTTGAAAAATATCGCATAACCCTCTCCCCTCGTAAACCTTTTCTCTATTGTAGCTCTCTTTACAGACGATTTGCACGAAAAAAACAAGCAATCGTCGGCGATTAGAGCATTTACGAAGAAGGAATTGCTCGACAAGGCAAATGTCTCAACGACCGCGTGTATCATGTCTGTCTTCTTCTCATGATTCAAAATGAAAAGAGAGCAGCACCTAAGCCGCTCCCTTTCCATTTTGTTTACTGGCCTTGCAGGCTTGCTTTCATTTCTTCCACAGATTCCACTTCGAATCCTAAATCTTTCAGGATTTGATGGTCAGCCGTTTCCTCCTGACCTGCTGTCGTCAAATAATCACCGATGAAAATGGAGTTAGCTGCATAAAGGCCAAGTGGTTGAAGGCTCTTTAAATTGACTTCCCTTCCCCCTGAGATCCGTATTTCCTTCGTTGGACATACATAGCGGAATAAGGCTAATACTTTCAAGCAATAAATAGGAGTCAGTTCATGGACGCCTTGAAGCGGTGTCCCGTCTATTGCATGTAAGAAATTCACCGGAATGGAATCGGCATCGAGTTCCCGCAATTGAAAGGCCATGTCCACAACATCTTCCTTTGTTTCTTTCATACCAACGATCACACCTGAGCACGGTGAAATCCCGCTATGCTTTACAACTTCGACCGTGTTTACCCGATCCTCATACGTGTGTGAGGTCGTGATCTGATCATGGTGGCGAGCCGATGTATTAACATTGTGATTATATCGGTCAACCCCTGCCGCTTTTAACTGCTCAGCCTGCTCCGGTTTTAAAATACCGAGACAAGCACATATCTTTAATCCATACGTATCTTTAATTTCGCGAACCGCTTCCGTAACATGATCAATGTCTCGATTCGTAGGTCCACGCCCACTGGCCACAATACAGTACGTCCCCACATTTAATTCATGAGCCCGTTTTGCGCCTTCCAAAATGGTTTCTTTATTCACCATCGGGTACGCGTCAATCGGTGCCTTCGATATGGACGACTGGGAACAATAACCGCAATTCTCTGGACAAAATCCTGATTTTGCGTTCATAATCATATTTAATTTTACTTTCTTTCCGTAGTATGTTTGCCGGATCGTGAACGCCCCTTGCAACAAAAGCAAAAGTTCGTCGTCAGGACTGTTAAGAATGGCTAACGCTTCATTTTCTGATATACGTTTCCCCTCAATCACTTCTTGGGCAAGCTGAATCCAATTCATTGCTCACTCCTCCAATCAATATCAATTGTAAACTGATCATAAATTTAAGTTAACAATTTAATCCTAGACTTCCTTTTCTTCTGTGTCAAGGGTTTCTCATGCTCCTACTGTCATATTACAGAACAAAAAAAAGAGCTTAACCCAATGGCTAAACTCTGTCATTTAATCATTACGTACGACCATAATAGTCGTTAATCATATCAAGGATCGTCGGCTCTTCTTCCGTTGTTGTTTCCGGCTTTTTCTCCTGTTGATCAGCAGAGATTCTCAACATTCTACTCTCACTCCCCATTCTTTTTAAATTTTCAGTAAGTTTCTTTTTCTTAGTTACAGTATACGCATCTGTTCTATAATAGTCAACAGTTATTTTCTATTTGTTATAATACATTGAACTTTGTTGCTACTTCGTTTTATATAGCAAAAAACCTACCTGCTTTTTCTAGGTAGGTTTGGTCGTTATTCTCACTTATTTCAACCATTTGTTGATCGCTTTAGCTACACCATTATCTTCATTTGACGCTGTGACAAAGTCAGCTAATTGTTTAACTTCTGCTTCTCCATTTTCCATCGCGACAGCCGTACCAGCATACTTCAACATAGAAACATCATTTAAGTTATCACCAATTGCCATCACGTTGTCTGAGTTAATGCCGAGGCGCTCAGCTAACCGACGGAGAGCAATTCCCTTTTGTGCTTGCCAATGTGTGATCTCTAAGTTATCAGAGGCAGACGCACTTACGGAGAAGACATCCTTTTTTTCAAGGTCGTCCTTTGCAGCTTGTCGCTTTGTTTCATCCCTTGAAAACGCTAAAAATTTATAGACAGCTGTTGAGTCGATTAATTTCGTATAATCCTCTGTCAACTGAACAGCACCAGACTCAAATCGATGCTTTGCAATTTCACGCATCTTCTCATATGAATCATCCGATCCTGCCGATTGCAAAACGTCAATCACAATCTCTAATCCTTTTTCATAATCATCAGTAAAAGCCCCTCTGTTTGTGTACACTTCAAAGTAAACATCCGCAGCTGTTAATATATCTAAAATCGTCAGCGCTTCATTTTTAGCCAAAGATACGGCGTGGATCAATTCGCCATTAGCACTTCGTTCCTCAGCTCCGTTTACACAGAGAATGGGACAGGTTAATCCAGCTTCTTTTAACGGCATGCTTGCCTCTTTAAAATCCCGACCTGTTGCAACAACCACATGGATGCCGTCTTGTTGTGCTGCCTTGATCGCTTCTGCATTTTCTTTTGATATTTTTCGCTCGTCATTCAGTAATGTACCATCCATATCTATGGCAATTAATTTCATCTATTTGTCCACTCCTTTAAGGTCATCTGTTTCATTTTAGTACAGTCAGTTGAATTGAGCAATCAATAGCCGTTACGCATACAAAGCAAGAAACATCCTATACTAACGTTAAGAATTTAAAGACAAAGGGGTCTATATTCATATGAAACGACGATTCACTCTGTTCATTCTCCTAATGACGACGATCGGCTTCATTTTTAGCGGTTGCCAACAAGCGACAGAAGAGCAAGTAGCAAACGATATGATCGCACAGGAGCATGATCAAGCTAAAATGGTCACACCACCGTCGAATACGAAGGTACAGCAACAACAGCAAAATACTCATGAGGACTATGTAACTGAGTATGCTGACCATTTCGGATACTATTTAATGGAAGCAGCTCATGAATTAGAAGCTCTTGCCCCTTTTTACCGGGAGGGACAGACGGTACGAATGAATGAACCAGAGGCAAGGGAGCGGTTAAGAGAACTTCATGCTTGGACAAAATCCATGCTTGTCAAAGACACTCCTTCTGAGTTCCAAGGTGTGCGAAATGTTTTGGAAAGCTTAGAAATTGAATTAAATACGGTAACCAACTTACACGATGAACTTGTATCAAACCCAACCAGTGGAAACCGCGCCAGAACGAAGGTGCATTTTGAAAACGCTGTGTCCAACCTTAAACAGGTGGAACGGGCGTACTTGACTGTACTGGATAACGAAGGATTATATTAGAAAAAGAGGTAGTTTGCACGCTCTTTATGCAGGCTACCTCTCCCCAGTATATTAACGTTTCTAAAAAACTCAGTGTAGTTGCCCTTATAAAAAAGCACGTCTTTATATAAGAACGTGCTTTCCTTTTTATGATTGATCTTGATTAAATCGCTCGACCATCTCACCCCAGAACCCTTCAACGGCTTCTATTGGCTGACCTAGATGGTACCCTTCTTCAAATGTTCTCATCCTTTGAAGGTGGGCCCTTTTCGTTGTGATCGTCACACGATTCAGATCGACAAGGTCGTCAATCGTCTCACGGATCGTTCGATGCAGCTTTTTTCGATTCGATTCTGCCGCATCTACCCCGATGATAAGCGAATGCCCATTGGACAGAACGTAGACATTATGAACCGATTCTAAGTTAAGCAGTCGCTGCTTAATTGCTTGTTCTCGTGTTTGGACTTCCTGAACACCTACCTGGAGCTGCCTTTGCTTCATGTGTGGATGATCACTAATTTGTGGCATATCTTCCACAGTACCCATTCGATCTTTCAATATCCGTTGACTTTGGTGGCGAAAGCCTAGCCCTCGTTTCGCCCCTGCTTGCTCTTGTTGCTCACCAAACGTCTTTGAGTCTCTTCGCGCAAGCCCATTTCTTGTACGCTCTGGAACCATCATATCGGTAAGTGGTCCTTCTAGACCTTGCCAAGTATGGGCTGTCCCGCGCGCCTCATGTCCTTGGTCACGAGCAAGCCCGAAAGTTGTTGGTTCCTGTGCGCAGCCTGCAACTAACGTCACAAATGAAATCACCACGACGGTTAATCGTTTCATTATCTCCCCTCCTTTTGATTATAGTTTTCCTATACCTCTGGCGTTTCAATGCTGAAAGATTTAGGAAACGCTAATCCTGTCGAAATTCTACTACTTTTGAGTAATATTGACTTTTTTTAGTGAACCTCTTTTCAATCGTCAGAAATTGACTATAATAGTCGTCGTGTGATTAAAATCATCTGAATGTTGTTTAAGAAATACGAATAATGGAGCTGAACATTGATGGTTGTGAAACAAATTGAAAAAAAACGAGAGCAAATGCTTAATTTAGCTGCAAAATATGGGTTAACTGCTGAAATTACCGTCAGCTGTAGTCAAGAATTAGACAGGCTTCTCAACATCGTCCAAAAACATTAAGCAAACTACAGAACGATCGCATTCCCTTCATTTGAAAAACAATTTAATCTTCCCTCACGAATAAAGAAGTGTTTCCTCACTATTTACATAAACTTAAGCGAAAATATTGATTTTACATTGCATTCTTAATCATCTTCTGTTAAGGTGGAGACACAATCACATATATCTCAACTTCTTATTATTGAAGTGAGGATAGAGGTGCAAAAACCAAGAGTACACAATTGGAGGAGAATGAGATCCGTTGAGAATTGTGGAAAGGGGAATTTGCCGAAGCTGGAAGAATCTCATGTTCTGAAGGCTGGTTCTGTATTAAATAAATACAGAACTGTCATATAGCGGATGTTGCTATATGGAGGGCTATCTCACGCATCGGAATGGTTGTTAATCAACACATACCATGCAACAATGAGCCCTCTCATTGTTGCTTTTTTGATGTCGTATAGCTTTTTCTTTGCGATGAGGTCGTATAGCTCTATTCACCAATGAGACAACCGATCACGCACTTCAATTTCAACCATGAATAGAGGAGGATGCACGGAATGAATATCGGACGGATTGTTACAGCGATGGTCACACCGTTCAACGAACAGGACCAAGTGAACCTAGAAGCGACCTGTCAACTTGTAAATGAATTAATTGCCAATGGGAGCGATGCCCTTGTCGTTGGTGGAACCACTGGCGAATCGCCCACGTTAACGACAGATGAAAAAATGGCCCTTTTCCACACCGTAGTGGAAGCCGCAGGTGGCCGAGTTCCCGTCATCGCAGGAACAGGCTCCAACAATACGAGGGCTTCGATTGAGCTGAGTAAAAAAGTAGAAGATTTAGGTGTGGACGGTATCATGCTCGTGACCCCTTACTACAACAAGCCATCTCAGGAAGGCTTATTTCAACACTTTAAAGCCATTTCCGAATCCACTTCCTTACCAATCATGCTTTACAACATTCCCGGAAGAAGCGGTGTCAACTTGGATGCGGAAACGACGCTACGCCTTGCTGAACTAAGAAATATTGTTTCGATTAAAGAAGCAAGCGGCAATCTTGATCAGATTGCTGAAATTATTGAACATTCTCCTGCAGACTTTAGCGTCTACAGTGGGGATGATTCATTGACATTACCGCTCTTATCGATCGGCGGGACAGGAGTCGTCTCTGTTGCTTCGCATATCATCGGAAATGAAATGCAAGAAATGGTGCAATTATTTTTGTCAGGACAAGTAGAGCGGGCAGCAGCGATCCATCGGAAACTACTACCGCTCATGAAAACTTTATTTATGACACCCAACCCAACTGCAGTGAAAGCTGCTCTTGAACTAAAAGGGCTTCCTGTTGGGCATGTACGCCTTCCCCTCGTTCCGCTAACGGCTGAAGAACAGCGGCAATTAGAGCTAGCGATCAACCCACAGTTCAATATGTTTGTTAGCTAAATTTACTTATGAAAAAGCACAGAAGAATCCTCCTGTGCTTTTTTCCATTATCCTACTTGATCGAAGCGACGTTTACGCTTCTGCATCCAAGCGTCTACATGTCCAGTACCAAGGATGACCCCTGCAACGATAAAAAGCAAGCCTGCAATTTGAGCAAGGGCAATCACTTCGCCTAAAAAAAGCGCAGAAAACAAAAGGCCAAAAAACGGGACCAAATTGTTAAAAATCGCCGTTTCACCTGTACCTAGCTGATGAATCGCTTGATTATAAATAATGTGCCCAAGACCCGTCGCAAACACGGCGGAAATGGCAAAAACCCACCAAATCCACAGTGCTTTATCTCCCATCGAGGCAAGACCATTTGGCTCAATGATAAGACTTGTCACAAATAATAGCAATGAGCCGATCAGAAGCATCATTCCTGTCACTTGCTTCGCATCCAGCGTATCTGTTGCTTTTTTTATGTAAACAAAGCTGAGGGCTTGAATCATCATCGCTAAGAAAATCACGCCATCCCCCGTTCGAATTCCTGCCAGTCCCCCTTCTCCAAAAAGAACAATTGTACAAACACCGGTAAGTCCAAGGAAAATTCCGAAACCCCTCCAGCGTGTCAACATGTCACCTAATAAAAGGATAGCCAAAAGCGAAGTCGTAAGTGGCAGCAGTGCCAAAATTAAAACAGCATTGGATGCAGACGTCATCGTTAACCCGATCGATAAAAAGAAATGATGTCCTAAAACACCGAAGATAGCTGCCAATATGACATATTTCCACTCCGTCGCCGTCAGCTGCCGGAATGTTTTTAAAAGAAGTAAGACGAGCAGAACAACAAAGCCGGCAACAAAAATGCGGAGCGCGGTCATCGTAACGGGTGGGAACGATGTGACGAGTAGTTTTAACATCACCACATTTAATCCCCATAACACCATAACGAAAAAAACAAGAAAATAAGTAAGCCAGCGATTCATACGCTCCCTCTCCTTTCATACAAAAACTTACAGCCAGTTCATAGCATGTAAGCCATAGAGTACACTCGTTAGGACTACCCATTGAGTGAAAATAAATCCAATATTTCGGCGAATAAGAATGTGCGCAGGTCTTTTTACCAAATGGGCCGATAAGAGAACTTGCCCTGAAAAAGGCGAGAGTTGGGTAGATAGCGTCCAACTAACGATTAAAACAAGCGCCAAATACGCCGAACTAATTCCGAAGGCTTCCGGCGAAATGGACGAGCCGATCCCTGTTAGGACTATTACCGGATGGATCCCTACTTGTGCAAGAATAACAGCGAATAAGATAATAAGTCCGCTCACGATGAAAACAGACCCGTTTGCCAACCGGTATAGCCATTCGGATGCAAACGTACCGAAGGCAGTTTCTGAAAGGGCGACGGCAAAGAAGCCGGCGCTAACAAAGATTGCCCACTCTTGCTTTAACCTTGTAAAAGCCGTAAATAGTTGTTCTATTACAGATTGAAAAAACGTATGTACTTGTTTCATCACCACTGCCCATAAAAATGGGAACAGCACAGCTAAAATCGTGACAATCGTGACCATGTTCACATTAAAGAGCATATCGAACGTAAAGCAGCTAGCGATCAGCAAGACGGAAAACGCGACAAACGGCTTAATCGTTGTCTCACCCTCTTCTTTCCTCCTATCGACTGGATGATATTTAATGACAGGGTCAGTATCAAATTGAATAGCTGGGTAAAAGAGCCAAAATAAAAAGATATAAATCAAAGCCATTAATAAGCCAATTCCGCCAATCTGATACCATGAAAGGTCAAAAATCGTTAATATTAACCCGATGTTTACCATAAATGGTGACCAGAGTAGACATGAGCCAAATCCACGTAAAATCACGAGCATTAACCGCTGTTCACGGAACGAAGAGAAACTACCTTCAATGATCCGTTTTACGATTGCAAGCGAGCCAAAATTAAGAAGCAAGCCTACGATTGATGTCAACCAAAACGCCGTATGATCGGGCCGAAGCCTCCTCTTTTGCTCTTGTTTTTGCACCCAATGCTTCATCGAGTCGATGTAGCCAACAGAAGACAGAAAAGTGCTAATAAATGGGATAAATAAAAACATAGAGATAATGTTTAGATTTTGCCCGAAGCTGAAAACAAGCGTACTTCCGCTCGCCCCCTCTATCCAAAAACAAAAACCGCCTATCCCTATAAGAGCAACGACAACAATCTTGCTCACAAGTGAGAGAAGCGGAAATGCGTAAAAAAACAAAATGGCAGCTAACATTCCATATGTCATCTGAAGCCAAACGGAGGGGAAAAATAGGTGAACGAGGTAGAACACACAGGTCAAGTAACAAAGAGTACTTAATGCCCTTTCTTTTATTTGAGTCATTCCATCATTCCTCTTCCCATACACGGATGTCTTTTCCCTATATTTTAACACGATAACGCAAGAGAGGCACCTTTCGAAAACCTAAAAAAACGAGAACCGAACGATTTTCCTATACACTATAGGAAAACCGCAGCGATTGCTACGGCTAGTCAACATCTCGTTTGATTGCGCAATTACCATCGACCCACAACGGAGGAGAAGGGGGCTTTTCAAAAATCTCTCGAGAAACATTCGTCAACAACTCCACCCCATCATCGGTTATTCGGATGCTCTCTGTAATTTCAACTCCGTAGTCCTCATACCAAATACCTGGCATTAAATGAAACGTCATATTCGGTTTTAGTAACGTTCGGTCCCCTTGGCGCAAACTTACGGTATGCTCGCCCCAATCGGGTGGAAAGCTTAGGCCGATCGAATAACCAAGACGAGAGTTTTTTTCAAACCCATGCTTGCTGATGGATTGACTCCATGTAGCAGCAACCTCTTCCGCAGCCACTCCAGGTCTAATCATTTGTAACGTTTCGTGTATGCCTTCAATAACCACTTTTGCTAGCTCCTTTACATGCTCAGGTGCGACCCCGAGAGAGACGGTCCGAGCGATCGGAACATGGTATCGTTTATAGCACCCTGCGATTTCGACAGTTAAATAATCCCCTTCTTGGTACGTCCGATCTGTCCAAGTTAGATGGGGACATGACGTATTTTCACCCGTCGGCAGCATCGGAACAATCGATGGATAATCCCCGCCAAACTCAGCTGTTCCTTTAATTTGCGCGTGACTGATGGCCGCAGCCACATCACACTCACGCACGCCTACATTTACCGTATCGTAAGCTGCCTTCATAGCGTTTTCTGCAATTTTTGCCGCCTTTCGCATCACCTGGATTTCTTGATCGGATTTTATGAGTCGGACCCAATTGATAAGCGTTGTTGCATTTTTAAACGTCCCGTTTGTCAACCCTTGCTGAAGCCGTTGATAGCAGAGCCCAGTAAAATAATGGGCATCCATTTCAACACCGATCGTTCGGTTTCCTTGACCAATTTCCTTTAATATATTTGTGACGAAATCCATCGGATGCCGTGTTTCCGATTGAACATAATGGTCTGGATACGGAATGACTTGTTGCTCATCTAGCCACGTCGTCTTGACTACACTAGAAGCATCCATCTCCCGTCCGATCCAAAGGGGCTGAGGATCGTCAAGCGTCACGACAAGAAGCTGATGGACATAAAAACTCCAAGCGGAATAGCCGCTTAAATAATACATATTTGATGGATTTGAAACGAGAAGGACATCAATCCCTTCATCCATCATCCGTTTTTTCGTTTCATTCAAGCGATAGCGGTATTCCATTAACGAAAACACGGACTCCACCCCTCTTTCTTTCCTAATCTTTACTTAAGAAGCGTGACTTGTCGTCATCTTTAGACGGCCATATCATCGTTTTACTTATATTTTATGTTCGGGCAAATGAAAAGCGACTACCTTCTGCTCCGTCATTTCCTCGATCGCATAGCGAACCCCTTCTCTCCCGAGTCCTGACTTCTTTATTCCACCAAATGGCATCGCATCAATTCGTACATCACTCGAATCGTTTACCATGATTCCACCCACTTCAAGCTTTTCAATTGCCGAAAAAGCAGCCGTTAAATTGTTCGTAAACAAACCTGCTTGTAAGCCAAAATCCACATCATTCGCGCGGGCTACTGCTTCTGTAAGTGAATGGACACCCTCAATGATCACAATGGGGGCAAAGGCTTCTTCCTTCGCTAATCGGGAACTTGGGCTTACATTCGTTAAAACGGTTGGCTCGAAGTAGGCTCCGGTTCGCCGTCCGCCCGTAAGAACCCGAGCTCCTTCCTCCTTCGCTTCCTCAACCCAGCGCTCAATTCGTTTCGCTTCCTTTTCCGAGATCATCGGCCCTATATCGGTCTCCTCCAATTGTTTATCACCAAGTCGTAATTGCTTTGTTTGAGCAACAAACGATTGGATAAACGAGTTAAATACCGATTGTTCCACGTAGATCCGTTGAACGCCGATACAATTTTGCCCTGCGGCACAAAACGCACCGGATACACAAGAAGCAACAGCCTCCATTAGCTCAGCATCTTGTAAAACAATCGTCGGCGAATTGGACCCGAGCTCCATTGCAAGCTTTTTGACACCAGCCGAGCGGGCAATTTTTTCACCTGTCTCATAGCCACCTGTAAAGGAGATCAAGCGAACATCTCTATGCTTCGTCAAGGTAGGACCGATCACCGATCCGTGTCCTGTGATCACTTGCACAATTTTTTTCGGTAATCCTGCCTCCTCCAATGCTTTCACGAGACGAAGGGCACTTAACGGGGTGAAACTTGACGGTTTAATAATCAAACTGTTGCCAGCTGCAATCGCTGGTCCGATTTTATGAGCGACTAAATTAAGTGGATCATTAAACGGCGTAATGGCCACGATGATTCCGATCGGAAAACGGTAAAAGTAGCCAACACGCCTTTCATGACCAGGCATTTGTGAAAAGGGGATCGTTTCACCGTGCAATCGTTTGGCTTCTTCGCCGCTTAATGTGAGCGTTTCAATGCAACGTCTTACTTCGCTTCTTGCTTCACGGATCGTTTTACTCCCTTCCTTCGCAATAGTTTGCGCAAAAAGCTCACGATCCCGTGTCACAATTTCTGCTGTTCTTTTCAAAATAGCTGCGCGCTCATGGATCGGCATTTGACGTGCTATTTCCGCTCCTTCTTTTGCCGCTTCGATCGCCGCCTTCGCATCGGCTTCCGTTGCCGCTGGAACAGTAGCGATGACGTGATTCGTTCCGGGGTCTATCACCTCTATTGATTGCTGGCCGTGCTGCCATTGATCGCTAATGAGCATTCTCTCTTGTACGACTTGTGTATGCATCTCTTCTCACCTCACTCCCCTAATCTGTTCACATGCAATAAGTCGATTAATAAGGCAAAGCCTGTTTCTTTCACTCCAGCTCCAGCTCCAATCAAAGTGATCGGCCCAGAAATGTCACATTCATACGTAATCGCATTGATCGCGCCGTTAATATTGGCGAGAGGATCGGTGAGCGGCAGACGCTCAGGCCTAACGGTTGCCATCGTCCGCTCCCCCTCTTTTTTCACTCGACCGATAAGCTTCCACCGTTCTCCCGCTGAATGAGCATCCTTTATATCACGAGGCGTCAAGTGGGAAATCCCTACACGCTCCACATCTGATGGCTTCAGAGGAATGCCCATCATTACATTTGCGAGGATAACTACTTTGTAAAGAACATCGTATCCTTCAACGTCGCTCGTCGGGTCTGCTTCAGCATATCCGAGCGTTTGTGCGTCTTGCAAAGCTTGCTCAAACGTTTTTCCTCGTTCCATTTCTGTTAAAATGTAGTTGGTCGTTCCGTTCAGAATGCCTTTAACCTCCTGAATGTTGTTACCAATTAATGTATGTTCAGGTAGCCTTAGGGCCGGGGTGCCACTCATCACCGTTCCTTCATACAGCAGCTGAACGCCGTTTGCATCGGCAAGCTCCTTTAACTCTTGATAGGCAACAGCGATGGGCCCTTTGTTTGTCGTCACGACATGCTTACCGAGACGCAGAGCTTCCTTGCAGTGATCAATGGCCGGCTGTCCGGTTAACACATCGGTGAAGGTCACTTCCACAATGGTGTCTGCATTCGTTT
Organism: Halalkalibacterium halodurans; assembly: GCF_004376175.1. Lineage (GTDB taxonomy): Bacteria > Bacillota > Bacilli > Bacillales > Bacillaceae_D > Halalkalibacterium > Halalkalibacterium halodurans. The sequence continues at coordinate 4,153 of NZ_SNUY01000064.1, read as the reverse complement.
GCTGAATCGTTTCAAAGCTATTCCATCCCTTTATGACGCCAGACCGTTCAGGATAATGCTCAAACGTCCCATCGGTTTCAATTATTTTCGCAATGAAATCCAAATCAAGTCCATTCGGATCGTGTACCGCCCCCCGTCGCCAATCCGTGATCGAAACGACTTGTATATGCTCTGGGAGCTCCTCGCCCCGCTCTCTTAAAATTTGAATGAACCCTTGTGCCACACCGCCGAACCCAATTAAAGCAACTTTTTGTGCCATTTCGTTCACCTCGCATTCGGATTAAGTAATCGAGTCAAGAGCTTGGGACAAATCCTCTATAAGATCAACGGCATCTTCAATTCCAGCTGAATACCGGACCAATCCTTCAGGAATTCCGAGTGCTGCCCGTTCTTCTGGCGTGTTCTCTACATGACTTGTCGTTCGAGCAGGGCCGACCGTCGTTTCAACTGCTCCAAGGTTGGCTGCCCGATTAGCGTAAGTTAAAGCTGGGAGGAATTTCCGCACAGCTTCCATCTCTCCTTTTAACGCAAAACTCAGCATACCGCCAAAACCGCGCATTTGTCGCTTGGCAACCTCATGGTGAGGATGGGTTTCTAATCCTGGGTAGTAGACAGCTCTCACTTTGTCATGTTCGGTAAGAAACCTCGCCACTTTCATTGCGTTTTCTTGCTGCTTTTCAACGCGGAGCTTTAACGTCTTCATCCCTCTTAACAGCAAATAAGCTGCCATCGGGTCAAGGGTTGCGCCATTAATTTCTCGGTAATGGTAAATGGCCGATACAAGCTCTTTGTTTCCGCAAGCAACACCGCCTAAAGCATCCGCATGACCGCCAAGAAACTTTGTTGCGCTATGAATGACTAAATCGGCTCCAGTAAGCAGTGGATTTTGATTGATCGGTGTCGCAAAGGTGTTATCAACAAACACGAGCGCATTATGCTCGTGAGTAAATGACGTGATTCGTTCCAGATCGGTAATTTTAACTGTCGGATTCGTTGGTGTTTCTAAATATACAAGAGTGCAACCTTTGGTGATTTCCCTTTCGAGGGCTTCATGATCTCCTGTTTCGCAAAGCGTCACTTCTATCTTTAAACGGGGTAAAAACTCTGAAAAAATTTTATTCGTCCCACCATACGTATCTTTTATCGAGACGACACGATCTCCTGGCTTTAATACGGTCAATAACGAATTTGAGATCGCCGCCATACCCGTGGCAAAGCTTGTGGCAGCCTCTGCAAACTCCAGCTCCCGCACTTTTTCTTCAAACGCCTGAACAGTTGGATTTGTATTGCGACCGTAAATGTGCCCATCTTTTTTACCTGTTGCTACTTCATACCATTCATCCACATCATCATACCCAAAAGATACGCTATGGACGACCGGTACCTGTGTTGCCCCATGGGCTAAAAAGGATCGTTCTCCAGCCCATACAGCTTTCGTTCCAAGTGCTTTGTCGTTCATCATCATATGAGGATTCATCTAGATCCCTCCTGACCGTTTGATACTTCCATTCTATTACTCTTTACAAATAAATCCATTCACCATTGTGTAAGAAGTTTTCAAACGGCTGTTGAACAAATTGTCTAAATGTTGCGATCTTTCTTGTAGTATGGGCTTGCCTCTTTGTACAATGAAACCAAAGGGATGAACTGGAGGTGGTCTGTTATGAATTTGACCGTTTCTGACGTAGTAGAGCTAATGGGTGATGCGGTCGTGCAAACAGGAGAAGCCTCTCTCCAAACTCAGCCAGTCGAGTGGGTCTCTGTCATCGAAACACCTGTCGAAAACTTCGTCAGGGAAAACGAGCTTGTTTTAACGACAGGGATCGGCTGTGGGGAAGATGAGGAGCGTTTTCTTCAATTCGTCCACGATATTGCTGCTTCCAATGCTGCAGCACTCGCCATTGCCATGGGGCGATTTGTCAAGCATATCCCAGATCGTGTACTTCACTACGCAAGTACTCATGGGCTCATTTTGCTCGAAATCCCATGGGAGCTTCGGTTTGCCGATTTGATTCAAAGTGTGTTATTACAGATGGAGCAACGGAAGCAAAAAGAAATTGAGCAAGCAGAAAGCTTAAGGAAACAGCTATTGGAAATGATTCTCAATGGTACCACCTTTCATCAAATTGCCGAGCATGTATCACACGTATTCGACGCACCGATCTTACTGCTAGACCGACGGGGCGTCATTCGAGGAAAAAGCGAGAATAGTGATCAACTAGAACGTATTTGGCACTCCTCCTTTTCGCACGAGGTCATCGCTTACCAACCATCGGTCCATGCCTCATCCGGTTCATCAAAATGGCTCCATGATGACGAGTCTGCTGCCTTACAGTTAGTCATTCGTTCTGCTGGCGAAATTCAAGGTTATTTACTCATTGGCACAGCCTCAGAGGAGCATACATTAGAACAGCAGATGGCACTTTTTGAACATGTCACAACGGCGGTTGCTCTTCACTTTCTTCATGAACACGCTGCCAAAGAAACGGAATGGCGTCTGCAAGGGGATTTCGTTTGGAGCTTAGCGAAAGGAGACGTAAGCTCCTGGGATACCGCCCTCTCGAGAGCAAAATCTCTTGGCTATCAAGTCCATTTACCTTATCTCTGCTTAACGGCGATGCCAGAAAACATTTCACAGCTCTATCAACAAGACCGAGAACAAATTGGGACATTCGATCATTGGTTACAAGGGGTGACTCGTTGTCTAGAAGAGGAAGCATACGATGTAGCCAAAAGTTTACACCTGCAAGTGATGGCTACCTATGCGAAAGAGTATCTGATTGTATTTTTAGAGGTTGTTCAAGACCGTAGTACGGAGACGGCTTACACTTACATTCAAAGCTTTCAGCAACGAATGAATTTGCTCTTTCCCCACTTGTTTTTTTCTTGGGGAATTAGCAAGACCTCCGGCTACAAACAGTTTCATGAAAGTTTTGAGGAAGCGAGAAAGGCCCTAACCGTTGGCCGTAAACAACGGGGACCAGGGTGCCAAAGTCTGTATGCCGATACAAGGATCGATCGAGTTCTTTTCAGTTTAATAGACAATCAAGAGCTTCGTGAGATGACCGATAGTCTCCTTCATTCTCTTCTCGTTTATTCAGTTGACCGGAAAATTGATCTCGTGAACACGTTTCAAACCTACCATCGTAATAAAAGTAATGTGAGTCAAACCGCAAGACAGTTAAACCTGCACCGACAGTCGTTACTCTATCGACTTAGGAAAATAGAATCTCTCACCGGTTGCTCACTTAACAATCCAGATGATGTGTTTTTACTTGATTTAAGTATCCGTCTCTGGCAAGCAGGCATTTTCGATGGCTCATAAGAAAAGGGCAAAGCGCTCGCTAAACAACGTAGCCGCTTGGAGCGAAGCAATCTGGATAAAGGAATCATAGTAGCTTGCGAACCGATGATATTTGCGCTTCGCTAGACATCACTGGTTAATACCCCTTATTGTTCACTTATTTATAATGTGAATGGAAAAGGAGTACGGACCTTTTACCGTCCATACTCCTTTTCAACTTGGGCTAACACTTCAATAGAACGTTTGGCCCATTCACTTGTATCACTTGCCAACGATTCCTTCATCTCCTCTAAAGCCTTCTCAAGAGACGCCTCATAAGCTGGGGGTTCTCCTTCAAACGGCTTTAATTGAGATAAGGGCATCCATGCTTTTTCGTAGCAAGCTAATGCCTTCCGTTCATGAAAGAAAGGAACGTTAGCTTCTTTTGGGTTATGTAAATCCCCTTGCATCGGATGTTTTAGAACAGCCAAAACTTTCACAAGGGCACGCCCCTTCTCTTGCTCGACCTGCATTAATTCTCCTGCGTATACCCCAGTTTTATAAACACCACGCACAAAATCTCCAACGTTCATACGTCCACCCTTTCTTTACAACCTCATAAACATGAACACAACATAGATGGCGATAAAGGCAAAGCCTGTAGCAAGCCCCCATTTGGCTAGCTTGCGCCTCCCTGTCAGCATACCAAAAACACCGAGCCCACCACAAACACCTGTCATTAGAAGATTGTGTCAACCTTTTGTGGGAGGAATATTTTCCATTCTCATGAGTGTAAGCGAATTCAGAATGTTAGGGTTCTCCTCTGTTAAGAATCTTAGGGCTTTTAAAAGCCTTTCAAGTCTTTCAGTG
>NZ_SNUY01000063.1:11404-25429 GCF_004376175.1 Halalkalibacterium halodurans | reverse complement strand
GATAATTAATTTCCAGTTTTAAAAAATGAACATTAAAAAATCCCACCTAAAATAGGAGGGATGAAATAAATTGGTTTGAGGAAAATCCTTGAACCACAAAGCTCGGCGAATGCCGAGAGTCTATTAAAGAGAGAGGAGGAATCTTATGGACTTTCACACAGATACGATCATCCTTCTGGCAGGGCTCTTGTTCATTGTCGGTGTCATCACAGCTAAGTTCTCCACTCGATTAGGTGTGCCCGCTCTCGTCTTGTTTATTCTCGTCGGTATGCTTGTTGGTAGCGACGGGCTAGGCCTCATTCATTTTGATTATAGTCAAGCACATTATGCCCAACTCATCGGGATCTTCGCCCTTGTCATCATTTTGTTTGAAGGAGGGTTACAGACGAAATGGAAAACGGTCCAATCGGTAGCGGTGCCATCGCTCTCCCTTGCCACGTTCGGTGTTTTGATCACTTCCACATTGGTGGCGGTTGCGGCGAAGTACGTCCTTGGCGTAAGCTGGCTTGAGGCGTATTTATTCGGGGCGATTGTTGGGTCAACCGATGCGGCAGCGGTTTTTGCTGTATTAAAGGAACAAAACATTAAAGACCGTCTCGCCGCCACATTAGAGGCAGAGTCAGGGACGAACGATCCAATGGCCGTCTTTTTAACCCTCTCCCTTATTGAATTGATTACGATCGGTTCCATGAACCCGCTCCACTTATTCGGCTCCTTCCTATGGCAAATGGGGGCAGGGCTCATTCTTGGATTCGGACTTGGCAAGCTAGGGTCTTACTCGATTAATAAAATTAACCTTGATTCCAGTGGACTTTATCCTGTGTTTGCTCTTGCGTTTGCCTTGCTCACGTACAGTGTGACCGCGATGATTGGAGCGAGTGGGCTGCTCGCGGTTTACGTAGCCGCTCTTGTGATCGGCAACCAAGACTTGACGTATCGACATTCGATTTTCCGCTTTAACGAAGGGTTTGCGTGGATGATGCAAATGCTCATGTTCATCATTCTCGGACTCCTTGTTTTTCCGAATCAACTGTTTGAAGCATCCATCTTTATTAAAGGTATCCTTCTTTCCCTCATTTTAATGCTTGTGGCTCGGCCGGTTGCCGTGTTCCTCACAACCATTAAGATGAGGTTCGATTGGAAAGAAAAGCTCTTTCTGTCTTGGGCTGGCTTGCGTGGTGCGGTTCCAATTGTATTAGCGACCTTTCCGATGACAGCAGGCCTCGAAAACAGTCCGTTGTTTTTCAATGTCGTGTTTTTCGTCGTCCTCACCTCAGCCCTTATCCAAGGTTCTACTATCGCCCATTTTGCCAATAAACTGCAGCTAACGGGGCCACAAAAAACGACCCCTTTGCATTCCCTTGAGCTTGTGTCGATCGGGAAGGCGAACGCTGAAATTGTGGAGCTTGAGATGAAACAGGATACCCCCGTAATCGGAAAAACTTTGGAGGAAATCAACTTGCCGAAGGATGTGCTCGTCAATGCGATTATTCGCGACGAACAGCTCATTACGCCATATGGTAAAACGACGATCCAAGCGGATGATATTTTATATGTCCTCGTATCAAAGAAAAAGAAAAGGCAGCTAAAGGAATTGTTCCAAGCGAAGGAAAGCTAACCGCATTGCCTAGGCGATGCGGTTTTTCCCATGAAGATGGTATCTTAGCAATCTCTCACTTAATATTCAAATGTTTATTTGATTATATGATTGACATTCTGGCAACTTTTGCATAGACTAATAGTCAAACGAGCATTTGAATAAGAGGTGAACTCGATGACGAAACAACCAAAACAAGTGGATGAACTTGATACATGTGATGTTTTTTTATACGACAAAGAGAAGGTACAGCTCGTGTCAGAAGCGATGAAAGGAGAAAATTTTGCCAAGATTGCCGACATGTTTAAGGCGCTTGCTGATGAGACACGTGTGAAGATTGCCTACGCTCTCTTGCAGCAAGAGGAGCTTTGCGTTTGTGATGTCGCTCATATTATTGGCGCGACAACGGCAACAGCATCGCACCATTTGCGGCATTTACGTAACCTCGGGATCGCGAAACGGCGGAAGGAAGGCAAGCTTGTCTTTTATTCTTTAGATGATGATCACGTTCGCACCATTTTAAGCATGGCTGTTGTCCATGGGAAAGAAGGGAAAGGGAATGGCTGACCAAGCGACCGTTGAAGTGAAGAAAACAACCTACCGCGTTCAAGGGTTTTCTTGCGCTAATTGTGCCAATACATTTGAGAAAAATGTAAAGGATTTACATGGGGTCGTCGAAGCCCAAGTGAACTTCGGGGCCTCAAAGCTTACTGTTTACGGTGATGCCACAGTGGAAGACTTGGAACGTGCAGGGGCGTTTGAACATTTAAAGGTTCGTCCTGAAAACGAAAAGGCGATAGAGACGAAGGAGCCGTTTTGGAAAGTATACGGCCACGTGATCGTTTCTGCCCTCTTGTTGCTAGTAGGTGTGGTCTCGTATTTTATGAATGGAGAAGGGCATCTGTGGACTGTCTCTTTATTTGCCTCATCGATTGTTATTGGCGGGTACTCATTATTTAAGGCAGGTTTCTATAACCTCATACGGCTTCGCTTTGACATGAAGACGTTAATGACGGTGGCTGTTATTGGGGCGGCGCTAATTGGCGAATGGCTGGAGGGGGCTGTCGTTGTGATCCTTTTCGCAATTAGTGAAGCGTTAGAGCGATTTTCTATGGATCGGGCGCGCCAATCCATCCGCTCCCTTGTCGATATGGCGCCGAAAGAAGCGCTGGTTCGCCGTAACGGGGAAGAGCTGGTGATTCCGGTGGAAGCGATCGAAGTAGGGGACATCATGCTCATTAAACCAGGGCAAAAGCTTGCCATGGATGGGATTGTCCGCTCTGGTCGCTCCTCGATGAACGAGGCGGCGATTACAGGAGAATCCGTACCTGTGGAAAAAATGGTCGGAGACGATGTGTTTGCAGGGACGTTAAACGAAGAAGGCTTTTTAGAGGTAGAGGTTACGAAACGGGTCGAGGATACAACGCTTGCGAAAATCATCCACTTAGTGGAGGAGGCGCAAGGAGAGCGTGCTCCATCTCAAGCGTTTGTCGATACGTTTGCAAAATATTACACACCGGCGATTATGGTGATTGCTGCTCTCGTGGCGACAGTACCGCCCCTTTTCTTTGCCGCGAGCTGGGAAACGTGGATTTACCAAGGGCTAGCTGTGCTCGTCGTCGGCTGCCCGTGCGCTCTCGTCATTTCTACCCCTGTGTCGATTGTGACGGCCATTGGGAATGCAGCGCGTCACGGCATTCTCGTGAAGGGGGGCATCTACTTAGAAGAGGCGGCAAGACTGCGTGCCGTTGCCTTCGATAAAACCGGGACATTAACAAAAGGGAAACCTGCTGTCACCGATTATCAAGTATACGATGCTGACACGGATGGACGTGAGCTGTTAGCAGCTGTTGCCGCTTTAGAATACCGCTCGCAGCACCCTCTTGCAGCGGCGGTCATGAAAAAAGCAGACGACGAACAGCTTTCTTATACAGACATGGAGGTTTCCGAGTTTTCTTCAATTACAGGAAAAGGGATTGCCGGCACAGTGAATGGAATCGCTATTAACGTAGGAAAGCCTGCTTTGTTTGGCGAGTTACCTCCAGCTATTGAAGCGGATGTAGCTCGCTTGCAAGCAGCTGGTAAAACGGTCATGCTTATCGGAGCGGAGCAAAAGGTTCTCGCCTTACTCGCTGTCGCTGATGAAGTGAGAGAGGTGAGCCGTACGGCTGTGGAGCGTCTTCATGCGCTTGGCATTACGAAGACGGTCATGCTCACAGGAGATAACCGCATGACGGCACGCGCCATTGGAAAGCAAGTCGGTGTAGCGGAAGTAGAGGCAGAGCTTTTACCTGAAGATAAGCTCGGCTTTGTGAAGGGCTTGAAGGAGGAGCACGGCCGTGTGGCCATGATTGGGGACGGAGTGAACGATGCACCAGCGCTAGCCGCCTCTTCTGTCGGTGTGGCGATGGGAGGAGCGGGCACCGATACAGCCCTTGAAACAGCCGATGTGGCTTTAATGGGAGACGACTTACGGAAGCTACCGTTTTTAATCCGCCTTAGCCGAAAAGCATTGCTAATAATAAAAGAAAATATTGCTTTTTCTCTCGGAATAAAACTTGTCGCCTTGCTCCTAGTTGCGCCGGGCTGGCTCACATTATGGATCGCCATCTTAGCCGACATGGGAGCGACACTGCTCGTCACACTAAACGGATTACGACTGTTGCGAATGAAGGACGAATAATCATGAAGGAAAGGAAGGGGCGACTATGATTCGCTCCTTCTTTCATTTACGATGGTGCCCACCATTTGCCTTTTTTACTAGAAAAATAAACGAAGTAATGAATAGCGAGAAAGTAGGGAAAATGAGGTTCCAAGAGGTGAACTGGAATGGAGACTCTGAATAGAAAAGTTGATGCTTAGTGAATTCATAAAGAGCGTTCAACACGAGTGTCACCACAGGTGCTATACGTACTTTCTTCGTAACAATCGCGGCCAATACGCCCACTGAAATCACAACAAATGGAACGATATAAAGCTGTAAAAGATATGGATCAATAAACGTCAGTATTTTCCTAGAACCTCCCTTATCAAACATCATGAAGTAAAGCTCGGCTCACCAAGTAATAGAAGAGATCATAAAAAACAGCCCAAAGGTCATTGGTGTATGACGTGGGCTGCTTGCACTCGTTGTTAGCCATTGTGACTAATGTCGTCGGTCTGTTTGGCGGTCCCTTGTTTTTCTGCTTTCATTTGCTTTAAGAAGCGATGAGTCTCAGCGACTACGACACCTGAGAGGCCGAGGAGGCCAATTAAGTTCGGCACCGCCATTAAGCCGTTCATGATATCGGCGACGCCCCAGACGAGGTCTAAACTTGCCCCTGCACCTAACGCGACGGCCAATACGAATACGACGCGGTAAACCAAGATCGCCGTTTGTGATTTAAACAAGTAATAGATACAGCGATCTCCGTAGTACGACCAGCCTAAAATCGTCGAGTAGGCAAAGAAAATTAAACCGATCGCGACAATGACGGCCCCTGCAGGCCCTAGGAAATGTTCAAATGTTGTTGACGTGAGTGCCGCTCCATTTTCCCCGTTCATGTACAGGTTCCCCATCACAAGTGCAATTCCAGTAATCGAACAAATCACAATCGTATCAATGAAAACCTGGGTCATCGACACGAGCGCTTGACGCCCTGGGTAGTCTGTCTTCGCCGCTGCGGCAGCGATAGGCGCAGAACCGAGACCGGCTTCGTTCGAGAATACCCCGCGAGCCACCCCGTACTGAATGACTACACCGATTGCCCCACCAGCCATTGCCTGTCCTGTAAAGGCATCGGAAAAGATTAAGCCGACAGCGTTTGGCACTAACGAAAGATTCCCTAAAATGATAACAAGTCCTGCCCCGACATAAAATAGCGCCATAACCGGGACGATAAACGACACGGTACGACCGATCCCACGGATGCCTCCGAGGATGACCAAACCTGTAAGAATCGCAAGAATGATTCCAGTAATCCATGGACTAATGTTCCAGTTCGATTCAATGACGGCGGCGACGGAGTTCGATTGAACCATGTTCCCGATCCCAAACGCAGCAACCGCTGCAAAGACAGCGAATACGATCCCGAGCCAGCGCATACCTAAGCCTTTTTCCAAATAATACATTGGCCCACCAGCCATTTGGCCTCTCTTGTCTTTGTCACGGTATTTGACCGCTAGAATCGCCTCGGCGTATTTTGTCGCCATTCCGAATAGAGCCGATAGCCACATCCAAAAGACAGCCCCTGGCCCCCCAAGAACGACAGCCGTTGCGACCCCGGCGATGTTCCCTGTTCCAACCGTTGCTGCCAAGGCCGTCATTAACGATTGAAAGTGGGAAATGTCTCCCTCTGATTTCTTATCTTGCTTACGGCTAAACGCCAGCTTTAACGCATACGGCAAAGTAGAAAATTGTAAAAACGAAAGACGAAAAGTTAAATAAATCCCAGTACCTACTAGCAGGATGAGAAGCGGTGGTCCCCAAACGAAACTACTAATGCTTCCGATGATTTCATTAAGCTTTTCTCCCATTTGTCTCCCTCCCCCAAGGAAAATAGTAATAGAAGTAATATTCAAATAATAACATCAATTCTCCTCTAAAACATTATACAAATTTTTTTCAAAGGCAAGAATACAATCTTTTGGTAATAGATGCAATGGTTCTGGTAGATAATCTGACAACATTTGAGCCATTTTGTTATAGAGATCAGTATTTTAGAAAAAAATGTACAGATAGCTTTAGACATTCATTAGCGACTATTTTCTTTCATACATATGGGGCAAGAAGACGATCCTATTAACAGCATTTGGAATGAGATGGCCGATTCGAATGTCAAGTCGAGGGATGGATCATCGGGAAGGGGCTTTCGCCTCCTTTTTTGCCCTTACCTTTAATTTTTGAAGCAATTACGCTAAAATAGACAAGGATATGGGAAATTCTAAAAAAGTCCCGCACCTAGTAGCAGCTAGATGGAAGTGGTGTCATGTACATCCTTCTGAAAAGACCTCTTGCTTGCTCGGTTGTAGAGAGGTGAAAGTGTGTATCAGACAAGACCATTAACAGAGGGAGCGGTTTTTGCCTCCCTATTTGCCGTTTTATTTGTCATTACGTTTTTCGTACCATTTATCGCATTTATTACGATGTGGTTTTTACCGATTCCTTTTCTCTTGTACACGCTACGCCATGGGCTAAAGCCGGCGGTAATCGTATTACTTGTGGCTAGCGTTGTCGTTATGCTCATCCTAGGACCGCTGTTATTACTCCTAGCCTTGCTTTTTGGCACGAGTGGCGTTGTTATGGGGGAGCTCTATCGTCGGGAGAAAAGCCCATTTGCCGTTTTGCTCGGCGGGAGTTTGTCCAACATTGCGTGGGTGCTTCTCTTATTTATAAGCAGCATCGTCATTTTGGATGTAAATCCCCTCGTAGCAGCACAAGAGACGATGCGCCAGTCGATGCAAACAGCGGAACAGCTTATCATTAGCTTAGGACAGGAGCCATCTGAAGCGTTAAAACAAATGGAAGAAAGCATTAACCAGCTCTTTTATCTTGGGCCAGCAATGGTGGTCATTTGTGGCACATTGCTCGCAGCTGTCACACAATTGGTGGCTGCGCCGATTTTAAAAAGGTTACGCCATGAAGTGAAGCCTTTACCTCCATTTCGGACGTGGTCGTTTCCTAGGTCATTCCTGTTTTACTATTTAGCTGTGGTCGTGTTATTTATGATCGGATTTGAAGAAGGTAGCATGCCGTACATAGCCGTATGGAACCTACTTCCGGTTTTAGAGATCATCATGGCGATCCAAGGCTTTGCTGTTATTTTTGCCTATTTCCACACTAAAGGGGTGGCGAAGGCCGTTCCGGTCATTATTATGATCCTTTGCATTATTGTGACACCGTTGCTTTATCTTGTGCGAATTATCGGGATTATCGACTTAGGCTTCGATCTTCGTAAACGAATGGGGAGCCAAGGAAAGTAGGAGTTGACATTATGCCAAAGTTTTTATTGAAGAGGTGGCATGGCTATCACGTGATCGCTCTTTTGGCTGTCGCGCTTGTCTTTTTAATCGCCCTTTCGTTTTATCAGTGGCAGCTGGGCGTCATCGGTGTGTTACTGTTACTCGTGATAGCAATCTTCTCCTTGCGGGCACGTATCTCCTTTGAACGTGACTTGGAGCAATACATTTCCACCCTTTCCTACCGGGTTCATAAAGCAGGGGAAGAAGCGGTTACACAGCTTCCGGTCGGAATGATTTTGTACAATGATCAGCTTCGCGTGCAGTGGGTAAACCCCTATGCGGCTGAGCACTTACCGAAGGCTGAAATCGATGCATCTCTCGAGGAGTTGTCTCCAGAGCTTGTTCGTGCTCTTGAAGAGGGGACGGACGAGCAAAAAATCGTCATCGAAGAAAAGACATATGATTGTACGTTTAAGCCAAATGAGCGGCTCATCTATTTTTTTGATATAACAGAAAGTGAAAGGATGCACCAGCAGTTTGAGGAGAGTCAACCGGTTCTCACCTTTATCTATCTTGATAACTATGATGAAGTGACTCAAGGGATGGAGGATCAGGTCCGCAGTCGCTTGATGAGCCAAGTCACTTCCTCGTTAAATCAATGGGCGAATGAACATGATTTGTTTTTGCGGCGAACAGCAGCTGATCGCTTTATTGCGGTGATGAGCTACGGGTCACTTTTAGCGATCGAGAAAACAAAGTTCGGAATTCTAGATGAAATTCGTGAAACGACGGGAAAAGAAAAAATTCCATTAACGCTCAGCATCGGCGTCGGTTACGGAGATTTATCGTTGCGCGAGCTTGGTCAGCTTGCCCAATCGAGCTTAGATTTGGCGCTCGGACGCGGTGGTGACCAAGTGGCGATCAAGCAAAAGACAGGAAAGGTTCGATTTTATGGTGGAAAATCGAACGCGATGGAAAAGCGTACCCGCGTACGGGCAAGAGTCATCTCCCACGCTTTGCGTGATTTTGTCCTTGAAAGTGATCGCGTCATTGTGATGGGCCATAAAAATCCGGACATGGATGCAGTCGGTGCGGCGATCGGAATTTTGAAGATCGCTGAGGTCAATGATCGGGAAGCGTTTGTCGTGCTAGATCCGAACGATGTGAATCCGGACGTGTCGAAGCTGATGGAGGAAGTGGAGAAAAACGAGCAATTATGGGATAAATTTATTACCCCTGAAGAGTCTTTAGAACTGATGACAGAAGAGACGCTCCTTGTCGTGGTGGATACGCATAAACCGTCCATGGTCATTGAACCGAGGCTACTCAATTACGTTGAGCGTGTTGTCGTATTGGACCACCATCGCCGGGGCGAAGAGTTTATTGAGGACCCTGTTCTTGTCTACATGGAGCCTTATGCCTCGTCCACGGCAGAACTCGTGACGGAATTACTTGAATATCAACCGAAAAAGCTGAAAATGGACATTTTGGAATCGACTGCGTTGCTCGCTGGAATGATCGTCGACACGAAGAGCTTTGCCATTCGCACCGGCGCGAGAACGTTCGATGCAGCCTCGTTTCTCCGCTCTCACGGGGCGGATACGGTGCTCGTCCAAAAGCTGTTAAAGGAAGATTTGAATCATTACGTGAAGCGTGCGAAACTAGTAGAAACGGCGAAGCTTTATCGCGACGGTATGGCAATCGCAACAGCAAGGGAAGAGGAGGCTGTCAGCCAACTGCTTATCGCTCAAGCAGCCGATACGTTGTTAACGATGAAAGGGGTTGTCGCCTCATTCGTTATTTCGAGGCGGCATGATGGTGTCGTTAGTATATCGGCCCGTTCCCTCGGCGATGTGAATGTCCAGTTAATCATGGAATCGTTAGATGGGGGTGGCCATTTGACGAATGCAGCGACCCAATTTGAAGATGCCACGTTGAAGGAAGCGGAAGCGAAATTAAAAGAAGCAATCGATCAATATCTTGAAGGGGGAAGCTAAGATGAAAGTCATTTTCCAGCAGGATGTAAAAGGCAAAGGGAAAAAGGGAGAAGTAAAAAACGTTTCTGAAGGCTATGCGCGCAACTACTTAATTCCAAATGGCCTTGCTGTTGAAGCGACAAGCGCCAATATGAAAAATTTGAACGCGAAGAAAAAGAGCGAGGAAAAGAAAAAAGAAGAAGAGCTTCAAGAAGCAAAAGCATATCAAACGGAATTAGAGGCGCTCACCCTTGAGCTAAAGGCCAAAGCAGGTGAAGGTGGGCGATTATTCGGAGCTATTTCAACAAAGCAAATTGCAGAAGCGTTAAGCCGTGAAGGGAAAAAGGTCGATAAGCGAAAAATTTTACTCAATGACCCAATTCGTTCTCTTGGTTATACAAACGTCCCGATAAAAATTCATCCTGAAGTAACGGCTACTGTCAAAGTACACGTCGTTGAAGAATAGAGTGAACGGCTGAAACTCCTTACGTTGTCTCGGAAAAAACTGGGCCTGTGTAAGGAGTTTCTTATGACGTACAATAGAAAGACATGCGTCTTGTGATCGAAGGGAGGAACATGGGATGAGCGATCTGTTTGCTGATCGGACCCCACCGCAAAACATAGAAGCCGAGCAGGCTGTCCTTGGGGCGATTTTTTTAGAGGATCATGCACTTGTGACCGCTTCGGAGCGGCTCGCACCTGAGGACTTTTACCGTGCAGCCCATCAACGAATCTATCAAGTGATGCTAGACTTAGCGGAAAAAGGCGAGCCGGTGGATTTAGTGACCGTTACCGCTGAACTGCAAGACCGGAAAGCCCTTGACGATGTGGGCGGTGTTGCGTACTTAGGGGATCTCGCCAACGCTGTGCCGACAGCGGCGAATGTGGAATACTATAGCAAAATAGTCGAGGAAAAGTCGCTGCTGCGCCGCCTTATCCGTGTGGCAACGAATATTGCCCAAGAAGGCTATGCCAGTGAAGAGGAAGTCGATGCGATCTTGGATGACGCAGAAAAGACGATTCTCGATGTGGCACAGCGGAAAAATTCGAGCGCCTTTATTTCGATTAAAGACGTCCTTGTCGAGACATATGACAAAATCGAAATGCTGCAAAACCAAAAAGGGGAAATTACCGGGATTCCGACTGGATTTAAAGATTTGGATCGGATGACGGCAGGGTTCCAGCGAAACGATTTAATCATTGTCGCTGCACGTCCGTCGGTCGGAAAAACAGCCTTCGCCTTAAACATTTCGCAGAATGTGGCGACGAAAACGGACGAAAATGTAGCGATCTTTAGTCTCGAGATGGGAGCCAGTCAGCTCGTGCAGCGGATGCTCTGCGCCGAGGGAAACATTGACGCTCAGCGAATGCGGACGGGAGCCCTAACGGAAGAAGATTGGCAAAAGCTGACGATGGCGATGGGGAGCCTCGCCCGTGCCGGCATTTACATCGACGATACGCCGGGGATTAAAGTGAACGAAATTCGCGCCAAATGCCGCCGGCTGAAGCAGGAAAAAGGGCTTGGCATGATCTTGATCGATTACTTGCAGCTGATCCAAGGGAACGGACGCTCAGGCGAAAACCGTCAGCAGGAAGTCTCGGAAATTTCCCGTTCTTTAAAAGGCCTTGCCCGTGAACTGGAAGTACCGGTCATCGCATTGTCTCAGCTTTCCCGCGGAGTAGAATCTCGCCAAGATAAACGGCCAATGATGTCTGACATTCGTGAGTCAGGATCGATCGAGCAGGATGCCGACATTGTCGCCTTTTTATACCGTGATGATTACTACGATAAAGAAACAGAAAATCAGAACATCATTGAAATTATTATCGCTAAGCAGCGGAACGGCCCTGTTGGTACGGTAGAGCTAGCCTTTATCAAGGAATACAATAAATTTGTCAACTTAGATCGGCACCATGATGAACGGGACATGCCGCCAGCAAGCTAACCTAGAACGGGTTAGCTTTTTTTATGTAAGTTTAAAGCTTATTCTACAACGAGTGTACTCACGATATGAACCGAACAAATTCAGGACAATATCTTACAAATGTTCGGATTTGATTGACGTTTGTTGCCTAAATTGATATACTGTTTGAGGATTTTTGATTAATGACTCGGATTGTACGCCCGAGACGGAGGTGGACGAGAATGTCATCAGTTGTTGTTGTCGGTACCCAATGGGGAGATGAAGGAAAAGGAAAAATTACAGACTATCTCTCTGAGAAAGCGGAAGTAGTAGCTCGTTACCAAGGTGGGAACAACGCAGGACATACGATTGTGTTCAATGGTGAGAAATACAAACTGCACCTCATTCCATCTGGTATTTTTTACAGCGATAAAGTTTGTGTTATTGGAAACGGGATGGTGATTGACCCTAAGGCCCTCGTGGAGGAGCTTGCTTACTTGCATGAGCGGAATGTGGATACGAGCAATTTGCGCATTAGCAACCGCGCTCACGTCATTTTGCCTTATCATTTGAAGCTTGACATCGTAGAAGAAGAGCGGAAGGGTGCCAATAAAATTGGGACGACGAAAAAAGGGATCGGCCCTGCTTATATGGACAAGGCGGCCCGGATCGGGATTCGAATCGCCGATTTGTTAGATAAAGAAGTATTTGAGGAAAAGCTTGAGCGTAACTTAGTTGAGAAAAACCGTCTATTTGAGAAATATTATGAAGTAGGTGGTTTCAACAAGGAAGACATCTTAGATGAATATTATGAGTATGGTCAGCAAATCGCTCGTTACGTGTGCGATACGTCCGTCGTGTTAAATGATGCTCTCGACGAAGGCCGCCGCGTGTTATTTGAAGGAGCACAAGGCGTCATGCTTGATATTGACCAAGGAACGTATCCATTCGTTACGTCTTCTAACCCGATTGCCGGTGGGGTTACGATTGGATCAGGTGTTGGCCCATCGAAAATCCATCACGTTGTCGGTGTATCGAAAGCCTATACAACACGTGTTGGAGATGGTCCGTTCCCGACAGAGCTTCATGATGAGATCGGTGATCAAATTCGTGAGGTCGGAAATGAATATGGTACGACGACTGGCCGCCCGCGCCGTGTGGGCTGGTTTGACAGTGTGGTCGTTCGCCATGCCCGCCGTGTCAGTGGGATTACGGATCTATCCCTCAACTCAATCGATGTGCTTACAGGCATCAAGACACTCAAAATTTGTACAGCCTACAAATATCGCGGGGAAGTGGTTGAAGAATTCCCGGCTAGCTTGAAGGTGCTCGCTGAATGTGAACCAGTCTATGAAGAGCTACCAGGCTGGGATGAAGACATTACAGGGGTCACCTCTCTCGATGAATTACCTGTAAATGCTCGTCATTACATTGAGCGTGTCTCCCAATTAACTGGCATTCCGTTAACGATTTTTTCGGTAGGCCCTGATCGGAAGCAAACGAATCTCGTTCGTGGCGTATTTGCGTAAGTCTTTTAAAATGAATTCGTGCGGAGAACGGAGAACCCCTTGCGTTCTCCGCCAATTTTCGATATCCTAGATAGGACAAAACGGCAAGAAGAAAAAAACATTTGCTAAAAATATAAAAAGTCCTTGCGTGATTTTGAATCCTATGTTAATATGATTCTTGTCGCTGAAAGACAAGCAAGCGATGAAAACAAACAAAGAGAGCCATTAGCTCAGTTGGTAGAGCATCTGACTTTTAATCAGAGGGTCGAAGGTTCGAGTCCTTCATGGCTCACCATCTTAAGGTGGCCCGTTGGTCAAGTGGTTAAGACACCGCCCTTTCACGGCGGTAACACGGGTTCGAATCCCGTACGGGTCACCAAATTTCATAAGGTCCGGTAGTTCAGTTGGTTAGAATGCCTGCCTGTCACGCAGGAGGTCGCGGGTTCGAGTCCCGTCCGGACCGCCACTTTTATAAGGCTCGGTAGCTCAGTCGGTAGAGCAATGGACTGAAAATCCATGTGTCGGCGGTTCGATTCCGTCCCGAGCCACCATCTTTTAACCGTTTCATCTCACCAATCAAGGTAGGGAGCGGTGTTTCGTTGAATCTTCTTGTATGAACAGAGGAAGAGACAACGAACCTGAATCAACATCATTTATACTACGCCGGTCTAGCTCAATTGGTAGAGCAAGGAGCGGAACATCGTCGAGTAGGCTACGACTTGTCTCGACGCATTTACATCGTTGTCAAAGCGAGAAGAGGAAGAGACAACGAACCTGAATCAGCATCATTTATTACTTCGCCGGTCTAGCTCAATTGGTAGAGCAACTGACTTGTAATCAGTAGGTTGGGGGTTCAAGTCCTCTGGCCGGCATCCTGGAAACGCGTGCGATCAGCACGCGTTTTTGCACGTTTAGGGAAAATAAAGGCTCTACAATAAATGTTGGGGTTTTTGCACAAAAGAGGGCAAAAAAAATGCACGCAGGCTCCTTTATCCATTATCCTTGAATTGTCCAGAAACAAAGAAAGGATAGGAGCTGCGTGTACGATGAATTTTACCATGGATTTGCCCGGATTAAAAGGTGTGAAGGTCACAAAGATG
>NZ_SNUY01000063.1:0-11394 GCF_004376175.1 Halalkalibacterium halodurans | reverse complement strand
CTTTATCGCGCTCCATGTAGAAATGCCGCGAACGCCTCATCGTTGCCCATCCTGCGGGGAGAGAACCGAGAGAATCCATGATTACCGCATCCAAAAAGTTCAACATCTCAAGCTCTTTGAACGGTGGGTGTATCTATTCTATCGAAAGCGCCGGTACGCGTGCAGATGCGGGAAGCGGTTTGCGGAGAAAGCCTGTTTTGTAGAGCGATATCAGCGTCAGACAGTGGAATGGAATCAAGCGTTTCGCTTACGGCTCATTCAAGGGAAGAACTTTACGGACACAGCGAATCAATTCCAAACGTCCGTGACAACTGCCATGCGCCGGTTTGATCAATTGGCGGCCCCCCTCGTGAAGAAGGTGGATCACCTTCCTCCTCGGATTGCGATTGATGATTACAAAGGGGATACGAAAGCGGGGAAATATCAAGTGATCATTGCGGATGCAGATACACGGAAGCCACTGGATATCTTACCGGATCGTAAAGCCGATACGCTTAAACGATATCTTCAAGAGAAGGGTCAACAGACCGAGATCTTGAATAGCTTCGCGTTTGGCTTAAACAATGGTTTTATTGAAGGACTGAATAATCAAACGAAGGTGATTAAGAGAAATGCCTTTGGTTTTCGGCGTTATGATCGCTTGCGAAGCCGTATTCTCATGCATCATCCATTCAAACATCAAACATTCGGGGTAGGATAAGAGGGGCTCGCCCTCCTATGCCACCCCAACATTTGACTAAGAACCCTCCATCATGATGAATTGGCTCTTCTCATTGGACGTACCGTGCGTTTTCCATTATTCTTAAGATAGATTTAACTTCGACAGACACCGCTCCTTTACTCAGAAAAGGGGCTTTTTACACGCGGGGAGCAACAACATTTTCTACAACGCCCCTCGCTTTACCAAAGGGGTTCGGCTGACCGATCGCGAATGACTATAGTTTAGAGGTTAGACAAAAAGTGGCAGGGGTTCTTGCCGCGATTTAAGGGAGCATATGTTACAATACTAAAATAGAGAGCTTGTGGAAACGGAGCGGATGAACAATGGAAAATAAAAAAATTCTAGTTGTTGACGACGAAAAGCCAATTGCAGATATACTGAAATTCAATTTAGAAAAAGAAGGGTTTACCGTCATATGTGCCTATGATGGAGCTGAAGCTGTGGAACAGGTGAATCAGGAAAAGCCGGATTTAATTTTGCTAGATATCATGCTACCGAATAAAGACGGTATGGAAGTGTGCCGAGAGGTTCGTAAGCAATTTGAGATGCCGATCATCATGCTGACCGCAAAAGACTCGGAAATCGATAAAGTGTTAGGCCTTGAATTAGGGGCCGATGACTACGTGACAAAGCCATTTAGTACCCGAGAGCTATTAGCGAGAGTGAAGGCGAATTTGCGTCGTCACCAAACATCTGGCGACGATCAACTCTCGTATAAGGAAATCTCAGTCGGAGATTTATCGATCCACCCAGAGGCCTATCTCGTGAAAAAACGCGGAGAATCCATCGAACTCACTCATCGGGAATTTGAGCTTATACATTACTTAGCCAAGCATCTAGGCCAAGTGATGACCCGTGAGCACCTGCTGCAGGCTGTATGGGGCTATGATTACTTCGGAGATGTCCGCACAGTCGATGTCACCGTTCGTCGCCTCAGAGAGAAAGTAGAGGACAATCCTAGCTATCCAACGTGGATTATTACACGCCGTGGAGTCGGGTACTATTTGCGTCACCCTGAGCAGGAGAATGCTTAATGGAGCGAAAGGTCGGCTTTTTTAAATCGATTCAATTTAAGCTCATCATCATCTACGTGCTGCTCATTTTAATTGCCATGCAAATCATGGGCGTGTATTTTACGCGTCAGCTAGAGGATCAGCTCGTAGAAAACCATTTTAACATGCTTGATGAGCGAGCGGACCTTTTAGCCTATAGCTTAGTCGAACCGTTAACAGCGCAATGGGAGGACCGTGCAGAATTGACAGCGGAAGTGAACAGCTTGCTGCGGGATCTCTTTTCCATTGAAAACTCAGAGGTGCAGGTGATCGACGCCAATCGTGTCGTCATCGGTACGTCCAATTTATCAAATCAAAACATTATCGGGCAGCTGAGCTCTGAAATCCCGGTACGACGGGCGTTAATCGGCAATCGTGACGGCCCTGGCTCGATCTACCGCGATCCGCAAACCGGAAATCGCATTCGCGTCTTGGCTGTACCGATTCGTGATGAAGAAGCGATTGTCGGTGCCCTTTACATCGAAGCTTCTATTGAGGACATTTATGACCAGATGCAGGATATTAATAGTATTTTAGCGAGTGGGACGCTCATTGCCGCCAGCATTACCGCCCTATTAATGATCCTCCTTTCACGGACGATTACTGGTCCGATTTTAGACATGCGTAAGCAGGCGTTGCGCATGGGGTATGGGGACTTCTCTCGAAAGGTAAACGTCCACAGCACCGATGAAATCGGTCAGCTCGCTATGTCGTTTAACGACTTGACGATGAAGCTGAAGGACGCCCTTTCTACAAGGGACCAGGAACAGAAGAAGCTCCGATCTGTCCTGACACATATGACAGATGGAGTAATTGCGTCCGATAAGTATGGGAAAATTATTTTAATGAACAAGCGGGCCGAGGAAATGCTCGGCGTGAGCTATGAAGAGGTACAGGGAACCCTTTTGCCTGAACTGTTAAACATTAGTGAAACGTTTGCAGTCGATGAATTATATGATTACAACGATAGCGTCCTGCTTGATTTTAGCACCGAGGAAGATTATTTAATCCAAGCGAGCTTCTCCGTTATTCAAGAGGATGAAGGACCTGTAAATGGCTTAATTACGGTGCTTCATGATGTAACAGAACGGGAAAAAATCGAGCAAGAGCGACGAGAGTTTGTCGCCAATGTGTCTCATGAGCTGCGAACACCGCTGACGACGATGAAAAGCTATTTAGAAGCGTTAGATGATGGCGCGATGAACGATCCAAACCTAGCGCCCCGCTTCCTACATGTAACGCAAAATGAGACAGAGCGCATGATTCGTCTCGTCAATGATTTATTGCAGCTTTCAAAAATTGATACCCATGATTACAAGCTGAACCTCTCATGGGTGGACCTTGGACCGTATTTGCATGACATGATTGATCGTCATGAAATCATCGCCAAGGAGAAAGACATTCATTTCATTCGCAAAATTACGAAGCACGCCACCTTTGTGGAAATCGATCAGGACAAGCTCACACAAGTCATCGACAACATTTTGTCGAACGCGATGAAATATTCCCCAGAAGGAGGCGACGTGGCGATCACCTTGCTGCATCAAGGCCACAATGTACGCGTCAGCATTTCCGATCAAGGAATGGGGATTCCGAAAGAAAGCCAAACGAAAATCTTTGACCGGTTTTATCGCGTAGACAAGGCGCGGGCCCGGAGCGTTGGTGGCACAGGGCTAGGGCTTGCGATTGCAAAAGAGCTTGTTCATGCCCACGGAGGGGAAATTTGGGTTGAGAGCAAGTACAAGGTTGGAACGACGATCTACTTTACGTTGCCTTATTCCACGTTCAAGGGGGAAGAAGCGTGAACTATGAAAACATCAAAACCGTCCTCCTCACTGGACTTGTGATTATGAGCTGGGTCCTCACTTGGCAACTGTGGACGTTTCAACTGGACTACGCGGTCTTAGATAATGAAAACAACTATGAGGAATTGATCCGTCTTGAAGAAGAGCGCTCCATGAATGAAGTGATCGTTCCCGAATCGATGATCGTCCATGGGGGAGATGAAGAGTATTACATCGTTCGTCCGGACCTTGAGCAACATAAAGACTTTTTAGCAACAATGAGCGAGACGACCTTCATCGACGATGACATGAGAGTACAACACCCGTTTGCCAGTGCTCCGACAGGCATTCAACTCATTTACCCTACCTCGATTCCGAGCGAATTGTTTGTCCATTTGTTTGATGTGGAGGACGAGGATTTTCTACTGCCACTCACGTCGATCAATCGCATCTACTTTTACGTGGAGCCTGATGAAGGGGTCGTGGCTCAGCTTCTTTCTCTTTTTGATGAACAAGTGGTGACGATCAAAACGGATATGAGCCCTTCGGATCTTGAAGCGCTCATGGAAGATACGGATGACTATATGGCGGCCACTTCTGTCGTCATGGGAATGCACCAGCAAAATCAATACGTCCCAGTGGATCACACTCATTTGCCGACACTCTCGTATACGGCGACGATGCTGTCATCGATGCAGTTTTCGCAAGCGTTGTTTACCGATCCGAGTGCGGTCAGCATGTATCATCAATCAAACGGGAAGGACGATTCTTACACGGATGGGAACCGCATCATTTCCGAACAAGGCGGCGGCAACTTTATGGAATACACGAACCCCGTCTTCTCGGAAACGACGGAACGAAGCGGTAGGCACATCATTCAGGCGAGCTTTGATTTTATTAACAGTCACGGGGGATGGACCGATCAGTACATCCTTGACGACTGGCAATCGTTCGGAACGCGGGATCTCGTATCGTATCGTTTGCGGGTGAACGGCTTTCCGGTGATGAGCTTTCAAGGCGAAGATTTAATGAAGCTAGATTTAGTCCGACGGGGCTCAGGGAATCAACCGACTGAATATCGCCGGCCTTTATTTGACATTGACAATCAGCCGATTGATGGAGGGAAAAAGGAGCTTCCTTCTGGCGAAGAAGTGCTAGACGCCTTAAAAGAGCGAGAAGATTTCAATCCTAGATCCCTTGAGAAAATGGTAATCGGCTACGAGATGGTGAAACCGTCCTATGTGATTGCCGAGCCTTTCTGGTTTGTAAAATACGACGGGCGGTGGGAAAAGATTGATTTGACAGCAAAGGAGGAAGTGACTGATGGATTGGAGTAGAACGAAGTCCATATTTATCATCATCTTCCTGTTGATTAACCTTTTCCTCACTTGGCAGCTACTCGATAAAAAAAGCGCCAATCAAATTGCGATTTTAAACGAGTCTAGCATTCAAGAAATTTTAAATGATAACAACATTTCCATTCATGTGGAACTACCAGAGATCAAGCCATCCGGCCTACATCTTGTCGGAAAAAAGAAGGAATGGACCCAAGCCATGGTCGATGTCGTGCCTCTTCCAGCGGACAACCTTTCGTTCCCTGAACCGACTCGGCTTGTCGCTACACTGGATGAGCCCTACCCGATCTCAGACCAAAACATGGGACAGCAACTGCGAAGCTTCGTCAATACGTATGTTCTGAACGGATCGGCCTATCAGTTCGGAGCCTTTGACCAAGACAATAGAAGACTGCCGCTGTACCAACAATATGAAGGGTTTACAACGTACACCTATGAAGACGGGCAGCTCGTATTAAATTTTAATGAGAAGCAAGAAATCATCGGATACGAGCAATCGATCCTTGAATTTGAGGAACACGGGCGGGAACATGACCTCATGTCAAGCCTGCGGGCGATCGAAGGCCTTTATACCGATCAGCTTTTGCGCATGAACCAAGCCGTAACTGCGATCGAATTTGGCTACCATAGCCTCGTGCATCAAGAAGGAGCCATCCAAGTGTTTGCCCCCATGTGGCAAATTACCGTCGTCGATGAGCAAGAAGGCGAACAGAACACGTACTTAATCAACGCCATTGGCGGTGAGATTATTCAGTAAGAGGGAGAGAAACGATGTCGTTGCGATTTAGTGTTTTAGCGAGCGGGAGTACGGGAAATGCTCTTTACGTGGAGACAGATAAGCAAAAGCTGCTCGTTGACGCTGGGCTGAGCGGCAAAAAAATGGACGAGCTGTTCCAAAAAATTGACTGCGACCCGAGTCAACTCAACGGAATTCTCGTCACCCATGAGCATAGCGATCACATAAAAGGGGTCGGCATCATCGCGCGGAAATACAACCTTCCCATTTACGCTAACGCCAAAACATGGCAAGCGATGGAAAAGGCTCTCGGAACGCTCACAACCGACCAGCGGTTTCATTTTGAAATCGGTGAGGTGAAGACGTTTGCCGACTTAGAAGTGGAATCGTTCGGCGTGTCCCACGATGCCGCTGAGCCGATGTTTTACGTCTTTCACCACGATGGGAAAAAGCTTGTCCTTGCGACCGATATGGGCTATGTAAGTGAACGGATTAAAAAGACGATCGAAAACGCCGATACACTCATTTTTGAGGCCAATCATGATTTAAACATGCTCCGAATGGGGCGGTATCCGTGGAATGTCAAACGGCGGATTTTGAGCGATGTGGGCCATGTCTCCAATGAAGATGCGGCGTACGCGCTAGCCGAGGTGATTGGCGACCGTACCGAGCGAATCTATCTCGCTCACCTAAGCTTGGACAATAATATGAAAGAGTTGGCTCGGCTCACGGTCGAGCAAGTGTTACAGGAACAAGGATTGGCAGTTGGCGAGCGGTTCCGCCTCTATGATACCGATCCATATAAGCCGACGCCCCTCGCAGTCGTGTAAAAGTCTCCTTTTTTCGGAGGCTTTTTTCTTTATGGATGAACTGCTTTCATCATGTCATCGGAACGTGCGTCAATTTCCCACGGTTAAAGGTGCAACTTCCATGATTAAGCGTCAATGTTGTTGGCAATTCTATTAGAAGTATAAAAAATTGTGCAAATAGGCCTAGTCGGCTAGCGTAATGAAAAAAGCCTTATATAATAAGGATAAATGGACTATTTCCATTCATAATAAAGGTGGGTGATATCATATGGGGTACTATGATGAACACGTATCTAATCGAAATGAAAAGCAAAAAGGCGCAAGACGAGGAATTGGCATTTCTGCATTTATCGGTGCTATTTTAGGCGCACTTCTCGTTCTTTTTTCGGTACCGGCTCTCTCAGGTCTTGGCTGGCTACCTTATGAAATAGACTCAGGAGCACCCACAGAAGAAACAGGTCAGCTGACGGAAGCACCTAACGACATCGAAACGGTCAATTATGCCGTAAATTCAGATGTCTCTCAAGCGGTAGAGAAAGTATCTGACGCCGTCGTTGGGATCGTTAGCATGACAAATGGCAGCATGTTCTCCTCCTCAGAGGAAGAGGAAGGGACAGGATCTGGAGTCATTTACAAAAAAGAAGGCGATCGGGCGTTTATCGTCACGAATGAGCACGTTATTTCCGGTGCTAATCAAGTCGAGGTCGTGTTAACCGACGGCTCCCGCCTCCCAGCTGAAGTGCTAGGATCAGACGTTTTCACGGATTTGGCGGTTCTCGAAATTGACGGGTCTGACGTAGAAACCGTTGCTGAATTCGGGAACTCCGACCTTCTCAGCCCAGGTGAGCCGGCGATCGCGATCGGAAATCCGCTGGGGTTACGCTTCTCAAGCTCTGTCACTCTCGGAATCATCAGTGCGACCGAGCGAAGCATTCCAATCGACTTAACAGGCAACGGACAAATCGACTGGCAGGCCGAGGTGCTGCAAACGGATGCAGCGATCAACCCTGGGAACAGCGGCGGCGCACTCGTGAACATCCAAGGTCAAGTGATTGGGATTAACTCAATGAAAATTGCGCAAAGTGCTGTTGAAGGCATTGGCTTTGCCATTCCATCGAACCTCGCGATTCCAGTCATCGAAGATTTGGAGTTTTACGGTGAGGTGCAGCGTCCACAGATGGGTGTCGCCTTCCGTTCACTAAGTGAGATTCCGAGCTTCCATTGGGAAGAGACGCTTAAACTCCCTGAAGATGTGAAGGGCGGCGTCGTGATCACCGACGTGGTACCGATGTCACCTGCCGAAACAGCCGGATTGCGGCAGTACGATGTCATCGTCGAGCTCAACGGTGAAGACATTAACGACGGCCACGAATTACGGAAATTTTTATATACCGAATTGAACATTGGGGACGAAGTGGAAGTCACCTACTACCGCGAAGGGAAAAAGGAAACGACCACATTAACCCTAGTCGAACAACAAAGTTCATAAATCGCTAAAGCCCCCTTCAGAAGCCAAATAGGAGCTTCGAAGGGGGCTGTTACAATTACTTGATTGTATCTAAACACCTTTCAATACAACGGATCATTGTCAGGTTTCTCGATCTCTTCAATCACTTCTCCATCTTTTGTCATCATATAAACCGACGCATTAAATATCTCTTCAGATTCTTCTTCGCTTGCTATATAGAACCAATAGCGTCCACGGCTATCTTCATTTTCGATGATCGTGGCTGTATGTATCTCACCATCTGCTGTTTCAATTTTGATTTCATGAAAATCTATAGAATGGAGCGCCAGACCAACTATAACAGCATACTCATTAAAAGCTAAGGATCGTCTCTCTTCTCTAGCACTTATTGAAAGGCTGCTCTCAAAAGTCCAACCTAGCAAGTTCTTCTTTAATTGAGCAACTGCAAGTTTTCCCCCTCTCTCCCACATACCACCCCACTCATAAAAGACGAGAGCCTTGTTCTGATCCATCTTTTCAATATGAATGAGTGTTACAGAGTCTGAGTATACTCTATTCACTTCCTCTTCTATTTTCTGTGCTTCATCCTTTATTATGTTTGTCATGACATAACCACCGACGAACAACACAGCAACTAGACCTAAAATGATCTTCCACTTCTTTGACATAGATCCACCACCCAATGACTAATGATCCTCTTCTTCAAGCCCTAACTCCACTAAGACTGGTCCTAAACTAAAACTTCTATAAAAAATATAATCCTCCAGGCTACTTTCAGGTACTCTCTCCCCCTCAGGTAAAGCATCTGTATCTTCAATCATTTCCTGTTGTATTTCATGAAAAGGTATCTTCAGGAAAATTTGACTCACCTCGAACCAATCTTCTCGCTCTACCACTTCGTCTGGATAACCGGCCTCTGGGTATAGCTCTGTGACTGCATTCCACCGTTCCATTATTCGATCTGTATCTTGGCTTGGAAAAAATTCAACATCATTCGGGTCTTTACCTGTATGTTTAACATCAAGCCAGAACATTTTTGCAATTGCCTCATTCCTGTACTGAGCTAGCTTCAACTCTTCATCCGCATTTTTCTTTTCGTTATGCAAATAGACCCCTAGAATGATTCCTGCGATGACCAATATGATGACGATTAGTCGCTTTTTCGTTGATCCTTTCATCGTTCTCCACCTGCCTGACTAATTTCTATTTGCAATCTCTTCCACTGTTTGATCATTTCTCTTTGACTCATCAAAGATATATACGTATAATTCTGGATTAATTTTGTCAAAGTCATCGACGTGATTTGCAAGAAATTCGCTAATTTCATACCAGTCTTGTTGAATTATCGCTTGTTCAGGATAAGGTATATCGGGATTAATACTGTGCGCTTCTCTCCACCGACCCACAATATCATGAGTAGCAACACTAGGGTAAATCTCAGCTCCTGCTCGATTTTCATACCACTTTGGGCGTTCCGATATAAGAAGGTTCGCTTTAAGCTCTCCGGCTATCCCCTTTGTCTTAGCAGACGTGAGTCTTCTTCCTAGATCTTCTTTGCCATCGTTGTATTTTCTCCCTAGATTAACTAAGCCAACTACTTGTCCGAGTGCACTTCCACTCTTTATAGGGGATTGAACGTTAACTACTTCTTTCTTTATAAAATTTTCCGTATAATCATTATATTTTTTAAGCAACTCGTTCGCCTCATCTTCATTTGACTGTAACAAAATATTCTGCCCTACCAGATAAGTCACCCTTGAAACATCTGCCTTCCCGTCTAATTGATGGCCTTCTCTTGCTAAAAATTCCTCTCGTGTCTTCAAACTATAAACACTTACTACAGGCGTTGTTTGAAGGGCTGTTTCAAACGCATAGGTTTGTTTTCGAGCGCCTGGGACGTACTCATAAGAAATCCACTCTACCCGTGCCCAAACATCCGTATTTTCATATAGGCGTTTATTCTCTTCAAGAGCGACTTGATAATTCTCAATCAATGCTAAATATGACCTTAATTTATAGATTGAGATCATTTCTTCATAAGAAAGCTCCTTTTCCAATTGACGATTCCCACTAAACAAATAAGCCTGTATAAGGGCGATTTCATCATCAAGGGTAGTTTCAGATGTAAGTACGGTATGATTGAGGCGATAAACTAATTCATCGATCCGATCTTCACTGATCATCTCGGCAATGCTTTCAATTTCTTTTCGCTTTTCAGCACCGAGGAAAATGTGCTGTAAGAAGAAATAGAGAAGTTCCCTTTCTGTATACGTTAAAGCTTCTCCGGCAGCAAATTTTTGTACAATCGGTTTGATAAGGGCTCCATCTTGAAGAATGTCTCGAAGCGCATGAGCATCCAAAGTCTCCAAATCAATTTCCGATGCTTTCGTATGTAGGGTCATATCTTGAAAGTATGATCTCACATCCTGAATATTAACACCGTTTAGAAGAGGGCCTCCGTTAGTAGTCCACTCGATTACTTGCTTTAATATGGCTTTTAGTTCGTTCATTTCTCTTTGAAGCTCTCGCATCAAGGTCATGCCTTCATGATCAAGTTCATACAGCCCTTCGACTACATCCTTTGCATGTTTTCGGGCATCATCAACTCGGTCTCAATCAGCACAATAATGCTATTAATCTATGTAAAGAGGCAATAGAGATAGCGTCCTCGAACGACATTCCGTTTCTGAAAGTCATAGGATACTTTAATTTAGGAGTTTATAACGAATATTTAGACAACCTTCAAACAGCTAGGAATTCGCTTGAGACAACCCTTGATATAGACTATCCAAAAGACATTAAAAAGGACACATATTTAGCAATTAAGTACATGTTGGCGAGAGTATTGTTCAGAATGGATTTGATAGAAGAAGGTAGGGAGTGGCTCAATGAGTCAAAAAAATTGGCTGAGGAAATAAATGAACAGACGTATCAGACAAAGATATCCATCATTCAATCCATTTACCTAGAGCCAAACGAATCCTCTCTTGATGATGAATTGGAAAAATTAAAAAAGAAAAAATTGTGGCACGATGTTTCAGATTTAAGTGCAATTGCTGGGCGTCATTTCAAAAAGAAGGAAATGTATGAACTGGCAACGAAATATTTAGTCGAGGCTTTAAAAGCGAAAGAATATACTTCTTCATTACAAGAGGAGGCTGAGAGAATATGAAAAAAACAATGTTAAAGTTTCTTGTAGCTAGTATGGCTCTTGGAATGATTATTTTAAACCAAGGGTATATTAGCCAAACTTCTTCATCCTCAAGTGACGACTTTACGACTCAAGAGTTAGGGCGTAGTGGAAATTGACATATTACAGTGTATTCCAGTGAAATACACAAGAGGTAGTGCCAAAAGTTCTATGAAAAACTAGCACGGTTCATACTACCTACCATTTATTAGGTGGAAATGCCACGCTATCGCTCTTGACAAACACACCAATGGTTTATTCAGAGGTCAATCAAGGGCG
>NZ_SNUY01000062.1:16259-26482 GCF_004376175.1 Halalkalibacterium halodurans | reverse complement strand
TTTTCATTGTAATGTTTGATAAGTGGTTCCACAAAATCCACAACACCATTGGACGTATACACATTTCCAGGGCGTAGCTGGGCTTTTAGGAAATCGCCTGTTATCCCATCGAAGGCAACCAATGGATGAAAGCCAACAGTCCCGTAATGGGTATTATAAGCTGTAAATTCTTGTTGGCCATATGTGTCAGCATGTGTTGAATCTAAATCAATGATGAGTGCTTTTGACTCTCTAAGTTCATGTACTTTATCTAAAAGTTCTTGGTTAGCGTGATGTAATTGTTCAATGGACTCATGATCAAATCGTGTATAAAAGCGAGATAAACTTGGTTGAGAAGCTAAGGAGTCAGTCCCAATCATTTGGGTGAAAACAGGATCATTCGTCAATTGATCGGCCGCATCATCCTCAGCATAACCAGCGATGAGTTGATAAATCTTTTGACGAAAGAGGTTTTCATTCGAATGAAGATAGTACTTTCTCTCGTCATTCAAATGCAGGTGTTGAACAAGAGTCTCAGAGAATCCGATTTTTTCATCAAACTCTCGAAAAACGAATTCACCTGTATCAGAAGAAAGAGAGCCTCCATCAGTTGACAATTTAATTTGACGATTGAAATCTAGTGTTAGTTGCGGTAAAGTAGCCATTATAAGAATCCTTTCTGTGGTTATTTCATCGTTGCTTTAACCATATCAGAAATGGATTCTTTTTTCATTTATTTGATGCATGGACCATTTAGCTCAATACCTTGATAGATAAGCATTATTTGGGCATTAAAGGTTTTTTATGAATAATTCAGGCTGATCATGGTATACTATGGACACAGTCAAGAAGTGTATTCGTTAGGAAAGGATGTGATTCCGTGAGTGAAAGCAAATGGGCGTTAGCCACTTTTGCTGGAGGCTGCTTCTGGTGTATGGTTTCCCCATTTGAGGAAGAGCCGGGGATTCATCAAGTGGTTTCTGGTTATACAGGGGGACATACAGAAAATCCCACGTACAAAGAAGTATGCTCAGAGACGACAGGTCACTATGAAGCGGTGCAAATTTCCTTTGACCCTGAAGTTTTTCCATATGAAAAGCTGCTCGAAATCTATTGGACACAAATCGATCCGACCGATCCAGGCGGACAATTTCACGATCGAGGCGATTCATATCGAACAGCGATTTTTTATCATGATGGGCAGCAAAAACAAGCAGCAGAAGCATCAAGACAAAAACTTGAGGAAAGCGGTAAATTCAACGCTCCTATTGTCACCCGTATCCTCCCTGCCAAACCGTTCTATCCGGCAGAGGAATATCATCAAAAGTACCATAAGAAGAACCCATTCCATTACAAAATGTACAGACACGGCTCTGGGCGCGAAGCCTTTATTAAACAACATTGGGGGGAATCACGATGACCGAACAAAACGAAGAATTAAAGAAAAAGCTAACACCACTCCAATATGAAGTGACGCAAAACAATGGAACGGAGCCACCTTTTCGAAATGAATACTATGATTTAGAAGCGGAAGGGATTTATGTTGATATTGTATCCGGGAAACCGTTGTTTAGCTCTAAGGATAAGTATGATGCTGGCTGCGGTTGGCCAAGCTTTACCAAACCAATCGATGAAGAAGAAGTGATTGAAAAAGAAGATCGTAGTCACGGAATGATTCGGACTGAGGTGCGAAGCAAACAGGCGGACTCTCATTTAGGACACGTATTTCCAGATGGCCCTGGACCAAACGGCTTAAGGTATTGCATTAACTCGGCTGCCTTGCGGTTCATTCCAAAGGCTGACCTAGAGAAAGAAGGATACGGAAAGTATAAAGCATTATTTGATTAGAAAAAACGGAGGTGGATCATTGATCCGACCTCCGTTTTCTGTTCAAATAAGCAAATTAGAATAACATTCCCGCAATGGAGGCGCTGAGTAAAGAAGCTAGCGTACCTGCAAGGATCGCGCGTAATCCGAGACGGGCAATATCAGGGCGACGGCTCGGAGCAAGCTTACCCAATCCTCCTAAAAGGATTCCGAGGGATGAGAAGTTAGCAAATCCGCAAAGGGCAAAACTAATCACCATCACCGCTTTATCTGAAAGGTTTTCAATTTCTGGTGCAAAGCTTAAGTAGGCAACAAATTCGTTCACAACGAGTTTCTGACCGATATAACTTCCCGCTTGAAGCGCTTCAGCCCAAGGAATTCCGATGACAAACGCAAGCGGAGCAAACACGTATCCGAGGATTAATTCTAAAGACAATTGCGACGCCCCAAACAATCCTCCGATCCATCCAAGAATTCCATTAATTAATGCAATCAATGCAACAAACGCTAGTAACATCGCCGCAATATTTAGAACAAGCATTAACCCGGTGCTCGCCCCATTGGCGGCCGCGTCAATCAAGTTCGTGGACTCTTCATCCTTTGCGAGCTTAAAGTCATCTTCTGCATCGGTTGTTTTCTCCGTTTCAGGCATGATCATTTTCGCCATAATCAAGCCCGCAGGAGCAGCCATAAAGCTTGCCGCTAATAAGTATTCAAGCGGTACTCCTAAAAGAGAATACCCGATTAAAACAGAACCAGCAACAGAAGCAAGTCCCCCTGTCATAACAGCAAAGAGCTCGGATTGCGTCATTTTGGGTAAGTAAGGCTTAACAACGAGTGGCGCTTCCGTTTGCCCAACGAAAATGTTAGCTGCTGCTGACATCGATTCTGCCTTTGATGTTCCGAGTAGCCAGGACAGCGCACCACCGATAATTTTAATGACAAATTGCATGATCCCTAAATAATAAAGGATCGAGATTAGTGCTGAGAAGAAAATGACGACAGACAAAACGTTAATTGCAAAAACGAAGCCTACGCCTGAACCTTCTTCGAAAAATCCACCAAATACGAAGTCGATCCCTTCATTCGCATAACTAATAATGTGCAAAACTACATTGGTTAAGCTCTCAAGTAACGCTTGTCCAGCTGGAATTTTTAATACAATAATCGCAAATAATAGCTGAATCGCGAGACCACCTAATATCGTTCGTGGTTTAATTGCACGACGATTTGTGGAAAATGCAAAAGCGATTAGAAAAACAACGACGATTCCTAATAAACCCCACAAAATATTCATTCATCGCACCCCTTTTTTATTAGTTAACAGACGTGGCCCACTTCCATATCTTTTTGATCAAAAAATTTGAAATCTATAAGGAAGTCAGACGTCTATACGTTTAACGTTTTCACTATATCAGGAACCTTCTTTAATGTAAATAGAGAAAATCACACAATGCGAACGGTTTCTGTTACCTTTTTTCATAATTTTAGTTAATAGGATATCATATAGTGTAGGAATGACCTTTATTAGGTGACCCTTTATGAGTACTATGTGAAGCTTTTCGTTTATTATGCGTACCGAAACGGATAATTGGGTAATGAAAGAAATCAAAGGAGGTAGAAAAGTGAACACACGAATTGAGCGAGATACGCTAGGAGAAATGCACGTTCCACAAGACAAATTATGGGGAGCACAAACGCAGCGAAGCTATGAGAATTTCCATATTGGGGTAGAAAAAATGCCGATGGAAATTATTTATGCCTTTGCCTTGCTAAAAAAAGCAGCAGCAAACGTCAACAAAAAGCTTGGACAACTGTCTGCCGAAAAAGCAGATGCCATTACCTGGGCTGCAAATGAAGTGCTAGCTGGCAAACACGATGATCATTTCCCGCTTTTCGTTTGGCAAACCGGTAGCGGCACGCAGTCGAACATGAACATGAATGAAGTCCTTGCCCGCAGGGGAAACCAGCTTCTGCAAGAAAAAGGACTAAATGTTACAATTCACCCGAACGATGACGTGAACCGATCGCAAAGCTCCAACGACACATTTCCTACCGCCATGCATATTGCGGCTTATAATAAACTGGACGATCACTTACTGCCTACACTCCAAATGTTCAAACAAACACTCCACCAAAAAGCAAAGCAATTTGATGATGTGATTAAATTAGGACGAACACACTTACAGGATGCGACCCCCTTAACCCTCGGCCAAGAAATTAGTGGCTGGGCTCGGATGCTCGAAAAGACCGAGCAAATGATCCGTGAGAGCATGATTTATTTGCAGGAATTAGCTATCGGTGGTACGGCTGTCGGTACAGGGATTAACGCCCATCCTAAGTTCGGAGAAATGGTGGCCGCCGAGATCGCAAATGAAACCGGGAAACCTTTCAAATCAGCCGCTAATAAATTTCACGCGCTCACAAGTCATGACGAACTAGTACACACTCACGGCGCCCTAAAAGCGCTTGCTGCCGATTTGTTTAAAATTGCGAATGATATTCGTTGGCTTGCAAGTGGGCCTAGGGGCGGGCTAGGAGAACTGATCATTCCTGCTAACGAGCCGGGAAGCTCCATTATGCCAGGAAAGGTCAATCCAACTCAGAGCGAGGCATTAACAATGATCACGTCGCAAGTAATCGGAAATGATGCCACGATTGCTTTTGCTGCAAGTCAAGGGAACTTTGAACTGAACGTATTTAAGCCGGTCATTATTTACAATTTCCTTCAGTCCACAACGCTGTTAACTGATGGACTCCGGACGTTCCATGACAAATGCTTAATCGGCCTTGAGGCAAACGAAACGATCATTAAAAAGCATTTAAATGAGTCACTCATGCTCGTGACAGCACTCAACCCCCACATCGGTTATGAGAACGCAGCAAAAATTGCGAAAAAAGCACATGCCGAAGGCTTAACTCTTAAAGAAGCCGCGATACAAAGCGGCTTGCTAACCGAAGAGGAGTTTGAAAAAATGGTCGATCCTGCAAAAATGGTTCACCCACAAGGCTAAAGAAATGCGGAGGGATTTTCTCCTTCCGCATTTCTAGTCTTTCCGTTCCATTTTGCGAGCAAACCGGGTTGGATAAAATAAATCCTCGTGCGACAATCCATACAATGCAGCGATTTGCATGGCCCTCTCCCTGCTTACTTGGCGCTGGCCCAATTCAATTTGAGACAAGTAACCAGCTGAAATGCCTAGCTTTTGAGAGGCCTCTTCCAGCGAATACCCCTTTTTTTTCCGCGTTTTTCGTAAGAGGCTCATCATCACACCACTTTCTTCACCATTTGTTATAAGTTTACAACGCATAGTGAATAGTAGTCAATTCATTTCGAGAAGAAAATGAATTTTTCTTACAACTTTGCAGAATGCAAAGTATAATAGGAAGTAAATTGGATGTTTCACTTTTTATCGATTGGGAGGTGTAGTAGGATGTTTCCCGAACGTCTTCGCTATTTACGTAAGAAGCACGGGCTTACGATGAAAGAACTTGGAAGAAAGATAAACGTAGCAGAATCTACCATTTCAGGATATGAGAACGGCAATCGGAAGCCTGATATGGATACGCTCGTAAAAATGGCTGAATATTTTAATAGCTCTACCGATTATTTGCTCGGACGTACGGATGAACCAGCTCCCTATCAAAAACAACCGCCGGAAAAACAATTACTATATTCTGAAACCGTTACTGATGAAGAGGTCGAGTTCTTGCGCGAATCTCTCGCTGTCTTTCGAAAATATCGTGAAAAGCCGTAAGCTTCGTTATTCATCATAAGTATAACGAACAACATACTTATTCGTCTTCAGTTTGCGAATTTCAACACTTGGGCCAATTTCATAGCCGTTTTTCCAGTTGTCCTCGATTTTGGCTGCCACACAGCCAGCTTGAAATTTCGAACGAAACGTCTCCTTCCAATAAATCCATCGTGGTCTTCTTTTCATCACAAATGCCTTCCTCGCTTGTTTTTAATTATTTTATCTAGTTCGTGCATGGAATACAAATAGAGTTTTTTATGTAGAAAAAAGGCCCTTTTATTCAAGAGACCTTTTTTCAGCATTAACCGATCAATTCTTCATCTTCACGTTTCTTCACTTCTTCTCGGCTCCGGCTCTCTTCCTCATCACGGCTTCGGTGAGCGATGCGCGCAGCAGCATTAGCAGCAATGCTCGAAATTAAATCATCTAAAAACGTGTGAACCTGAGGCTTTTTCTCGTCTAGCTTTTTAATAATGCCTTCCTTTTGTTTATCTAAATAACCAAAGGTTGTCACAGCGATGCTCCCGTACCCGAAAACAGAGCCTAACGCGATCGTTTCGTCTACACCGAACAACCCCTCGTCCTGCTCGACGATGGATTGTAGCGGTTCAGACAATTTTTTCTGTTCTGCTAACACATCAAGCTCAATCCCTACGAGAATAGCATGTTGAATTTCCCGTTTTCCTAGTACAGCATCGGTACTTTCGATACAATCTTCAAGCGTCATCGACTCATTGTATGGTTTTTGCAACGAATAAACGATTTCTGCAATATCTCTTACGGTTACACCGCGCTCAAGCAACTTTTGACGCGCTGCTTGTTCAACTACATGGCTCGGTACTGGCTTTTTCAACTGCTAGGCCCCCTCTGACGTCGTCTAAAACTAACAATCCTACTTTATTCTATCATACTTTTTATAGTGATTATGGTAAAATAAAAGCAATTCAATGACGTATTGTGGCAGTAGAAAGGATAGAAGTCGAATGGTCAAGCGATTTGAAGGAAAACTATATGAAGAAACATTGACAAGTCATTATTTAAATGATGAATTAAAGCTGATGTTTTATTTACCACCGAACTATACTCCTCTGTATTCATATGATGTGCTCATTGCGCAAGACGGTCAAGATTATTTTCAAATGGGACGAATAGCCCGGCAGGTGGAAACACTGATAAAAGACGGTGAAATTCGTGACGTGATCGTTGTCGGAGTCCCTTATAAAGATGTTAAGCAAAGAAGAAAGCGCTATCACCCCAAAGGAGAGGAAATGGAGGCTTACACTCGCTTTTTAGCCTGTGAGCTCGTTCCCTATCTCGACGAGACGTTTCAAACCCATCCGTTATCCACGGGGAGAACATTAGCAGGCGACTCTCTAGCTGGTACCGTCTCACTCTTAACCGCCTTACAGTACCCTACCCTTTTCGGACAAGTGATGGTCCATTCACCTTATGTGGATGACACTGTCCTTCAGGCGGTGCGAGCGTATGAGAGAGGTGACACCCTTTCCATTTACCATCGGATCGGCACGGAGGAAACGAACGTCAAAACAACGAACGGCGAAATTCTTGATTTCCTCACACCGAATCGTGAATTAGCCAACCTTATAAAAACAAAAGCCTTCACGTACGATTATGACGAATTTCCAGGTGATCATACGTGGACCTATTGGCAAAAGGATTTAGCCCAAGGATTAATCACATTATTTTCTTAATTCATACACACTATTTGAAAAGGAGGATTGTCATGATGAATTACGGTGTTGCATTATTTCCATCAAAACCTTTACAGGACTTAGCGAATTCCTACAGGATGCGTTACGATCCGCAT
This sequence comes from Halalkalibacterium halodurans, assembly GCF_004376175.1. Taxonomy (GTDB): domain Bacteria; phylum Bacillota; class Bacilli; order Bacillales; family Bacillaceae_D; genus Halalkalibacterium; species Halalkalibacterium halodurans. The sequence continues at coordinate 19,090 of NZ_SNUY01000062.1, read as the reverse complement.
TACACGCTTATCCCACCCCATGTGACGTTAAAAGAGCCTTTTGAGCTAGAGGAACAGGAATTACCTTCAGTGGTCAAACGAATTCGGGAGATCGCGAAAGGCGTCGATCCGTTCCCACTTGAAGTATACAAAGTCGATACGTTTTATCCTGTTTCGAATACCCTTTTCTTTAAAATACGAGAGCATTCAGCATTAACAGAGCTTTACGAACAACTCCATACACCTCCTTTTAAACGAAACGAAAAGTATAGTTTTGTCCCACACTTGACAATCGGACAAAACCTTTCGTATGATGAGCTATCAGACAACCTGGGCCGCCTAAAAATGAAGCAAATTCAACATGAAGAAATCGTTGATCGTATCCAGCTATTATACCAACTGGATAACGGATCATGGACCGTTTATGAAACCTTTAAATTAGGAAAGGAAGAGTAACTTGAACGTAATCATCGCAGAGACAGATCAACAGCTAGAGGATGGTTTTCATGTACGGAGGGAAGTGTTTATAAAAGAACAGCACGTTCCCGAAGAAGAGGAAATAGATGAGTATGAGGAGGAAGCCACACACTTTGTGCTTTATGATGATCAGGCTCAGCCTGTAGGAGCTGGCCGATTACGTACGATCTCTACTGATGTTGGGAAGATCGAACGAATTTGCATTATGAAACAAGCGCGGGGCACCGGAGCCGGGAAGCTTTTAATGGAGTCGATTGAATCATTCGCTCATAAGGTTGGGGTTCATAAGCTTAAGCTAAACGCCCAAACACATGCCGAGGGATTTTATGAGAGACTCGGATTTAAAACCGTATCGGAGCGATTTTTCGATGCTGGCATTCCTCATGTGACAATGGTTAAAACGATTGAATCATAGCGAAAGGAAGGCTTTGATGGCCTTCCTTTTCTTTTTATTTGCTTTCTTCTTTTCGCTCTAATTTTTCTCGAACCGCTTCTACTTTCTCTTCCATTTTCCGCTGCACATCGCGGCGATCATCGATCCGGATGTTCGTCGCGACACGTTTGATTCCGTGTTGAAATGGAACTTCATGTATTGCTTGAATCACCTCAAATAAGATTGGTAGCTCCCCTTCAATTAGCGTGCTCATTGGCGTTAGTTCATAGCGCACTTTATCTTCATATGTTTTAAGGACTTGATGAATCTCTGCTACATAGGCAGATACACTCGGAGTTTCCGTACCGATCGGAATAACCGTCACATCCACAATAGCCATATTTCTAGTCTCCTTCCGTTTTCGCGGCGTTCTTACCCTGTCAGGAAATTCTCGAAAGGCGAGCCGCCGATAAGACTCAATAGCCGCAATCATATGCATCGTATCAGGTTCTAAGGTTGTCACATGTCGCTGCAGCCAGTAGGATATGTGAAGAATAATGTTTCTAAGCCAAGCAAATCCCCGCCACTCCATGACACGCTGCACAATAGGGACAGCGAATACACTACTGTAAGAAGCGTACATCAATGTCAGCTCAATAGACAATCCGCTTATAAGCCCAACCATTGTTAGGAAACAGACAGACCCGAAGTAGATAACGACCATGTTTGTTGAACAGTATCGGTTCGTGATTTCTGCTTGCCTTATTTCCTCTAATCTCGCTCGCCGAATGAGCCCCCGATCACTAAACACTTTATGTTCGGCTCCGTGATATTTCCGCAATTCGGTTGGAAAAATAAAATGAGTGCCGTACGCTAAGTAGAGTAACGTATAAAGGGGAAGCCCCGTCCACGTCATCATCCCTAAGGCTACGAATAGTTTCGGGACGAGGACGAGACTAAGAAGGGTCAGCACGAGTAATTTAAACCAGACGGGAAGCCCCTGGGTCACATGCTTCATCATTTGCAGTAACGTTTTTTGGTTCAACGGACGAAGCCACGTCTTCAGTCGTCCATTCACATGGTACGCGCATGCTACATGACGTTTGCCAATATAGAAAATCCCTTGCTGAAACGATAATCCTCGAATTTTCATCGGCTTGGTCCCTTCATTTCTGTGTATATTCAACTGGCTTCGTTAATACCCAATACGGTACATTCGGTCCATTTTCAAATGATGGCTCGTCTAGCTTTGCCGAATCTCGGAGCATTCCTAAATGATGACTCCACGTATGGACATAATAAACCGTTAGTTCCGTTTCCTCTAGCTGTTCTCCTTCAATGTCAACGACAATTTCACCAAGGTTGCCAAAGCTTTCGAAGTCGCGCAATTCATTCGGAAAAGAGAAAATCACGCCATCGGAGACAACCTTCCCTTTGGAACGAAAAATCTCCTCGTGACCATAAAAAAGGCGAATGTCCCCTTCTGTAAAAACAATTTCATCAGCAGGCTCCGTCATAGCAATACTGATGTAGTCCATGCCGTATAATCCGTCCGTTGGCATCGCGTTCCAGTCCCATTCAACTTGGACAGTTAATTGATTTTCTATCGCTTCCGCCTCCACATTAAACGAGACGACATCCTTTAATTCTTCATTTGAAAACTCTGTTTCTTGCTGTAAGTAAAAATAACCACCTATGAAAAGTAGCACCATTAAAGTCGCTGGCAAAAGAAAAACGATTTTATTTCCTGTTGGCATCTTTATTCTCCTCTCGATCGCAAAACAATCGGAGTTTTTCTGTCCTTCCTCTCTAACTCATACGTTACTATCATATCAAACCAGTCGTCTATCGAAAACAAATACACGTTTGAGTCAAGTATTTATAGGCAGTTTTTTTAACACCTTAAATTTGAAAGCGGATTCAAACTCTTAGGATACTCTCTTGGTAAGAATTTTGCCTTTTTTAAAAGCCAGACAACTCTTTTAATGCTTTGTAAACTGGT
>NZ_SNUY01000062.1:1644-16249 GCF_004376175.1 Halalkalibacterium halodurans | reverse complement strand
GTTTGAGTCAAGTATTTATAGGCAGTTTTTTTAACACCTTAAATTTGAAAGCGGATTCAAACTCTTAGGATACTCTCTTGGTAAGAATTTTGCCTTTTTTAAAAGCCAGACAACTCTTTTAATGCTTTGTAAACTGGTATGTTAGCTTTTCCTTTTAGATATAGAACATTGTCTCTAGTGGCTTCACCAATTGTGCTCGTAACTTTTTCTTTATAGTATCTTGGTGGGTTCTTTTCCACCTGTGTTTCAGTCCATTTTTCGATCCTGCCAAATAGTGTTTTTAAGGTCAATTTATCCAAGTAAGCTACCAAACCAGTGAACATGGCACTTACACCTTTATCCACCCAACTACGGCCATTTTTAAGTCTTTTGGCAAATACACTCATGGTTCCTTCTGCACTACCCATCGGACGCATTCCTGTTGTATCTATACCCTGTTCTTTAAGCCAGTTACGATAATCTCCCAAGGCTTCTGGATATTTCTCTAATTGGCGAATAAATGCTTCTAGACGTTCCTCTTGCTCATCATCCTCTAGCGTTCCGACTGCACTGTTAAGCTCTGTAAGCAATTTCTCATAATCATATGATGCAAGCGCCTTACGAATTGGACGATAACGTGGGTGATGACGGAACAAACTTCGAATCTCCCGTGCCACATGGAAACGATCAAGCGAAAAGAATGCACGATCTTTGAAATAGTCACGACAAGTTGTAATCCAATTTGCACCATCTCCATTTATTACCAACTTATGAATGGTTGGATCATACTCAAAGTTTTCGATGAGAAAGTCCTCAAACGCCTCCCAAAATGGCTGGTTCCCTTCATGTACGAAATGGCGTTTATTCTTCAGTCTTACTCGTTTCCCATTGACTTCCCAGCCTTGATGAACTGCGGCTATTTTCTCTTCTTTTCCCTTTTTTCGTTTACCTTGACGTTTTACAAACAAACCATCGACCTCTACAAATAATACAGGTTGATGTACATGCTCACGCTTTTTTGGAATACTCGAAACTTGTAATAAGTGTTGACGGATTGCCTCATGACTAATAACCCGATAGCCTAAAAGGGTTTCTAACGTACTGGCTGCTTTTCGATAGGAAGGTCCCTGAACAGCTAATTCAATAGCTACCTCCTCAATCAATGGGCTAAAAGAACCTGCATCCTCAAACTCTAAATAACGATCAAGGAGAAAAACATATTCCCCTGTCTCCCGGTCACGGTAATAATTACGATTTAATTCAATCTCTCCGAAGAGACTAGTTATATGATATTTTCTTTTATCAATGAGTCGATAGCGTTTTTTATCTCGTTCTTCTGCAATCTGCTTGTCCATGTCCTCTAATAGTGTTTTCATGACCTTTGAGAAGGTTTCCTGTAATTGCCTCCAAACTAATTGCTCAATCTGTTTTAAATTTGGATATACTGTGTTATTCTTTTGCATGAGGGGTTACTCCTTTGTTTGTGATTTAGTTTTGGTTGACTAAGATTCTACCAAGGAGTAACCCTCTTTTTCATGTTATTTGCTTATTAACTACCGCGCTTTCGCTTGGTGGCCCCCTCATTTGTTGAGCGTTCTAACGTTCCCTCAACAAATGAGGGGGTTAAATTTTGCCCACAATAATTTTACTCATACCAAATACACTTAACGACATAAAATGAGCCCACGCCTCTTCAAACGGGACGTGGGCTACGAGCGTTCATGATGAGAGACTCTCTTTTTTATAAGCATGATGGTTAGTTGGACCAATCCCTCCACCAATCGCCACCGCATGCTTAATGGCAGTCGAAATAAAAGCTTTTGCTGTTTTTACCGCATCAAAGACGGATGCCCCTTTGGCCAACTCTGCGGCAATGGCAGCAGCAAACGTACAGCCTGTCCCATGAGTGTGCTTCGTATCAAATCGAGAAGAAGAGAAGACATGGATCGTTTCTCCATCATACAATAGATCGGTTGCTTCATCTCCTGACAAATGTCCACCTTTTAAGACAACATAGCGTGGGCCAAGAGCGTGTAGCTCTTTGACCGCTTGTTCCATCTCCGTTCGGGAATCAATCGATTCTATGCCGAGAATTTTCGCGGCTTCTGGCAAGTTTGGGGTGATCACAGTCGCAATCGGCAAAAGCTTCTTCACGAGGGCTTCTACCGCCTCATCGAGTAAGAGTGCTGCTCCGCCTTTGGCAATCATCACTGGATCAACGACGATATGATTGACGCGATAGGCTGTTAGCTTCTGCGCGACAAGCGTAATAATGTCTGCTGAAAACAGCATTCCTGTTTTCACAGCATCGGCCCCAATATCTGAAAGAACCGCATCAAGCTGTGCTTCAATGGCATCTAATGTTTGCGGATAGACACCATGGACGCCTAATGTATTTTGAGCTGTAAGAGCTGTAATGACGCTCATTCCAAACGTATCTAACTCTTGAAACGTTTTGATATCTGCTTGAATCCCCGCTCCGCCACCACTGTCAGAGCCAGCAATCGTCAATGCTTTTGCTAGATTGTCCATCTTCCTGTTCCTCCTTCTTAAGAAAAACGCATCGGGTCAAACATTGTAAGTGGGACTTCTGTCTTTTTTCCCTCCACAACATCCGCCACGACTTTAGCTGTAATCGGGCTTAATAAGATCCCGTTACGATAATGACCTGTTGCAAAAACAACATGTGGTGCTTTTTTCGTCTCACCGATCATAGGATACCCGTCCTGTGTGGCAGGTCGCAGCCCAGCCCACGTATGAAAAGGGGTAAGCTCGTTTAAAAACGGAAAGATATGACCATTCCAATTCGTCAGTCGTTTAATCCCTTGTTCTGTTACCGTTGTATCATAGCCAGCGATGTCTTCTGAGGCGCCGTTAACGACCGTTCCATTTCCTTTAGGTACGATATAGCCTTGACTTGTGTACACAATATGACGAACATCGCCAGCGGGAACTTCATAGGCGCAAATTTGCCCACGAATGGGATATACAGGAACACGCAGAGAAAAAGTTTCCTCGTGCTCAGAAGCCCACGCCCCTGCACAAACAATCAGACGATCTCCTGCCCATTGCTTTCCTGAAGGCCCTCGGAGAACTTGGTGTTCCATCCACGCCTCTATCGAAATATGTCCTACCTCGTCTTCAATGGTCACTCCTAGCTTACGGCAGCCGATTTCTAACGCTTTGACGTAATCAGGAGCAAACAAATGACTTTCTTCAGGATAATAGATGGCGCCGATAATCTCATCTGAAATATTCGGTTCAAGCGCACGAATTTGTTGCTGACTTAAGATCTCAGACTCAACCCCGAACGTTCCTTGCCAATGCTGTCTTGATTCAAGTTCAAGAAAATCAGCTTCATGATAAACACAATGAAGGCTACCTGATTGAACATATTCAAAAGACTTGCCAGATATCTCCTTCACCGCTTGCTGCCAATCGGGATACATCTTTAAGCTTTCGTGAGCCAAATGAAAAAAGTCATTAGGGTCTTCACCAATTTCAGAAAATGGGGCGAGCATACCCGCTGCAGCTCCAGACGCTTGTCCCCCGCATAAGCCTTGCTCAAGCACGGTGACTTGATGCCCTCGCACTTTCAGTTCAAAGGCAACCGCTAGACCGATTACGCCACCGCCTAATACAATCACATGCTCCTTCACCTAGAACCACACCTTCATTTTGAAATGAATGCCTCAAGTCCGCTGCTCGCTGTGGCGTACCGTTTTTTAGGAATCCGCCCCGCTAAATAAGAAAGTCGCCCTGCTTCGATCGCATGCTTCATCGCCAGCGCCATTTTCACAGGATCTTTTGCCTTGGCGACAGGTGTGTTCATGAGCACGCCATCGGCGCCAAGCTCCATCGCTTGAACGACATCTTGTGCGGAACCGAGACCCGCATCAACAATGATTGGAACGTTGGCTTCCTCCACAATTAAACCAAGGTTGTACGGATTTAAAATGCCGAGTCCAGTTCCAATCGGAGCACCTCCTGGCATAACCGCTGCAGCTCCTGCTTCTTCAAGCCGTTTGCAAAGCACAGGATCATCTGATGTATATGGTAAAACTGTAAAGCCTTCATTCGCTAACGTTTCGGTCGCCCGTAACGTTTCTACAGGGTCTGGTAAAAGGGTTCGCTCGTTTACGCTAATTTCTACCTTGATCCAATCACTTAGACCCGATGCCCTAGCCAGACGAGCAATGCGAATCGCTTCTTCAGCATTTTTTGCTCCAGAAGTATTCGGCAAGTACGTAAACGTTTTTCCCTCTAGATGCTGTAAAATTGCGTCTTCTCCCGGTGCCTGCAAGTTTACACGACGAATGGCAAATGTCAGCACCTCTGCTTCCGACACTCGAATCACTTCATTTTGAACGAAAGGATTCGGGTAGCGGCCCGTTCCTAAAAAGAAGCGGGAGGTTAACGTCTTTCCGCCAATTGAAAGTGGTAGATCCTTCATCATAATCATCCTCCTCCAACGAAGTGAACGAGTTCAATCCGTTGTCCTTCCGTTAGTTCAAAATGAGTCCAATGCTCCCGATCAATAATTTCCCCATCGACCTCTGTCACTACGAGCTGGTCGTCCAATTCATAATGGCTAACGAGTTCCGCTAACGTATTCGCTTTAATTGTTGCAACTTCACCATTCACAATTACATTCATGACCCAATCCCTCGCTGCTCTAGAATAGTGCTAAATACTTCACATGTCCCTTTTACGTCCTCTGCCCCGACAATTTCACTAATCATGCAAATGCGTGTAGCTCCAGCGTCCAACACTTGTTCCACATTATGCAATTTGATCCCACCAATCGCCACAAAAGGAATCGAGATCTCATGAGCAACTTGCTGAATATAAGCGGTCGTAACAGGGTCCACTACATCCTCTTTACTCTTCGTTTCAAAGATGGGACCTACCCCTATATAATCAGCGCCTCCCTTTTCGGCTTCCCGTGCTTCTTCGATTTTATGAGTAGAAATTCCGATTATTTTATCACGGCCCATAATTTTGCGCGCTTCTGAAAGAGGCAAATCGTCCTGTCCGAGATGGATACCGTCTGCATCTACGGCAAGTGCTACATCGATATGGTCATTAATGATCAACGGAATGTCATATTTTTTGGCTAATGCTTGAAGGACTCTCGCTTTTTCAAGCACTTCCCGTTTGTGACTTTTCTTATCGCGCAACTGAATGATATCTACCCCACCAAGGATCGCTTCTTCCATTACAGCTTGTAACGAGCGACCGGGGTGAAATTCTTCCCCCGTTATCGCGTATAGCCGAAAATCTCTCATTTTGCTTCTCCTCTCTCTTTTCTCTGTTTTGTATATACAATAAAAAAAGCCAGCCATCCATAAGGATGCCGGCTACCCATGATGATCGTCACGTGCAGTCGACTTCCCTACGCTGGCATGATCCAGATCAGGTATGAGGGTAAAAGGAACACACCTTTTTCTCAGTCCACTTAAGCAGACACCCCTAGTCTCCTGTGCAATTATTCATTCTCTTTTTATTATGACATATTCTGATCTCGTTGCAAAGATGGTTACTCAATGAGGGAATTACTCTCTCCAGTCAGAAGATCCATCACTGTTTCTAAACGCGGGCCAAACAATGCCCTCTGCCCCGTTGGCGACAAACGAAACGGAACGTGTTCATCTGACTCAAATAGAACGGTTTCCTCACCGTGATCAACATCAAAGGCGATAAAGGAAAACCCTCCATCATATTCAAAATAATCTCCCGTTCGATTAGGTTTATAAGCATAAAACAGCCGTTTGTTTAAATCAAAATCATAAAACGGGATCCACCACTGCTCGGAATATGTACGTAGAATTGGCACACTCCACTCCGCAAGCTGTTCGGAACCGTTCCAAAATTGATAGGTTGTCACTTCTGCCCCTTGCTCTGGACGCTCAATGATAAGCGTTACATGATCGCCAAAACCAAGGGTCGCAATCGCTTCCTCATGCAACAAAACAACCTCTTCTGTTTCAAGGTCAAAGGTGTAAAGCGGAGCATAGTATCCTTCGCTATCTCCATTCCAATCAAGATAAACAATCGTACGCTCATCTAACCATTGAACGAATGATTGGTCCAAGTCAAGCATCTCTACTTGTTTGTCGCTAGTATCGATGAGATAAAGGTCCTGCTCCCAGTCTGGCAGATAGGCAACCGCTATAAGTTTATCTTCTTCATATGGACTCCAAAAAATTGAAAAATCTTCGCCAAAGTCTTCAAGCTTCATGAGCAGTTCCCCTTGGCTATCAATGATCGAAACAGGGGCATCACCAGCTTGCGTCACCGTTTGAATCGCAAATTGGCTGTGCGTGCTATTGGCGGTAACTTTAATCACAGCGTCGTCAGATGAAAACAAAGATTCTTTTTCTCCTGTCAACAGGTTATAAATATAAACAAGGGAATTCTCTCCTTCATCTGTTATGTACAGAATACTGTCAGAATCATACCACTCAGCTATATCAATGTACTGTGCTTCAGTACCGGGAATTGGCGTTATGGAAGGCTGTTCCTGCCCAGTTGGTAACGGATCTTCTTCTTGTTCTGGTAATGTGTCTCGTTCGGGCTCGTCTGCTTGAGGAAAGCAACCAGCGATGAAAAGCAAACATACGGATAGGAGAACCGCGCGGTATTTCACGTTAATCTCCTTTCTACTAGTATGGTTTATAATAGTCTCGATAATAGTATAACGATTTTTCAGACAAAAAAGTTTCAGATTCTGAACATTTTCTTTACAATTTTTTAACTGTTAGTGAAACGTGCTTTTAGTATATCCGTTACTCGATGATCAAACCAACCATTATTCATTTTCAGAAATTCGACTTGCTTTCAACCCCTTCTTCCTTACAAAACTGGCTTGCTACCAATCCTTAACGGGGAAACAATCGTTTTTCTATTACCCTGCTGACCTTTCTTAAAAGTGCAAAAAGACCTGTGATCGCTCGTACGTTCACAGATCTTAGAGATACTAATTTTTTAACATTTGTCTTATTAATTCTCGATTCCGTTCTTTAAATACATGATTGTGTGATGAAACCATTGCTGACTGATGGGCTTCTGGCTCAATCCATTGCTTTGCTTGGTTGACTGCATTCGCTGCATCTTGAAAGGCTCCGGCGATTAAGTGTAGCTTTCCTTCATGTTTTAGAACATCCCCTGCTGCGTAGATGCCCCCTACAGATGTAGCACTTGTTGGGGTTCCGGCAATATAATAATCATCGATCCGATCAAGAGTTACTTCGCTTTGATCAAGCAACGACTTATCCCGTTCATATCCATGGTCAATAATCACTTCATCAACTGCTAAATTAGTCACTTCACCCGTTTGATGATCAGTAAGCTCAACCTGTTCAATTACTTCTTTGTTGTCTCTGGCGATCAGCTTGGTAATTGTCGTATGGAAAAGGCAAGTAGCGGAACTGCTTAGAAGTTGTGAAATCTGTGCTTCATGACCATTCAACGCCTCTTTTCGATAAGTTAAATAAACTTTTTTTGCGATTGGCTCTAGTTCGTTCGCCCAGTCGATGGCCGAATTACCCCCTCCAGAAATGATGACTGTTTTATCTTTAAATCGCATCAACGACTTAACCGTATAGTGTAAATTCGTCACTTCAAATCGTTCGGCCCCTTCTAGCTCGATTTTTTGCGGCTTTAAGATTCCACCACCCACAGCAATTATCACGGTTTTTGTTAAATGCGCTCGTCCAGAAGCTGTCCTTATCACAAACCATCCTGACTCCTCTTGAGCAATAGATGTGACTTTCTCATTCAAAACGACGGTTGGATTGAACGTTAACGCTTGCGTAACAAGCTGTTCAATTAACTTTTCTCCTAGGATCGGTGTTAATCCACCCACATCCCAAATCATTTTTTCTGGATAAACATGAACTTTGCCACCTAGCATCGGTTGATACTCGATAACCTTCGTTTTCATTTCTCTAAGTCCGCTATAAAACGCAGAGAACAATCCTGCTGGTCCGCCGCCGATAATTGTAACATCATAAAGTTCTTCCCAGTTCATCCTCTTTCGCCCCTTTTAACAAACGATGATATTGATTATCATTATCAATTAATTGTAACTGATTTTTTTACGGCTAGCAACTCAAAACGTTTCTGCCGCAAAAGATAAGATTTGCGCAAAAATACCGAATGGTGACGAGGAGGACATCTTAAAAGTGGACATCGGCCTGTGCTGAATCTTATAACAACACCATAAAAAAATGAGGAGCTGTCTCAAAAGTCTATCTTTTGAGGCAACTCCTTTACTTATTCGTTCAAAATGACGACTTGGCGGACGCTTTCCTCGGGCAAGCTCCAGCTTCCTCGAGAACCCCACTCTCGGCGATCTTTCGCTGTTGCTTTTCCCGCAGGAGTCGCCGCCTGTCGCTCGAAGGAACCAAAGAACACAAATCAACACAAAAATCGGGAGAACCACATCAAACGGTTCTCCCGATTTTATTTTTTAAGGTGCTTTTGGGACAGCCCCCGATTGTATGTTCATATCGTTTCCCTTTAAATTCTTATCCGTAAATGAACCTTGCCCCAGCAATACCAGGCTTCGTCATTTCTTTCGGATCCAAAATTTCGTTTAGTTCCTCTTCTGTTAAAATCCCTCGTTCTAGACAAATTTCTCGTACTGGACGCCCTGTTTGGATCGCTTCCTTTGCGATTCGAGAGGCTGTTTCATATCCTACATGGGGGTTGATCGCAGTAATGATCCCAACACTGCTCTCCACCATTTCTTTGCAGCGCTCTACGTTGGCCGTCATTCCTTCAATCGCGTGCTGACGGAACACCTTCATCCCGTTTTGCAGGATCGATAACGATTGAAGTAAGTTAAAGACGAGAACCGGCTCCATAACGTTTAGTTCAAGCTGCCCAGCTTCTGACGCTAAGCTAATCGTATGGTCATTGCCGATGACTTGGAACGAAATTTGGTTGATCACTTCAGCCATTACTGGATTTACCTTTCCTGGCATGATCGACGACCCTGGTTGACGCGGTGGAAGGTTGATTTCATTTAACCCCGTGCGTGGCCCAGAGCTCATCAAGCGGATGTCATTCGCCATTTTTGATAAATTGATCGCCAAAATTTTCAGCGCACTCGATAATTCTGTGTAAGCATCCGTATTTTGCGTCGCGTCCACTAAATCTGCTGCATGGCGGAACGGAAATTCAGTAATGTCACTTAAATAGGCAACCACTTTTTCCATATATTCAGGCTTTGCGTTAAGTCCTGTCCCTACTGCTGTCGCCCCCATATTAATTTCATGCATATGATCAATTGAGCTGCGGATTCGTCCCAAATCACGAGTCAGCACGCGGCGGTAAGCGCCAAATTCTTGTCCCATCCGTATCGGAACTGCATCCTGTAAATGGGTTCGCCCCATTTTTAACACATCGTCAAACTGTTGTTCCTTTTCCTTAATGGCTGCAATCAGGTCTTCTAGTGATTGAATTAATCCTTTGGCTAAATAAAGACAGGCAATATGAATAGCTGTCGGGAAAGCATCGTTTGTCGATTGCGCCATGTTCACGTGAGTATTTGGGCTCACACGGAGGTATTCCCCCTTCTCTCCTCCAAGGATTTCAATCGCACGATTGGCAATCACTTCATTTGCATTCATATTAAAAGAAGTACCTGCACCACCTTGGATCGCATCAACGATAAATTGATCGTTGAACGTTCCTTCGATCACTTCGTCTGCTGCGGTAATGATCGCATCGGCAATGTTAGCTGGCAACACCCCTACATCCCGATTCGCCATCGCAGCAGCCTTTTTGACAAAGCCAAAGGCGCGAATCAATTCCTCATGAGGGGGATACCCTGTAATGGGGAAGTTTTCCCTCGCTCTCATCGTTTGAATTCCATAATATGCCTCTTTCGGTACTTTCTTTTCACCAATTAAATCTCGCTCTACACGATAGTCTGTCATTCCGTTTCGTTCCCCTTTTCCATGCTGTTCTCTTGTTGCTTGACTAACCATCCGCCGCCAATGACCCCGGCATCATTCCCGAGGGTCGCAATGCGAAACTCCGCTCCATCTGCCACACGAGGTAGGGCATAGGCTTCAAAATGCTGCTTAATCGGCTTTAGCAGCGTATCTCCCGCTTTAGAGACCCCACCACCGATGACGATTTTTTCCGGGTTCAAAGCATTCGCTAAGTTGGCAATGGCAAAGCCTAAATAATAGGCAATATGATCAACGACCGATAATGCAAAAGCATCGCTCGCATCCGCTGCAGAAAAAACATCTTTCGCCGTAAGGACCCCATGCTTGTCATAATCTAGGGCGAGCTGACTCTCCTTATGTTCGGTCACTCCTTCAGTTGCAATTCGGGCAATTCCAGTTGCACTTGCTACTGTTTCAAGACATCCTGTTTTCCCACAATTACAAGGAGCCCCCCCTTCCGGAATGACCGTAATATGACCGATCTCACCAGCCATCCCATTGACCCCATGCAAAATGTTTCCATTCGCAACAATTCCACCACCAACACCTGTTCCAAGTGTAATGAGCAGCATATTTTTCGCCCCATCACCAGCACCTTTCCACATTTCTCCTAACGCTGCGATGTTGGCATCATTGTCGACAATGACAGGGAGTTTTGTCTCCTCCTCTAATTTATCCTTCAACGGAAAATCCCGCCAACCAATATTTACCGCATGATAAATAAAGCCGGTATCCATCTCGATAAAACCAGGGGCCCCGAGTCCGATTCCAATTAGATCGCTCTTCGATTTATGATGCCCGCTAAGTCGTTTATCAAGAGCATCGGCAATATTTGTTGTAATCAGCGCACCGCCGTCCTGTTTGCTTGTCGGAATTTCCCACTTATCAACAATCTCTCCTGCGGTTGTGAGAAACGCCATCTTTATCGTTGTTCCACCGACGTCCACACCAACATACCATCTGTCACTCATTTCCCCACCTACTATTCCTTGATTTTGGCACGTTCAGTTCGAAGGAGCAGTCTTCCTTTTTGGTAAGTAATTGAATCAATCATTTCCATTTGATGAAGCTCCCTTAGCTCCTCCTCCATTAGCTCAAGGTCCACTGAACGGTCACCAGTGTAAATGATCGTGCCAAACTGCTTTAGCAGCTGTTGCACTTCATAAACCGTTTTCATGACGGTCGTCACCTCATCTGCTATTATAACAGCTTCAATACGGTTGCGAAAAGAAGCCAAATGAGGGGAAGGAAATGAAAAGATGGTTGTCTGGAATATAATTTCATTACCGCTCGCACTTGGAATACTCCACCAGCAAATAGTCCAGCGGTGAAAACGAGTGCCAAAAATAGAATAAAAAATGTTCGCCATCCTAGCATCCCGAGCTGCAAGCCAAGGAAAAAGGAGATCACCGCAAAAAGGATCATATTGGCCCTTCCATCAAATTGAAAGAATCCAAACGTCGGATGGAAGCGCATAAAACAAGAAACGATGAACACAAAACAAAGGGCTACGATCACCACGTCTAGTAATCGAAATGGAAACCACCCTGTCGTAAACAAACTGACGAGCATCCCGAAAAAGCTGCTAAACAAAAACAGGCCGCTAAACAGTAGAAAGGAAACAGGTCTAGCTTGAACCTTCCCTCCTACGACCAATCCACCAAGGACGAACCCAAATGTTACAACAAAAAGCGTGAGCGCAACAACTGGCCACATATACCATGCCCCTTCCAGTTACAGTCTCGATACTTCATCCTTATGTGGTTGTACACTAATTTAGATTAAAAAACTTAGCTTGTAAGCAAATCTATTCAAACGGGATCGTACAAGGAAAAGTTCTTTCATTGTATGAAACAAGAAGGTGAAAAGTGCACCCAATTAACGATCAGGATCTTTTGGGTGGATCGCAACAGGTCGGCGATGTTTTAAAGGCATTGGCGCACGAAGCAACACATCTCTAAGCGCCCGGCCATTAAATGGGATAAACGGCCAAAGGTAAGGGGTATCGATCGATCGAATGTGGGCAAGCATTAGGAGCCAGACGGTCGTCCCAATCAAGTAGCCCGCAAGACCAAATAAACTTGTGACGATTAGCAAGGCGACGCGAATGAGGCGATTGGCTAGACCCAGCTCATAGCTTGGAGTAGCGAAGGTCCCGACGGCTGCTACTGCTAAATACAAGATTACCTCTGGGGAAAACATCCCTACTTCAATCGCGACTTCTCCAATTAATAGAGCCGCAACTAGCCCAAGGGCGGTGGACAAAGCATTTGGTGTATGAATCGCCGCCATTCGCAGCATCTCTATTCCCGCTTCTGCAAACAAAAACTGGTAGATGAGGGGAACTGCCCCCTTTTGTTCCTCCCCAATAAACTCTAATCCTGGAGGAATAAGCCCTTCATTTGATGCGTACAAATACCACAATGGAAGCAAAAAAATCGAAGTCCAGACTGCTAGAAATCGAACGAGCCGAAGCGCAGCCCCAACCACTGGTTTTTGCCTGTATTCTTCCGCATGCTGCAAATGATGCCAAAAGGTCGTAGGGGCAATCATCACACTCGGGGATCCATCAACAAGCAGAAGAACATGACCTTCAAACAAGTGAGAAGCAGCGACATCTGGACGCTCTGAATAACGTACGAGAGGATACGGATTCAAATGGTGACCAAAGACATACTCTTCAATCGTTTTATCTCCCATTGGAATGCCATCCGTTATCATTTTTTCCACACCTTGCTTTAGCTTACTCACGATTTTATCATCAGCGATGTCGGCGATATACGTAATGGCAAGATCTGACTTTGATCGCCTTCCAGTACTAACATATTCTACACGCAATGTACGGTCTCGCACCCTGCGGCGAATCAACGCCACATTCATCACGATCGTTTCGACAAATCCGTCACGAGAGCCGCGGATGACTTTTTCTGTATCAGGTTCCTCTGGTCCTCGGACCGGATACTCTCTCGTATCGATTAAAATTACTTTTTCTGCCCCTTCAATGACAAGGGCGGCAGGACCTGACAACACTTCATCTACGACTTGATCTAAGTCACTGGCTGTCGACAATTCCACATACGGGATGACGCTTTTCATTAATGTTTCAACTGGGTCATGGCCCAAATCCCCCAACTCTAACGTCACAAGCTCCCGTTGAATTTGCGTAATGGCAAAATCTTTTGCAAATCCATCCACGACAAACAGCGCCATCTGTTTTCCTGCATGGAAAAGCTCTAAGTGGACAATATCAAAATTTTCTTCCACACCAAGCGCTTTTTTTAAATATGTGATATTATCCTCAAAGTCAAGATGAACCGGACGTTTCTTTTCTGACTCCTCCACAGGATCACCTCCATTAGTTGAATTGTTTGCTCGTTCCCATGTTCCCATTCATTTCAATAAAAATTCACTGCAACATATTTTCGAACAAGCCGCATAGAGTGAATAGTAGAAAAAAGTGGACGCGCTATCTTTGAACAGAGATGGAGGACCGATCCTATGTTAAAAAAACCATTGCTCTTATTTGTTATCGTTAGTGCCTTTGCCGCAGGGCTCTATTTTTCTTTTTTTTCTAAGCAGCCATCTCTCCATGATGCACTCACGTTCTTTCCCATTGATCCAGATGCAGCATATACCGAAGCCACAACATCCATTGAACTCATGACGAAAAAAGATGAAGATGAATACACCCTAGATTGGGCTACCGCTTCCACTTTGGATCAACCTGCGTTTTTAAGGCAGGATGTCTCCCTCCTTTTTGAAGACGGATACTTGATTGATACGTTGTATGCCTCTACAGAAAATGAGGCGAGCCTGACGATGAACAAAAAGGTGGCTGGTGAGGATAGCGGGCATTACGTAGCGGTTACCTTTCATCATTCAGAGATCCATTACCCAAACGATGACATTATGAGTGCACAGACGATCAGTCGTGATGAGCTGTATATCATCGATTCCCCTTTAAGTCCATTGCTTTCTTTCAAAGTAGCAAAAACAGCGGAGGAAAAAGAGGGAAAGCGCATTCTCGACACGATCCTAAAGCAGCAAATGACCTACATTCAAGAACGTCTAATTGAACATTTTGCCATCAATTCTGAGTCTTATTATGTCATCCCGCTCACAAAATTAGCAGACTATCAATCCGTGCCACTGCCAAATTTAGACGTAAAACAGACCGCGATCATTCTCAGCGGTCTGTGGGAAAGACTTTATAAACATTATGTGTTAAGTTCAGGAAATGCTCAGCATTCAACGAACCCGATCGGCAGCACGATTCCGCTCATTTTTTTAAGTGAAAACGGGGATCACGCCATGATTATCTATGAAACGGATGAGGGGAAGCCTGTTCAATTATTACAGACGTTTTCTTTTTCTTAAGGAAAGCCTCCGCTTTAACACGCAGCGACCAGACCGAAACAACGCAAAGAAATGATGGTGAGTTTGCAAACCGATGATGATTGATCGTAGGGCGCTCTAGGGAAGTCGCCTTCCTTTTGGCACCTGCGTTGTTCTTTTTGACTTATAGAGCTTGTTCAAAAAGCACCTTTTTAATCAAATCATAAATAGAAAATCAGTTGACTACACTTCCATTAATGGTAATGAAAGTAAAATAATTTCAGACAAAAAAATGTACCTTCGCCCCACTCAAAATCGCACCTAAA
>NZ_SNUY01000062.1:0-1634 GCF_004376175.1 Halalkalibacterium halodurans | reverse complement strand
AGAGCTTGTTCAAAAAGCACCTTTTTAATCAAATCATAAATAGAAAATCAGTTGACTACACTTCCATTAATGGTAATGAAAGTAAAATAATTTCAGACAAAAAAATGTACCTTCGCCCCACTCAAAATCGCACCTAAAAAAGGGTAGACTTCTCCCTTGGACCATAGACAATTTTTTGAAAAAGGTTTGATTGGGGTTAAATTAGCTAGCTATCGGCAAGGAAAGCTGTTCCACTTGGATTTCCTGTAATTTCCTTATAGCTTCAACATGATTTCCAGGTAAGACCGTATCTCGTATGTGTTTGATCATCCGTTGAATGAGTCGAAACAAATCTCTCATGATGAAGAAAGATTGGACTCTCTTGGTGGTCTTTACTGGCACCTTTTTATGTCGCATCACAGAATCGAGCTGATTCGATTCATGTGCAAAAGATAGCTCCACTTGCTTACGAAAGTTTAACATCCGTTCTTGAAGCTCTGACCCTTGTGGAACTGGACCATAGAAGAATGGGTTTTCTTCAAAGGTGAAACCGAATTGCTTATTACAAGTAGCCTGTAATGGACAGGACATACATTTGGTTTCGTCACCATGAAACCAAGACGTATAGGTTTCCTTCTCAAATCCATCCCATAGGAGTTCATGGCCAGCTTCACATTCAGGCTTTCCTTCTGATGAACAAGTTTCAGGGATGACCGTATTCTTTTTGAAATCTGTTACGACGGCCACATCATGTTTATGTAAAGATTCTATCTGGTGTTCGGCACTGAAATAGCCTAAATCTGCCACAAGATACTCTACCTTCAAATCACCGATTTCTTTTAGTTTTTCAACCAACGGAAGAAGAACATCGACATCGTGAGTATCTGGTGGAAGAATAATAGACAAGAGAACAACAGGACCCGAGGGTGCGGGGCAAACAATCGAATGTTTTCGATAGCCAATAAAAAATTTATTCTGATTGGCTTTATTCCGCTGAACGCCTACTTTGGCATCGGGATCCGAATACGTTTTGTCGCATTCACATGTCTCTTTATCTTCACAAGCACAACGTTTCTTTTTATAGCCATTCACGTGAGCAAAGACGGGTCTAGAATCAATTCCCGCAAGAGTTGGTTCTAAAAAACCATCCAGTTTCAGGGCCTGACCAATGAAATCGAATAAGATTTTATAAAAGTGCTCGGGTGTCAGAGTATGACGAAAATGAGTCAAGCTCGAATGAACAGGAACATCCTTTATGTTTGGAGTGCCGATGAAGTTGCGCCATGCCTGATTCTTAGGGTCCTTCAGCTGTCTGCAGAGCTCTCTAAAAGACGTGATCTCAGGCCGTGTAAAGTACAAATAATGCATACGAAAATACGTCCTAGCATCAATAGGCGGGCGACCACCGCCTTTATATAATGGTTTCATTTTTTCCAAGACAATAGAATCATCAACATGATCAATATAATCTATCAATTCCACATCGAAACCGAGTGTGTTATAGTAGTGGTAAGGAAGCAGTTCTAGCTGCATATCCATGAAAATGCACCTCGCAAATTGGTATTTTTGGTTGATTCGTTACTTCCATTTTACCATTTTTCGCTAAGGTGCATTTTTATTTTTTTTCGGATTTTATGGCTTTTTGAACAAGCTCT
>NZ_SNUY01000061.1 GCF_004376175.1 Halalkalibacterium halodurans | reverse complement strand
AGCACTGAAAGACTTGAAAGGCTTTTAAAAACCATAAGATTCTCAACGAGGAGAACCCTAAAATCCTGAATTCGCTTACACATATGAGGATGGAAAATACTCCTCCCACAAAAGGTTGACACAATCAGCAGCTTAGATCTACTTGCGTTCTTTTTAGCTCTCGCATATAATGAATTTTAATTAAAAAAGCGAACATACAATGGACGATGAGAGGGACAGTACACGTCACCCCTTCCAAAAGCGAGTCAGGGATGGTGGAAGCCTGATGGAACGTGAATGTGGAAAATCACCCTTTAGTTTTTGCACCGAACGATCGTTGATTCAGTAGGCTGCAACAGGTCATGCCTGTTAACAATGACACGAGGGAACAAGCAAAGAATGTCGTTTGTTCACTAGGGTGGTACCGCGGGAATACCTTCTCGTCCCTAATGGGGATGGGGAGGTTTTTATTTGTTCCATTGAAAACAATCATTTCCGCCACAAGGCTGGCTGTAATGGAGTTGCAAATCATTAGGAGGAATGGAAATGGATTTTAAAGAAACATTGCTCATGCCAAAAACGGATTTCCCGATGCGGGGAAATTTGCCAAACCGTGAGCCGCAAATGCAGGAAGAATGGAAAGATATGAATATTTATGAGAAGGTGCAAGCACGGACGAAAGGTCGTCCACTGTTTGTGCTTCATGATGGACCACCTTATGCCAATGGTGACATCCATATGGGGCATGCACTGAATAAGGTTTTAAAGGATATGATTGTTCGCTATAAGTCCATGGCAGGTTTTCATGCTCCGTATGTTCCAGGGTGGGACACCCACGGCCTGCCGATTGAGCAAGCGTTAACGAAATCTGGTGTTGATCGCAAATCGATGAGTGTCGCCGAGTTCCGTAAGCTTTGTGAAGAATTTGCACGGAAGCAAATTGACCGCCAACGTGAACAATTTATGCGATTAGGTGTGCGCGGGGACTGGTGGAACCCTTACGTCACTTTAGATAAAGGCTTTGAAGCCCAGCAAGTAAAAGTGTTCGGGGAGATGGCGAAAAAAGGCTACATTTATAAAGGAAAAAAGCCTGTCTACTGGTCACCATCGTCAGAATCAGCGTTAGCGGAAGCGGAAATCGAATATCATGACAAACGCTCACCGTCGATTTACGTAGCTTTCCCAGTGAAAGATGGAAAGAACGTATTACAACAAGATGAAAAAATCGTCATCTGGACGACAACTCCGTGGACGATCCCAGCAAACTTAGGAATTGCCGTTCATCCTGAACTTGAATATAGCGTTGTCGCTGTGAAAGGCGAAAAATACGTCGTCGCGTCAGGACTTGTGGAAACACTCGAATCCGCTCTTGAATGGGAAAATCCAGAAATCTTGCGAACGATCAAAGGGGTAGATTTAGAATACGTCGTCGCTGAACATCCGATTTACGGCCGAGATTCCTTGGTTGTTTTAGGGGATCATGTCACGTTAGATGCCGGTACAGGATGCGTCCATACAGCGCCTGGACACGGGGAAGAAGACTACATTGTCGGCCAAAAGTACGGTTTAGACGTGTTATGTCCAGTTGATGACAAAGGGTACATGACCGCTGAAGCACCTGGCTTTGAAGGATTATTTTATGACGAAGCGAACAAACCGATCACGCAAAAGTTAGATGAGTGCGGTGCGCTCCTAAAGCTAACGTTTATCACCCACTCTTATGCCCATGACTGGCGGACAAAAAAGCCGGTCATTTACCGGGCGACGGCTCAGTGGTTCGCATCGATTGAAAACTTCCGTGACGAATTGTTGAGAGCGATTCAGGAAGTGAAGTGGGTTCCAGAGTGGGGGGAAACGCGCCTCTACAACATGGTACGTGACCGCGGTGATTGGTGTATTTCACGTCAACGCGTATGGGGTGTGCCGATTCCGATTTTCTATGGAGAGAATGGAGAACCGATCATTACGGATGAAACGATCAACCACGTATCAGAGCTATTTAGAAAGCACGGATCAAATGTTTGGTTTGAATGGGAGACGAAAGATTTACTTCCAGAAGGATTTACCCATGAATCAAGTCCGAATGGTCAATTCACACGAGAAATGGATATTATGGACGTTTGGTTCGATTCTGGCTCTAGCCATCAAGGGGTGCTTGTAGAGCGTGAGGAGTTAGATCGACCTGCGGATCTTTATTTAGAAGGCTCAGACCAGTATCGCGGTTGGTTCAACTCATCGTTATCAACAAGTGTAGCGATCACAGGAAAAGCACCTTACAAAGGGGTGTTAAGCCATGGCTTTACCCTTGATGGTGAAGGAAAGAAAATGAGTAAATCACTCGGAAATGTCGTCATTCCGAATGATGTAATGAAACAGCTTGGAGCCGATATTTTACGCCTTTGGGTCGCATCTGTCGACTATCAAGCAGATGTACGCGTATCGGATAAAATTTTGAAGCAAGTATCGGAAGTATATCGGAAAATTCGCAACACCTATCGTTTCCTGCTTGGAAACTTACACGATTTTCATCCAGCAACGCACCGTGTGGCCATTGATCAGTTAAACGGACTTGATCGCTACATGCTTGCAAAATTAAACGATGTCATCAATCGTGTGAAAAAGGCATACGACGAGTACCAGTTCTCAACCGTATATCACGAGCTCCACAACTTCTGTACGATTGAGTTAAGCTCGTTCTATATGGATATTGCGAAAGATACCCTCTATGTGAAGCATGCTGACCATCCGGATCGAAGAGCTACGCAAACGGTCATGTATGATGTGCTCGTAGCGTTGGCCAAACTCTTGTCCCCAATTATCCCCCATACGGCGGATGAAGTGTGGAAACATATCCCAGGTGTTGAAGAGGAGAGTGTCCAGCTGACGGATATGCCAGAACCGATCGAGCTTGGGGACATGAGTGAATTAAAACAAAAATGGGATGCGTTTATCAACGTTCGTGACGATGTTCTAAAGGCACTTGAAAATGCGCGAAATGAAAAGGTGATCGGCAAATCTTTAACGGCGGCCATTACGCTTTACGCTGATGGTGACGTCCGCCAGCTTTTAGAAGAGCTTGGGCCGTTAGATAAGTTGTTCATCGTGTCCGCTGTAAAAGTGGCTGGCTCTGTCGCGGATGCGCCAAAAGAAGCCGAGTCATATGGCGATTTAGCGATCGTTGTTGAAAAAGCAGCAGGCGAAACGTGTGAACGTTGTTGGGTTGTGAGCCCAACGGTCGGTACAAACAACGAGCATCCGACCCTTTGTGCGGATTGTGCGGAGACAGTGGCGACGTATTATGTAACAAAATAATCAAACAAAAAAACGAGGTCATTGACCTCGTTTTTTTGTTTGGGGATTTAAAGTTCTAGCATCTATAATGGCAAACGAATAATGACCTTATGCAACTAAAATTTAAAAAATTATACAGGATCATCGTTTTTGCATGCTTGAAAACTCTTGACAAATGTTGCTCGGGCTATCGTCACCTTTTTAAGGACAGACTACAAATGAAAAGCTACAATCTGTAGTTTTTTGACGCACAGGACGTGCTAATACAGCCGATGCCACAGGACGTGGCGCTATAGGCAGTGGACGCACAGGACGTGCTAATACAGCCGATGCCGCAGGGAGGCGTGCTTTGGGAAACTGACCGCTTAAAAGTGGACATGATCGTCTAACGATGCGCTGAAAAAGGGGAGGAGAGCATGCAACAATACGCGGAACTACGGGAGCGCTTAACAGAGAGAAAAGCCGCTCTTGAACAGCGCCTCAAGCAGTCGGGCGAGCTAGGAATGCAAGAGGAAAAAGGCACGCTCTCTGGATCGACAGGAGAGCTGTCGCAGTACGATAATCACCCGGCCGATACGGCGACCGATCTTTACGAGCGAGAGAAAGACATCGCCCTCTACGAACAGATGAGTCGAGAGTATGAAGAGATTAAACAAGCCTTAGATCGAATGGAAAATGGAACATATGGAATCTGTGAAAGAACGGGGGAACAAATTCCATATGAGCGTTTAGAGGCGAATCCAACGGCAAGGACGACCGTTGCCTATGGAAATGGCCAACTTCCAGCCAACAGACCGGTGGAGGAGGATGTGCTGGAGTCGTTTGATCGGTACAACTTTGATGAATCGGATGATGAAACCGAGTTTGACGCTGAGGATGCGTATCAAGCCGTCGGACGCTTCAATGAACTCGATATGGTGTTTGAAGATGCATCCTTGGATGAAGAGGACGAGCTCATTGGCTACGTGGAGGAAATTGAAGGATTTGTGTCGACGGGGATCGAAGGCTATAGTGGAGCAGAGAATGTCCAGTTTCAACGAAATGTTCATTACGATCAGTATATGAATCACTTGCGTTAGGAAGGATGAAGGAGGGACATTCCCCTCCTTTTTGTGCTACAATGCTAACGTAGAGATGAAGCAGGAGATCGGAGGACTGGACGTTGATTTATTACATTGTTGCGTTAGTGATTATTTTGCTGGATCAATGGACAAAGTGGCTAGTCGTTCGCCATATGGAAATTGGAGAAAGCATCCCGTTAATTGATTCTGTACTTTACTTAACATCCCATCGAAACAAAGGAGCAGCATTCGGGATTTTAGAAGGACAAATGTGGCTATTCTACATCATTACGTCCATTGTAGTGATTGGGATTGTTTATTACATGGAAAAAGAGGCCAAGCATGATCGTGTATTTGCGACGGCCTTAGCTCTGATTTTAGGGGGCGCTATCGGTAATTTTATCGACCGCATCTTTCGTGGGGAAGTGGTTGATTTTGTCAATACGTACATTTTTACATACAACTTCCCCATATTCAACGTGGCAGACTCCGCGCTTTGCGTCGGGGTTGGCATTTTATTTTTGAAAATGATTCGTGACGAACGAAAGGCAAAAAAGGAGAAGAATGCATGAGTGAGCAATTGACGTGGACCATTTCGGAACAGCAACAAGGGGAGCGGATCGATAAGTTTTTAACTGCTCAAGGGGAAGAATGGTCAAGAACACAAGTACAACAGTGGATTAAAGATGGCCATGTGTTAATTAATGGTCGAACGATCAAATCGAACTACAAGGTGGAAACTGGCGATACGCTAGAGCTTTTTGTGCCAGAACCAGAAGTATTAGAAGTGGTTCCTGAAAATATTCCGATTGAGATCATTTATGAAGATGAGGACGTAGCGGTTGTGAATAAGCCGCGAGGGATGGTCGTTCATCCGGCACCTGGACACACGACAGGAACGCTTGTCAATGCCCTCATGTATCATTGTAACGATCTTTCGTCGATCAATGGCGTGGTTCGTCCAGGGATTGTACACCGGATCGATAAAGATACATCAGGGCTGTTAATGATCGCAAAAAATGACAGAGCCCATGAATCGTTAGTGAACCAATTAAAAGCAAAAACGACCGAACGGGTGTACCAAGCAATCGTTCACGGCAACATTCCCCATGATCATGGGACGATTGATGCGCCAATCGGCCGGGATAAGGTAGATCGACAAAGCATGACAGTGACAGAAGAAAACAGCCGCGATGCAGTAACCCATTTTACCGTCCTTGAGCGATTTGGTGATTTTACCTTTGTTGAATGTCAACTGGAAACAGGGAGAACCCACCAAATTAGGGTCCATTTTAAATACATTGGCTTTCCCCTTGCAGGTGATCCAAAATATGGACCGAAAAAAACATTATCAATTGATGGACAAGCGCTTCATGCACAAAAATTAGGGTTTGAGCATCCTCGTACCGGTGAATTTATGCGCTTTAAAGTAGAAATGCCAGAAGAGATGAAAAAACTCATCAGGCAATTGCAAAATAACCGTTGACACGGTCGTCGTATTTTGTCATAATTGCACCAAGCGAGAATTGAATAAGCTCCTTTAATGTTAGTCCAGTGAGGCTAAGAAGGAATCACGAAAACGCCGCTCGTCGTTTTCATGACTTTAGGTAACGTATACCCTTCTGCCCTTTGGACAGAAGGGTTTTTATACTTTAAAGAGCATCTAACATTCAAACGGAACGAAAACGACTTGGAGGTGTCACAGTGTCGCGGTTAATTTTAGATGAGCAAGCGATTCGGCGAGCAACAACGCGGATCGCCCACGAAATCATCGAACGCAATAAAGGTGTGAGCGATTGCCTTCTTGTCGGAATTAAAACGAGGGGGATCTATTTAGCGAACCGCCTCCAAGAACGAATTGAAACGATCGAAGGCATCAAGCTCC
Organism: Halalkalibacterium halodurans; assembly: GCF_004376175.1. GTDB lineage: Bacteria > Bacillota > Bacilli > Bacillales > Bacillaceae_D > Halalkalibacterium > Halalkalibacterium halodurans. The sequence continues at coordinate 20,319 of NZ_SNUY01000061.1, read as the reverse complement.
CAGTCGGTGAAGTAGACATTACCCTTTATCGCGATGATTTAACGGTGAAGTCAACGACGGAGGAGCCGATTTTGCAAGGGACGGATGTTCCTGTCGATGTTACGGGAAAAAAAGTCATCCTGATCGACGATGTATTATATACCGGTCGAACGGTGCGAGCAGCCTTAGATGCGTTAATGGATTTAGGCCGGCCAGAACAAATTCAATTGGCGGTGTTAATCGACCGCGGGCATCGGGAATTGCCGATTCGCCCAGATTACGTTGGCAAAAACGTTCCGACGTCTAAGCAAGAACAAATTGTCGCCAAGCTTTCTGAAGTGGATGGCATTGATGAAGTAACGATTGAACAAAAAACCTCATAACCACCTCTTTAAATCAGTCCCGTGAGGCTGTTAAGAGGTACACTCTTTCTTGGGCACCTGTGTGCTTTTTTACAGGAGTAGTGTAACCTCTTTGTCATGGGCAAGGAGGTTTTTTGTTTGCATAACCAAGGAGGAGAAAACAATGGCAAAACAACAAAGAGATATCGGCATTCGTGAAGTTCCCCAACCACATAAATGGCTAATCTTAAGCTTACAACACCTATGCGCCATGTTTGGTGCGACCATTCTCGTACCACTATTGGTCGACTTAAGTCCAGCAGTGGCCTTAATTTCAAGTGGGCTCGGAACCCTTGCCTACTTGCTAATTACGAAAGGACAGGTGCCGGCGTATCTTGGATCATCGTTTGCTTTTATCACTCCGATCATTGCAGTGACAGCGTTTGGCGGACCGGAGGCGGCGATGGTCGGGAGCTTTTTCGTCGGTCTCGTATACGGAGTAGCCGCCCTACTGATCAAAGTCGTAGGAAGAAAATGGCTGATGACGGTCTTGCCGCCGATCGTCGTTGGACCAGTCATTATGGTGATTGGTCTCGGCTTAGCTGGCGTTGCGATCGATATGGCGATGATGGAGACAATCGAACAGGGGGTACAAGTGTTTAACGGTACGTTTATGCTAGTGGCGATGATTACATTGCTGATCACAATCGTTGCAGCTGTTTTCTTTAAAGGATTTTTCGGACTTGTTCCAATGATGTTTGGAATCGCAGGTGGCTATGTTACCGCGTTATTCGTCGGCTTGATTGACTTTCAAGCGGTGTATGAGGCGAAATGGTTAGTGGCTCCAGACTTTATCGTGCCATTCGTCACCTATACACCGACGGTTGAATGGACCGTGCTTGCGATTATGGTGCCGATTGCCGCCGTCACCTTAGCAGAGCATATCGGGGATCAAATGGTGTTAAGTAAAGTTGCTGGGAAAAACTTTTTAGAGAAGCCAGGATTGCATCGCTCCCTTGCAGGGGATGGGGTTGCGACAATGATCGCTTCCTTTCTTGGAGGACCACCGAACACGACGTACGGGGAAAACATCGGCGTCATCGCCATCACTCGTGTGTTTAGCGTATTCGTGATCGGAGGTGCGGCTTTGCTCGCGATTATGTTCGGATTTAGCGGCAAAATTTCAGCTCTCATTTCCACGATTCCACAAGCCGTTATGGGAGGGGTGTCGATCCTCTTATTCGGGGTCATCGCTTCCTCTGGACTGCGGATGTTGATTGACAACGAGATTCAGCTCGGAGAAAAACGAAACTTGATCATTTCCTCGGTCATACTCGTCATCGGAATTGGCGGTGCGTTCGTTCCGATAAACGAAAATGTCCAAATTCCAGGAATGGCGTTAGCGACGATCATCGGGATTGTTCTTCACTTAGTGTTACCGAACAAGGAAGTAAGCTACGGAACGAAGAGCATGTTTGAAAATGAAAAGACGGTGAGAAAAAAAGAACAAGCTGCATAACAACTGAAAGGATCGACCTTTAATGAAGGACAGAGAGCCTTCAAAGGCGTGACTTGTTTGAGAGAGGCAATCAGTAAAGCGAGGCCTTTCTCTACCTCTGCACGCCCGAAGCTGCTCGATCGGGCGTGTTTTTTACACTCTTAAGAGAAAAAAAGATAAGAGAACCAATCGATTCTGCCATGATGACTTGGCGGTAAGGCAAGGTTCTCATTTTATAATCTGAGGTGATGGAAAATGGCGGTACCGTTCTTACAGGATCATGATACGAAACACGACTTGCTTACTATGTCCCATTTATCGCTTGAGGAAATTGAGCACATTTTGCACGATGCCCAGCAGTTTGAAAATGGTGTCCTTTGGTCGCCAGCGGAAAAGCTCTTTGTCGCCAATTTGTTCTTCGAGCCGAGCACGCGGACGAGAGTGAGCTTTGAAGTAGCCGAGCAACGACTTGGGCTCCATGTCGTCAATGTGGATGGGGAACGATCCAGCGTGCAGAAAGGGGAAACGCTGTACGATACGGCGAAAACACTTGAGTCTATCGGTGTAAACGCCCTCGTCATTCGCCATCGCCAGGACCGATATTTCGAAGAATTGCAAGATCGTATTAACATCCCGATCATTAATGCTGGCGATGGTTGTGGCCATCACCCGACCCAATCCTTGCTCGATTTGTGGACAATTCAACAGGAATTTGATAGATTTTCTAACCTTATCATTGTTATTAGTGGAGACCTTCGCCATAGCCGAGTAGCTCGCTCGAATGCCGAAACCTTAACTCGTCTCGGTGCCCGCGTTTACATTTCAGGTCCGCGGGAATGGATGGAAGGCTATGAGGGGGTTTACCCTTATGTGACGATGGATGAAGCGGTCGAACTAGCGGACGTCATCATGCTCTTGCGCGTTCAGCACGAACGGCATGATGGGACCGTTTCATTCACCCAAGCATCGTACCATGAGCAATTTGGCTTAACGGTCAAACGGGAAGCGCGGATGAAGCCAAAAAGCATTGTCATGCACCCAGCGCCTGTGAATCGTAATGTGGAGATTGCGAGCGAGCTTGTGGAATGCCCACGCTCACGAATCTTTAAACAGATGAAAAACGGGGTCGCCATCCGAATGGCCGTGTTAAAGCGAGCATTGACAGATGAATAATAAGGGGAGAGAGAACATGAAAACGTTGATTAAAAATGGCAGCATCGTCACAAAGGAAGGAACGGTTAAAACACAAGATGTATTGTTGAACGATGGCGTGATTTCCGCCATTGGCTTAAATCTTGAAGAAACGGACGCCCATGTAATCGAAGCGAATGGAAAGCTAGTGACCCCTGGACTTGTGGATTTACATGTTCATTTACGGGAGCCAGGTGGTGAAGCGAAGGAGACGATTGAAACAGGAACAAAGGCGGCAGCGAAAGGAGGCTTTACTACTGTTGCGGCCATGCCAAATACTCGTCCGGTTCCAGACAGCGCTGAGCAAATGAGCTGGCTGACAGGTAGAATTGATGAGACAGGGGTTGTCCGCGTTTTACCATACGCAGCCATCACGACGAGACAGCTTGGCCGGGAGCTAACCGACTTTGCCAAGTTAAAGGAAGCAGGCGCCTTTGCCTTTACCGATGATGGTGTAGGCGTACAATCGGCAGCGATGATGCTTGAAGCGATGAAAGAGGCGGCAAAGCTCGAGATGGCCATCGTTGCCCACTGTGAAGAAAATACGTTGATCCAAAACGGTTCAGTCCACGAAGGAGTATTTTCAAAAAAGCATGGGATTGCAGGGATTCCATCGGTTTGTGAGTCCGTTCACATTGCTCGCGATGTGCTTTTAGCCGAAGCGGCAGGTGTTCACTACCACGTCTGTCACATTAGTACAAAGGAATCGGTTCGGGTTGTCCGAGATGCTAAGCGTGCAGGCATTCGTGTAACGGCGGAAGTGACACCACATCATTTATTATTGTGCGATGAAGACATTCCAGGTTTGGATGCCCACTATAAAATGAATCCGCCGCTCCGTGGGAAAAAAGATCGAGAGGCGTTAATTGAAGGATTGCTAGATGGAACAATCGACTTTATTGCGACAGACCATGCTCCGCATACAGAAGAGGAAAAAGGGCAAGGAATGGAGCGCGCACCGTTCGGTATTGTCGGATTAGAGACGGCGTTCCCCCTTCTGTACACTCATTTTGTCAAAAAAGGGACCTTTACGCTAAAGCAACTTGTTGATTGGTTGACGATTGATCCAGCGGAAACATTCCAGCTACCGTATGGCCGGTTGGAAGAGGGGGCACCAGCAGATGTGACGATCATTGACCTAGAAGTGGAACGAGCGATCGATCCAGCACATTTTGCTTCAAAAGGCCGCAACACACCGTTTGCTGGGTGGACATGCCAAGGGTGGCCGGTAGCAACACTTGTAGGTGGCAAGCTTGTTTGGGAAGAGAAAGAGGTGGCGAGATGAAAAGACAACTCATTTTAGAAGATGGCAGTGTGTTTGTAGGAAAAGGGTTTGGTAGCGATCGAGAAATGTCAGGAGAAGTGGTATTTAACACGGGAATGACAGGCTACCAAGAGATGCTCTCTGATCCATCCTACTGCGGACAAATTGTGACATTAACTTACCCATTGATCGGAAATTATGGAATTAACCGCGACGACTTTGAATCGATGAATCCAGCGATACACGGGTTAATCGTCAAAGAAGCATGTGACATTCCGAGCAACTGGAGAAGTGAAGAATCATTAGACTCCCTGTTAAAAGCGAAGCAAATTCCTGGACTATCTGGGATCGACACTCGAAAGCTCACCCGCTTGATTCGGATGCACGGTACGTTAAAAGGCCAGCTCTGCCCACTTGATGTAGACGTAGAGCAAATCGTTCAGGAGTTGAAAGCAACACCAACACCGACCGATCAAGTGTCGCGCGTCTCAACGAGAGATCCATACCACGTACCAGGCCCTGGTAAGCGCGTTGTCCTCGTTGATTATGGAATGAAGCATAACATTTTACAGGAGCTCATCCGCCGCAATTGTGAAGTGTTTGTTGTGCCTTACCACACATCAGCAGAAGAGGTGCTCCGCTTAGGGCCTGACGGCGTCCTGTTAAGCAACGGACCAGGAAACCCAGAGGACGTATCTGAGGGAGTAGAAATGATCCGCAACCTATTAGGAAAAGTTCCGTTGTTTGGTATTTGCCTCGGTCATCAACTGTTCGCACTTGCTTGCGGAGCAAAAACAGAAAAGCTTCGCTTCGGGCATCGCGGCTCGAACCACCCTGTGCGTGAACGGAGTACGGGATTGATCGAAATTACGGCACAAAATCATGGCTATACGGTAACGGAAGGTTCACTTGTGAATACGGATTTAATCGTTACCCATGAAGCAGTGAATGACGGAACAATTGAAGGATTGGCACACAAAGTACATCCAGCGTTCAGCGTTCAGTACCACCCGGAGGCATCACCAGGACCGGAAGATTCAAACGTGCTATTCGATCGTTTTATTAAGCTGATGGAATCAAACAAGCATCGGGCGCTCACGGTATAACAGATAAAATTGGGAGAGTGAGAGAACATGGGGAAACGCGAAGATATTAAAAAAATTCTCGTCATCGGTTCAGGACCAATTGTCATCGGACAAGCGGCGGAGTTTGATTACGCAGGAACGCAAGCGTGTCAAGCATTAAAGGAAGAAGGCTATGAAGTGATTCTCGTCAATTCCAATCCTGCCACGATCATGACCGATACGACAATGGCTGACCGTGTCTACATTGAGCCGTTAACGCTAGAATTTGTGAGCCGAATTATTCGCATGGAGCGACCGGATGGCATCTTGCCGACACTCGGTGGCCAAACAGGGTTAAACATGGCGGTTGAATTAGACCAAGCGGGCATTTTAAAAGAGTACAATGTCGAACTTCTCGGGACGAAATTAGATTCGATTCAACAGGCGGAAGACCGTGACCTGTTTCGAGCATTGATGAAAGAATTAAATGAACCTGTGCCAGATAGTGAGATCATTCATACGTTGGAGGAAGCGTACACGTTCGTCGAGCGTGTCGGCTACCCGATCATCGTTCGCCCTGCGTATACGCTCGGCGGTACTGGCGGGGGTCTCGTATACAATGAAGAAGACCTTGTTGAAATCGTAACGAGCGGTTTGAAGTATAGCCCTGTGACCCAATGTCTAGTGGAAAAAAGCATCGCGGGCTTTAAAGAAATTGAATATGAAGTCATGCGGGATGGAAAAGATCATGCGATCGTCGTCTGTAACATGGAAAACATCGATCCTGTCGGCGTTCATACAGGGGATTCAATCGTTGTGGCCCCGTCGCAAACGTTATCCGATCGTGAATACCAAATGCTACGAAACTCGTCGTTAAAGATTATTCGCGCTCTAGGAATTGAAGGAGGGTGTAACGTTCAGTTTGCCCTTGATCCGGATAGCTTCCAATATTACATCATTGAAGTGAATCCACGGGTGAGCCGTTCATCTGCCCTCGCGTCGAAAGCGACCGGTTATCCGATTGCAAAAATTGCCGCAAAAATTGCCGTTGGTTATACATTGGATGAATTGCTCAATCCGATTACCCAAACGACGTATGCTAGCTTCGAGCCTGCTCTTGACTATGTCGTGAGCAAAATTCCACGCTGGCCTTTTGATAAATTCGAAGCAGCCAACCGTTTCCTCGGTACACAGATGAAGGCGACTGGGGAAGTAATGGCGATTGGACGGAACTTGGAGGAATCTCTGTTAAAAGCGGTTCGTTCATTAGAAGCCGGGGTCTATCACTTAGATCAACCAGATGTAAATGACCTTGATAAAGAAAGCCTCGAGAAAAAGCTGACAAAGCCTGATGACGAGCGATTGTTTGCCTTAGGAGAGGCGATCCGTAGAGGGTATACGATCGAAGAGCTTTGGGCGTTAACAAAAATTGATCGCTTCTTCCTCCGTTCGTTTGCAAGAATCATCCAGCTCGAAAAACAACTAAAGGAAAACGTAGGCGATTTAGAGCTACTAAAAGAAGCAAAAGAGCGTGGGTTCTCCGATATGATCATCGCCGATCTATGGGGAACATCCGAACAGGAAGTGTATGAGCTCCGGATGAACCATGGCCTCTCACCAGTCTATAAAATGGTCGATACGTGTGCAGCAGAGTTTGCGTCGGCGACACCGTATTTTTACGGAACGTACGAAGAAGAAAACGAATCGGAACGAACCGATAAAAAAAGCATTCTCGTGTTAGGCTCTGGCCCGATCCGAATCGGACAAGGAATCGAATTTGATTATGCAACGGTTCATACGGTATGGGCGATTAAAGAAGCAGGGTACGAAGCGATTATTGTGAACAATAACCCTGAGACCGTATCAACAGACTTTAGCACGTCCGACAAACTTTATTTTGAACCGCTCACCGTCGAAGATGTGATGCACATTGTTAATTTGGAGCAGCCAGAAGGGGTGATCGTCCAGTTCGGGGGACAGACAGCGATTAATTTGGCGTCCGAGCTAGCGGCACGCGGCGTGAAAATTATCGGAACGGCTCTTGAAGACATGGATCGTGCCGAGGATCGGGATAAGTTTGAACAGACATTGGTTGAATTGAACATCCCACAACCATTAGGCGATACGGCAACTTCGATTGAGGAAGCTCGCCAAATTGCTGAACGTATCGGCTACCCAGTTCTCGTCAGACCGTCGTATGTACTCGGCGGCCGGGCAATGGAAATCGTTTATAAAGAAGAAGAACTGTTAAACTATATGGCCCATGCGGTCAAAGTGAATCCGAAACATCCCGTGCTCATCGACCGCTATTTGACAGGTAAAGAGCTAGAGGTTGACGCAATATCCGATGGAGAAAACGTCTATATTCCAGGCATTATGGAGCACATTGAGCGGGCAGGGGTTCACTCGGGAGACTCGATTGCTGTCTATCCGCCGCAAACCGTTCCTGAATCGCTGAAACAAAAGCTGATCGAACGGACGATCGAGCTTGCTAGAGGGTTGCGGATTGTCGGGTTGCTGAACATTCAGTTCGTCTGGCATAAAGACGATGTGTACGTCCTTGAAGTAAACCCACGGTCAAGCCGAACGGTACCGTTTTTAAGCAAGGTGACAGGTGTTCCGATGGCGAATGTGGCGACGAAGGTGATGCTTGGGAAAACATTGCCGCAGCTCGGCTATGAAACAGGCTACCATCCAGAGGCAAAAGAAGTCTCTGTAAAAGTACCCGTCTTTTCGTTCGCAAAATTGCGCCGGGTGGACATCACGCTAGGACCAGAAATGAAGTCAACAGGTGAAGTAATGGGCCGAGACAAAACGTTAGAAAAAGCATTGTACAAAGGGTTAATTGCCTCAGGAATGAGCATTCCGACCCACGGTTCGGTGTTGTTTACGATCGCCGATAAAGACAAGCAGGAAGCGATCAGTCTCGCAAAACGCTTTTATCAAATCGGCTTCTCGATTCTCGCAACGGAAGGAACAGCCCATATTCTGCAAGCGGAGGGCATTCCAGTGACGACGGTCAACAAGATTAGCGACGAAAAGCCCCATTTGCTAGACGTGATCCGTGCAGGTGACGCTCAATTTGTCATCAACACGTTAACGAGAGGAAAGCAACCAGCCCGTGACGGGTTTCGAATTCGCCGTGAATCGGTCGAAAACGGGGTCGTATGTCTCACATCACTAGACACAGCCGAGGCGCTTCTCCGCGTCCTAGAATCCATTACGTTTTCTGCTGAAAGCATGCCGGTCATGCAATAGAGAAAGGGGAGGACCGATGAGACAGACAGAACGGATGACAATTACGAGCCATCAGCGAATCGCTGATGGCATCTATGAAATGAAAGTAACAGGTGAGCGCGTAAAAGAGATGACCTCACCTGGGCAGTTCGTCCATGTGAAGGTGGATGATGGCTCAGAGCTGTTACTACGGCGCCCGCTCAGCATCTGCCACGTAGACGAGCAGACGAACGAATTAACGCTGCTTTACCGAGCAGAAGGGCAAGGCACGAAGCGGCTGGCGCAAAAAGCGCGGGGGGAGACGGTCGACATTCTCGGACCGCTCGGTCAAGGGTTCCCATTGGAGGCAATAGCTTCAGGGGAAACGGCTCTGCTCATCGGTGGCGGAATCGGAGTCCCTCCTCTTTACTATTTGGCGAAGCGCCTGAAAGCGAAAGGCTGCCACGTCATTAATGTGCTTGGCTTTCAATCCGCAAAGGACAGCTTTTACTATGAGCAGTTCTCTCAACTCGGGACAACATATGTAGCGACCGTGGACGGTACAGCGGGGACGAAAGGGTTTGTCACCCATGTGCTGGATCAAGAAGTCCTTTCGTATAATGTCGTCTATTCTTGTGGGCCAACTCCTATGTTAAAAGCCGTGAGTGAACGTTTTATTGGTGAACGTGCCTTTATTTCGATGGAAGAACGGATGGGCTGCGGGATTGGTGCATGTTTTGCCTGTGTCTGTCATGTGACAGGAGATGAGGCAGGAACGGCGTATCGAAAAATCTGCACCGATGGCCCAGTATTTCCAGTAGGGGAGGTCGTGCTATGAGTCGGTTAGCAGTAGAATTACCAGGTCTCTCTATGAAAAATCCGATTATGCCAGCTTCTGGTTGCTTCGGCTTTGGTAAAGAATTTGCTGGCTTTTACGACCTGAATCTTTTAGGCGCGATCGCCATTAAAGCGACCACCGTGGAGCCACGTTTCGGAAACCCAACGCCTCGCGTAGCAGAGACCCATTCGGGCATGCTAAATGCGATCGGCTTGCAAAACCCAGGCCTCAATAACGTCATTGATAACGAGTTGGCTCGGCTTGCGGACGTGGATGTACCGATTGTGGCCAACATTGCAGGTTCAACCGTGAACGATTATGTCGAAGTGGCTGAAGCCATTTCCCGTGTGGACAATGTCCATGCGCTTGAACTAAACATTTCTTGCCCGAACGTAAAAGAGGGCGGGATTGCCTTTGGAACCGTGCCAGATGTGGCGGCACAGCTAACGCAAGAAGTGAAGCGCGTCTCTACTGTGCCCGTCTATGTGAAGCTTTCGCCAAATCTGAGCGACATTGTGGAAATGGCGCATGCAGTGGAGCGAGCTGGAGCCGACGGATTGTCGATGATCAACACACTCCTTGGAATGCGCCTTGATTTAAAACGGCGGACGCCAATTTTAGCAAACGGAACAGGTGGGCTGTCTGGACCTGCAATAAAGCCTGTGGCGATTCGCATGATTTATCAGGTGAGCCAAGCCGTTTCGATTCCGATCATTGGGATGGGCGGGATTCAATCGGCTGATGATGTGCTGGAATTTATGCTAGCAGGAGCAGATGCGGTAGCGGTCGGTACTGCCAACTTTACCGATCCTTACGTTTGTCCAACGATCATTGACGAGCTGCCAAAGCGAATGGATGAGCTTGGCATTGAACGGATTGCCGATATTGTCGGAGGGAGCTGGAAGATGTCATGATACGACCATTGATCATTGCCCTAGATGTAGAAAACCGGGAGAACATGCAGGAACTGCTCAAGACACTTCCAAAACCTCTGTTCGTAAAAGTAGGGATGGAGTTATTTTACAGTGAAGGCCCAGCTGTGATTGAGCAACTAAAGGATGAAGGACATCAAGTGTTTCTCGATTTAAAGCTGCACGACATTCCGAACACGGTAAAGCGAGCGATGCGACAACTAGCCACACTCGGAGTTGACATCGTGAACGTTCACGTAGCAGGAGGAACAAACATGATGGCTGCGGCACGGGAAGGACTGGAAGCTGGGACAGTGGACGGCCGTAACCGTCCGAAGCTCATCGGTGTGACACAGCTTACAAGTACAAATGAGGCTATGCTACAAAAAGAGTTGCTCATTCAGTCCAACATGAACGGGGCAGTGTCTCATTATGCTCGGCTTGCAAAGGAGGCCGGACTGGATGGGGTTGTCTCGTCCGCCCAAGAGGTTCCTATTATTCACGAGCATTGCGGTCCGTCTTTTTTGACCGTCACACCAGGGATTCGTTTAAAAGAGGATGACAAAGGGGATCAAACGCGAATTGTTACCCCGGAAGAAGCGCGGACATTAGGGAGCTGGGCTATCGTTGTCGGTCGCAGCATCACGGCGGCTCCAGAACCTGCTGCCGCCTATGAAATCATACGCAAGCAATGGGAGGGTTAAGGATGAAAGAGACAATCGCACAACATTTGTTAGACATTGAGGCGGTTACGTTACGCCCGAACGACCCCTTTACGTGGAGTTCTGGGATCAAGTCGCCGATTTATTGCGACAATCGTCTAACGATGGGCTATCCGCACATTCGCCAGTCGATTGCGGAAGGATTTGAGCAGTTGATTCGCTCACATTTTCCAGAGGTGACCGTTGTTGCAGGAACTGCGACAGCGGGAATTCCCCACGCTGCGTGGGTAAGTGATCGACTGCAAGCACCAATGGTTTATGTTCGTAGCAAGTCAAAAGGTCATGGCAAGCAAAATCAAATCGAAGGGAAGCTCTCTTCCAAGGATCGTGTCGTCATTATTGAAGACCTTATCTCGACTGGAGGAAGTGTCATTCAAGCAGCCGATGCGTTAAGAGAAGCTGGTGCTGACGTTCTTGGAGTTGTGGCGATTTTTACATACGGGCTAGAGAAAGGGCAGGATCAGCTAGAGGCAGCTAATCTTCCCTCCTACGTATTAACGGACTATCCGACTTTGCTAGATGTTGCGATCAGACGTGGTGACATCTCAGAAGAAGAATTACAAAAATTACAGAAATGGCGTGAAAATCCTAGCTCGCAAAGTTGGATGAACGAATAATTGTCATTTGCCTTCTACCTTAGTATGCTAAAAAGGAAGGAGAGGGGAGGCAATGGAATGCGAAAAATGACGGGTGAAGAGTTTGATCCACTCGTCTCTTTTTTTGACGGGATGGCGCAGGCGAGCTGGCTTCGTCCAGTCCACGATCGGTTAAAAAAAGGGACGGGATCCTGGGCGAATCGTGCCGTATTAGATGTAGGGTGCGGAACGGGGCGCTTGTTGGCAAGAGGAGTACATGAGGCAGCCCACTTAGCAGGAGTGGATTTGTCAAAACAAATGGTATTGGCGACAGAAGAGCGATTGCATGAACACAAGCAATGCGGAAGGCTGACGGTCGTCCAAGGGGACGCGTATGATCTGCCGTTTGCCGATGAATCGTTTGACGTTTGCCTCTCTACTTGTGTCATGTTCCTTCTGCCAGAGCCCGAGCGAGGGATGAAGGAAATGATTCGGGTGCTAAATGGGGCAGGTGTGATCGGAATGCTAAACCCGACTAACAAGATGAATCATGCCGCTGCAAAAGCTTACTGCAAGAAGAGCGGGATCACAGGCTTTGAAGAAAAAACGCTATTGCAATGGTCCAATGTCTCGACACGTCGTCATCGTTATACGGCTGAACAGCTTACGCATTTCTTTAAGAAACACGGAGCATGGGTGGTTACCCATGAGCTCGTCCTTGACGGCTTAGCGGTCGTGACGGTTGCGTCATGGAACAAATAACGAAAACCGCCTCAAATCGAGGCGGTTTTTCTCAGTTCGCTTCAAGCTCCAGCTCCTCGACCCGTTTTTCGAGGTAGCGTCTGTCTTTTTGCGCATGGAAGCTCTCGGCTTTTTCAACGATCACCGTCGTATTGTACTCAGGGATTTTCGCATGCGTTTCGTAAACACCTTTCGGAAGAAGCATGTTTCCTTCAGGCCAATAAACCGCAATGTTCCCTGTCTGGGTGTCGCCAAAGCAGGCGCGTCCTTGGAACGTACCATATTGGTTGTAGACGACAATCGATTCACCGTTACGAATATTTAATTTCTTCCCGTCCGTTTCGTTCATGATCACGTCATAACGATCGGCTCCGTTAAATGGGTCCGTTTCACTGTACACCATCGAGTTAAACTGTTTGCCTCGCCGACTTGTCACGTAAAAGTGACCCTCGGTGCGGCGGAACTCTGGTAGGTCGATAGGGAGTAAGTTTCCACGTCCATCAGGTGTTGGGCAAACACCCCCTTCACAAAGCCATGCACCTCCCCATTGAAAGACATCTCCGCGATTTTTCAGGTGTTGGATTCCGTCATAATTCGGATTAGCTACGGCAATTTCATCACGGATTTGTTGGGCAGTTTGAAAATCGATTAAATGAGCCCGTTCTGGATCGACTCGTTTGGCGAGCTCGATGTAAATGTCCCATTCTGCCCGTGCTTCTTCGATTCGCGGGCCTTTAATTTCCGGACTGAAGTAGACCATTCGCTCCGTGCTCGTCGACGTTCCTCCACCTGGCTGTTCATAGCGCGTCATCGCTGGAAGAACGATCACTTCTTCTTTTGCATCTACGAGAGTGGACGTGTTAAAAATGATGTCTTGATGGACGCGAAGCTCGACGTTTTCCAACACGCGTTGGATAAACGCTGGGTCCGGCATCGTTTCAAGGAAGTTACCACCACTCGTATAAAAAAGGCGCACCTTTCGTTCATGATCGTCTGGAAGCAAGACATTCTCTAACATTTGCCCGACCGTGTCCCCTTGCCAATCTGGAATGTGGAATCCCCAGATCGCTTCGATCCGCTTTTTATGTTCTGGTTCAAAATCACCGCCAGGCAAGACAAATGGATCAGCGCCCATTTCTCCTGAGCCTTGCACACCACTATGGCCGCGAATCGGCATCACACCGCAATGCTTTCGCCCGATAAACCCTTGCAAAAGAGCTAAATTGGCGACTTGGGAAATGTTATCGGTCGCAAATCGGTGCTGGGTAAGTCCCATGCTCCAAATAAACACACCCGATCGTGAGTTGGCTAGAAGCTTGGCAAACTCGAGGATCCGTTCTTTTGAAAGTCCGGCAGACTTCACGATGTCGTTCCAGTTTAATTGCTCCACATGCTCCTTAAGCTCTGCAAAGCCGTTCGTATGGTTCGCAATAAACGCGTGGTCGATCGCAGATCCTGGCCGCTCTTTCTCCATTTCAAACCAATGCTTCATCACCCCGTTCATGAACGCAATATCGCCGCCAATGTTTACTTGAAATACATCATCAACTATTTGTGTGCCGAACAGGGCGCTTTCAGGAATCGAAGGAATCCAATAGTTTTCCATCGCCGGCTCACGGTACGGGTTAATCATAATGATCTTCGTCCCTGCCTTTTTCGCGGCATACATATATTTTGTTGATACTGGCTGGTTATTGGCGGCAACAGAGCCCCAAAAGACGAGGACGTCGGTACCGATCCAATCTTGATAATTACAGCTTGACGCACCGATACCGAGAGAACGTTTTAACGCCGTTTTACTTGGAGAATGACAAATTCTTGACGCATTATCGATGTTGTTCGTTCCTAGAAAACGAGCCACCTTGGCCGCTGTGTAATACACTTCATTTGTAATTCCTCTTGCCGTTAAGTAGAAAGCAAGCTGTTTTGGGTCAATCGCTTTTATTTTTGCGGCGATACGGTTCAAGGCATCGTCCCAGCTAATGCGGGTAAATCTTTTTTCTCCCGGCTTTCGCGACAGTGGATACGGAATCCGGCCGAGCTTGCGTAGCTCCGTACTATCAAGCTTCCTAAGCTCTTCCACATCGTCCAACCATTTCGGATCGATGGCCGGCATGGTGTTCAACCGTAATACATTTAACCGTGTGGTGCAAAGGTGTGGTCCCGCGAGCGTTTGGTCTTGCAAGCCGGAAACGCCAAGGGCGCAGCCGTCGCAGACCCCCTGTGTTAAAATACGGTAGGCATAGCCAAGATTGTCGCGATTTTCGAGTGCGACTTTTAACGTATCGCGAATATGTTTTGGTTTCACTTTTCCTAAGCCGAGGGGCACTTTCCCCGCCCATAATGACGGGTCCCATTTTTTATCTAGTTTCATCGGGCCAGCATGTTTCGTCTTTCCCATTCATGATCATCCTTTCTTATGGCTCGTAAAGGTTACGACCGTAAGTGAAGCAAGTGTTCGATAGTGAAAAAAAACCGCTGGTATTCGCTGAAGGAAGCTTCAAGTCGAATATGCAGCGGTTAGCCTTTGACAGGAGCGCTATCAAGTACCAACAACAAAAATCCAGTTAAGCTGTTAAGCGGTCGATCCTGACGCAAACAGGAGCGCTATTGACGCAGGCTCAACGCTTTTTGGAAAATTTTTCTTCAATGTTATCAGCAAACACAAACACAGACATGCCGAAATCTCGTTCAATATCAATGTCAACAAAAAGATCGACAAGCTCGGTGCCCAGGAAGCTTTCCATTTCCACTGGGCGGTTTTTTCGATACATTTCTTTCACCATCTCGGTTCGAGCGGCTCTTAGCATTTGTTTTCCTTCATCGGCGCTGGCAATAAATTTTTCTACAGGTGAGAGGTTGCCTTCCATTTCACAGATTGCCCAGTTCTTACAAAAGGTAGTGTTAATCTTACTTGGGCCTTTGCCCATATGCTTTTTTCGGAAAGCACGTACGAGATTACTAAATTCAGCTTCGTATTTATTCATGTTTTTCAGCCCTTTATGACCCAATCGTTTCCTCTAGTATTCTTCTCCTTCATCATAGCTTGCGCCTTCATTTTCTGTCAATCAGCTCACGAGTCCCTGTTTGTTGCTTTGTGCGCGCAACTGACGAATGTCCACACGAATAAAAAGGGAAACGGCAAGGGCGACTATAAACATGCCGGTAAAAATGTAAAGGGTGCCTGCATAGCTATTCGTCGTCTCGCGAATATACGAAGCAATCATAGGTCCAACGAGTCCCGCTAATGCCCAGGCTGTCAAAATGTAGCCATGAATCGCACCGAGCTGCTTCGTACCAAACAGATCCCCAATGTAAGCAGGAATCGACGCAAACCCACCGCCGTAACAAGTCATGATGAAAAAGAGCACCACTTGAAACAATAGCACGTGCGTGATCGAAGGGAGCATCACGAAGGCGACAATTTGAATAAGGAAAAAGGCAGTGTATACGTTCGGTCGCCCAATGTAATCAGAAATGGACGCCCAGCCGATTCGTCCCAGTCCATTAAAAAGCCCCATAAGTCCAACCATTGTTGCCGCTGTTGCTGCTGTCATGCCCGTAATCTCTTGCGCCATTGGCGAGGCAACGGCTAAAATCGCGATCCCACATGTGACGTTAATGAAAAGCATCGTCCATAGGAACCAGAACCGTTTCGTCTTTACCGCTTCATTAGCCGTTAGTTGTGAGAGATCCTGCTTTTGCAAACGACCAATTTCCGTTTTTGCTTCTATAAAACCAGCAGGTACCCAGCCCTGAGGGGGTGGCTCTAAGTATAGAGCAGCGGTAAACATAATGATCATGTAAAGGCCACCAAGGATAAAAAAGGTTGCAGCAATACCGACAGATGTAATGAACGCATTCATGATCGGGCTAAACACGAGGGAGGCGAAGCCAAAGCCCATGATCGCCAGTCCTGTCGCTAAGCCGCGCCGGTCGGGAAACCATTTGACGAGGGTAGAGACAGGGGTTATGTAGCCAACACCGAGTCCAAATCCGCCAAGGACCCCATAGGAAAAATAGAGCAGCCAAAGAGATTCAAGAGAAACGGCGAGCCCTGCGCCTAAGGTACCGAGTCCGAAAAACGAGGCAGCCACCATCCCTGATTTTCGCGGTCCATGTTTTTCGACGAAGTGCCCCATAAACGCTGCGGAAACGCCGAGGAACGCAATGGCGATACTAAATGTTAAGGACACTTCCCCCAAACCCCAACCGAATTGCTCAATCAATGGATTCGTAAAGACGCTCCAAGCATAGACCGAGCCGATCGAAATGTGGATTCCAACTGCCGCAAGCGCAATGAGCCAACGGTTTTTTGTCGTTTTCATCGATTATTCACTCCCCAACATCATTTTTTCGGTTACAATTAAAACAAAAAACCGCCGAGCTTCAAATGCACATAACGTGCGAAGAAGACGACGGTTTAGCCAACAAACAGGTACGCTGCTGCTGAACCAAACGGAGCGTTTGATGTCCATTTGCTGAAAGGATAACCGGCGACAGGTTCGCTATCCCGTGTCCATCCTTCTCGAGCAAAATGTTGCAAAATTGTGAATAAATCCGTTTTGATTCTATCATGAAAACGGATACATTGACAAGAGCTTTTTTAGTTGATGAATAGGGTCACTCACGTACCAGATGAACAGAGGAAGGAAAAACCGATGTCCCGTCCAGCTTTTTTTATTTACTCTTGGAAGTAGACTTGTGAATTTTCTCAATCTATGATTAAATGTAAGCTAATTTCACCTGTGGAGGAAGGTGAGGAAAGTTGACAAACCCTATGCAAGCAACGCGAAAAATTATTTCAATTACCGATCAAAACGTTGTACATCGAGAGGATCAGGTGGCACGTGAATACCCGCTGACGATCTATGTAAATGATCGTGAGTTTGCGACGATGGTCTGTACGCAGGCCGATCTAGAAGAAATGGTGATTGGGTTTTTAGGCTCAGAGGGACTCATTCGATTTTACAAACAAGATGTCGCCTCCCTTTCCATCGATGAATCGCGTGGGTTTGCCTATGTTTCTCTCACGAAAGAGCTGCCAACCGAATGGCAATTTTACTCCAAACGAATGATCGGTTCTTGCTGCGGAAAGAGCCGACAATCCTTTTATTTTCACAATGACGCAAAAACGGCTAAGACGTCCACGAGCCGGACGACGATTACGCCTGAACAATGCTTTCGCTTGATGGAAGCCCTTCAGGAGCAAAGCGTCATTTTTCAGCAAACAGGAGGCGTCCATAACGCCGCCCTTGCAACCCCAGAACAAATGCTCATCTCCCGCACCGATATTGGTCGCCATAATGCGTTAGATAAACTGTACGGATACTGTCTAATGAACGGCGTACCTGTCCGCGATAAAGTGCTGTTGTTTTCCGGCCGGATATCGTCGGAAGTCCTATTAAAGGCAGCTAAAATTGGCGTCGGCATCATGCTGTCCAAATCGGCACCAACCGAGCTGGCATTGACGATGGCTGAGGAATTAAATGTCACGACCGCTGGCTTTATCCGTGACGGACGGATGAATATTTACACCGTTCCAGAGCGGATTCTTACACCAAAAAAGGAGGTTCAATGACATGGGAACTCAACCGATGACCGACCGACTTAATCGCCCGTTCCGAGATCTGCGAATCTCTGTTACTGATCGTTGTAACTTTCGCTGTCACTATTGTATGCCCGCCGACATTTTTGGACCTGACTATCCTTTTTTAAAAAAGACTGAGATTCTTAGTTTTGAGGAAACCAACCGGCTCGTTCATTTATTTCATCAAACCTCCCCGATAAAAAAAATCCGCATTACCGGCGGTGAGCCGCTCATGCGGAAAGATGTAGATCAGCTCATTTCCATG
Source organism: Halalkalibacterium halodurans (assembly GCF_004376175.1). Lineage (GTDB taxonomy): Bacteria > Bacillota > Bacilli > Bacillales > Bacillaceae_D > Halalkalibacterium > Halalkalibacterium halodurans. The sequence continues at coordinate 2,124 of NZ_SNUY01000061.1, read as the reverse complement.
CTAACCGCAACAACAGGCATTGAGGATGTAGCGATGACAACGAATGGCACGCTGCTACCGAAAATGGCTGACAAGCTGAAAAAAGCAGGGCTGAAACGAGTGACTGTCAGCTTAGACAGCTTGGATGATGAGCGCTTCGGCAAGATCAATGGTCGAGGGATCGGGACGAAGCCAGTTCTTGACGGAATGGAGGCCGCAAAGGAGGCGGGGCTTGGCGTAAAAGTAAATATGGTCGTGCAAAAAGGAGTGAACGACCAGGATGTATTGCCGATGGCACAATTTTTTAAGGAAAAAGGGTACACGCTCCGGTTTATTGAATACATGGACGTAGGAAACTCCAATGGCTGGCGCATGGATGATGTCGTCGCAAAGCGAGACATTCTCGAGATGATTCATAAAGTCCATCCGCTTGAGCCGGTCGAGTCGGATTATCCAAGCGAGGTTGCGACGCGGTATCGCTATAAGGGAACTTCGGTGGAAATTGGCGTCATTTCGTCAGTAACCGACGCCTTTTGCACAACGTGTAACCGAGCAAGGTTATCTGTAGAAGGAAAGCTTTACACATGCCTCTTTGCGACAAAAGGTCACGACTTCCGCGAGCTTCTTCGCAGCGGCGCATCGGATGAGGCGATCCAGCAAAAGCTTGCCGCGATTTGGCATGTGCGTGACGATCAATACTCGCTCAAGCGAACGAGCCATACGAACAAACGGAAAAAAGTTGAAATGTCACATATCGGTGGCTGATGGAAAAGAGCCCCGCGTATCGGTACGGCACCGAAGCGCGGGGTCATCTGTTGTGGAAAACGTTCCTATTGATTTAAATGACCAAACGTGTTTAAGTGTTGCGCCATGTAAAAGGATGAATATGGTCCAAATGGCATATTTTCATTGGAACACTAGAATTATAAAAGAACTATAAACCCCTCCTGTTTATTTCACCTCATCCCCCATATTAGACCTATACACCTATTCGTTTTTTATAATCTAAAGACCTTAGACCCTAATCGCTGTGATAAGGTTCCTTTCACGATATGAAATTTGTACAATAGATACGTAGTTTTATCCAAAGTCATCCATGTAAGGGGGTCTATGCTAACGATGGCAAGGAATGAAGGATTGCTTGCGAGAGTTTGCATAGAGACTTTGGTGTGGATAAGACAATTTCTTTTTTCTCACGTACTTTTTACGCTCATTTGTAAAACATCTCGTTCCGAGAGAATTGCTTAGTCGGAATAGTAAGGTAGTGTGGGTAACGAAGTAGTTCACGAGCCACTTTTTCGCTGGGTACGATTTAATTGGGATCTGAAATAAAGGTGACAATCATGAGGCTGATTCATCTATTTGTAGACACATTAAAAGCAAGAAAGACGGAGATCGGCTTTTTTTATCAGAAGATAAAGAAAGAGAACCAATGGAGTAAACGATCGGTGTATTTCGCGCTTCTATGGCAAAATATACTTTTTGCGGTTATTATATCATTTCCTCTTATAGTGAGTCTTGTACTTATAGGTTTATTTATATACAGGGCTGTTTTTTTGAGGGATGAAAATATTGCATTAAACCTGAATTATTCATAAAAAACCTTTAATGCCCAAATAATGCTTATCTATCAAGGTATTGAGCTAAATGGTCCATGCATCAAATAAATGAAAAAAGAATCCATTTCTGATATGGTTAAAGCAACGATGAAATAACCACAGAAAGGATTCTTATAATGGCTACTTTACCGCAATTAACACTAGATTTCAATCGTCAAATTAAATTATCAACTGATGGAGGCTCTCTTTCTTCTGATACAGGTGAATTCGTTTTTCGAGAGTTTGATGAAAAAATCGGATTCTCTGATACTCTTGTTCAACACCTGCATCTGAACGACGAGAGAAAATACCATGTTCATTCAAATGAAAATCTACTTCGTCAAAAGCTTTTTCAACTCATCGCTGGTTATGCTGAGGATGATGCGGCCGATCAATTGACGAATGATCCTGTTTTCACCCAAATGATTGGGACTGACTCCTTAGCTTCTCAACCAAGTTTATCTCGCTTTTATACACGATTTGATCATGAGTCCATTGAACAATTACATCACGCTAACCAAGAACTTTTAGATAAAGTACATGAACT
>NZ_SNUY01000060.1 GCF_004376175.1 Halalkalibacterium halodurans | reverse complement strand
TGTTCCCTTCGCCCTTGATTGACCTCTGAATAAACCATTGGTGTGTTTGTCAAGAGCGATAGCGTGGCATTTCCACCTAATAAATGGTAGGTAGTATGAACCGTGCTAGTTTTTCATAGAACTTTTGACACTACCTTAGTTTTACGTTTTCGATTGATTTCACCCTCTATACAGTGGTCCCCGATCATGAGGCTAGGACCATTTCGTGCCAGCAGGATGGGGACACGATTTGTTCTGAAAACGGGAAATATATTGCACGAGCATCCCGCTATATTTACACGTCGTTTCATACAATAAGTCTGGACATTGCATGCATTGATTGACACGGCGAAAATATTCGCCTGTTCCGACAAGAGACTTGCCGTCTTTTTGACCATACTCAACCATAAGTTGATCCATCTCTTTTTTCGTTAATCGGACACTTGCTGTACAACTTTTGCAAAAAGGTTCTCCACTCACTTTGCCACACCCTTTTCACTTTTGGCTTCTGCAGTAGAATGACGGACGACTAACTTCGGCTCATAGATGATTGATTGCTCTCCATCTGCCGATCGATCCTTTCTCTCTTGTTCAATGCAGGAAATGATCAATTTTGCTGCATCGATCCCCATCTCCACCTTTGGATGTTGAATCGTCGTTAGCTTCACTTCGGAGGCAACAGATAAAAAAGAATCATCATAGCCAACAACAGAGAGTTCTTCTGGCACGCGGATATCAAATTCCCGTATGACATCAAGTAGCTTTAGGGCAAGCTCATCATTATAACAAACAATCCCCGTCGGCCGATGGGAACGGTCTTTAAAAATCCGATGCAGCTCCTCTAATGGCTTAGCGTTCTTTTGCTCAGTCGTGTACGTAATAATATGCTGAGGATTGAGGGCAATTCCTTGCTCCCGGTGTGCTTTTATAAAGCCTTTTAACCGCTTTGCCCCTTGCAAATCATCATTTTTAAATAGACCAACGATTTGCTCATGTCCTAAATCAAGGAGATGCTTCGTCTGCGTGTAGCCTCCTTTTACATCATCCATCCCTAAGAAATAAGGCTCTAGCTCCTCGTAATAAGCGTTGATCATTACATATGGAATGCCTTGACGTTCAAGATTTAAATAGTAATTGATGTTCGGGTTTGGAATGGAACTTTTCGTTGGTTCTACGATCAAACCATCAAACCTTTGCGATAAAACCGCTTCTAATACCCGTTTTTCTTGTTCGTGATTATTGTTCGTGCTAAAGATGGTGACTTGGTACCCATGTTCGCTCAAAATACTTTCAGCTCCGCGAATAATCGAGGGGAAAATATACTCAGATAGATAGGTCGTAATAAGGGCAATGTTTTTCCGCTGCGCTTTACCGATAGGGTTTTTTTGATCTGTGCGATCCGCACAAAATGTCCCAGCCCCTTGCTTCCGGTATACCCATCCTTCATTCACTAATTCGTCAATCGCTTTTCGCACCGTATGTCGACTTACATTGTACTCTTTCATTAACTCATTTTCGGAACCAATCTTTCCATGAGGCAAAACGATTCCTTCAAGAATTTTCGATTTAATTTGCTGCTTAACAAAATTATATTTTGTTTCCATCATCTATCCCACCTGACAACTTATACGTACAAATGATTATACCATAATTGATACAATCACCTTTCCTTGAAGGTCAAACAGGGATTACTTCCTTTTTCCGCAATCCCTGTTTATAACCTTTATGGTCTAATTGTCACACGGAGTACAGATGATGCCGGAACCTTTAGTTCCATCTCATGTCCGCTTACAGAAGCTGGCTCATACGGAACAGGCTCCACCTCATTCGGTCGTTCAAACGTATTGTGGGCATTTAATTCATTTGCTGTTAATAGTTCTCCTGAAACAGATGATGCTGACAACGACTTGTTTAGCCCACTTAGCTTAAGGGTGAGATCTGTATCACGATGAGGATCTAAATGACAAACACTTACGTGGATGGCACCTTCGTTATCCTTCGATGCAGAAACGGTTACCGCCGGAAGCTCATCATCTCCGAACTTGTAAGTTCCCACGTCTGCATTCACTTCAAGCCTCGTTGCATCTTGGTGAACTTTATACATGTTAAATACATGGTAGGTTGGCGTTAAAAGCATCTGCTCCCCTTCCGTCAACACCATCGCCTGCAAAACATTGACCATTTGTGCGATGTTCGCCATATGAACCCGGTCGTTATGCTCATGGAAAATGTGAAAATGAACGCCAGCCACTAACGCATCACGGATCGTATTTTGTTGATAAAGGAAGCCTGGATTTGTACCTGGCTCCACATCAAACCATGTACCCCATTCATCGACAATTAAGCCGACTCGCTTTTCAGGATCATAACGGTCCATAATTGTCGAATGCTTCGTCAATAATTCATCCATTCGGAACGACTTTTTCAACGTTTTAAACCATTCGGATTCACGATCATCTAGGGCCGACCCTTTGCCTTTCCAAAAATCGCCTGGAATCGTGTAATAATGCAGGCTTAATCCGTCCATAAGATGAGCGGCCTCTCGCATCAACACCTCAGTCCAACGGTAGTCGTCTACATTGGCCCCACCAGCAATCTTATAAATTTTATTGTCTCCGTAGTTACGGACATAGGTTTGATAGCGTCGGTAAAGATCCGCATAGTATTCAGGACGCATATGCCCCCCGCAGCCCCAGTTTTCATTTCCAACACCAAAATATTTTAAAGCCCAAGGCTCTTCTCGCCCATTTTCTGTGCGCCAATTGGCCATTGGCGATTCCCCATCAAATGTCATATATTCAACCCACTCTTGCATTTCTTGAACGGTACCACTGCCGACATTTCCACAAATGTAAGGCTCGGCGCCAAGGAGCTCACATAATCTCATAAACTCATGCGTGCCGAAATGATTATTTTCGACAACACCGCCCCAATGGGTGTTCACCATTCGCTTCCGGTTCTCCCTTGGCCCCACACCATCTTTCCAATGGTACTCATCGGCAAAGCAGCCCCCTGGCCAGCGTAGGACCGGGATGTTTAACTCTTGTAATGCCCCTAGTACATCGTTGCGGATCCCCTCTGTATTTGGGATTGGTGAGTCCTCTCCAACCCACAATCCTTCATAAATGCACCTGCCTAAATGCTCTGAAAAATGACCATAAATATGCTTGCTAATTTTCCCATGTTCAAGATCTGTATAGACTTTAATTGATTGCTTCATCTTGCCTCTCCTCACTTTATTCAACTTTAATACTGATTCATAAAAAGCTTTATTTAAATAGTCGGCGGAAAGCTTCATTCCATTGGAGCTGTTGCTGGAATTGCGGTACGTCTGTTTTGTCATTAATGAAAACCACTTCAATATCAGCTAAAGTTGCCCAATCATAGAGCTGCTCAGGCGTCACTTCGAAGGAGAACACCGTATGATGAGCTCCCCCTGCATGGATCCAAGCCTCTGTCGCTTCACTTAAGGATGGCTTGCACTTCCAAAGAACTTTAGCAACTGGTAGCTTCGGCATATCCCGTTCTGGTTTGATTGCTTCTACTTCGTTCACAACTAAACGGAATCGGTGGCCAAGATCGATCAAGGAGGCATTTAACGCTGGTCCATCGGCCCCATCAAAGACAAGCCGTGCAGGATCTTCTTTCCCGCCAATACCTAGCGGATGAACTTGGATTTCAGGCTGATTCGCCGCAATCGTTGGGCAAATTTCCAACATATGAGAACCTAGCACGAGCTCGTTCCCTTCGGCCAAATGGTATGTGTAATCTTCCATGAATGAGGTTCCTTTACCATCAGCAATGATTTTCATCATCCGCAATAACGCCGCCGTTTTCCAGTCTCCTTCTCCACCAAAGCCATATCCCTCTGCCATAAGACGTTGCACCGCTAGACCTGGAAGCTGCTTCATTCCGTGCAAGTCTTCAAAGTTCGTTGTAAACGCTGTGTAGCCCCCTTCCTCCAAGAACTCCTTTAACGCTAGTTCCATTTTCGCTTGCTCTAAAACCGCTGCTTTTACCTCATCTTGCTCGAGAATCGATGGGCTTAAGCGGTAAAGCTCTTGATATTCATCGAATAAGCGCCGAACTTCGTCTTCAGATACCGCTTTCATTTTTTCGACGAGATCACCAATTCCAAAGGCTGTGATCGACCAACCGAATTGAATTTGCGCTTCGACCTTATCTCCTTCCGTCACAGCAACCTCCCGCATGTTGTCGCCAAATCTAGCCACTTTTAAGTGATGACCGTCCACAAAGGCCGCAGCAGTTCTCATCCAAGCCCCTAGCCGTTCTTGTACATCATTATTTTGCCAATGACCGACGATTACTTTTCGAGAGATGTTAAGCCGTGCCCCAATGTGCCCGTACTCGCGATCACCGTGGGCAGATTGATTTAAATTCATGAAATCCATATCGATGTCATCGTAAGGGATTTCTCGATTAAATTGCGTATGCAAGTGGAGGAGCGGCTTTTTTAATTGTTTTAAACCGTTAATCCACATCTTTGCTGGGGAAAATGTGTGCATCCACGTAATCATCCCCGCACAATCGTCATCGCTATTGGCCGCAATGACCATTTTTCTTATCGCATCAGGTGTTGTGAGAACCTCTTTTAATTCAATGGTGTACGGCAACTCGCCAATTTCATTAAGCTTTTCTACCATAGTTTGCGAGTGCTGTCTTACTTGCTCTATCGCGTCTTCTCCATATAAATGCTGACTTCCAGTAATGAACCAAAACGTATATGGCTTCGTTTGTAACATTCGAGAACCCCCCACTAATGATAAGATTTGAAAATTAATAAGTTACGTTAACAAAGAAGACGGACGATGCTGGATACTTTTTAACGCTTTCAAACGCTTCATGACATCATTCGCACCCCGTCCGAAGTAATCGTGAAGCGTCACATATTCTTGGTAAAGCTTTTCATAGATAGCCACATGTTCAGGAATTGGCTTAAAAGTTTCGTCCTTCACTCGGCCCATTTTCTTGGCAGCTTCTTCAATCGAGTCATAGCCTCCTACCTCTGAACCAGCAGCAACAGAAGCAAACATTGCTGCCCCAAGAGCTGGTGTTTGTTTTGAAGCAGCCACTTTAATTTCCCTGTTTGTCACATCAGCAAAGATTTGCATTAACAGGTGATTTTTTTGCGGTAAACCTCCACATGCATAGAGTTCGTGAACTTCGACTCCTCGCCCGTGAAAAGCATCAACAATCGCCCGTGTACCAAATGCTGTTGCCTCAAGCAATGCTCGATATATTTCTTCCGGCTTCGTTTGGAGCGTGTAGCCTAAAAGCATCCCTGATAATTCAGTATCAACGAGAATCGAACGATTCCCATTCCACCAATCGAGTGCAAGTAAACCCGACTCGCCAGGTCTTAATTGTGACGCTTTTTCTTCTAACAAAGCGTGAATGTTCACCCCTTTTTCTTGCGCCTCATCGAACGTCGCTGCCGGAACGCCGTGCTTCACAAACCAGGCGAAAATGTCTCCAACTGCGGATTGCCCTGCCTCATAGCCTAAATAACCTGGGATGATACCATCTTCAACAACTCCGCACATTCCTTCGACTTCCTGTTCCTTCTCCCCTAGTAGCATGTGGCAAATGGACGTCCCCATCGCCATGACCAACTTTCCAGGCGTCGTGACGCCAACAGCTGGAACAGCGGCATGGGCATCTACGTTACCTACCGCTACTGCGATGCCAGGGTTCAAGCCCATCTTTTCAGCCATTTCAGGCAATAAACCACCTGCCCTTTCACCTAGAGGGACGATGTCACCGCGTAGCTTCGTTGTCGTCAAATGCTCAAGCCTAGGATCGAGGGCTTTAAAAAATTCATTGGAAGGGTAACCCTCTCGCTTATGCCAAATCGCCTTATAACCTGCTGTGCAACTATTTTTCACGATTTTGCCCGTCATTTGTGAGACGATCCAATCGGTCGCCTCTAAAAATTGATCCGTTCGGTTATAAACGTCCTCCGCCTCATCGAGAATTTGCCACACTTTTGCGATCATCCACTCAGAAGATATTTTCCCGCCATATCGTGGCAAAAAGGCTTCTCCTCGTTTTTCAGCCATTTCATTTATAGCGTTCGCTTTATCTTGAGCGGCATGATGCTTCCAGAGCTTCACCCAGCTATGAGGATTGTCTTTGTACTGCGCGAGCAAACACAAAGGCTGCCCTTCCTCGTCAACTGGTAACATCGTGCATGCCGTAAAATCGACGCCGATCCCAATCACATCGTCAGCATCCACTCCCGATTCTTTCATAACTGCTGGCACCGATGTCGTTAAAACCTCTACATAATCAAGGGGGTGCTGCAAAGCCCATTCGTGACCTAATTTAATGTTTGTATTAGGCAAATATTGATCGATGACTCCGTGTCTATATGGTGTCACATGGTCAGCTAGCTCTTGCCCATTCGATAGATCGATTAACACCGCACGTCCTGACTCCGTCCCGTAGTCAACCCCAATTGTGTATTTCGTTGTCATCTATATGTCCCACCCTTTCCTGATTATCTCTTCTCTTGACCGTAGTAAGCTGCTTGCCCATGCTTCCGATAAAAGTGTCGATCTAGTAGTACTGAATCCATTGGTAGTGTCCTCTCAGAGATTGATAGCGTTTTTTGCGCCATTTTCGCCACTTCTTCAAGGACGACTGCATGATGGACTGCCTCCATCGGATCTTTCCCCCAGACGAAAGGAGCGTGTGAATGAACGAGGACGCCAGGAATCGACAACGGGTCTTTATCACGAAACGTCTCAACGATCACGTTCCCTGTTTCCTTTTCATAGTCTCCTAGAATTTCTACCTCTGTCATTGGGCGGGTACAAGGGATCGTCCCATGAAAATAATCAGCATGCGTCGTTCCATAAGCTGGGATTTCTTTTCCCGCTTGCGCCCAAGCCGTTGCCCAGACCGAATGGGTATGGACAATCCCCCCTACTTTGTCAAATGCCCGATAAAGCGCTAAATGGGTTGGCGTGTCTGAAGACGGTTTCAAATCACCTTCGACTATATTGCCCTCTAAATCAACAACGACCATGTCTTTGCTTTTCATTTCGAAGTATTCCACTCCACTCGGTTTAATGACGACCAAGCCTTTTTCCCGGTCAATACCGCTTACATTTCCCCATGTAAACGTTACGAGTTGATATTTAGGCAAATAAAGATTCGCTTTAAACACCGTTTCTTTCAATTGCTCTAACAACCGAAACGACCCCTTTCCTAATCATAGATTGAAACGCTTACTCACATTATTACACTTGTACGTACAATTTTCAATATTTATATTCAATTTAATCACTTGTATTAACAACTACATTTATCAAGGAGTGTTTCTCTTTTCACGATCTCTTATTATGTCTAGTATTAGTATGGTGTATCAGCTTTTAATCCATCGACATCTATTTTGAACGATAAAACGTTTCCGACTGAATTTCCCAAATAACAGATACGGACAATTTAATTAATAGTTACACGAATACGTAAATTATTTTTTGTTAATGTTAATCTTTTAAAATGTTCGATAGCAATCATTAATATTATCAGAAAACATTCAAAGCCACTGGTGTAAATATGTGCGATAAATCCTTTTAATTTACAAACGAAAATGTTAATATAAATGCAAACGATTAGTTGATCGTTTATTTTATCTTGAACGTTTGGATAGGGGGATAAAAGTTGGAAGTGAATCGATTATCTGCTTTAACTCCACCGATGGGGTGGAATAGCTGGGATTGTTATGGAGCGAGCGTGACAGAAGAAGAAGTGCTAGGAAATGCCGAATACATGGCAAATCATTTAAAGAAGTATGGATGGGAATATATCGTCGTCGATATTCAATGGTACGAGCCAACGGCTAACTCATCTGCTTATAACCCGTTTGCCCCTCTTTGTATGGATGAGTATGGCCGGTTACTCCCCGCAACAAACCGGTTCCCGTCTGCAAAAAACGGGGCCGGATTCAAACCATTAAGTGATGCCATCCATGATCTCGGCTTAAAATTCGGTATACATATCATGAGAGGCATTCCGAGACAAGCCGTTTATGAAAACTCCCCTGTCTTAGGCTCTACGAAAACTGCTCGCGAGATTGCTCACATCAATTCCATTTGCCCATGGAATACGGATATGTACGGTGTAGACCCGACAAAAGAGGGTGCGCAAAGCTATTATAACAGCTTATTTGAGCTTTATGCTCAGTGGGGTGTCGATTTCGTCAAAGTGGATGACATCGCGGCCTCAAGGCTCTACGATACACATCTGGAGGAAATCAAAATGATCCAGCGGGCGATTCATGCATGCGGGAGGCCAATGGTTTTAAGCCTCTCCCCTGGTCCTGCACCTATAAAATATGCTCACCACTTTAAAACGAACGCCAACATGTGGCGGATAACAGATGACTTCTGGGACGATTGGTCCCTTTTATATCAAATGTTTGAACGATGTGAAGTTTGGGAAAAACATATCGGTACAGGCCACTGGCCGGATTGTGACATGCTGCCACTCGGTCATATCGGTATCCGTTCTGTTGATGGACCTGGTGGTGATCGCTGGACTCGTTTTACAAAAGACGAGCAGTTAACGATGATGAACTTATGGGCTATCTCTCGCTCTCCATTAATGTTCGGCGGCGAACTCAGGGATAACGACCAGTGGACATTATCGCTATTAACGAATGAGGAAATCCTCTCGATTAATCAAAAAAGCGTATTAAACCGGTTCGTCTATCGTGAGGAGGATAAGGTTGCATGGGCTGCAAATGGTAGAAATGGCGAGGCATATGTTGCATTATTTAATTTACACGATCAACAAAAGACGTTACAATTCCGATTAGATATGGTAGGTATTATGGAAACGGTTCACCTTTTCAATGTATGGGACCGTTCATTTTTACAATCCCTCGCCCCTTCTGAGTCGTTTCAAATAGAACTGAAGCCCCATCAGTCGATGATGTTAAAGCTCTCACCAGACCAGTAATCACTAAACAACGGAGGAAAACGATGCAATTAGACATTTCAAACGAATCTTTACCTGTATATGAAGCATTAGCAAGCAAAGTGCGGTTAGCAATCATTCAACAACTAACGAGAAAGTCAATGAATATCCGGGAACTAGCCGAGGCTGTCGGACTAAGCAGTGCCATCATGACGATGCACATAAAAAAGCTCGAAAAGGCTGGGATTATTCGGACGGAAATGGTTCCCGGAAAGGCCGGGATCCAAAAACTCTGCATTTTAGATACAGATCATATTGAAATCAACTTCCCTCCGAAAAAGGAAAGTTTAAAATTATATCATCAAACCATCTTATCTGTCGGTCATTATACAGATTTCCTAGTAGAACCAACGTGTGGTTTAGCGACTGCGGAAAAGATTATCGGAGAATTTGACGAGCCTCGCTATTTCTTAGATCCAGAACGGGTCAACGCAAAAATTTTATGGTTTTCCAAGGGATACATCGAATATAAAATACCAAACTTTTTGCATCACTCAGAAAATCCGAAAGAACTAGAAATTTCCCTCGAGCTTTCGTCCGAAGCTCCATTTACGAATGATAACTGGCCTTCAGACATTAGTTTTTATTTTAATAATGTGAAAATCGGCATATGGACGAGTCCTGGTGATTTTGGTGATAGTCCAGGAAAATATACGCCAGATTGGTGGCCGAAAGTCATTAACCAGTATGGCCTCTTAAAATTTATCCGGATCACAAAAGAAGGAACGTTCATCGAAGGGGCAAAAATTTCAGATGTCACGATAGATGATGTGCACATTCGCAGCAAACAATGGTCATTCCGAGTGGCCGTTCCTGATGATGCGGAAAACGTTGGCGGGGTGACCATTTTCGGAGAGGGTTTTGGAAACTACAATCAAGACATTATTTTCAGATTGTATTACACGAAAGACTTAAATCCAGAGCAAGAGCCATCAAAAAAAGCATAACTTTGTTCTAAAGGGAGATATGTTGTTTACTGTCTTCCTTATCTTTTTGTATTTTATCCTTCCCAATTCAAGGCATTGTGGCAAGGCTGTATTCTTCAACCTATTAAGTTTTTCTATTGCGAGGGCTTTAATCCCCGCTGAATGTCATTTCATTTTTTTCGATCAATCCTTAAAACTGGAGGTAACTCTTTTGATACTAGAAACCGAACGATTATTTTTACGAGAATTTATCGAGACGGATATCCCTACATTGCACAGCTTATATTCAGATGCCGAAACGATGAGCTACTATCCCGCTCCTTTTCGGTATGAACAAACGGAAAGCTGGGTGAGCAGAAATCAACAGCGGTACAAGCGAGATGGTTATGGATTATGGGCAGTATGTCTAAAGGAAACGGATGAATGTATTGGCGACTGCGGATTGGTGAAGCAACTAATAGAAGGGCAAACTCACGTAGAAATCGGCTATCACATTCATAAAAATTACTGGTGTCGTGGGTTTGCAACTGAAGCAGCAAAGGCTTGTAAAAGCTATGGTTTTGATGCACTAGGCTTAGACAAATTGATCAGCATTATCGATCCGGCTAATACCGCTTCGATTCGTGTCGCAGAGAACATCGGATTTACTCGAGAAAAAGAGGTTTGGATCTTCGAAAAAATGCATGCAATTTATTCAGGGTTGAGGGAAGAATGATGTGACTGCTTTAATTTAGAAAGGCTTGGCTATCACCAAGACGTTTTTCTTTCTGGACGGAATTGTCTCCGTTCTTTTTTATCGATGATTCGAAAACATTCATACAGAAAGTGCTCGCTAAGCGCAAGCACCTTCGGTTACGTCGCTTTCTCCATGTTCATCGTATCAGGTAATGGCTCACCGAACTGAGGGAATCCGTCCTTATCCCACGTGAATAATTTCAAACGTGCATGACGATTAGGATCATACAGCGGATCTCCTTCAATTTCCTTGTAACTACGAGCATGATATACTAACACATCATACTTTCCGTCTTCCGTTACCGTAAAACTATTATGACCAGGCCCATATTGTCCGTTTTCTTCACTTGTTTGAAAAACAGGAGTCGGTGACTTAGTCCATGAAGCAGGGTCTAGTAAGTCTGCCTCTTCATTTGCCCAAAGTAGACCCATACAGTAATGGTGATCTGTGGCGCTTGCCGAATATGCAATAAACACCTTGCCGTTTCTCTTAATGACGGCAGGCCCTTCATTCACCTTATATCCAATCACTTCCCAGTCAAATTCTGGTTTTGAGAGCATCACCTGTTCCCCTTTAATCGTCCACGGGTTTTCCATTTCGGCAATGTATAGATTTGAATTCCCTTCGATGCTTGGATCTTTTTGCGGCCAGACGAGGTAACGAACGCCCTTGTGCTCGAAAGTTGTCGCATCCAGTGAAAAGCTCTCCCACTTTGTAAAGATTTTCCCCTTCTCGATCCACGATCCCTCTAGTGGATTCGCCGATTCATTTTCCAAGACAAACATGCGATGGTCAAACAATCCTGCTTTTGTTTCTGCCGTCCTTGCTGCCGCAAAATAAATATACCATTTACCTTCAATGTAATGGATTTCTGGCGCCCAAATGTTTGCACTCATCGGACCGCGGTCATATTTTCGCCAAACGACTTTCGGTTCTGCCTCACGTAGTCCATCTAATGTTTTCGCTCGCCGTAATTCAATGCAGTCATAAGCAGGGACAGAGCCTGTGAAATAATAAAAACCATCTGCATGTTTGTATACCCATGGATCAGCCCGTTGCTCAATAAATGGATTACGGTATGTGTTTGCGGTAATAGTCAATGTCATCCCCTCCAAAATAAATATTAATTAATTAGTAAATATATTAATGATTAAACAAAGCGATACGCCAAAACAACCCTAAGTCCCTCTGAAAAACAATAAACCCGCAGGCCTCCCCCACGGGCCGTTAATTGAGTTTCATTTTATTTTTGCACTATCCCTTCACACCTGTCATCACGATGCCTTCAATAAACTGCTTTTGCGCGAAGAAGAACGCAACTAACGTTGGGATTAACGCAATCACTGATCCGGCCATAATTAATCCCCACTCAGACGTGTAATAGCCGCGAAAAGATGCTAATACGAGTTGAAGCGTGAAATTTTCTGGAGAGTTCAGATAAATCAATGGCCCCATAAAATCGTTGTAGCCAGCAAGTAGCCCTAAAATGACTTGTGTAACGATCGCAGGCTTCGCTAAAGGAACCATGATCTTGCGAAAAATCCCGAAAAAACTAAGTCCGTCAATTTTTGCAGCATCGATTAGGTCGTTTGGAATCGTCATAAAAAATTGTCGTAGGAAGAACACTGTCATCGCAGCTCCGAAAAAGCCAGGGATCATTAAAGGTTTAAAAGTATCAAGCCACCCTAACTCTCTGAATAAAATGAACTGTGGGACAAGGGTTACAATCCCAGGCAGCATCATCGTGGCGATAAGAGCGAAAAACAACTTATCCCGTCCAGGAAAGTTAAGCTTAGCAAAAGCAAACGCTGCTAGCGAGCTCGTGAAAATCCCGATCGCTGTCGTAGGAATAATGATGATCATCGTATTACGGAACCCTAGTAGTAGATCTGCTTCAGTGAACACTCGAATGTAGTTTTCGAATGTAATCTCACGAGGGATAAACTCTGGAGGCATAGCGAAAATCGCCCCTGGGGTCTTCAACGATGTAGAAAGCATCCATAAAAACGGGACAGCCATAATCAGTCCACCGATCATTAAAAAAGTATAGGAAAGGATTTTTTTGATTGTATTCATTTTTGATTTGCTTTGATACCAAGAAACAGCTTCCATAAGGCCTCACCTCCCGATCAATAATGCACCCATTTTTTTGCAAGCTTAAAGTTAATGATTGTAATAATAAGAATAATGATCCCGAGCACCCAAGCCATCGCTGAAGCATACCCCATCTCCATGTATCTAAAGGCGTTTAAGAACAAGTAATACACAACCGTGGTCGTCGAATAATTCGGTCCACCTTCAGTCATAATCATGAACCGCTGAAAATCCTGCAATGCCCCTATCGTAGATGTAATTAAAATAAAGAAGGTGGTTGGCGAAATGGAGGGAACCGTAATATGAATGAACTTCTGCCAAGCATTTCCTCCATCAATATCTGCCGCTTCATATAATGCAGGGTTAACCCCTTGAAGCGCGGCAAGGTATAAAATCATGTTAATCCCTCAGCCGCCCCAAACCCCTTGAATGATCATTGCCGGCATCGCCCATTTTTCGTCACTTAACCAGCCTGGCCCATGAATCCCAACATAATTTAGCATAATGTTCAATAAGCCAAAATCAGCGTTAAAGATCCAGCGCCAAAGCAATGTAATCGCGACAACCGAACTAACAGCTGGTAAAAAGAACGCTGTACGAAACAAGGCGATCCCTTTTACTTTTTGATTGAGCGCAACGGCAATTCCTAAAGAAACAGCCATCCCAATCGGAATACCGAGGGCTGCATAAAACGTATTAAATACCGTTTTTCGAAACAAATCATCTGTCACAAACAAACGATAGTAGTTATCAGCACCAGTCCAAACAGGCTCATTATATAAATCGAAATCGGTGAAGCTAACATAAATGGAATAAAGCATAGGGCCTAACGCGAAAATAGCAAACCCAATAATCGGAGGGGCAATAAACAGATAGCCCCAAAAATACTCTTTATTAAGACGGCGCTTCTGTTTCCTCGCCTTCGTCGTTTTCGTCTCTCGAGGAGTTTCTACTTCCATCTCCACTCACCTCTCCTTTCGCTTCGGTCAAAAGGAAAGTGAGAAAAAGGGGGTGAGCCCCCTATTCCTCACCATCACCTTCACCTTCCTCCTCACTTGCAGGTTCATTCCCGAAAATTTCTGGATTCCCTTCTTCAAGTAGCTGCTGAACTTCATCTGCTATTTCATCCAAAATTTCCTCAGCGCTACGCTCTCCGTTCCATAGATAAGTCAAATTTTGATTCACATGGTCCAACCAACGATTGTTCGGCGTAAGCGTCCATGGACCTGGTCGTTGCGTTTCCGCACCAATGATGAATGCTTCTGCATTTTCAGGCTTTTCCCCTAGCTGTAGAAACACATCTGTTTCAGACACAGATTTATAAGTTGGGATCGCAAACCCGAGTTCTGTTTGAATTTCTTGCCCACGTTCACCCGCAAGGTATTCTATTAATTGAAAGGCTTCCTCAGGGAAATTCGTGTCTTTATTAATCGCATAACCTACAGATCCAGACCAGCTGGATGACACCCCTGTTGCCCCCGCAGGAGGCGGTGCTACATCCCAGTCAAAATCTAGTTTACGATACGTCGGTACCATCCATCGTCCCGCTGTCATCATCGCAATTCGCCCGGTTTCAAACATTTGATCCGCATCCATTGCTTCAAGCGAACGAGAGTCAGGCGCCACCTTATGGACGTGGGTTAAATCAGCTACAAATTGCAGAGCTTCCACTGCTTCCGGTTCGTTCATAACAAACGTTGTTCTATCTTCACTTAAAATATCGCCGCCATTGGACCAAATAAAACCTTCCCACCAGATCGGACCTAACCCGAATTGATCGGGTCTTCCATTACCATTTTCATCAATCGTTAAGGCTTTTGCTTTTTCTAATAATTCGTCCCATGACATCGGAACTTCTGGATCTGGGTAAGAAACCCCCGCTTCATCGAATAAATCTTTATTGTAGAAAAGAGCTGAAGGACCAATATCTTTCGGTAAAGCGTAGAGATCCCCTTCTCCCAATACTCGTCCATCCCAGCGGTAACGACTAAGGGCCGATTCCCACATATCTTCAAGATTAATCGAGCTTTCTTCCACCATGTCTTGAATGTTCAAAAACAAACCAGCCTTTACCCAACCACCAAAATCACCATCAGAAGTAAACACAACGTCAGGAGCTGTTCCCCCTGCAAGCATCGTATTCATCTTTCCACTATAATCATCAGGAATATGAATAACGTTGACCTTAATGTTCGGGTTATCATTTTCAAAGTTATCAACTAACTCATTAAAAACGGCTAACTCATCAGGTAATCCCCATGTGGAAATGCTAATGTGCACATTCCCTTCTTCATCCACTTTGCTTTCCTGCACGCCACCTTCCTGTGCAGACCCACCGCAAGCAGCCAAAGATACAGCTAGTAACACCATCAAGAAAAAACTTAACTGTTTCTTTACTCGTCCCATCGTGTACCTCCCCTTTTTTATGTAACGTAATATTACAGAAAGAAAGATTCTTTCGTGCAATCAATGTTAAAACGCTTTCATAGATTCATAAAAATAAAAAATGCCTTGCTCCCCTTCATTTGTTAATATTAGAATTAATTAAATTGCTTTATCATTAATATATGTACATTATATTTACTTATTTCATTAATGTCAATGCTAATTATCATATTGAGGAGTAACCCTTTTTTTCTTCTCTCAGATACAGCTGAACGATAAAAGAAAAAGATCGTCATTCTTATAAATGAAATGAAGAAACAGATAGTATTTATATTAATTAAATTATGTTATTCTGTAATTAATAGCGATGAAGAAGGTGATTCTTACTATGAATGAGGACAATCCGTACACGAAAATCATGAAACTATTCGAATGGATCATGAGACTCGTCTATTTGAACCTCCTCTGGCTGCTTTTTTCTTTCATTGGCGGCATCATTCTTGGGGTCATGCCTGCAACAGCAAGTCTATTTGCGGTTTTTCGCAAATGGTATCAAAAGGAGGATGATTTTCCGCTCTTTCAAACCTATTTGAATGAATTTAAACGGTCGTTTAAAATCGCGAATTTGGTCGGGCAGACTCTCGTTCTAATTGGAGGAATTTTATATCTGGATGTTCTCCTCCTTCTCGGAACTTCCCACTGGATGGGCCAGCTTCTTTTAATGGGCGTTGGTGCCCTCTCGTTTATTTATCTAGTGACACTTTTGTATATTTTCCCTACGCTTGTTCATTTTGATTTATCTTATAAACAATACTTTAAGCATTCATTTCTTCTCGGTGTGCTGCAGCCGTTTCGAACTTTGTTGTTAATGATTACGCTCAGTTTAAGCGCCTTGCTCTTTTTAACTTTTCCGATTCTTCTCCCTTTGTTTGCTGCTAGCTTTATGGCGGCACTCACGATGTGGTCCTTTCTCTTCGGCTACAAGAAACTGGCCGATCGCTATGAACATATGAAAAAAACGGAACCGAACTAATATGGGTTCCATTTTTCCCATCCCACCTCCTTAGGAACGAAATGCGTTAACCATTCCGTTCCTTACTATTTGTCTCCACAAAACCTTCTTGTATAACTTCCGAGATAAGAAGCGGATGAAGCGCCGAAAAAAAAAAGACGACCATCGATATTGATGCTTGAAAATGCGCTTAACAGATCCTCCAATAAAGGTTAAGACGTTTTTAAATGTTCATTCAGACAGTAAAGAAGCGTACACCGCTCTCGTAGCTTATGAGCTTTCTCTAACGCCTCGTCCTCCAACGAATCAGCAAGAGCTAAATCAGCACTTTTCACTGCCCCACCTACACTTTCTAGCAACCTTTGAATGTCGCTAGATTCTGGTATCGTGTCAATTAACATTAAAAGTCTCTCTCGATGTTTATGAATGCTATTGACCAACGGGGAGCCTTCGCCTTGGAACGTTTCGATCTTTTTTCGAGCTTCGTTTTTATATAATGCCGAAGTCAGCATCGTCGCATAGCCGACTTTCGCGCCATGAAGGGGTTGCGTTCCTCCTGAACGTAGAAAAGCCATTTCCCAATAATGGGATAGATGATGCTCTGCACCTGATGCCGGATGGGAATGACCAAAAATAAGCATGGCTAACCCTGACATGATGAGAGCTTCTGTTAACAGGCGGATCCCTTGTTCATTGCAAGCTGCAATCTCATCAGCATGCTCCATACACATCGTGAGCGCAGATTTTGTCATGTGAAAAACAGCGGGACAAAAAGGCTCATCATTCAACATATGGCTCACTTGCCAATCAACTAGTGATGTGGACTTCCCGAGCATGTCACCGAAACCGGCAGCTACCATAGAACGAGGGGCTTGTGTTAAAAAATCCAAATCTGCAAATAAAGCGATCGGGGCCTGCGTTTGGAACGTTATTTTTACCCCATCACGGATAACCGGTGCCCCCATCGAGGTAAACCCATCGACCGAAGGTGCTGTGGGAATCGCGATAAATGGCTTACCAAACTTGTAACTAGCGATGCGCGTCAGATCATGAATCGTACCGGCTCCTACCGCAAGAAAGACATCTGTTTCCTTAGCTGCCCCAATGACGAGTTGGCCAAGCCCATGCTCATCAGCAAGTAAAGTAGGTGCCCCCTGCTCTTTAAGGATGCAATTTTCTACATCGATCCCGCGGCCTCTAAGGAGCTGAGCTACTAATTGTCCTGCTACAGCATACGTATTGGCATCGGCAACTATTGTCACATGTAATAGCCCTTTTTCATGTAGATACTCAGGGAGGTAGTTAATCGCGTTCCTACCCAGTTGCAATTCATCCATTTCGATCCATTGATGTTCGTGACCGCACTCGCATTCACTAGCGACTCGCTTCGCTTGTTTTAATAGATGATTCACGTATAGTCCGCCTCCTTAGATTAGGTGAACGACGCTTGCTTAAATACGCTTTTGACGTATCGCCTAATGTTCATGTCAGATTTATTAATAGAACACGCCAAAGTAGAACTAAAGATAGCCTCACACAAAAGCTGTGAGGCCGTCTTTTTTATTTTTTCCCTAGCCGAATTACGTTCCAAGATAGCTTTGCTAGATTCGCTGTCAGCCGCCCTTGATCAATGGCGGAGTCACCATTGTGATGAGGCGTTACCTGTTCTCGTCCTTGATTTGTCGCTTTCATATTTTCATGTTCAAGGACAATATGCTCCAATACGTGATACCCTTCAAAGCTACGCATATCACATTGTAAATTTAGCGATTCTGTTTGGTGTTTATTAACTGCAAAGATCGTCACTTCTTCGGCTTCCTCGAGATGCACCACCGCCGCATCCAAATAAGGAACGTCTGTAAAATCTTTACTATCGTATTTAGGTGAAGAGATTTGCGCTTGTAAAGCCACACCGCGTCCGTATACTGATGCGTGCATGTACGGATAAAAAATCGCCTGCTTCCAAGCCGGCCCACCTTTTTCAGTCATAATCGGAGCAATGACATTTACGAGTTGAGCAAGACACGCAATTTTGACACGATCGGCATGCTTCAGTAACGTGATGAGCATGCTTCCAACAAGAAGGGCATCTTCAAATGTATAAATGTCTTCCAATAATGGCGGTGCTACACTCCACGGAGTTATTTGCCGATCCGCTTCGTTGGAGTGGAACCAAACATTCCACTCATCGAATGAGAGATGAATCGTTTTTTTGCTTCGCTTTTTCGCTTTCACATAATCAGCAATCGCAATCACTGAGCGAATGAACTCATCCATATCCATCGACTGAGCAAGATAGTTTGCTAGATCATCATCACGATTTCCGTAATAAGTATGTAGCGAAATATAGTCTACATAATCATACGTATGGTCTAAGACCGTTGCTTCCCAATCGGCGAACGTTGCCATTTTACTGTTGGAGCTCCCACAAGCAACGAGTTCTATGGAAGGGTCTACGAGCTTCATCACTTTTCCTGCTTCCGCCGCTACACGACCGTATTCTTCTGCTGTTTTTTGCCCGATTTGCCAAGGACCATCCATCTCATTCCCTAAACACCATGTTTTAATATTATGCGGATCTTTGTATCCATGGGAGATGCGTAGATCACTCCAATAAGAACCGGACGGATGGTTACAATACTCAACAAGATTACGGGCTGCATCAACCCCGCGAGAGCCGAGGTTCACAGCCATATTCACCTCTGCCCCAACCTTTTTCGCCCAATCAACAAATTCATTTGTCCCTATTTCATTCGTCTCCGTCGTTCTCCACGCTAAATCCAACCGCTTTGGCCTTTCGGAAACAGGACCTACCCCATCCTCCCAGTTGTAACCGGATACAAAATTTCCGCCAGGATAGCGTACGAGTGGCACTTGCAGTTCTTGAACGAGCCGGATAACGTCTTTGCGAAACCCTTGCTCATCTTCATCAGGGTGTCCGGGTTCATAAATTCCTTCATAAACAGCACGTCCTAGGTGCTCAATAAATGAACCATAAATGCGCTTATCAATTTCGCCAATTTTAAACGATTTGTCGACAACCATTGTTGCTGTAAGTGTCATGAAACTTTCCCCTTTCCTACTTGAAATTCCCATCTCCAAACGTTCAGTTAATAAATAAATTATCTTATTAATATTGATATTAACTTGTACGTACATAATAGCATCTTCCTCTTAAGCAAGCAATGGATAAATTAATATTTAATTGTCTTCCTAGCGAACCTTTATCTTTACGGTCATATCCATTTGCCATATGTCCGATTTATTGATGGGAAAATCGTCGCTAATCTCGGTAGTGTCGGACTCCCGTTCGATGGAGTGTGTCAAGCGTCTTATTTACTCGTGGACGGAGCTGAGGAACAGTTTAGTGTCACAATCCAACGCGTTAGCTACGACATACACTCGGTCTGTGAACAGATTGAGGCTTCCGATTATCCGAATCCTACGTTCTTGCAAAACGTCTTGAAACATGGAAAACCTCAGCGCTAGCGATTAACAAAAAACTTGGCCCCGAGCCAAGTTTTTTGTTATTTTTTCATAATGGAGTCTAGCGCCCATTTTTTCAGAGAAGCTGTTAGAGAGCCATGGAGCGTCTTAAACTGAATGCTGCGATTGGCTGGATCTGCAAAGTACCGAGCCGTGAACACTTCCTCGCCTTCGTTTACAAACAGCTCGACAGCAGACGTATCCACATAGAGGTGAAGCGATGATAGCTCAGCTAACTCACAATGACGGCTTTCGGTTAAACCATCAACAAAGCTCACTCGTTCTAATGTTAGTCGTTTTAACCCTCGATTGAAAATGACACGGACATTATCGCGTATCGTTAATTCAAACACCTCTGCCTGATTCTCTTCAACATGAAGGAGTAATTCAAAGGCTTCGCCAGAGATTTCTTCAAACCTCTGAGGGTGTTCTGAGATCTTTACACTTGGTCGTGACACTTCATTTATTCGTAATTGTTTGAGCTCTTCCACTGGGCGTTGATAGATTTTCCCATCCACTAACTTCAGTTCACGAGGTAATGTCATCGCATGAATCCACTGATGTTTGACCGTTGGATGCTTCTCCTCTCCCTGATCCGGTACCCCCATCCAGCCGAACAAAATTCGTCTACCGTAACGATCGATCGTGGTTTGCGGCGCATAAAATTCAAAGCCTCGATCTAGCTCTTTAAATGGCCCATGGACAAGCTCGCCCGTTTCATAATCGAGCCGACCAATAAAATAGCCGGTATTATGAACGTTATGATAAAGATAACCTTGCTTTTCGAGCCCTTGTGGTGAAACGAGCAAAACATCCTCCCCATCTAAATGGAAAAGGTCTGGGCATTCCCACATATAGCCGAAATCACCCATACTTCGTACATTCGATCCTGTCACAATACCAGCAAACTTCCATTCTTTTAAATCGTCTGATCGAAACAACAAAACGTGCCCGTCGATCTGTTTTGTCTGTGCTCCAATCACTAAATACCAGATGCCATCACGCTTCCATACTTTTGGGTCACGAAAATGCGCCGTATAACCGTCCGGAACGTGCAAAATCACCCCTTTTTTTGTAAATGTTAAGCCATCCTCTGATTCTGCTACACATTGATAGCTTTCCCGTTCGTCATTTTCATTTTTTACATTCCCTGTATAAAAGAGTTTTAGCTTTCCATTATCTGCTACAGCACTTCCTGAATAGCAGCCGTTTTTATCGAACCAATCGCTTGGCGTAAGCGCGGGCTCTTTCTCTTCCCAAAAGACTAGATCGCCTGATACGAAATGCCCCCAAAATTTAGGCCCATGAGCCGCTTCGAATGGATGCCACTGATAAAATAAATGGTAGGTCCCATCCCAGTCAATAAACCCGTTCGGATCGTTTAATAACCCAACAGGTGGCATTAAATGATAAACAAGACGGTATGGATCACGTTGTACTAAGCGCTCATATCGTTTAATGGTCTCTTTCGCCTTTTGTCGTAATTCTTGATCTCGATTCGTCATCAACACTTCACTCCATCTGTTCATTTCGTAGGATGTCATTAACTTTCTCAAGGGTCGGCAATGCCGTCATCGCCCCTTTCGTTGCAGCCGCTAACCCTCCAGACACGCTAGCAAATCGGGCCATCTGCTCTACTTCTTTGATAGACAACTCAGCTACTTGCTTCCGTTGCTCTTGCAGTTTGAAAAGAATAGCTGAAACAAATGCATCACCTGCACCGGTCGTATCAACTGTTTGTACTGCCATCGCCGGAACCTTACGCTGGATGCCGTTATACGAAACGATGCTACCTTTTTCCCCTAATGTGACAAAAACAAGCGGAATGTTGTAAGCTGCAAGCTGATCCAAACCCGCCTCAATTGTCTGTTCGCCCGTGATGAACGCCAATTCCTCCTCACTGATTTTCAGCACATCTGCTTCCCCTAGCATTGAAGTGATGAGCAATCGTGCTTGCTCCTCATCCTCCCAAAGGTTTAGGCGTAAATTCGGATCATAGGAGATCATCAGTCCATTTTTCTTTGCTAACGACACAGCATGTCTTGTCGCCGTTCGTGCCGGTTCACTTATTAAACTAATTGAACCGAAATGGAGAACACCATGCTCTTCAAATATAGTAGGAGCAACCTCACCTTTTTCTAAAAAACGATCCGCGCTCGGATTAATATAAAAATCAAAGCTTCGTTCGCCATTAACTGCAAGGGTTACAAACGTAGCCCCAGTACGGACCTCCTTGCTAAACAGCATGTGCTCAGTGTTTACATTCGCTTTCGACAAAGTTTCTTTTAAAAATCGCCCGAGCAAGTCGTCTCCCACCTTGCCGACAAACGTTGACTTTGCCCCAAGCTTGGCTAATCCTACAGCCACATTTGCCGGAGCACCCCCGGGACTTTTTTGGTAGATTTCATTAGTAGAATCCATCGGAATAAAATCAATCAACGCTTCACCTAAGCAGATAACACCTCGGTTCATCTCGATAACTCCCTTCCTATACATGAAGGGGAACGCGCAAAGGTGTTCCCCTCAGGTCCTTCTTCAATGTTTAATTTTCTTCCTCTTTGAAGCCTAATAGCCATGTGGCAACAAAAGCAGTGACTAAGGCAATAAAGAATCCAATGACATAGTGGAGCAAATTGATCGTTCCGAGTGGAGAAACGATCGCCAACATCGGAATCCCTGTTAAACCATAGGCTACTGCGGAAACATTCATGAACACAACATATGCTCCGCCTAATGCCCCTCCAATCATCGCTCCGACAAACGGGCGACGATATTTTAAGTTAACCCCAAAAATGACCGGTTCAGTAATTCCGAGAAAAGCGGAAAACGCCGATGGTAGAGCCACTTCCTTCGTTTTTGCTCGTTTTGTTTTAAAGAAGACCGCAAGTCCAGCTCCGCCTTGCGCTACATTGGCCATAGACCAAATCGGTAACAGATAGTTTATACCAATACTTGCGATTAAGCCTGCTTCAATGGCGTGGAAGCTATGATGTACACCTGTAATAACGATGGCAGAATAAACACCACCAAACAATAGTCCGGCAACAAAGCCAACGTGATCATAGACGAAATTTAAGATGACGGTAATTCCATCTCCAATGAAGTTTCCGATCGGTCCAATGACCATAAGGGAAATAAAACCTGTTAACATGATGGTCACAAACGGTGTGACGAGTAAATCAATTGCGTTTGGAACAACTTTGCGTAAACCTTTCTCAATCTTGCTCATTGCATATACAGCAAGTAGGACAGGAATCACAGTACCTTGATAACCGATAAGAGCGATATCAAAGCCGAGAAACGTTAAATAATCTGGCTCCGCATTCCCGAGTCCCCATGGATTTAATAACGCGGGATGGGTCATGATACCACCCATGACTGCCCCTAAGTAAGGATTGCCGCCAAACTCTTTTGCCGCACTAACACCAATTAAAATTGGTAAAATGATAAAGGCCGCACTCGAAAACATGTCAAGCAATACGATTAGTGCGTGATCTGGAGCTACCCATTCAAACGTTCTCATCATTCCAAGGAGACCCATTAATAAACCGCTTGCAACAATCGCAGGAATAATTGGAACAAAGATGTTTGATAGCGTTTTCGCAAAACGCGCAATTGGGTTCATTTTTTTCTTAACAGCTTCTTGATGATCCTCTTGATTCCCTTCCTTTAACCCTGTTTCCTCAGCGAAAGCTGCGTATACTTTATTCACAACACCTGTACCAAAAATGATTTGATATTGTCCTGAGCTTAAGAACGCCCCTTTTACTCCGTCAAGTTGTTCAATCTCTTTCGTTTGCGCCAGCTGATCGTCTTTTAACACGATGCGAAGACGAGTAGCACAATGAGTCCCACTGACAATGTTCTCTCTTCCACCTAACAATGGGATAAGCTGTTTAACCACTTCTTGATGATTCATTGTTTGCCTCTCCTTTATCATAATCTTTTTTAGGAACCGGTTCCACAAGAAAACAAAAACAAAAATAAAAATCTTAGCCTAGTCTTTAGGAACCGGTTCCATTCTAATTAATAGTCCTTTGGAACCGGTTTCGACCTCATTATATCTCATGCTTTTACACATTGTCAACGCTTTCTCGTTCAATTAATTCCACATCCATACGTGTAAGATGGTTTACCTCTTCTCCGTTCATTAATTTGATCATTTTTCTCGCCGCCATTTTTCCTGCAGCTTTAAAGTGAAAATTCACTGTCGTGAGGCTTGGATGGATAATCCCGGTGACCTCATAGCCGCCAAATCCCGTAATCGACAGATCTTTCGGTACGTTCATTCCAATCGAATAGGCCCCTTTTAGCGCCCCCAACGCAATATTATCTGTTGCACAGACGAGAGCTGACGGTCGATAGGTTTCGATCATTTTCGGTGACACGCGAAACGAATCTTGCATGCTAAAGCTTGTTTCGAAATACGCCACCTCGCACGGACCATGCTCGGCCATCGCTTGCTTGAACCCTTCTTTACGTTTAACTCCTACCGCAATGTCGTGTTCCCCGACACCTAAATACGCGATCCGCTTATGCCCCTTGCTGAGCACATGCTTCCCCATTTCATAACCTGCTTTAAAGTCATCATGGATCAAACACGGAACCTCAGTATGCTCTTGACCGACGAGTAACGTCGGAATGCCTACTTCTCGAAAGGCATTGAGATGCTCTTTCGTAATGACAGTGGCAAGCAAAATAACCCCAGCAATTTTTTGATTCGCTAAGTTATAGATCGTCTCGATTTCTCGCTCTACGCTTTGATCCGTATTGGACATGAGCATTTGATAACCTAACGATTTTAACTCATCATCAATTCCCATGACCGTTCTTGAAGCAGCAAAGGAATCTAATCGAGGGACAACCGTTCCGATAAAATTCGTTTGCTTCGCTTTTAAGCTTTGGGCAAAAGCATTCGGGATATACCCTGTTTCCTTGATCACTCGTTCAATTTTTTGCCTTGTTGGTTCGCTGACAGAGCCGCCATTTAAATAACGAGATACGGTACTTTTGGCTACACCTGCTAATTTAGCAATATCTAAAATCGTTGTCATGTCCGTCACCTTTTGTGGAAGTGTTTATGATTTGAAGTCATCCTTTTTATTATAGACAAAACGGCCTTACGGTGAAAGCGGAATCTGGGGTATGTATTTGATTTCCATGTAACGTTTGCTCAGCCAACCTCACACTTATCGCTGAAAACATCATTCTTTATTGATAATGAAAGTGTCCGTGAACATTGTTTAAATATTTTTACGACTTCACGTTTTCCTCACATTTTTATGTAACACTCAACGTTGGTTCATGAAACAGACAAAGGAGTTAAGAAGACATGGATGTAGCAAAATCAACGAGCGGAGATTCGAACAAACAAATGAATGAAACGAAGCCATCACTCTATCAAGTTATTTGGCGGTGGCACTTTTATGCTGGGGTGATTGTTGCCCCGTTTTTGATCATTTTGGTGTAACCGGGGGAATCTATTTATTTAAACCACAAATCGAACAAACACTCTATCAACAGTATAACGAAGTGACGCCAACCGGAGATCGCCTGTCTCCAGATGAACAATTAGAAATGGTTCATGAACAGTACCCTGATTCGGTCATTACAGCGTATCGCCCAGGAGAGAGCTCTACCCGTTCAAGTGAAGTGACACTCTCAACGGTCAACGGGCCACTCACGGTATTCCTCGATCCTTACACAGGGGAACAGCTCGGAACGTTGGAACATTTTACACAACCAGAGAGAGAGTCACGATCAAGATCATGGGGATGATTCCCATCATTAACAACGGAAAAGACATTCGGTTCTGTTGCGATAACCGAATGTCTTTTTTGCCATTTTCCCTTTTTCGGTACTTTACGTCATTATCAAACGTAAAACAAGTAAAACAGGAGGAGGTCGCTACTGTATTCAAGTGTAAGTGGAATTTTAACTTATTGCACACTCTTCCCTTCAAGGCAGATGGTTTTCACGTAACTAGGGTCGTGTTGGGTCAAAAGAACATATTCACGACCGTTATAGTGAATTGTATCGGACAGAACGGATTGCTTTCCTATGTTGCTGCTCAATCCTTCCCCTACTGCTTTCCCTAGCGCTTCCTTTCTCGTCCATAATGACAGCCATAGTCTCATCTTCTGATCGGGATCCACTGAAGCTAATAAGTTGATCTCATCTTGATGGAAAAAGAACGGGTGCACTTTGGGTGGAAAAGGGCGTGGACATTCAATATCAACGCCAAGGACTGCCGTTTCATGCAAACCGATCAAAAAGTAATCTTTAGCATGGGAAACGTTAAAGAAATAGTCGTTATTTTCGACTATGGGTTTTCCGTACTTCCCATAAGTAAAGTGAATTTGATTTGGTGGAAGCGCGAGCACGGTTGAAAGTAAGAAACGTAAATAGCCCCTAATCAGTTTGAAACGCTCTGCGTAAACGGATGATTTCATGCGTTCCGCACGCTGACGTTCATCTGAGGAAAGGATAAGAAACGCATTTTTCCCCTTGGTTAAGGGTTTTTTCGATTTCCCTTGCAGCTTCATGATTAGACGCGTAGATGCCATAGACAAAAGCTCCCTGTTCAACAAACGTTTTTACAATCTCTTTTCCGATTCCCCTTGTAGCACCTGTTACAATGGCTACTTTATCACGTAATAACATGGTGAGCCCCCTTTGCTTAAAAGACCGGAGTATGGGCAAAGCCACACTCCGATGATTCCATTTAGTTCCCTACTTTTTCCTTCAATTGCTCTTCGATAAAGGATGAAAGAGTAGCAACAGAGTAGAAATGCTTACGAACATCCTCCTCTTCCAATCCTTCTACTTTCACGCCAAATTCAGCTTCAACACCTGCGACAACATCAAGGGCCTCAACTGAATCAAGTCCTAGCCCATCTCCAAACAATGGCTCTTCATCCTCAATTTCATCTGCCTCAATGTCCTCCAGCTCCAATCTCTCAATCAAAATATTCACCTTAATAATTTCTTTAATTTCGCTAATAGATTTCATTCTACATTCCCTCCATTTTTTATTTTCTAATGGCCATGGCCATAGAATTCCCGTTAATCGATGTAGTGATAATAAGCCCTGTTCTCAGATCGTTTTTCGGCCAACCAAAAGCATGAATCATAGACTGTTGTTCTTCTTTTGGTAAAGCAAGCAGCTCTAGTGCCACTTGTGCGTGAAAAAGCGATCCATTTGATTCCATATAACCGCAAAGATGGTTCAATGTATAAACAGGGATATGCCCTAGGCGTTCCTTTAATTGAAGAAACGCATCGATGTCTGTCACATTGTTGTTATGGTAAAAGATGAAATCGATCTCATCCTCAGAAAGGTTTGCATTTTGCAAACATTGCTCCACAGCATGTTTAATCGTTTGATCCATATCATTTTGGCCAGAAAACGCTTGACCGAAGCCTTCGATTGTAGCAATCGGATCTAGACCTTTCTCTTCAGCAACTTTTGTATCTGCTAACAAGAGAAAAGTACTTCCTTCACCGATCTCATAAGAACTATTCTGTAAGTTCATTGCTCGATCAATCTCATCAGATAATCCAGACCGCTCATCTCCAGCTCCTACTAGCACGGTTGATTGCTTCCCATCAAGAATGCTAGTCATCCCATATAGGATCGCTTGTAGTCCATCTATACCACCTGAGCTATGAGAAGAGCTAAAACCTTTAATACCAAACTTCTTGGCAAGCTTTCCTGCTGTTGAGTTCAACACCATATCTGGAAAGTAGACACTACTTGCATTTCCAGCTCCGCGCTCTAAAATAGAACCTAACCTGAATTATTCATAAAAAACCTTTAATGCCCAAATAATGCTTATCTATCAAGGTATTGAGCTAAATGGTCCATGCATCAAATAAATGAAAAAAGAATCCATTTCTGATATGGTTAAAGCAACGA
>NZ_SNUY01000006.1 GCF_004376175.1 Halalkalibacterium halodurans | reverse complement strand
TAGTTGCTTTAACCATATCAGAAATGGATTCTTTTTTCATTTATTTGATGCATGGACCATTTAGCTCAATACCTTGATAGATAAGCATTATTTGGTTATCAAAGATTTTTTATGAATAATTCAGGTTGATTTCCCACCTACTGTCGTTTACTGCCGGATTTGCGGGAAAGAATTGAAGAACCCCTCCCAAAATATTTGAAAAAGTGCTAAAATGAAAAAGGATCATGCGAAGTGCCTCAAATCATGCATGATGTCACTGATGAATTCCATAAGCATACGGCAATAGCAGTATGTAAAATCTTGCATTTGACAGGAGGATGGAGAGAGAATGAATATCCATGAGTACCAAGGGAAAGAGCTCCTTCGTCAGTACGGTGTAGCGGTTCCGAACGGAAAAGTTGCCTTTTCTGTTGACGAAGCGGTTGAAGCAGCAAAAGAGCTCGGCTCTAATGTTTGTGTGGTAAAAGCGCAAATTCACGCAGGGGGTCGAGGAAAAGCAGGCGGCGTCAAGGTGGCGAAAAATCTTGATGAGGTTCGTACATATGCTGACGAGATTTTAGGAAAAACGTTAGTTACTCATCAAACAGGTCCTGAAGGTAAAGAAGTTAAGCGCTTACTTATCGAAGAAGGGTGCGACATCCAGAAAGAGTACTATGTTGGCCTTGTCCTCGACAGAGCCACTTCTCGCGTTGTCATGATGGCATCTGAAGAAGGTGGTACTGAAATCGAGGAAGTGGCAGAAAAAACACCTGAAAAAATCTTTAAAGAAATCATCGATCCAGTGGTCGGCTTACAAGGCTTCCAAGCGCGCAGATTGGCGTTCAACATCAACATTCCGAAAGAGCTCGTTGGACAAGCAGTGAAGTTCATGCTCGGATTGTACAAAGTATTTGTTGAAAAAGATTGCTCTATTGCCGAGATCAATCCGCTCGTCACAACAGGTGATGGAAAGGTCATGGCCCTTGATGCGAAGCTAAACTTTGATTCGAATGCTCTTTATCGTCAAAAGGCTATCCTCGAATTCCGTGATTTAGACGAAGAGGATCCAAAGGAAATCGAAGCGTCAAAATATGATTTGAGCTACATTTCTTTAGATGGAAATATCGGCTGCATGGTAAACGGTGCAGGTTTAGCCATGGCAACAATGGATATTATTAAACATTACAACGGTGAACCGGCGAACTTCCTCGATGTTGGAGGCGGTGCGACGGCAGAGAAAGTTACAGAAGCGTTCAAGATCATTCTTTCTGATGAAAGTGTTAAAGGAATCTTTGTTAACATTTTCGGTGGTATCATGAAATGTGATGTCATCGCAGAAGGGGTTATTCAAGCGACGAAGGAAGTAGGATTAAGCATCCCTCTTGTCGTTCGCCTTGAAGGAACAAACGTTGATTTAGGTAAGAAAAAGCTTGAAGAGTCTGGATTAAACATTACAGCAGCCGATTCAATGGCAGACGGTGCACAAAAAATTGTTTCTCTCGTGAAATAGAATGATAGGATTAGAAAGGCGGGACGTGGAGAATGAGTATCTTAATTAACAAGGATACAAAAGTCATCGTACAAGGGATTACTGGTGCAACAGGTTTGTTCCATACAAAGCAAGCAGTTGAATATGGAACAAACATTGTCGGTGGTGTAACACCTGGAAAAGGCGGAACAGAAGTAGAAGGCATCCCGGTATTTGATACGGTGAGTCAAGCGGTTGAAGCGACAGGTGCAAACGCTTCTGTTATTTATGTACCGCCAGCATTTGCTGCAGATGCAATCATGGAAGCTGTCGATGCTGAGCTCGACCTTGCCATTTGTATTACAGAGGGAATTCCTGTGATGGACATGGTAAAGGTTAAGCGTTATATGGAAGGGAAAAAGACCCGTTTAGTTGGGCCAAACTGCCCGGGTGTGATCACGCCGGAAGAGTGCAAAATTGGGATCATGCCTGGCTATATTCATAAAAAAGGCCACGTTGGCGTTGTGTCCCGCTCCGGAACATTAACGTACGAAGCGGTCCATCAGCTTTCAACAGCCGGCATTGGACAGTCAACGGCTGTCGGTATCGGCGGAGATCCAGTAAATGGCACAAACTTCATTGATGTCCTAAAGTTATTTAATGAAGACCCTGACACATACGCAGTTATCATGATCGGTGAAATTGGTGGTACGGCGGAAGAAGAAGCGGCAGAGTGGATCAAAGCCAATATGACAAAGCCAGTTGTCGGATTTATTGGTGGTCAAACAGCACCTCCAGGAAAGCGCATGGGTCATGCTGGTGCGATCATCTCTGGCGGAAAAGGAACGGCCGCTGAAAAAATTAAAACGCTCGAAAGCTGCGGCGTAAAAGTAGCGGAAACGCCTTCCGTTATGGGAGAAACGCTTATTTCCGTTCTTAAAGAGCAAGGGCTTTTAGAAAAGTGCACGACACATCAAGTATAATCTTCACATAAAAAGCTCCCTTGATGGGGGCTTTTTCCCCTTTGTTACCTCCGCCTAACAGGAAGAAAGGATGTGGCTTTTTGTCCTCACGAGCCAAACGGTTAACTCACCTTGCAAGTCTACCATCCATGTCACGCGCCCTACTTAAAAAAATTCTCCATTTTGATGAAACATTGACTGTAATTTTTAAGCAATCCCACGTACAATTATCCGAAACCTATGGACTTTCGACAAAAAAAGCACGACATCTCTACGAGCATTTACGACGGGTTTCAACAGATTTCTGGTCCGAATATTATAAGAAAAAGCAAATCGTTCCGGTTACGATCTTTGACAAAGGGTACCCAAACCTGTTAAAAGAGATTTATGACCCACCGTTTGTGTTGTTTTGCAGAGGGAGAATGAATACACTTTATTCAGAAAAGCGATTGGCGATTGTAGGAACGAGAAAACCTTCAACGACTGGGTTAAAAAGCTTGGAGCTTCTTATTCCTCCACTCCTACAGGACGGTTGGGTAATCGTGAGTGGATTTGCCGCAGGGGTGGATATACATGCCCATCAATTAACTGTGAAAAATGGGGGGCAGACGATCGCCGTTCTCGCCCATGGGCACGACAATCTTTATCCTGCTGCTCATCGCCCATTTGCTGAACACGAAATGGTCAGCCAACTGATGATTAGCGAATATCCACCTTATGTAAAGCCGAGGCCGTGGCAGTTTCCTGAACGGAACCGAATCATAAGCGGATTATGTGCTGGGACGGTCGTCATTGAAGCAAAAGAAAAAAGCGGCTCGCTTATCACGGCTGACCAAGCCCTAGAACAAGGACGTGATGTTTTTGCTGTGCCGGGAGCGATCACCAATCAGAAAGCAGCTGGGACGAATCAGTTAATTCAACAAGGGGCAAAATTAATTCAACGAGCGGACGATATAATAGAAGAACTTTGTGGATTTCAACAATCTTGTGACAGTGACAAGTTTTTCTAACTTCTGTTTGACAAAAGGAGAAACTCTGCTTCATAATAGGGAAGATTCATTTCTGTGAAAGGGGGAGGATTTTTGTGGCAGACTATTTAGTAATCGTGGAATCTCCCGCTAAAGCGAAAACGATTGGAAAGTACTTGGGAAAAAAATATACGGTAAAGGCGTCCATGGGTCATGTTCGTGACTTACCGAAAAGTCAAATGGGCGTTGATATAGAGGACGAGTATAGTCCGAGGTATATAACGATCCGCGGAAAGGGACCAGTATTAAAAGAGTTAAAAAGCGCCGCCAAGAAGGTGAAACGCGTCTATTTAGCAGCCGACCCGGATCGTGAAGGTGAAGCGATTGCTTGGCATTTAGCTCATAGCTTAGACATTGATGAAACGTCTGAATGCCGTGTAGTATTTAATGAAATTACGAAACAAGCGATAAAAGATGCTTTTAAAAGCCCGAGGCCGATCAATATGGACTTAGTTGACGCCCAGCAGGCAAGACGGGTTTTGGATCGTCTCGTTGGGTATAACATTAGCCCTTTATTATGGAAAAAAGTAAAAAAAGGGTTAAGCGCTGGACGTGTTCAATCCGTCGCCGTTAAGATGATTATTGATCGGGAGAAAGAAATTCAAGCGTTTGAACCTGAAGAATATTGGAGCATACAAGGGACATTCGCCTTGGACGGAGAGCCTTTTGAAGCAAAGTTCTATGGAACGAACGGTAAAAAGGTAGAGCTTAAATCAGAAGATGACGTGAATAACGTATTGGCAAAGTTAAAAGGCGATCAGTTTCACGTCGATTCCGTACAGAAAAAGGAACGAAAGCGAAATCCGGTCAGCCCGTTCACCACGTCTTCACTGCAGCAGGAAGCCGCTCGGAAATTAAACTTCCGCGCGAAGAAAACAATGATGCTCGCACAACAACTGTATGAAGGTATTGACTTAGGAAAAGAAGGTACGGTAGGTCTCATTACATACATGCGTACAGATTCTACTCGTATTTCCGATACAGCGAAAGCGGAAACAAAAGAATACATTGAATCAAAATTTGGAAAAGAATATGCGCAAAATGGGACGAAGGCAGTAAAGAAAGACAAAAAATCCCAAGATGCCCATGAAGCGATCAGGCCAACCTCAGTCGAGCGAGATCCTAAATCGTTGAAGGAGTACCTATCTCGCGATCAGCTACGTCTCTATAAATTAATTTGGGAGCGGCTTGTCGCTAGTCAAATGGCTCCTGCGATTATGGACACGATGACCGTCGATCTTTCCAATGAAGGCGTCTTGTTTCGAGCAACAGGTTCAAAGGTGAAATTTCCTGGATTTATGAAAGTCTACATCGAAGGAAATGACGAAGGGAAGAAGGAAGAAGATCGTCTTCTCCCGAACTTACAAGAAGGGCAAACGGTGACGAAAGAAGAGATCGAACCGAGCCAACACTTTACACAGCCGCCTCCTCGATATACGGAGGCTCGACTTGTGAAGACAATGGAGGAGCTTGGTATCGGCCGCCCATCCACCTATGCACCGACGCTTGATACGATTCAAAAACGCGGCTATGTGGCCCTTGATGAGCGGAGGTTTGTTCCAACCGAGCTCGGTGAAATTGTCCTTGAGCTCATGACAGAGTTTTTTCCTGAAATTCTTGATGTTGAATTTACGGCCAAGATGGAAGATGACCTCGACTCAATCGAGGAAGGTAAGCAGCAATGGATTAAGATCATCGACGATTTCTATAAAGGGTTTGAAGAACGGTTAAAAGTCGCAGAAGAAGAAATGAAAGAAGTCGAAATTAAAGATGAACCGACGGGAGAAATGTGTGAAAAGTGCGGCCATGAAATGGTGTACAAAATGGGGCGTTACGGCAAATTTATGGCCTGTTCCAACTTCCCGGACTGTCGAAACACAAAGCCAATCGTGAAAGAAATTGGTGTGAAATGTCCAAAGTGTGAAAAAGGAGAAATTGTTGAGCGGAAAAGTAAAAAACGTCGGGTGTTTTATGGTTGTAATCAATACCCTGAGTGCGATTTCGTCTCGTGGGATAAACCGATCGCCCGTTCATGTCCGAAGTGTTCAAGCTATCTTGTAGAAAAACGGACGAAAAAACAAGTTCAAGTTCAATGTTCTTCCTGTGATTACAAAGAGGAAGCAAATTAAGCAACTTTGTGTCAAAAACCACCTATGAGTTGCAATGGTAGCTTAAACGTATTATGATTTGTTTTGGTTATCTTAAGTACTGGAAGAAAGCCTGACACGTAAAGTGGTTGGGCTTTTTGCAAGTTTGTAAACATTAAATGAACATTTGTATTTTGACGAAGAGAGGCAAAAGGAGGTCATTATGTCTACGCCACATATTAATGTTATCGGAGCAGGGTTGGCTGGAAGTGAAGCTGCATGGCAAATCGCTGAGCGGGGAATCGCTGTCTACCTATACGAGATGCGTCCAGTGAAGCAAACACCTGCCCATCATACGGATAAATTTGCAGAGCTTGTCTGCAGCAATTCGCTGCGTGGAAATAGTTTGACGAATGCAGTTGGTGTGTTGAAAGAAGAGATGCGGCGTTTGAATTCGGTTATTATCCGTTCAGCTGACCGTTGCTCGGTTCCAGCAGGGGGAGCTCTAGCTGTGGATCGTCATGAATTTGCGCAAGCGGTTACCGAAGCGGTACGAGAGCACCCGAATGTAACGGTTTTTACCGAGGAAATTCAAAAGATCCCTGATGGACCAACGGTCATAGCGACAGGCCCGTTAACGTCAAAAGCATTATCCGAGCAGCTAAAACAATTAACCGGTGAAGAATACTTATACTTTTACGACGCAGCCGCTCCTATAATTGAAACCGATTCAATTAATATGGACAAAGTCTACCTCAAGTCGCGTTATGATAAAGGAGAAGCAGCCTATTTAAATTGTCCGATGACAGAGGAGGAGTTTGATCGGTTTTATGAGGCTCTCACCTCTGCAGAGACGGTCCCTTTAAAAGAGTTCGAAAAGGAAGTTTTCTTTGAAGGCTGTATGCCTGTTGAAGTTATGGCCAAACGAGGGAAAAAGACGCTTCTATTCGGACCGATGAAGCCAGTCGGTTTAGAGGACCCAAAAACAGGTAAGCGCCCGTACGCAGTCGTGCAATTACGACAAGACAACCAGTCGGGGACACTGTATAATATTGTCGGCTTCCAAACCCATTTAAAGTGGGGGCCGCAAAAAGAAGTGATTCAATTAATTCCAGGGTTAGAAAACGCAGAGATCGTCCGCTACGGTGTCATGCATCGCAATACGTTTATTAATTCACCTAACTTATTAAAGCCAACCTATCAATACAAGAAGCGGAAAGATCTTTTCTTTGCTGGACAGATTACAGGGGTTGAAGGGTACGTGGAATCCGCGGCAGCCGGTCTTGTCGCAGGTCTCAATGCGGCACGTCTCGTCCAAGGCAAAGAGCTCGTTGTATTCCCAGATACGACGATGCTAGGAAGCATGGCGAATTACATTACAACAGCCAATTCGAAAAATTTCCAGCCTATGAATGCCAACTTTGGCTTACTACCACCTCTTGATACCCGGATCAAGGATAAAAAAATACGCTATGAAACGTTAGCTGGGCGGGCACTAGAATCAATTCAGAATTTTGTGAAAAAAATGTAAATAGTATTGCCCCCTGACGAAACATATGTTAGAATTTAAAAGCTTTAAAAGAGGTGGTCAATGGTGGAAATTCGAAACGATCAATGGGTCTCGGCTTTTCTTCTTTATTTGAAAATGGAAAAAAATCATTCTCCTCATACGATCATAAATTATGAGTTAGATTTAAGGCATTTTCGTGACTTTATGGAGCAGCAGTCAATCCCATCGTTTGCTGCTGTTTCTTATGCATTTGTACGCCACTATTTAACCGTTCTTTATGAACAGGAATATGCGAGATCCACCGTTTCACGAAAACTTTCCACGTTAAGAAGCTTTTATCAATTTCTCGTCCGGGAAAAATGGGTGATGGAAAACCCATTTTTGCTAGCCCATACGCCAAAAGGGGTGAAAAAACTTCCCTCCTTTCTTTATGAAGAGGAAATGGAGCAGTTACTTGATGCACTAAACGGAGACTCACCATTGCAATTACGAAACCGAGCCTTGTTTGAAACAATTTATGCTTCGGGCTTGCGTGTAAGTGAATGTTGTGGACTGAAGCTTCAAGATGTAGACCTTTCCCTAGGTACCGTCTTTGTTTTTGGGAAAGGACGAAAAGAGCGCTACGTTCCAATCGGCTCATTTGCGTGTGACGCCATCCAAGAGTACATAGAAAATGGGAGAGAAAAGCTGCTAAAAAAAAGTAAAAGTGTAGATCTTCCCGGCGATTTATTCCTAAATTACCGGGGCGGTCCCCTTACAGAACGAGGAGTGCGAAAAATTTTGCACCAGGCTCTTGACCAGGCGGCTCTCTCTACTCGCGTAAGCCCGCATTCTTTGCGCCATTCGTTCGCCACTCATTTGTTGAACAATGGGGCTGACCTTCGCGTCGTTCAAGATTTGCTTGGCCACGAGAACTTATCAACGACACAAGTGTATACACATGTAACGAAGGATCGATTAAGGGACGTATATCGAACTCATCACCCACGCGCATAAAATAGGTAGAGTACATGAAAGCCGTAATTTATTTCGTAAGGAGGCTTAACGAATGGAAATGACATTCCATGCAACGACTATTTTTGCCATCCATCATAATGGGAAATGTGCGATGGCAGGCGATGGCCAAGTCACATTTGGAAATGCCGTGGTTATGAAACATACAGCAAGGAAAGTACGTAAAATCTATCATGGCAAAGTGTTAGCTGGTTTTGCAGGTTCTGTTGCCGACGCGTTCACATTGTTTGAAAAATTTGAAGCGAAGCTAGAAGAATTCAATGGCAACTTACAGCGATCTGCTGTTGAGGTCGCAAAAGAATGGCGTAGCGATAAAGTTCTTCGTCGGTTGGAGGCAATGCTTATCGTCATGAACGAAGAGCATTTGTTACTCGTCTCAGGAACGGGAGAAGTGATCGAGCCAGATGACGGTATTTTAGCGATCGGCTCTGGAGGGAATTATGCGTTAGCGGCCGGCCGCGCCCTGAAGAAAAAGGCTCCGCAATTATCAGCTAGAGAAATCGCCCAAGCAGCTCTTGAGACAGCTGGAGACATTTGCGTTTATACGAATGATCAATTGATTGTGGAAGAACTGTAAACCTAACGCCATGGCTTGGAAAGAAGATGTTTGGAGGGTGATGAAATTGAAAAGCGTTCTTACACCAAGACAAATTGTTGAACGGCTCGATCAGTATATCGTAGGTCAAGAAGGTGCGAAGCGATCTGTCGCGATTGCGCTGCGAAACCGTTATCGACGCTTCCAACTAGAAGATAAACTCCGGGACGAAATTACACCAAAGAACATATTAATGATTGGTCCAACAGGAGTTGGGAAAACAGAGATTGCAAGAAGGTTAGCGAAGCTTGTAGGTGCACCATTTGTCAAAGTAGAAGCGACAAAGTTTACAGAAGTTGGCTATGTGGGTAGAGATGTGGAATCGATGATTCGTGATCTTGTAGAAACCTCAGTTCGCCTCGTAAAAGAAGAAAAGATGAAGGATGTTAAAAAGCAGGCGGAAGAACAAGCCAACCAGCGGATTGTTGAGCTGCTCGTACCAGCAAAGAAAAAAACACAAGCATATAAAAATCCTCTAGAGATGCTCTTTGGTCAGCAGCAAGAAAATACGGACCATCAGGAAACGTCGGCGGAGCAAGACACATTGACGGAGCGGCGACGACGAATGAGTCATCAACTTGCACTTGGTGAACTGGAAGACCACTATGTGACGGTTGAAGTGGAAGAACAGACACCGCAATTTTTTGATATGCTCCAAGGTTCTGGAATGGAACAAATGGGGATGAATATGCAAGAAATGTTAGGGAATATGATGCCGAAAAAACGGAAAAAACGTAAACTCACTGTACGCGAAGCACGGAGGGTGCTGACAGAAGAAGAGGCACAGAAGTTGATTGACATGGATGAAGTGACCCAAGAAGCTGTTTCAAAAGCGGAACAATTGGGAATTGTGTTTATAGACGAAATCGACAAAATTGCTGGAAAAGGACAACAGAGTGCCGATGTGTCCCGTGAAGGAGTGCAGCGTGATATTTTGCCAATCGTTGAAGGTTCCACGGTTGTAACGAAGTACGGACCGGTATCAACCGATCACATGCTGTTTATTGGAGCCGGCGCTTTCCATGTAGCCAAACCTTCCGACCTCATTCCAGAGCTGCAAGGGCGATTCCCGATTCGTGTGGAGTTGAGTAATTTAACGGTGGATGATTTTGTCCGTATTTTAGTTGAACCTGACAATGCGTTATTGAAGCAATATGCTGCTCTATTGGAAACA
Organism: Halalkalibacterium halodurans; assembly: GCF_004376175.1. Classification (GTDB taxonomy): domain Bacteria; phylum Bacillota; class Bacilli; order Bacillales; family Bacillaceae_D; genus Halalkalibacterium; species Halalkalibacterium halodurans. The sequence continues at coordinate 92,991 of NZ_SNUY01000006.1, read as the reverse complement.
GAAGGTATAAAAATCGTGTTTACTGACGAAGCTGTTCATAAGATTGCGACGATTGCAACAGAAGTAAATCAGGAGACAGAAAATATCGGAGCGAGACGACTGCACACGCTTCTTGAACGGTTGCTTGAAGATTTGTCATTTGAAGCACCGGATGTAAATTTAGAGGAAATAGTCATCACACCAGAGTATGTAACAGAGAAGCTAGCGGCCATTGCAAAAAATCGAGATTTAAGTCAATACATTTTATGACGATGTAATAACTAGGAGGAGATTAACAAATGGAAATGAGTTTATTATCAAGAATGCGTAAAATTAATGACATGTTACAAAAATCTGGGGTTCAACACGTAAACTTCCGCGAAATGGCTGAAACGTTGCGCGATGTTATTAGTGCAAATATTTTTGTTGTAAGCCGTCGGGGAAAGCTACTAGGCTTTGCGATAAAGCAAGAGATTGAAAACGAGCGAATGAAAAAGATGCTTGAGGACCGTCAATTCCCAGAAGAATATACGACAGGCCTATTCAAGGTTGAAGAAACATCTGCTAACCTAGATATTAATAGCGAATTCACGGCTTTCCCAGTTGAAAATAAAGAATTATTTAAAACAGGATTGACGACGATCGTTCCTATTTCAGGGGGAGGACAACGCCTCGGAACTTTGATTTTGGCACGTCTCAACGATTCGTTTAACGATGATGACCTCATCCTTGCAGAATACGGTGCAACGGTTGTAGGAATGGAAATTCTTCATGAGAAGACGCAAGAGATTGAAGAGGAAGCACGAAGCAAAGCAGTTGTGCAAATGGCGATTAGCTCATTATCCTATAGTGAGCTCGAAGCGGTTGAGCACATTTTTGAAGAGCTGGATGGTAAGGAAGGCTTACTTGTCGCTAGTAAAATTGCAGACCGTGTCGGTATTACACGTTCAGTGATTGTTAACGCCTTGAGAAAGCTTGAGAGCGCTGGTGTTATTGAATCGCGCTCACTAGGGATGAAAGGGACCTACATTAAAGTGTTGAATGATAAATTTTTAGTTGAGTTAGAGAAAATTAAAGCTAGCTAAAACTTTTGTAAAAAAGGGGCTGGGACAAAACCCCAGGAAATAAAAAAATAAGGCGTAGGAGCTTACACTAAAAAGTGTAGGCTTCACGCCTTTTTATTCGTATTTTGTGTAAACCAAAAGGACACCTTTTGATAAAATTAAAGTGACTAAACAATAATTTTTGGAGGTGTCCTTATGTTTAAACAGTATACCATGAATCAAATTGTTTTGCCGCTAGATTTAGAAATAAAATTACAAGAAAATGATATTGCTTTTGCGATTAATGACCTTGTAGAGAGCATACCAGAGGAAGCATTCAAAGATTTCTTACGCCAAACTGGACGTCCTGCCTATCATCCTCGTATGATGTTAAAAGTTATTTTGTGTGGGTATACACAATCTGTGTTTTCTGGTCGTAAGATAGAAGCGTTGCTCCAAGACAGTATTCGGATGATGTGGTTAGCCCAAGGAAATGAGCCGAGCTATCGGACGATTAATCGTTTCCGTTCCAATCCACTTATTGAAAAATTACTGCGCGAATGTTTTGTCCAATTCCGTAATCAACTCGTGGAAAAGGAGTTGATTGAAGAAGAAGCAATTTTTATTGATGGTACGAAGATTGAAGCGAACGCAAACAAATTTACCTTTGTATGGAGAAAATCCGTCGAACAATATAGTGAAAAATTAATAGAAAAGTCCAACCAACTGTATGATGAATTATTGGAAAAGGAAATTATCCCAGCGATAGAACGAGAAAGTAAAGAAGAACTAACCGTTAAAGAAATGGAAGAAGTGGTCAAAAAGTTAGACGAAACAGTCAGCGAATATGATAAAAAAATTGAAGCTTGTGAGGTCGGCAGTGAACGGAAGAACATTCGCGCTGAACGTAAAGCACCAAAACAAGCTCGTAAGCAGTTCATGGATTTCATTGCTCGTAAACAAAAGTATCAAAAAGATATGGAGACTTTCGGCGAACGCAATAGCTATTCAAAAACTGATCCTGATGCGACGTTTATGCGGATGAAGGACGATTACATGAAGAACGGTCAATTGAAAGCTGGTTATAATGTACAACTTGCGACAGAAGGTCAATACGCACTCGCTTACGATGTTTTTCCAAATCCAACAGATACACGCACCTTGATTCCATTTCTTCAAACGATAGAAGATTTCTTCGAATTACCAGAATATATCGTTGCAGATGCAGGATACGGAAGCGAACAGAACTATGAAGAAATCATTGAGAATCGAAATCGAACGCCACTTATTACATACAATCAGTATCGAAAGGAAAAGAAAAGGAAACACAAAGACAATGCTTTTCATGTAGACAATTGGGATTATAATGAGGAAGAGGACGCTTTCCGATGTCCAAATGGTCAAAAAGTATGGTTTAGCCATCAGTCCAAACGAACAGACAGGTACGGATTCACACGGGAATTTAAAGTGTACGAATGTGAAGATTGTTCAGGCTGTCCATTCCGCGAACTGTGCACGAAAGCAAAAGAAGGCAACAATCGAAAAGTCTACATTAATGAAAAGTGGGAATCTCAAAAAGAAAATATACGTATGAAGCTTTCAGACGAGAAAACTGGTGAAATTTACAGGAAACGAAAAGTTGAAGTAGAACCAGTGTTCGGTTTTCTGAAGGCTAATTTGGGTTTCACTCGAATGTCCGTCAGAGGCAAAGATAAAGTGAAAAATGAATTGGGGTTTGCATTTATGGCCGTGAACTTGAGAAAGTACACGGCCACGAACGGTGACATAGGGCCAGGAAATAAGAAAAACTCCACAAAAAAGGTTCCAAGCACTTATTATTTGCTTGGAACCTTTTTACTTACTATTTTTGGTGTATTTTGCAAGCAAAAAGTTTAGAAGAATGCAATGAAAAGTTTAGAACTTTGCCAGCCCTTACTTTCTTTCTAATTAGCGATTCGATAATGCATGTTTCACACGGTAACTATCGCCAGTAAAACTTAAAATATGTGCGTGATGTATCACTCGATCCACCAAGGCAGCGGTGAGCCGTGCATCCACAAATATTTTATTCCACTGACTAAATTCTAAATTGGACGTAATAATAAGGCTTTTCTGTTCATACCAATCGGAAATCAATTGAAATAATAACTCAGCTCCATCCTTACTAAATGGCACGTATCCCATCTCATCAAGAATGATCATATCGACTTTATTGAATCGGTTACGTAATAGTTGATATCGGCCTTCTGCCCAGGACTTTTCCAAAAGGTCTATTAAATCAGCTACCCGGTAGAAACGGACCTCATATCCGTTTCTACAAGCCTTACGACCCAATGCTGTTGCCAAATGGGATTTCCCAGTTCCTGGCGCTCCGGATAGAATGACATTCTCTTTTCTCTTGATAAATGAAAGGGACTCCAGACCATCTCTGTCGAGATTTGTTGGGAAATGAATATGTTCGCCCCAACGATAATCATCTAGTTCCTTTTCATTCATGAATTTTGCCTTTTTAATTAGGCGTTCTCCTTTTGCTATTTCCCTTAACTCTATTTCTTGTTGTAGTAAATCTATCAAGTATTGTTCTGGATTCTCGAAAGGAACCTTCTCGTACATGTCGGCTACATATGCTAAACGAAGCAATTTACATTTCTCTCTAATCGCATCAGTCATGATATACACCCTCCTTAACGGTAGGCTGGAGGGAGTCATAAATACTCCAATTTACATCATAAGGATGGTTCGTAGAATCATCCAGACTCGCATCAAACTGTTTTTCTTCTGGTAGTAACTCATAGAAGCGTTCGTCTATTTCTTGCATATCATGATTTACAATTAAGCTTAGTAACCACTCTACACGTTCTTTTCTTAATTTCATTGATTCAATGTTTAAGTAATAAGAAATTCTGCCGGGCAGGTAGGGGAAATACCGAGAATATACAATGGATCGTGGCTTCTGTTTCCAATTTTTTAAGATGGATTGCCACGGAATTTCCCTTGTTTGATTCATATACCGTCTAGGTCCTTTGGAGAGCACTTCACCGTTGCGGGTGACGACTTTATAGTGATCCCAATATAAAATCAAATGCAGTTTACCGTAATGGTAACTTGTAGGCACATGGACCAGCACTCCATCAACCTTTACTTCACCATATTTATTAGCGGTTACCATTGATTGCTTAAATACCGGATACTCGGACTCAGGTAAAGCTAGTCCATAATTCTTTTCCTCTTCAAACAGATCTGCAATTAAGATATCCTTCTTATAATGGAGGCGTTGTTGATCCCTTTTACTCTGGTCAAATAACAAAGCACGTAAGTGTGTTAAATCTTTGATCACAGGAGAAGGAGTGAAAAAGTTATAACGTACATATCCCACTTTGTTTTCGACATGTCCTTTTTCATTTCCTTTTCTTGCATTACAGGCTTGCGGCTCAAATCCATAATGGCTGGCAAAGCGAAGAAACTCTTCATTGAAAACAGTTTCTTCCCCACGCCCCCTTGCCTTTACTACTGCTGCTGAAAGGTTATCTAACCGAAGTTTCCTTGGAACGAATCCCGATTGTTTAAAGAGTATTTTAAGACCTTCTAAAAAGCACTCCTGGTTTTCTGCAGGCAGAGGAACGGTAAAACCTGCGTTACTATATGGAAAACTCATCACTAGTGCATGGATGTCCTTTGCTTGTCCATCTTCAATTGCCTCGGTAATGCCAAAATCTATTTGGGCTTCGGCGGGAGGATGGGTTAGCCTTTCATATTCCTCTTTCAATTCATCCGATTCATCTAATACTTTTTCTTTCCATTCTTCTTTAATGAAGTTACAAACGGTTCGATAAGAACCGGTAAACCCTAATTTCTGTAACCCTTCAAATATATTTTTATTGTTTCTTCTCGATTTCTTTTTGAGGGCATAATCTTCAACGAGCCAGTCAATTACAATTTCTCCCCACTTTTCTTCATACATCATGCCTTTTTTCTCAAGAATCTTTTCTGTAGGTAATTGATCATCATCCGCATATTTTTTAACTGTTACCCAACTAAAACCAGTACGTTTGGAGATTTCATTGATCGATAGGGATTTTATATTCCTTAACTTTTTGATATGATTGATTTCAGGCATTGCTAGCATCCTTTCATCCTCCCACCATTAGTTGATTAGACACCAATAACGGTAGGGTATTTTGAGAGGGCTGGCAAGCCTTTTCTATTTGTGCAACCTTCTAACATTTTGGTTGCAATACTCTTAACTTTTATTTTGCACTAAACATTTGGCTAGTTTTGTCCCAGCCTCTTTTACGTAAGGGGCTGTCCCATAAGTCAAAATGATTGACTTATGGGCAGCCCTTTTGAATACAAAAAAATCGCCCCGTTCGTTATAATGTAAGTACCCACACAAACAAAATAAGAAAACGGAGGCGATTCTTTTGAGTAACTCTATAGCTACTTTCATTCATTATAACATGGACCAATTAGTCCTTCCAATGGATTTTAGCGATCTCATCCCCGAAGACCATGTGGCGCGTGTGGTGAATGACATGGTGGAAATGGTGGATGAAGATCTCTTCTACGCCCCATATAAAGGTGGCGGCCGGAGTGCCTACCACCCAAAGATGATGACGAAAATCATTTTGTATGCCTACACGCAAAAATTATATTCGTGTCGCGACATTGCCAAGTCCCTGCGTGAACATCTTCCGATGATGTGGTTGGCCGCTCGTCAAACACCAGATTTCCGCACCATTAATCGTTTTCGCTCGGAACGAATGAAAGACATCATTGAGCCATTGTTTACGTCCCTCATTCAGTTACTGCTCGACCAAAACTACATCACCATGGACAACTACTTTCTCGATGGAACCAAAATCGAGGCGAATGCCAATCGATATACGTTTGTTTGGAAAAAGTCCGTCCAGAAGTATAAGGAGCGGCTACAGGACAAGCTCGAAGAATTATTCGCCCACATTGAAGAGACGATTGATTCCGATAACCAGCAGGTAGAGAATGATCAAGGGGAAAACAAGCGTGTGACTTCTGAACAGTTACGTGAAGCTGTCACTCAAGTGGAAAAACAGGCGAATCAAGCGGAACAAGCCCTTCATGACGAACAAGATCCGGTTCTGAAAAAAGAGAAAAAAGCGGAAGCTCGTCACTGGCGCCAATTACATAAGAAGTTAAACACAGACTATCTGCCACGCTTAGAAAGATACGAAAATCAATTAGCGACATTCGGTGATCGAAATAGTTTCTCCAAAACCGATCGAGATGCCACATTTATGCGTATGAAGGAAGATCATATGAAAAACGGTCAACTGAAACCCGGATATAATGTACAGGCAGGGACCGAAAATCAATTCATTGTCGGTTATTCCATTCATCAACGCCCAACAGATACTCGTTGTTTGATTCCACACCTTCGTATGCTTGAAGAACGCCAACTTCCCTTTCCAAAGAAGCTAATCGCAGACGCTGGTTATGGAAGTGAGCCCAACTATTTATATATCGCTGAAAACGAATGGGATGCCCTCATCCCTTATCATACGATGAGAAAAGAAGAAAGCCGGGTCTATCGGAACGACCCATGGAAGGTACAGAACTGGACGTATTTGGAACATGATGATACCTATATATGCCCAAATAACCGGAGAGTGACTTTTCGATACTACCGCAAACGAACGGATGCCTACGGATACGAACGAGACTTCAAAATATATGAATGTGAAGACTGTACCGGGTGTCCATTCAAGACGGATTGTACAAAAGCGAAAGGCAATCGCCAGATTCACTATAATCCGGTATATGAAGAAGGAAAATCAAAAATGAAACGAGCCCTTGATACGGAAGAAGGCGCAAAGACCTATCGAAAACGGAAAACAGAGGTCGAAAGCGTGTTCGGTCATATCAAGGGCAATCGGTCGTTCCGTCGTTTTCACCTTCGTGGCCTTGACAAGGTGAACATTGAGTTTGGGCTGATCGCAATCGCCCACAACTTCCTGAAACAGGCGAAGACCATCCGCCTGTTTCAGGAAGAGATAAACCGATCATCGGAGACAAAAAGCCTGAAGCGACTTATAAATGTCACTTCAGGCTTTTCTTTTTAAGGGCTTTTGAGACAGCCCCTCTTTTGTTTGCAGGTTTTCCTCTCTTCGCTTCCTTCAAACGAGATTTCTGCAGGAGACAGCTCTATGATCGTCTAAAATCGATATGTGAGATATTCAATATATCTAAATACCTATATGAAAAGAGAGGGGAAACCGCTTTCTATAATAGGAAAGAACTATACTTCTTCATTTTTTATCGTAGAATCATTCATAAGGTTCCATGTAAATTTTTCTAATACTAAAGTTTACAATTGCTGATAAGTTTAATATTAAAATCATGTCAAATAATGCCGATTGACGGGAGTTAAGAATTTGATATGATGGAATAGAGGAATATTGTTACAAACTTCCTACTGTTTTCGGATATATACATAAAATCACGAGGTTCATTACAAAGTTCCATTTAATTAATAAGTATTTTGAACTAGTTCTTTTATATTAAAAAATGAAACATTCCCAACACTATTAGACTTTTTTTAATAATTTGGTTAGAATTTCATGTAGAATCCTTTCCTGAAATTCCTGAGTTATGTCGAATTATTTCTAAAAAGCACGATGAAATAGGGACTTTTTATATAGTATAATTGGTGGAAATGTGAAAAAGGAAGGTGACGATATTGAATTTATTCTCTGGTTCGACATTATTCGCACTTGAAAAAGGCTTATATGGGGCCTCCTTACAACAGCGAGCGATCTCACAAAACATTGCCAATATAGATACTCCGAACTATAAAGCGAAGAAAGTAAACTTTCAAAAAGTATTCGATGAAGCTCTATCAAACACTCGTTTACAAGCAAAACGAACCCATGAGAAGCATATAGCGTTTAATAGGTCTCAAGGTTCAAGTCCAGTAGAAACAATAAGGCAAACGGCGTATAACCATAATGGGAACAATGTCGATGTAGATCTTGAGATGACGGAGCTAGCTAAAAATCAAATTTATTACAATGCCTTAATTGAACGAGTAAACGGTAACTTTAACAGTTTGCAGACGGTTATAAGAGGAGGTAGATAACACTATGTCGATCTTTCACGGAATGAACATTAGCGGCTCTGCTTTAACATCACAACGGCTCCGCATGGATGTCATCTCAGCCAACATGGCGAATGCAGAAACAACAAGAGCTAGACAGGTGAATGGAGAATGGGAGCCATATCGACGGAAAATGATCGCCGTTCAACCAAATGAACAAACTCCATTTTCTGCTCATTTACATACAGCGATGAAACGCTCTGAGTCAAAGATCGGAAATGGGGTGAAAGTCTCAGCGATCGTTGAAGACCAAACACCTTTCAAACTTGTTTACCAGCCTGACCATCCTGATGCTAATGAAGAAGGTTATGTTGAAATGCCTAACGTTGATCCTTTGAGGGAAATGGTTGATCTAATGAGTGCGACCCGTTCCTATGAAGCGAATGTTACTACGTTAAACGCATCGAAAAACATCTTGATGAAAGCCTTAGAAATTGGACGTTAGGAGGAATAGTGAATGGCTGAAATTCAAACTGTAACTGCACCGGTCTTTTTAAATCAAGCAAATTCATCTTCCGTAAACAAACACACGCCAGCCGAAGCGCAAGAGACGTTTAAACAAGCGTTGTCTCAAGCGATAAATAATGTAAATGATCTGCAGAAAGTTTCGGCGGAAAAAACGGAGCTTTTAGCAAAAGGCAAAATTAAAGATTTGCATGATGTGATGATTACAGGACAAAAGGCATCGATCACCCTTTCTGCTACGGTGGAAATACGAAATAAAGTCATTGAGGCCTACCAGGAAATCATGCGAATGCAAGTATAATCACCTAATAAGATCGCTCAATTAAACAAAGAATTGATGTCATGTTGGTAGGTAGGAGGACTCATGAACGAGAGAGTTAGACTTTATCGAGATCGTGTAACCGAATATTGGAGAAACCGAACGAAAAAGCAGCAAATGGTTATTGTTGGGGCCGTGTTATTGATCATCATTCTTCTCGCGTTCCTAACTTTTTTCAGCACAAGAACCCATTATGTTCCTTTATATTCAAATTTAACTTTGCAAGAAACTGGAAATATCAAAGAGACGTTAGATGCTCGGGGGATTTCTTCTGAAATTGCAAATGATGGGACGACCATCCTCGTACCTGAAACGCAGGTTGATGCACTAAAGGTTGAATTGGCTGCTGAAGGGCTACCGCAAAGTGGAACGATTAACTATTCAACTTTTCGTGATTCGATGGGATTTGGCATGACCGACAACGAGTTTTCCCTTATGGAACGGGCAGCGATAGAATCTGAGCTAGCGGATTTAATTCGTAGCGTGGATGGTGTCAATCAAGCCAATGTTATGATCACTCTACCAGAGCAAACGCTTTGGGTTTCCGATAGTCAGCAGGAGGCAACAGCATCCGTTGTTGTTGATCTAGCCCCAGGTTTTCAGCTAGACGCTTCGCAAGTAAGAGCACTTTATCATCTCGTTTCTCGAAGCGTACCAAACCTCCCAATTGAAAATATTGTGATCATGAACCAAATGTTTGAGGATTACCTGTACGATGATCACCATTCGACAGGTTCAACCCTATCAGTCTATGAACAACAGCGAGCCATCCAACGCGACATTGAAAGAGACTTAACAAGAAACTTGCAGCAAATGCTCGGCACCCTAGTCGGTCGTGATAAAGTTCTTGTTTCGGTTACAACGGACATTGACTTTACGCAAGAAAACCGTCAAGAAGAACGAGTGGAGCCTGTAGATGAAGAGAATATGGAAGGGATCGCCGTTAGTGTAGAAAACATTACCGAGACCTATAGTGGAGAAGGGACTCCTTGGGGAGACATTGAAGGCGTCGGTGATGATATCCCGAACTTCCCAGGAGTGTATGGAACGGGCGAAGTTGATTATGAATTAACAGAAGATCGTATTAACTACGAAGTCAACCGAATCCGAAGCGATATTGTTGAAAGTCCGTACAAGATTCGCGACTTAGGCATCCAAGTGATGGTGGAACCACCAGAAGGAATGGAGGAACTACCAGCAGATCGATTGGCGGATATTCAGCAAATTTTAGGCACGGTTGTCCGAACGAGCATTTCCGGTGTCTATGCCGCTGAGTTAACGGATGATGAGTTCAATGAAAAGATATTTGTCTCCTCCCAGCCGTTTGAAGGCAAGGCGGATCTAGAGACAGGCGCAGGTTCATCCGTTCCGGTATGGGTATATGTCGTTGGAGGAACCCTTCTGGCTACGATTATCTTCCTTATTGTTCTGTTAGTGAGAAGAAGAGGAGATTCCGACGAGGATTTGATGGACGATGACGGAGCATTAACTGAAGAGATCCCTGACCTACCACAAGAAGAGGAAGGGACTGGAGCACAAAAACGAAAGCAAATTGAACGAATGGCGAAAGAGAGACCAGAAGAATTCTCGAAACTTTTACGAACTTGGTTGTCGGAAGATTAGGAGGGGTACCACATGGCTAAAAAAGGTTTAACAGGTAGACAAAAAGCAGCGATCCTCCTAATCTCGCTCGGGCCAGAAGTTTCCGCACAAGTGTATAAGCATTTGTCCGAAGAGGAGATCGAGCAGCTTACACTGGAGATCGCGAATGTACGTAAAGTAGATAGCGAAATGAAGGAAGGCATTCTTGATCAATTTCATTCGCTCGTGCTAGCTCAAGATTACATCTCACAAGGCGGGATTAGCTATGCACAGAGCGTTCTCGAAAAAGCATTAGGGGAAACAGAGGCGATGAACATTATTAATCGCCTCACCTCCACTCTTCAAGTGAGGCCATTCGACTTTGCTAGAGAATCAGATCCGTCTCAAATTTTGAACTTCATTCAAAATGAGCACCCGCAAACCATTGCCCTTATCCTTTCTTATTTAGAGTCTGAACAAGCGGGGCAAATTTTATCGGATCTTCCTCAGGAAGTTCAAGCAGATGTCGCGAAACGGATCGCGCTAATGGACAGTACTTCACCAGAAATCATCAATGAGGTTGAGGCGATATTAGAACAGAAGCTATCGACGACTGCGATGAGTGATTACACTGAGACGGGCGGTATTGAAGCGGTAGTCGAAGTGTTAAATAGTGTTGATCGAAGCACAGAGCGAACGATTCTTGATGCGTTAGAAATTCAAGATCCTGAGCTTGCAGAAGAAATTAAGAAGCGGATGTTTGTCTTTGAGGATATTGTTACTCTTGATAATCGTTCAATTCAGCGTGTGATTCGCGATTGTGAGAATGAAGACTTGCAGTTAGCGCTTAAAGTTGCAAGTGATGAAGTGAAAGAAATTGTCCTTAGCAACATGTCTCAGCGTATGGCTGAAACCTTTAAGGATGAGATGGAATTTATGGGGCCTGTCCGCCTGCGTGATGTGGAAGAAGCACAAACGCGTATCGTTGCAGTCATTCGCCGCTTAGAGGAGGCGGGTGAAATTATCATCGCACGAGGCGGAGGAGATGATATTATTGTCTAAAATTATTAAGCCAGTCAATGACAATGATACGGCACAACGTGTAAAACAAATCGGGGTTCGTAACTTATTCGTTGCGGCGAGAACAGCAGATTCTAGAGATAATTCAGATTACGAGTCAAGTGCTGAGGCTAGCGATGCAGCGAACGTTGTGGAAGGTGAACTAGAGCGAGCGAAGAGCGAGGCAGAGGATATCATTCGAAAAGCGGAGCAGCAGGCCGCAGCTATTCGCGAGGCGATCGAGCAAGAGCGTATTCAGGCAACAGAAGAAATCGAGCGGTTGAAACAGCAAGCGATGGCTGAGGGGTTTGAAGAGGGGTATCAAGCAGGGCAATCGGAAGGCCTTGAATCTTATCGTCACTCCATTAAGGAAGCTTATGCGATTGTGGAAAGTGCTAAAGATGATTACCACCGCACGATAGAGGAAGCTCAGCCAACCATTATTAAGCTAGCTGCAGCTCTTTGCGAAAAAATCGTTGCAAAGCGATTAGAAGAAGATGAATCCCTCTGGCAAAGCTTAGTCCTACAAGTGATGGAAGAGGTCAGGGAATTTGAGGAAGTGTCAATTTATGTGCATCCGAAGTGGTATGAGCAGACGTTGCGACAAAAAAACGAACTGGCTTCCATCTTATCGGGAGAAGGGCTCATCCATGTTTATCCCGATTTGAACTTAACGGATAATGGCTGTGTTCTTGAAACAAAGTTTGGGAGAATCGATGCCTCAATGGATAGTCAGCTTCAACAATTAAAGCAAAAGCTGCTTGAAAAGCTAAAGGAGGCAGACGATGGACGCTAGATCACTCATTTCTCTGATTCCATCGTTATCTGCTTATAAATGGTATGGAAAAGTGACTCGCGTGATTGGTTTAACGATAGAAGCAAAAGGACCACAAGCTTCCATCGGTGAATTGTGTTACATCCTCGTAGGAAAACAAGGAACAAAAGTGATGGCTGAGGTAGTCGGCTTTAAGGAAGAGCGAGTGCTTTTAATGCCGCTTAACGGGACGGCAGAGATTGCTCCTGGTAGCTTAGTTGAAGGAACTGGTCGCCCTCTCCAAGTGAAGGTGGGCTATAGCTTAATTGGCCATGTCATTGATGGCTGTGGTCGGCCTTTAACTGGGGAAGCATTACCTAATGGGTTAACGCCGTATCCGACAGATAACCCGCCGCCAAATCCCATTTCTCGTCCACGGATTAAGGAAGCGATGCACTTAGGGGTTCGCGCGATAGACGGACTGCTTACAGTCGGAAAAGGACAACGTGTCGGGATTTTTGCCGGAAGTGGCGTAGGGAAAAGCACACTCCTTGCCATGTTAGCGAAAAACGCTGCCGCTGATCTGAACATCATTGCTCTTATCGGCGAACGGGGACGAGAAGTGAAAGATTTTATTGAAAGGGATTTAGGCGAAGATGGACTTAGGCGGTCGATTATCGTAGTGGCCACTTCAGACCAACCAGCCCTCATGCGAATTAAAGGGGCGATGACGGCAACTGCTCTTGCTGAATATTTTAGGGACCAGGGCCTACACGTCAATTTAATGATGGATTCAGTCACAAGGTTTGCGATGGCACAACGGGAAATTGGTCTAGCGGTCGGTGAACCTCCGACAACGAAAGGCTATACTCCATCAGTTTTCGCTTTGCTACCAAAATTATTGGAACGAGCAGGAACCAATGGGAAAGGGAGCATCACTGGCTTCTACACGGTTCTCGTCGACGGAGATGATTTGAATGAACCGATCTCAGATACGGTTCGCGGAATTCTTGATGGGCATTTCGTCCTTGATCGAGAGCTTGCCAATAAGGGGCATTATCCTGCGATCAACATTTTAAAAAGTGTGAGTAGGGTGATGAATGATATTGTTACAGATGAGCAAAAGCGTGCAGCAGAGCATGTTCGCTCACTATTATCGGTGTATAAAGAATCGGAAGACTTAATTAACATTGGCGCTTACAAGCGTGGCTCATCGAAACAAATTGATGAAGCGATCGAGCGACAGCCGGAAGTGACTTCCTTTTTAAGACAAAATACGGATGAAGTGGCGATTGCTGAACATTCGATCCAACAATTAATTCAAGCTTTTGGAAAGGGTGATTGAGTTGACATTTGAATATACGCTGCAAAAAGTTCTTGATCTTAAGAAAAGACAGAAGGAAGAACTGCAACAACAGTATTCTGAAGCAATGAACACATTTGAAACAGTAGCGACAAAACTCTATCACCTCTTAAAGCAGAGGGAAAAGCTTGAGGAACAGGCACGTGAAAAAATTGCCGTGGGCACGTCCATACACGAGCTGCAGCAGCGTGAAATGCTCATCGTCCAATTGCATCAAGAAATTCAACAACAGCAGCGTGCTACGAGCCTCGCGCGCGAACGAATGGACAAAAAGCACCGCGATTTACAGGCCATTTCGATTGAACTGAAAAAATATGAAAAAATGAAACAACAAAAACAGGAGCGTTTCTTGTTGGAAGAAAAGAAGCGGGAACAGCAGATCATGGATGAGCTATCCGTCCAGGCATTTGCATTCCGAGTGTAAAGGTGAGTGTATGGGCAAAAAAGAGAAGGGTACTAGCAAATTTCAATTTATTCTTTTTCTCATCGTCATTCCTATTATTTTCGCCGGCTTGTTGTTTTCAGGAATTGCCTATCTTCTAGGTTACAACGTAGTAAAAGAGGCGAAGGAAATCGGTGCAAACCTCCCAGTTGTAGGGAATTACATACAGACAGCTGAAGAAGAGGAGCGAGAGGAGCTAATTGCTGAGTTAGAGGAACAACTAGCGAGCCAGCAAGCAGAATTAGACCGCCTTGAGCGGGAATTAAGGGAAACGACAGAAGAGCTAAAGCAGGCTGAAGATGAAAAAGCGCTTTTGGAACAGCGAGAAGAGGTGGAAGAAGGCGTAGCAGAGCAAACGAACAATCGAGTGAAGGAGCTAGCCAAAACGTATGAGTCCATGTCTCCTAAAAATGCTGCTGCCATCCTTGAAGAAGTGGACATTGAAGAGGCAGTGATTCATATGTCCCTCCTATCCACAGATAGCCGGGCTGCCATTTTAGGGAAAATGGATCCAGAAAAGGCAGCAACGATCATGACACGACTTAACGACCCCCAGTCCTAAAAACGAAAGGAGGTGAAACCAATTGATACCAGCGATGATGATGATGCAGCTTGGAAATGTTCCCCACATCAATGGTCAAACGCCGCGATCAGAAAGTTCATTGACAGGAGAAGCGAACTTTTTGATGGTGCTTGATTCACTCACTTCAGAGGAAGGAGAGCTCGGCACATGGTCAGAAGGCACTGAGCCATCAATTGAATCGTTAGAGCTGTTCTATTCACTTCTACATATACAAGAAGAAGTGCCAAACGATGTGAAGGAGTGGCTCGTGGAGTTGATGGACGTACTGCCAATGGAATCGGTATTGCAGCTAGAGTCGCTGTTGACAGAAAAGGCTGATCCGGTTGATTTTGAAGATTTTCAAGCCATGTCAAAACAAGAGCAAGCCGTCTTCCACTTGCTTGCTGCACTACAGTTGATGACAGCGTCAGGGAATCAAGAACTACCTACTCAAATAAGAGGCCATGTTGTGCAAATCATGGAGCGAGCGTTTCCGTTTGTCGTTATTCAAGGGCAACACACTTTGTCAGAACAGTTCCGAGCTTTTATCGAACAGGCGAAAGAATGGTTGACTAAGCAAGGAGAGACTAAGCTTCTTACGAATGATGGAACGCAGCAACAAACGCAGAACAGTTTAGTAGAAACGAGCCGAACGTATCGTCCGTTTTTGTTAGCCAATGATGCAAATGAAGGACGCGTGCAAGGCTTAACGCTTCAACATCATGGTCAGGAGCTAGGTCAAGCGCTTAACCGGACACAACAGCTCGTCATCCACCTCGGAGAACAGCAGCCAAAAGAAGTCCAGCAACAACAGTTTCTTCGTCAGTTTCAACAAATTTTACAACGGGGAAATGTCGTGCAATTACAAAATGGAACACAAATGACGATTAAGCTCATGCCTGAACACCTTGGACGTTTGGATATTCAGTTAACCCAGACGAACGGTGCCATCGTTGCGAGAATCATGACGTCGACCACGATGGCAAGGGAGCTTGTCGAATCACAAATGAATCAGTTGCGTTATGCCTTCACACAGCAACAGTTGAACGTGGAGCGAATTGAAGTTGTTCAGCAACCGTCACATTCGTTGTTAGAGCGTGAAAATCAAGGTCAACAATCAACAAAGGACGAAAAGGAACAGCAACGGCAGGGTCAGGAACATTCAGACGGTGAGACGTTCCAGCAATTTTTGGATGATGTCGGCTTTGATGAACAAGTTTAGAGGGGAAGGAGTGACGGTTCGTGACGACAACAAACGGTATTGATGGCTCGTACTATTACGAAAATCGCCCGAAAGAACAAAGCAACTCGGGAATCTTAGGAAAAGATGATTTTCTGAGAATCCTCATTGCCCAGCTTCAGTATCAAGACCCGCTGAATCCAATGGATGACCGTGAATTTATCGCACAGATGGCGCAGTTCTCATCCTTGGAACAAATGACAAACATGAACAGCGCGATTCAACAGTTTGTTAAACAGCAAACAAGTCAAACGCTTGTCCAGCATAGCGAATTAATTGGTAAGCGTGTGACGTGGAAGCGGATCATTGATATAGATGAGTACAGACAAAAAGAAGAGCTTGTTGAAAACACCGTTACATCTGTAAGGCTTGAAACGAACGGAAATGTTAGCATTCAGCTCGATAGTGGACGTTGGATATCTGCCGATCAATTGGTTCAAGTATCCGGCAAAACGAATCATCAAGAGGAAGCTGAGGGGGATGTGGGCGACAACGCACCTGATGAACAGGAGGGATAAGTTGTGGACCCAAGAATCACTGGTTCGATACAGTCGATAAAGCCCTTAACACGAAAAGGTTCCGCTTTATCGAAACCGTCTCCTCATGTCTCGTTTGGAAATCTGTTTCAAACAGAGCTCCAGAAAGGGCAGTCGCTAAAGTTAAGCAAACATGCGGAGCAACGACTGCTGTCACGAGGCATTTCGATTTCAAAGCCACTTTGGAATCGAATTGAAGAGAAAGTGTTAGAGGCCGAACAAAAAGGCGTGAGAGATCCACTCATTTTAACAGAAGAAGCTGCGCTTGTCGTGAGTGCCAAAAACAAAACAGTCATTACAGTCCTTGATCTAGATGAAGCGGAAGATCATATTTTTACTAATATTGACGGAACAATCGTAGTGAACAACAAATCATTTCAATAAGGCTGGACCGAAAGGAAGCCAAGGCTGCTGATTGATGGACGCAGTCAAAAAAGGAGGAGCAAAAAATGTTACGTTCAATGTATTCAGGTATTTCTGGAATGAGAAATTTTCAAACGAAGCTCGACGTGATTGGAAATAATATTGCGAATGTCAATACGTTTGGATACAAAAAAGGTCGGACCACATTTCAAGACATGGTAAGCCAACAACTTGCTGGGGCAACCGCTCCTGGAGCGAACCGCGGTGGGGTAAACCCTCGTCAGGTTGGTCTAGGAATGCAGCTTGCATCGATTGACAATGTCCATACACAAGGAAGTTTGCAAAATACGAACCGCGAGCTTGATCTAGGGATTTCTGGTGATGGATTTTTCCAAGTACAAGATGGGGATACATTCTATTATACGAGGTCAGGAAACTTTTATTTTGACCAGCAAGGCACGATTGTTAATGCCCAAGGGCTTCGTCTGATGGATACGAACGGCAACCCGATCACGGTCCCAACGACAGCCCAAAGCTTTAGCATCGGGCAAGATGGAACGGTGACGTATATTGACGAAGATGGTGATTTGCAAGAAGCAGGGATGGTCCGTCTCGTGAACTTTGCAAACCCTGAAGGTCTAGCGAAAGCTGGAGCCAACCTCTATTTAGTGTCTGCAAACTCAGGTGCTCCGCTGTTTACTTCTGCCGGTAATGGAGGAACAGGTGACATTATAGCTGGAACGCTAGAAATGTCAAACGTTGATTTATCTGAAGAGTTCACAGAAATGATCGTTGCACAGCGTGGGTTCCAAGCGAATACTCGGATTATCACTACTTCTGACGAAATCTTACAAGAGCTAGTAAACTTGAAGCGCTAATGGCATGATCGCCATCTCGCGTAAAAATACCTGATGAAGGAGGTATGGGCTAGGGACAGCTCTAGCCCTTCCATTTCCGATGATTACGTTAATTCGTCTTAATGGCCGTCCGTTTCTTTTAAACGCGACCTTAATTGAACAAATTGAAGCTTTTCCTGATACAACAATTACGCTAATAAATGGGAAAAAAATTGTCGTACAAAACAGCATAGATGAGGTCAATGAAAAAGTGAGAGAATGTTTTAACCAAATTGGCCTTATAGCAATAAATAAAGATGTGGAGGGCTCATAAGTGTTTCGAAATCGTTTAGTCAACATCATGCTCATCATCCTGATTGTTCTAACGTTAGTGGGGGTCGCGGTCCTTATTTTCGTGAATTATTTTAATAATGAAGATGAACAAGATCGGGAGCCTACGATCGATGAGATTATTGCACAATCTTATGAGACAGAGGAAATCACGACAAATTTATTATCAAATGACTTTGTCCGTGCCCGTTTCCTGATCCACGTAGACAATCGTAATGCCTTACAAGAAGTACAAAAGCGTGATTTTCAAGTGAACAACATTATTATTCGTAGTTTAGCAGGAATGGACGCCTCTCAATTATCGGGTGCCGATGGAATCGAAAAGCTGGAGGCCCAACTTCAAGATGACATTAACGCGCTTATGCAAGAAGGTTCAGTCGTGAAAATTTATACGACCGAATGGGTCATTCAATAACGATGAAAAGAAAACAAATTGGCTAGAGTAGATTGAGAGGTGAGGTTCTTGGCTGACGTTTTATCACAAGGTGAGATTGATGCCTTACTCTCGGCGCTTTCCACTGGAGAAATGGACGCTGATGAACTGAAAAAGGAAGAGCTTGAGAAAAAGGTAAAAGTGTATGACTTTAAGCGTGCGCTTCGTTTTTCAAAGGATCAAATTCGCAGCATCAGTCGAATTCATGAAAATTTTGCACGATTATTAACCACATATTTCTCCGCCCAACTTCGGACGTTCGTTCAAATTTCTGTCGCATCGGTTGATCAGTTGCCGTATGAGGAATTTATTCGTTCGATTCCAAAGATGACGATCTTGAACGTATTTGAACCGGCTCCTCTTGACGGGCGCTTTTTAATCGAAGTGAATCCAAATGTTGCGTATGCGATGTTGGATCGGTTGTTAGGAGGTCAAGGGGTGAGCGTGAATAAAGTTGACAACTTGACGGAGATTGAAACTCGGATTATGTCCCAATTGTTTCAACGAACGCTAGATAGCTTTCAAGAAGCATGGAGCACCGTAATCGAACTAGAACCTGAGATGGATGCAGTTGAAGTAAATCCGCAATTTTTACAAATGGTTTCACCAAATGAGACCGTCGTTGTCATTTCTCTATCCACAACGATTGCGGAGACTTCTGGCATGATTAACATTTGCTTACCGCATGTTGTTCTAGAAGAAGTCTTGCCAAAATTATCGGTCCACTATTGGATGCAAGAAAAGAAAAAGCAGCGCCAACCGGGTGAACTGGATTCCATTGAACATCGAGTCCGTCAGGCTCCACTTCTAATTCAGACAGAGCTTGGCCGCTCAGAGATCACCATCCATGAATTTCTTCACCTTGGAATTGGTGATGTGATCGAGCTGGATCAGTCCATCCATGAACCGTTAAACGTCCGGGTCGGTGGTCATTTGAAATATTTAGCGCAACCAGGGAAAAAGAAAAACCATCTGGCGGTTCAAGTCACAGATGTAATTGAGGAGGCGGCAGAAGATGAATGATGAAATGCTTTCCCAAGATGAGATCAATGAATTGTTAAAGGGAGTTGCAAGTGATGGGGATGATGCAGAGGAAGTCGATGGTTTGGATGCCCCAGAAAATCAAAAAGGAGATAGCTTAGAAGGTTTCTTAACAAAGGTTGAAAAAGATGCACTCGGTGAAATCGGCAATATTTCCTTCGGAAGTGCTGCAACGGCGTTGTCGACATTGCTAAACGAAAAGGTAGACATTACGACGCCGCAAGTATCTGTGATACACAAGGATCAATTAGAAAAAGAGTTTCCCCAGCCCCATGTTGCAGTCCATGTGGATTACACTGAAGGGTTTGAAGGTATGAATCTACTAGTCATCCGCACGAAGGATGCTGTGATTATTGCAGATTTAATGCTTGGCGGTGACGGATTGAATCCTGAGGAAGAGCTAAACGAGATGCACATAAGTGCTGTTCAAGAAGCGATGAATCAAATGATGGGCTCTGCTTCGACCTCCATGTCGACGATCTTTAATAAACGTATTGATATTTCACCGCCTGGCGTAAACATGCTGGATGTGGGAAATGATCAAGGCACCGATCGTGTACCAGAAGGCGATGTTCTCATCAAAGTATCGTTTCGTCTACGGATTGGGGAACTGATCGACTCTTCTATTATGCAGCTCGTCACCGTGCCTTTTGCGAAAAAAATGGTCGACGACTTGATGAATCCTGCCCAAGATGAAGTGGCCGGTGCAGTGGCGATGGAAGTAGATCAACAGCCAAGGCAAGAAACGGTGAACGAAGCACCTCCAACCAATCAAACAGATCCAGTTCATATGCAGCAACCAACGCAAGGAGGGTATCGACAATCGATGTCACAACCACCTCTTCAAACAAGACGGCAAGCAAATGTTCAACCTGCCGCTTTTACGAATTTTGAACATCCTAAACTTAACGATACAGAAGCGGGCAACTTGGATATGCTCCTAGATATACCTTTGCAAGTAACAGTGGAATTGGGGCGGACGAAACGCTCAATCAAGGATATTCTTTCTTTCACACAAGGCTCGATCATTGAGTTAGACAAGCTTGCTGGGGAACCTGTCGATATTTTAGTGAACCAGAAGTTAATCGCGAAAGGCGAAGTGGTCGTCATTGATGAAAACTTCGGAGTTCGTGTCACCGAGATTTTATCGCAAAGAGAACGAATCGAACAGTTAAAATAAATACCGAAAGAAAGGTTGAGTGCAGATGGCAGCTAAAATTCTTATTGTGGATGACGCATCTTTTATGCGCATGATGATCAAGGATATTTTAACGAAAAATGGTTATGACGTAGTTGGGGAAGCCCATGATGGCGAACAAGCGGTGGAAAAATATAAAGAGCTTTCACCAGATCTTGTCACAATGGATATTACGATGCCTGAGAAAGATGGAATTGCTGCGTTAAAAGACATCCGAGCGATTGATCCGAATGCGAAGGTCATCATGTGTTCGGCCATGGGTCAACAAGCGATGGTCATTGATGCGATACAAGCAGGGGCAAAGGACTTTATTGTGAAGCCGTTTCAGGCTGATCGGGTCATTGATGCGATTCAGAAGACGTTAGGAGCGTAATGGATTTGGTCATGAAAGGAAACATGACAACTAAAGCAATTAGCTTTTTACTAATGGTGTGCTTGTTCAGCATCATGTCACCAAATAAAGGGTTCGCCGATGAGGTTGACTGTGATAGTGTTGCAGGATCGTTTCAAGAAGCTTGCCAAGGAGAAGCTAGTGTGAATGGGAGCGGGGAGGAACCGGGTGTGATGGAAGTGCCTGAGGAAGAACAGGCCTTTCAAGAGCAAAATATCTTTTTTCTCTTTTTGCAAATGTTTGCAGCATTGGCGTTTGTGCTCTTCTTAATCTATGTCGTGATGCGTTTCATTAGCCAACGCTCTCGTTCATTCAAGTCGACCCAAGCCCTGCAAAATCTAGGAGGCGTTCCTCTTGGCTCTAACCGCTCAGTACAGCTTATTAAAGTAGGTGACCGCCTGTTCGTTGTCGGTGTAGGTGAGTCGATTCAACTGTTAAAAGAAATAACGAATGAGCAAGAGAAAGAAGAATTACTTGCTAAGCAACAGACGATCTACGCTGACAGTCATGCTCCCATTACAAAAGCGATGACGTGGGTGCAAGACCTTACGAAACGGAATCGTTCCTCCGCGAAGGATGAGCCATTAAAGGAAGGACAACCGTTTAAACAGCTACTGCAAAAGCAGTTGTCTGACGTTCAATCAACTCAGGAACGTATTCGGAAAGCAATGAGGGAGCAGGACAAATCATGACGGAATTATTATTATTAACAGCGATTCAACTACCAGGACTTGACCCGGAATTTATGACAGACGATCCTGCGGGGGTAGCCACGACGGTTCAACTATTGCTATTACTAACCGTCTTATCCTTAGCGCCAAGCATCCTCATATTGATGACATGCTTTACAAGGGTAGTGATCGTCTTATCCTTTGTCCGGACAGGTTTGGCTACGCAGACGATGCCGCCGAACCAAGTGATTATCGGAATCGCCTTATTTATTACATTCTTTATCATGGCACCTGTATTTGCCGAGGTGAATGACCAAGCGTTGACACCGTTTTTGGACGGAGAAATTGACCAGCAAGAAGCAATGGATCGGGCAGCCATACCGATGAAGGAGTTTATGGCAAAGCACACGAGAGAAAAAGACTTGGCTCTATTTATGGGGTATGCAGGACATGATCGACCGGAATCAATTGAGGATATACCGCTTACCGCTCTCGTCCCAGCGTTTGCAATCAGTGAGCTAAAAACCGCTTTTCAAATTGGATTCCTTATTTTTATTCCGTTTTTAGTCATTGATATGATTGTCGCTAGTGTCTTGATGTCCATGGGGATGATGATGCTACCCCCGATCATGATTTCTTTACCGTTTAAAATTCTGTTATTCGTATTGGTCGATGGATGGTATCTTGTCGTCCAATCCTTGCTACTCAGTTTCAATTAGAAGAGGATCTAGAAGGTGATCTAAATGAGTGTCGATTTTATTATAGGTATAGCCGAGCGCGGGGTTTGGACTGTCCTGCTCGTTGCCGGCCCGCTTCTTCTCGTGGCATTAGGGCTCGGTCTATTTGTCAGCATTTTTCAGGCGACTACTCAAATACAGGAACAAACATTGGCGTTCATTCCGAAAATTGTAGGCGTCCTCGTATCTCTTGTTCTTTTTGGACCGTGGATGCTTTCCCAACTTTTAAACTTTGCTTATTCCATTTTCAATAACTTGCATCGGTTTATCGGATAATGGTGGATTGGATTCAGCTTTTACCAATGTTTTTGCTTGTGTTTGTTCGAATGCTAGCCTTTTTAATGACGATGCCTCTCTTCTCTTATCGGAACATTCCGGCCATGTTTAAAGTCGGCATCGCTTTATTTCTTGCTTGGATTCTCACTTTTTCTTTAGAGCCTGAAATCATTCTATTTGACGGGACTTATGTCATTTTAATTATGAAAGAAGTTTTAGTTGGTCTTATGGTTGGCTTGATTGCCATGGTGCTTCTTTATGCGATTCAAGCGGCCGGAGCATTTATCGATGTGAAAATAGGCTTTTTGATTGCGAACATAGTTGACCCGCAAACAGGAGCACAAAGTCCGTTAATCGGAAGCTACCTTTATACATTCGCCCTCTTGTTTATGCTTGCGACAAACGGTCATCATTTGTTGATTGATGGAATGTATTATAGTTATCAGTTTATCCCTTTAAATCAACCGTTCTTGAACGTTTCTGATGAGAACATGATTGAATTGATTGCGACAACATTAAACACGATGTTTATCATCGCTTTTCAGATGGCGTTTCCTCTTGTAGGCTCTTTGTTTTTAGTCGATGTTGCGCTTGGAATGGTTTCTCGTGCGGTTCCACAAATGAACGTGTTTGTCGTCGGGATGCCGCTAAAAATTTTAGTAGGGCTGCCGCTTTTAATGATCTTTATGGGCGTGTTTTTCATGTCTGTTAGTTACTTATTTGAGCGAATGCTAGAAACGATGCGAGCAATGATGGCCATTTTAGGGGGCACATGATATGGCTTCATTCATGAAAATAGATTTGCAGTTTTTTGCACAAGAGAAAACGGAGAAAGCAACGCCGAAAAAACGTCAAGACTCTAGAAAAAAAGGGCAGGTTGCGAAAAGCACCGATGTGAATACAGCGATCATCCTCCTCTGCGTTTTTTTGTTCTTGTGGCTATTTGGCGGACCCCTTCTTGGTGGTACATTAGAAAAGCTGTTGATCCATACATTCGAAAGCTATTTGTTAATGGATGTTACAGAAGAGAGCGTCGCTGAACTGATGTTTGAAATTACAATGGAAGCAGCGATCGTTCTATTACCGATTATGGCTATTGCCTTAATAGCTGGAGTGTTGGCGAGTTACATCCAGGTTGGCCCTTTGTTTACAACAGAGCCATTAAAAATGAAGCTATCTAAAATAGATCCAATTAAAGGAGCTAAACGAATTTTCTCCGTTCGCGCCCTTGTGGAGTTTTTGAAATCTTTATTAAAGATTGTGTTAACAGGGCTGGCCGCCTTTTCGATCGTTTGGTTTAGCTTAGAGGATGTTATGTTGTTATCGCAAAAAAGTGTAGAGAACTCTTTTGTTACCGTCGCACAGTTAACGGCGTTGCTAGGAATTCTTATCGCGATCCTTCTATTAATTTTATCGATTCCTGATTACTTGTATCAGCGGTACGATCATGAGAAACAAATCCGCATGTCGAAACAAGATGTGAAGGATGAGCATAAAAACGTGGAAGGGGACCCGAAAGTTAAATCAAAGCGTAAGCAAAAACAAATGGAAATGGCGATGCAGCGAATGATGCAGGAAGTGCCTAAAGCGGATGTGGTCATTACGAACCCAACCCATTACGCGATCGCTTTGAAATATGACCAATCTAAAATGGATGCCCCAGTCATCGTGGCAAAAGGCGTAGACTATGTGGCGTTTAAAATAAAAAGCTTGGCGAAGCAGCATAACGTAGTCACAGTGGAAAATAAACCTCTCGCTAGGGCGTTGTATGATCAAGCGGATATTGGTGATCAAGTACCTGAGCAGCTGTTTAAAGCCGTTGCTGAAGTACTTGCCTACGTCTATCGATTGAAGAAGAAACAAGTGTAGAAGACTAAAATTTACTGTATGTGAGGAGAGACCATCGTGAGAGCAAGAGATTTAGCCGTATTATTAAGCGTTATACTGATCGTGATCATGCTGATCATCCCATTGCCGCCGGCGATGTTGGATTTTTTAATTATCACGAACATCTCCCTCGCAATTTTGATTATACTCGTGGCGATGAACACGAAGGAGCCGTTACAGTTCTCCATTTTCCCAACGTTGCTTTTGATTGTGACGTTATTTCGTCTAGGACTGAACGTGTCGACGACAAGATCAATTTTAGGGAACGGAGAAGCTGGAAATGTCATTGATACATTCGGAAACTTCGTTATCGGTGGAAATCCTCTCGTCGGATTTGTCGTCTTCCTCATTTTGATTATCATTCAGTTTATCGTCATCACAAAAGGGGCAGAGCGTGTATCCGAAGTAGGTGCCCGCTTCACCCTCGACGCGATGCCAGGAAAGCAGATGAGCATCGATGCCGACTTAAACGCTGGGATGATTTCCGATATTGAAGCAAAAGAACGCCGGGAAAAAATCGAAAAAGAAGCAGACTTTTACGGTGCAATGGACGGGGCTAGTAAGTTTGTAAAGGGGGACGCCATCGCCGGAATTGTCATTGTCATCATTAATATCATTTTCGGCCTAGTGATTGGCATGATGCAGATGGGAATGAGTTTGTCAGACTCAGCGAATCATTTTACACTGCTTACCGTAGGGGATGGTCTCGTCAGCCAAATTCCGGCCCTGATCATTTCGACAGCTACAGGAATTATTGTCACAAGAGCAGCATCTGACGGAAACCTTGGGCAAGATATTACGAAACAATTGCTCGCTTACCCGAAAATGCTCTATGTGGCTTCTGGTACCATTCTTGCATTAGGGCTATTAACGCCCATTTCGCTCATTGTCACATCGATCATTGCAGGGGTGCTCGCCTTTGGTGGATATCATTTGTCCCAAGGGGAGCAAAAACAATTGGCAGAGGAAGAAAAAGAAGAAGCATCAGATGAGAATGAGGATTTAAAGTCTCCGGAAAGTGTCGTCAATTTGCTGCAAATTGACCCGATCGAATTTGAATTTGGCTATGGACTCATTCCACTTGCGGACACGAACCAAGGGGGAGACTTGCTTGACCGGGTTGTTATGATCAGGCGGCAAATGGCGCTAGAGCTCGGAATGGTCGTTCCAGTTATTCGCATTCGCGACAACATTCAGCTTCAGCCGAATGAATATACGATCAAAATTAAAGGGAATGAAGTTGCCAAAGGGGAGCTGCTTCTCGACCATTATATGGCGATGAGTCCTGGAGTAGAGGATGAAAGTGTGGTCGGTATCGAAACTGTAGAGCCAGCGTTTGGTTTACCGGCCCTTTGGATCAGTGAGGAAATGAAAGAACAAGCTGAACTATCTGGCTATACCGTTGTTGATCCGCCGTCAGTTGTATCGACCCATTTGACAGAAGTGATTAAGCGTCACGCACATGAACTTATCGGCCGTCAGGAAACAAAGCAATTAGTCGATCATTTAAAAGAAGCGTATCCAGCCCTTGTGGAAGAAGTAACGAATACGTTGTCGATTGGTGAGATTCAGAAGGTGTTAACAAACTTATTGAAGGAACACATTTCGATTCGCAATTTGCCTACCATTTTTGAAACGATCGCCGACTACGGACAAATGACGAAGGATATGGATTTGTTAACGGAATATGTTCGTCAATCGTTATCACGACAAATTTCCAAGCAATTTGCCCAGCAAGGAGAGCCTTTATACGTTGTCACCTTGAGCGGGATGGTAGAAAAAATGATTGCTGATGGCGTTCAGCAGACAGAACATGGGAATTTTGTTTCGATCGACCCTGATCAGTCGCAGAAAATCATTGAAGCCGCTGCCCAAGAAGCGGATCGTTTATCGCAAATGGGCCAGCCACCTGTGATCCTTTGTTCACCGGCAGTTCGAATGTATGTTCGTCAGCTACTTGAACGATATTTGCCGCAAGTTCCAATTCTGTCTTATAACGAGTTCACTAGCGTTGCACAAAAAAGTGAAGACAAAGTCAAGGGTACAGAAATGGAATATTATTGATAATTATTACATTTTATAACTTTACGAAATATTCAGTTTTATTTTTTTCTTGGTAATCAAGTCAAAAGGATAAGGGGGGTCTGTTTGAAGGTAGTCCTTATCCAATTTTTTACAAATTAGTAGATAGGGTCATAACTTAGGTCGTTTAAATGTTGGGTATCACCATCTTCAAATTGTGCTAAGGTTTCGTTGAAAATCCGGTCATGATCAAGTCGCCTTCGACCCTTTGATGATCGCTTGGGCTTTTTAAATAGCTCCTTTAGAAAAACAGAGAAGCTTCTCCACCAATATTCTTTTATAAACTCAAGCATCTCAAGGAGAGTTCCTTGATAACGCACTTTCTTCTTCATTAATAAAGTTAAACAGAAAGTAATCATGGCGATATAGACTTGGTTGTAAACGGCATTGGCGCTCTTTCCATAACATTTTTTCAGAACCATATGCTGCTTCATCCATTTGAAGAACAACTCGATTTGCCAGCGGCTTCGATAAAGATCACTGATTTCCTCTGCGCTCATCTTTGCATCATTTATGATAATCGAGATCTTGTTTCCTTGACTGTCCAGCGTTTCAATCAATCGTAGAGGGTATTTCATTTTTCCTAGCTTGACCACCGCCTCACGAAGAATATCGGAAGATGGGTCCACAGGCAGTTCTTCAATAACCTTGATGACCGTGTTATCTTTTATTCGAGTACAAAACCGAACGTTATTTTTACAGTAATCGTCAAACTTATCGAAATCGAAATATCCCCGATCAAATACGTGAAGGGCATCCTTTTCGATGACCATCAAGGCATCCAGTTGTGTGGAATCTGCCCGCCTGGCAGGGGTGATGATGATCTTATCCGGGGAAATCTCCCCTTCATGAATAACGACACGGGTATGTATTTTCACTCCCGCTTTTGTATTTCGGAAATGAGCCCATCGATACTGGCTAAGACAAAAAGAGATGGTAGTAGAATCAATGAGATGGATTTTGCCTAATAAAGCATTTCCCTTTTCCTTCCCGAATTCCCGGTGGATCTGTTGGACTAAATGATGAAGGATGGATTCAAAAATCTCTGGTGGCAAATCAGAAAGTTTACGGGATAATTGGGATTTACTGATGCTTTTTAATCCAAGTTCTTTTTGTAATTTTTTCTTATGCCGCACTTTAAAACTAATTTCCTTTAGACTTGATAACTGTTTCAATTGAGCATAAATAAAGAGTTTGATAAAGGTGAGGCTATCTAGTTTTTTAACATATTTATCCACTTGCATTTGATCAATGATTTTAGAAATGACTTTCATGTCTGTCGGTTGAATGTATTCCTTAAAAACCGTTTTTGTGTTATTCTTGTCCATAGGTTTACTCCTTATAATTAGGATATGGACAGGACTTCGTACCTTCTGTCATCTAATTATAAGGATTTTTTTATGAAGTTGAAGACTAGTATTTACCATAAATTCAATAAAATTGAATTTAATTACACCTTGACAAATCTTTTTTTATTTAATGCAACGCTAGTGTAACGAGTTAGAAGCGAATGTTGAAGTTCAAAGTGTAGGGGTGGTGAATCCGTCGTGAAGGTAAAAAAGTACGTGGCTTCGTCCATGGGGGAGGCTATGGAAAAAATTCGTGTGGAGTTAGGGGAGCATGCGGTCATCCTTAATTCAAAAGAGATTGAGACCGGTGGATTTCTCGGCTTTTTTACGAAAAAGAAGTTGGAAGTGATCGCGGCGATAGACCCTATTGAACGGGCGAAAGTCACCTTGCCCCCTAAAAAAAGAAAGGGCTGGAACGTTGATGGAAGACCGTCATCAGTAAATGAAAAGTCAACCGAAGCGCTTCTCGTCGAAATTCAAGAGCTTAAAAAAATGATGCAGACGATCAATATAAAAGAAACGAGTATGCAGTCCTATCCAGAACCGTTTCATTCCTTTGACGAACAGTTGAAACAGCAAGAAGTATGTGATGCCGTGCGTCTCCAGCTCGTCAAACACTTACTGCAATCTTGGCTACAAGAGGAAGGGGATGAGCAAACACCGTGGTCCTATGAAGAGCTGTTAACGAAAGGAGAGCAACTTTTAAAGCGAAAACTATCCCTTCTCCCAGAAGGGGGGATAACCTTTCAAAAAAAATTCGTTAACATCGTCGGTCCAACCGGTGTTGGAAAAACGACGACGATTGCCAAGCTTGCGGCTCATAGCGTCTTGAAGAAAAAGAAAAAAGTAGCCCTCATTACAACCGATACGTATCGGATTGCAGCAGTTGAGCAGCTCAAAACATACGCTAAAATCTTAAATATTCCGTTAGAAGTCGTTTATTCGATGGAAGATTTTCAGAAGGCAAAAAACCAATTTATCCATTATGATCTTGTATTAGTCGATTCAGCGGGAAGAAATTTTCGAAACGCCCTTTACGTAAAAGAATTGGAGAAGGTCATTGATTTTAAGCATGAAGCTGAAAATTATCTCGTCCTTTCCTTAACAGGGAAGTATCGAGATATGAAAGCGATTATTGAACAATTTTCGCTCGTTCCGATCAAACAGATCATTTTTACGAAGCAAGATGAGACTGATACATATGGGGCTATGCTCAATATGATGTTTGAACAAGGCAAGGGTGTGGCATATGTAACAAACGGGCAAAATGTCCCGGATGATATCGTTGAATCATCCAACGATTGGATCATTCAGACTATATTAGGGGCAAAAGGCCATGCGTGACCAAGCGGAAAGTCTCAGAAGAATGGTTGATGGCGTGATGGAGCAAGGACGGGGACAAGGGAAAGTAATCGCTGTTGTTAGTGGAAAAGGCGGCGTCGGCAAATCAAATGTTTCCCTTAACTTTGCCCTCACTCTTTCTAGGCAAAACCAAAAAGTTGCCTTGATTGATTTAGATTTAGGAATGGGCAACCTTGACATTCTCATGGGACTATCCCCTAGCTACCACATCATCGATATGATTAAACGGGAACTAACGATTTGGGATATAGCAGAGCAAGGGCCAGAAGGAATCACATACATCGCTGGAGGTTCGGGACTTTCGGAGCTTGTCGAATTAAACGAACGACAAATGGAACGTTTTTTCCAGCAACTTGAATCGTTGGGGGCAATCTATGATTATATCATTCTCGATATGGGAGCTGGAGCAACAGCCGAAAGTCTTCGATTTATTTTGTCTGCCCATGAAATATTTGTTGTCACGACACCGGAACCGACGTCTATTACGGATGCTTACGCCATGGTCAAGTATATTTGCAAGGAACCGATCGAAAATCCTGAGATTTTACTGATCGTGAATCGAGCAGAATCGAAACGAGAGGGGGAGCAGACAGCCGCTAATTTTAAACGTGTCGTCAGCCACTTCTTGAAAAAAGACATCCACTCGCTTGGCTACCTTCCGCAAGATAGCCATGTCGTGAAGGCGGTTAAAGCACAAGCCCCATTCGTTCTCCATGCACCACAGGCGAAGGCGAGCATGGCGATGGGGAAGCTCGTCCATACCTATCTTGGGCACCGAGTGGACAGGGGGGCTCCCTCGTATCAATCGTTTATGAAGAAAATAAGGAAATGGTTTCGCTAAAACGGTCAAGATTGCAGTGATGGGAGGTGTCATATGGAATCCCGCATCAAAGTATTAGTCGTCGATGACTCGGCGTTCATGCGTAAGGTCATCACATCGATGCTAGAATCGGACCCTCGCCTTGAGGTAGTGGGAACAGCTAGAAACGGGGAGGATGCCCTGAAAAAACGAAAAACGCTAGCCCCTGACGTGATGACATTAGATGTAGAAATGCCGGTCATGGATGGAATCGAAACGTTAAAACGTTTGATGTCAGAAAACCCGCTGCCCATCATTATCGTTAGCAGTACAACGAAAGAAGGGGCAGAGAATGCACTAACCGCTATGGAACTTGGAGCTGTCGATTTTATAACAAAGCCTTCAGGGCCGATCTCCCTTGATCTAGAAAAAGTTCGTGATCTGCTGATTGAGAAAGTCGCATCGGCACCGAACGTGAAATTAAAGCCGACGTCCAAAAAGGCGCCAGTCGTTTTCCGACCACTTCAGCAGCCGGTGCCTTTCGACAAAACGATCATTGTGATTGGCACATCGACTGGTGGACCGAAAGCCTTGAAACAAGTATTGACAAAGCTCCCGAAAGATTTGCCAGCACCGATATTAATCGTGCAACATATGCCGGCTGGTTTTACCGAATCTCTTGCTAATCGGCTTAATAGCTTGTGTGAGATTCACGTGAAGGAAGCGGAAGACGGAGAGATCATTCGCCCAGGAGTCGCTTATATTGCGCCAGGTGGGTACCATCTCGAGACGAAACGATTAGGAACGTCGATCGCCTTACATTTAACGAAAGAAGAGCCGCGTAAGGGACACCGTCCATCGGTGGATGTTTTGTTTGAATCTGTATCTGCTTTATCTAGTATCTATAAGGTTGCCGTCATTATGACTGGAATGGGTTCAGATGGAACGGAAGGCTTGGAACAACTTAAGCGCGGATCTTGTTATGCGATTGCTGAATCAGAGCAGTCTTGTGTCGTATTTGGAATGCCGAAAGTGGCGATTGAAAGAAAGCTTGTAGATGAAGTGACCCACCTTGAACTTATAGCTGACAGTATCGTTCGTCAATGCAAAAGGTGATAATCATCGAGAGAGGAAGAGGGCGGAATGGAAAATTTGAGCGAATTACAAGCGTTTCACCTAGACATTTTGAAAGAAATCGGAAATATCGGTGCAGGTAATGCAGCAACGGCATTATCTCAACTGCTGCAAAAAACAATTGACATGAATGTACCGAATGTCCATATCGTTTCATTTCAAGAGTTAACCGAATGGATCGGTGGACCTGAAGAAGTCGTAGCCGCGACGTTCTTACGAATTGAAGGAGATGCTCCTGGAAGTATGTTTTTTCTTGCAACGCTTGAAGAAGCAAAGGGGATGGTTGCACAGTTAACAGGGGCAAGTCGTTCATCACTGGAAGGAGAAATGGATGACCTCTCCATGTCCGCCCTAAAGGAGCTAGGAAATATTCTAGCAGGCTCTTATTTGTCGGCTTTAGCTGATTTCACAAAACTTAAGCTTTATCCATCCGTTCCTGGACTTAGCATCGACATGATTGGTGCGATCTTAAATTATGGTTTGATTCCTCTCTCTCAAATTGGTGACGAAGCGATTGTGATTGATACGCAAATTTCTGAGGAAGGGGAGAGACGCGGAGCTGGACATTTCTTTTTACTTCCTGATCCGGAGTCATTTGATGTGATGTTCTCTTCTCTAGGAGTGGGCCTACATGAATGACGTTGTAAAAGTAGGAATGGCTGATTTAAACGTTGTAACCCCACCACACACGATACGGACAGCTGGGCTTGGTTCATGTGTCGGCGTTGTTCTATATGATGACGTGAAAAAAGTAGCAGGAATGGCCCACATTATGCTTCCTGATTCCGCGTTAGGGAAAAAGCAGGAGTTTAATCGCGCAAAGTATGCCGATACGGCGCTAGATCTCTTGCTTTCGAAGCTTGAAGCGATTGGAGCCAAACGTTATTCATTAAAAGCAAAAATGGCCGGAGGAGCGCAAATGTTTTCCTTTGCCTCGAACAATGATATGATGCGGATCGGTCAACGAAATGTAGAAGCAGTAAAGAAAAAGTTGCGTGAGCTGAGCATTCCGATTTTAGCTGAGGATGTAGGGGGCTCGAACGGACGAACGATCGAATTTAACCCAGAGACCAAACGGCTTTCCATCCGGACCGTACATCAAGGAGAGAAGGAAATATGAATTTACTCGGCACTTGGAGAACCAATGTAGTGGTGGGGAGTATCACTTTTTTGATTGTCCTTTTCGGTAACCTACAAGTGAATGTATGGGTAACAAGCCTGATTCGTTCTCTGTTTTGGGCCGTGATTGTCTTTCTCCTTACATATATGTTTCGCTGGCTTTTTGCTGTTGCGTTAGCCAGCAACCCAAGAGTAGAGGGAGAACAGCGTTCACTAACAAATGACGAGTCTCAAGGGGACGTACTTGTAGAGGAAAATGTGAACAAGTCCGAAGTTGAACGAGAAACACCTGAACAAGCAGCAGCGTACGTAAAAGATTAATCGATTCAAATTAGGTACGGGAGGGAACCGAGATGTCAAGTGTTTCTACGATGGCGGATGATAAAATTTGGACAGAGTGGTTGACTGAGCGTAGTCAGGAGGCGTGTGATGCGTTAATTCGCCAATACCTTCCTCTTGTCCACTATCACGTACAGCGAATTTCAGTTGGCTTGCCGCGGAGTGTGAGCAAGGATGATCTAATCAGTCATGGGATGCTCGGTTTATTAGATGCACTAGAAAAATTTAACCCAGACCGTGACTTGAAGTTTGATACGTACGCTTCGTTTCGCGTAAGGGGGGCGATCTTGGACGGATTAAGGAAAGAGGATTGGCTACCGAGATCGATGCGTGAAAAAATTAAAAAGATTGAAGCGGCGACTGAAAAGCTAGAGCAAAAGCTAGGACGAAACGTATCGGTAGAAGAAGTGGCGAAGGAAGTCGGTTTAAGTGAGAATGAGGTTTCACAAACAATGACGGAATCTCTCGTCGCAAACCTGCTATCCATGGATGAAAAGACAAACGATAGTGATCGGGAAGAAACGTATACCGCTACGATTATTGATAAACAATCCTTAAGTCCTGAAGAAAAATTACTAGAAGAGGCGCAAAAAGAGGAACTTTCACAATTGATCGCGAATATATTAAATGAAAAAGAGCAATTAGTCATCGGTCTTTTTTACTTTGAAGAATTGACATTAACAGAAATAGGACAAATTCTAAAGTTATCGACATCACGAATCTCACAAATTCATTCGAAGGCGTTGTTCCGGTTGCAACAGGCATTGAAAAAAAGAAATGCATAAAACGCTGACAAAGGATTTGAAAAACTATGAGCAAACTGGACACAATTTTTGAAGTCATTATTTCACGAGACAAGATGGAAGCAACATTGAAACAACACGAGCCTTTCCCAGAGGATCATCCAGTGACAAAGGATGAGTTGCTTTCTTTTATGAAGGAACACGGTGTTGTGTTTGGCGTAAAAGAATCTGTCATTGATCAGGTCGTTAAAAGCGAAAAAGGGCTAACGTCGTCAGTGAAAGTGGCTGAAGGGTTACAGCCTCAAAATGGAAAGCATGGCTATTTGCAGCCGATCCAACATGAGGAAGAAGAGCGTGACGTCCACTCGATTTCAGCGATGAACCTTCGTGATGTCTTATCGATTCCAGAAGTGAAGCAGGGGCAGGTCATCGGCAAAAAAATTCCTGCGACCCTAGGAGAAGACGGCATGAATGTTTTAGGGGAACCGATCAAGGCAAAACCAGGGCGTGAATTTGTTCTTCGTCCTGGTAAAAACTCGACAGTAGATGAAGCCAATGGAACACTAGTAGCTGCTGTGGACGGGCAAATGAGCGTTGATAAACGTACGATTCATGTCTATCCCGTTTATGAGGTTCCAGGCGATTTAACGATGAAGCATGGGAACATCTCATTTATTGGAAACGTCATCATTCGTGGTCACGTCCCTGACGGATTTGTCGTGAAGGCGGGAGGCGATATTCGCGTTTTTGGGACAGTGGAAGGTGCGACGTTAGAAGCAGGCGGTTCGATCTTTGTCGGGGCCGGAATTGTCGGGCAAAATCGCGGATGTATTCGTGCAGAGGGTGGTTTGCATACAACGTTCATTAACCAAGCGAAAGTGGAAGTGGGCGGTGATATTGAAGTCGTCCAATCCATTTTGCACAGCACGTGTACGGCGGGAGGTAAGATTATTTGCACAAGAGGGAAAGGGAACATTGTTGGTGGTGCCTTATCAGCAGAAGATCACATTTATGCGAAGGAAATTGGCAATAGTATGCATACGAAAACCTCTTTGTATATTGGCGCGAAGGAAAAGTGGGTCACAAAAGAAAAACAGTTGGCAAAAGAATATAAAACAACAGAAGAGGAACTGAAAAAGCTGTCACTACTCTTGCAAAAATTTCAGGAGTTAGAAAAAGAAAATGGGCTTACAGCTAACGGTCGGGTCCAACGGTTGCGGGTGAAAAATACACTAGTCCAAGTAAAGGAAAAGCATGAGCAAATCAAAGAGCAATTAGAAGACGTACAGGAGAAGCTCACACTAAATCAAGCCGGTTCAATCGTCGTTGAACAAACCCTGTACCCTAATGTGAGCGCCCATTTTGGAAAGTATCGAAGAAAAATCGTTTCAAACCATTCGAATGTTAAGCTGTCACTCGTCGATCAAGAAATTCAACTGTCTTCTCGGTAAAAGGCAGCGATAGGTTTCATTAGGAGGGGTGCTTGTGAGCATCAGGCCGATTGAATATCAAGGGGCGATTCCTCGTTCCCAGCAAGTGGGGAAAATTCAAGATCAGCTTCAGCAACGGGGTCAGGTAGGGCAAGAGGTTATTCAAGAACAGTTAAAAGATGAGACAAACACTAAGAGAAAGCAAGTAAACGAAGCAGAAGAAACCGATGTGGCCAGATTTCGCGACGGCGACAAGGAGAAAGGGCAACAAAAGCACGAGAAAGAGAAAGAAGAGCGGAAAAAGCAGCAAAAGAAAGTGCAGAAAAGCCATCCATATAAAGGGCAATTTATTGATTTTTCAGGCTAAACCTTGCACAACTGAAGGAGGAGAAATGAGCACAATCGCCATTATCAGTTTAATTCTTCACGGGGTGACGTTTCTCTGGATCATCACACTCATGCAAAAGCTATCGTTAAAAGAAACGGAGACAGACCACAAAAAGACGGTCAAAGAAATAGAGGATTTACTTGCGGCGTATACGCTCGAAATGAAAGAAGAAAATGAAAAGCTTCTCAAGCAGTTCGAAGCGATGAGAAAGGTGCCAGTAGCAAAGGAGCCGGAGGACGCTTCTACCCTAGCTACCCCCGCTAAGCCAATGAGTGAGCCTGAGCCAGAGGCTGTACGAGAATCGGATCCCGCTCCGCCAGAAGAACAAGAGGAGTCTGTTCCCCCGTGGCTTGACGGGTCCAATGACGAAGCCGTCATTGTCGAAACATCCGATCAAAGCCGAGTCATTTCATTAGCGAAACAGGGACTTTCCGTTGAAGAGATTGCTAAAAAATTAAATATGGGAAAAGGGGAAGTAGAGCTACTATTGAAATTTTACGGTTAAATCGTGACTCGCTCTTGCTTTCCCTCTTTTCGTGTGGTATATTAATCCACGGTGTTAATCACACACGCCTCGGATTCAGGCAAAGGTGCTATCTGAACAGGTAGTCTTGCATGAACATGATGAGTGCGGAGGACAAAAAAACCAAAGAGGAGGTGTTGGATGTGGCAGTTATTTCCATGAAACAATTGTTGGAAGCTGGGGTGCACTTCGGTCACCAAACACGCCGTTGGAACCCTAAAATGGATCGCTACATCTTCACAGAACGTAACGGAATTTACATTATCGATTTACAAAAGACCGTCAAAAAAGTAGAGGAAGCGTACAATTTTGTTCGCGAGCTTGCTGCTGACGGCGGGAAAGTCCTTTTCGTAGGGACGAAAAAGCAAGCGCAAGATTCAGTGAAGGAAGAAGCTGAGCGCTGCGGTATGTACTATATCAACCAACGTTGGTTAGGTGGTACATTAACGAACTTTGAGACCATTCAAAAGCGCATTGATCGCCTTAAAAAGCTCGAGAAAATGGAAGAGGATGGAACGTTCGATGTTCTTCCTAAGAAAGAAGTTATCCTTCTTAAGAAAGAGATGGAGCGTCTTGAGAAGTTCCTAGGCGGAATTAAAGATATGAACAGCCTTCCGGATGCCCTTTTTGTGATCGACCCTCGTAAAGAGCGTATTGCGATCGCGGAGGCTCATAAGCTAAACATTCCAATCGTAGCGATTGTAGATACAAACTGTGACCCAGATGAAATCGATTATGTCATTCCAGGTAACGATGACGCGATTCGCGCGGTTAAACTTTTGACTGGAAAAATGGCAGATGCTGTAGTAGAAGCAACTTCTGGTGCTGGCGAAGAGGCAGAAGAAGTGGCGGAAGAGACAGAAGAGACAACAGCTTAATGTCAAAACTCTCGGAAAGGGTGATAAAGGGGAGTGACCCTTTATCGCCTTT
Organism: Halalkalibacterium halodurans; assembly: GCF_004376175.1. Taxonomy (GTDB): domain Bacteria; phylum Bacillota; class Bacilli; order Bacillales; family Bacillaceae_D; genus Halalkalibacterium; species Halalkalibacterium halodurans. The sequence continues at coordinate 56,137 of NZ_SNUY01000006.1, read as the reverse complement.
TTTTCCACTCTGAGAAAAGATAGGAAAGCAAAGCATACTAAAAAAGCCGAGCTTTTCTTAAAATGAACAGCTTACAAAGATAAGATCATCATACATAATCATTAAGGAGGAATGTTCCATGGCAATTACGGCAAGCATGGTAAAAGAGCTGCGCGAAAAAACAGGCGCAGGGATGATGGATTGTAAAAAAGCATTAACAGAAACGAACGGAGATATGGATAAAGCGATTGACTATCTTCGTGAAAAAGGGATTGCGAAAGCGGCGAAAAAAGCGGACCGCGTAGCTGCTGAAGGACTAGCCTATGTAAAAGCAGAAGGGAATCACGCGATCATCGTCGAAGTTAACTCTGAAACAGACTTCGTCGCAAAAAACGAAAACTTCCAAAAACTCGTAGCTGAATTAGCTTCTCACTTGCTAGAAAAACGTCCTGCTTCTGTGGAAGAAGCGCTAGAGCAACCATTTAGCGGTGGAGAAACGGTTCAAGAATACATCAACTCTGCGATTGCAAAAATTGGCGAAAAGCTTTCCCTTCGTCGGTTTGAAATTGTTGAAAAAGAAGACGGAGATGTGTTTGGACAGTACATCCATATGGGTGGACGCATCGGGGTTCTTTCCGTTATCGGTCAATCTTCAGATGAAGAGCTTGCGAAGGATATTGCGATGCACGTTGCAGCGATTAACCCTACTTATGTGACACGCGATCAAGTGTCTGAGGATGAAGTAGCTCGCGAGCGCGAAGTGTTAAAACAACAAGCACTTAATGAAGGTAAGCCAGAAAACATCGTCGAAAAGATGGTGGAAGGGCGTCTTGGCAAATACTTTGAGCAAGTATGTTTACTTGACCAAGCATTCGTTAAAGATGGCGATCAAAAAGTTGGCAAATACGTGCAAAGCAAAGGGGCTACTGTGAAAGAGTTCATCCGCTATGAAGTAGGCGAAGGGCTCGAGAAGCGTGAAGACAACTTTGCAGAAGAAGTTATGTCTCAAGTGAAGAAGTAATGAGGAACATGCAAGGCGCATAGTAGAGTGAGCGGTGGCGCCTGTTTTGAAGATAAAAAGGGGCACTGCGTGTCCCTTTTTTCAAAAAAGCGAGCTTCAGCATGAAACACATATACATAGAGAGTGGAGCTTGAACTTCAGATAAGACTTTGGAGGTACTCATGGCTAAATATAAACGAGTCGTTTTAAAGTTGAGCGGCGAGGCGTTAGCAGGAGAACAAGGATATGGCATCGATCCGGAAGTCATTCAATCGATTGCTTCACAAATTAAAGAAATCGTTGAATTAGATGTAGAGGTTGCTGTCGTCGTAGGTGGTGGCAACATTTGGCGCGGGATGGCAGGTAGCGCGAAAGGGATGGACCGAGCAACTGCAGATTACATGGGGATGCTAGCGACGGTCATGAATTCATTAGCGTTACAGGACAGCTTGGAAAACCTTGACGTCCAATCACGCGTTCAAACCTCGATTGAAATGAGACAAGTGGCAGAGCCTTATATTCGCAGACGGGCGATTCGCCATTTGGAGAAAAAGCGGGTCGTCATTTTTGCCGCAGGAACAGGAAATCCTTATTTCTCTACCGATACAACGGCTGCACTACGGGCAGCTGAAATCGAGGCTGAAGTCATTTTAATGGCGAAAAATAAAGTGGACGGTGTGTACAATGCCGACCCTTCTGTTGATCTCAATGCCAAAAAATATACGTCCATTTCCTATTTGGATGTGTTAAAAGAAGGCCTAGCGGTCATGGACTCAACGGCTTCATCCCTATGTATGGACAACAACATTCCGCTCATTGTGTTCTCGATTATGGAAGAAGGTAATATTAAAAAGGCCGTTCTTGGAGAAGAAATCGGTACTGTTGTAAGGGGGAGTAACTAATGTCAAAAGAAGTGTTAAACGATGCAGAACAACGTATGACGAAAGCAACGGAAGCGCTAGGACGTGAATTAGCAAAGTTACGAGCTGGTCGTGCGAATCCAGCGATGCTTGATCGCATCACAGTGGAATATTATGGAGCGGAAACACCGCTTAATCAGTTGGCGACCATTTCAGTTCCAGAGGCTCGTTTATTAGTCATTCAACCATTCGATAAGTCATCCATTTCAGACATTGAACGTGCGATCCAAAAGTCAGATCTCGGATTAACCCCTTCCAATGACGGAACTGTGATTCGTATCACAATTCCACCGCTTACGGAAGAGCGTCGTCGCGACTTAACAAAGCTTGTGAAAAAGTCAGCAGAAGAGGCGAAGGTTGCCGTTCGAAACATTCGTCGTGATGCCAATGATGATTTGAAAAAACGACAAAAAGACGGTGAACTGACAGAGGATGATTTGCGCAGAGTGACAGAGGATGTCCAAAAGCTGACAGACAAGTACATCGAGCAAATCGACCAAAAAGCAGAAGCGAAAGAGAAAGAAATCATGGAAGTATAATCACTTTCACGTTAAAATAGAGTAATGTAAGAGACCCTCTGATGATAGGGGGTTTTTTTCTCTAATTAAATTGTTCATAAAAGGCTCCGATCTGGTTGGCACAACGGTCTTCATAAAATAAGGAGTTTGAACGCAACATTGTTGGAGGGCTATCCATGCTTGAAAAGTTTTCAAAGTGGAAGGGAAATCGTTCAAATCATACGACACCTTCCCATTCGCTTGATGAATCAGCAATTCCAAAACATGTGGCCATTATTATGGATGGAAATGGCCGTTGGGCCAAGAAAAAAGGTCTTCCTCGCATAGCAGGACACCGCGAGGGGATGAAAGTCATTAATAAAATTGTCCGAAAAGCCATTGATTTAAAGATTGAAGTGCTGTCCCTATACGCATTTTCTACGGAAAATTGGAAGCGTCCAAGAACAGAAGTAGATTATTTGCTTAAGCTTCCCGAACGTTTCTTAAAGCTCGAGCTGCCAAACTTGATGGAAGAAAATGTACAAGTGCGAATCATGGGGGGATTGGACACCTTACCGGAGCACACAGCGAAGGCTGTCACAAAAGCGATGGAGGAAACGAAAGATAACACGGGCCTTATATTAAACTTTGCGCTAAATTACGGCAGTCGATATGAAATGGTGGAAGCGATGAAACAGGTTGCCAAAGAAGTAGAGACGGGAACCCTTTCGAGCGATGCCATTACAGAAGACGTGATTAGCCGCCATTTAATGACGGCTGACCTCCGCGACCCAGATTTGCTGATCCGAACGAGTGGAGAAATACGCTTGAGCAATTTTATGCTATGGCAATTAGCTTACAGTGAATTTTGGTTTACCGATGTGCTTTGGCCGGATTTTACAGAACATCATTTGACGGAAGCGATCGCTGTCTATCAAAAACGGGCACGGCGCTATGGAGGCGTTTAAGAAAGGGGCGAACCTCTTTTGAAACAAAGGGTTGTTACAGCCATTATTTTTGGACTAGTTTTTCTAACATTCGTCGTTGTAGGCGGGCTTCCGTTTACGATGTTTATCATTGTCGTCGCAACGATCGCAATGAGCGAATTGTTAAAAATGAAAAAGATTGCGCCTTTCTCACCGATGGGGGCGTTCAGCCTTTTGCCAATGTGGATGCTGCTCCTGCCGAACGATTGGTTTAAAGTAGTTATTCCTGACTTCACGAAGGTTGAAATTTTCATCTTTTTTATATTATTTCTTTTGTTACTTACCGTATTAACGAAAAATACATTTACATTTGATGAGGCAGGGTTCGTGATCCTCTCTTCAGCGTACATAGGATATGGATTTCATTTTTTACTATTAAGTCGCGAAATCCCCGAAATCGGGCTTCCTCTCGTCTTTTTCGTCTTGTTTGTTATCTGGGCGACCGATTCAGGCGCTTATTTTGCAGGACGGGCGTTCGGCAAGCATAAGCTTTGGCCACACATTAGCCCGAATAAGACGATCGAAGGGTCCATCGGAGGAATCATATTAGCGGTTATCATCGGTAGCCTTTTTTACTGGATTATGCCGCTATTTTCCTCTTATGGAGTCGCTCTTGCGGTGATCGTAGTCGCTTCTGTCTTCGGGCAGCTTGGTGATCTTGTGGAATCCGCCTTAAAGCGTCACTATGCCGTAAAAGATTCAGGGACTGTCTTGCCAGGTCATGGTGGAATATTAGACCGGTTTGACAGCTTGATTTATGTCATGCCCATCTTGCATTTATTGCATTTGCTTTAACGTCTATTTAGAAGTGTAGGTGAAAATGTGAAAGGTATCAGTGTATTAGGAGCAACTGGATCCATAGGGACGCAAACATTGGACGTGCTGGCGAACCACCGAGACAAATTTCGCCTTGTCGCCATGTCTGTAGGAAAAAATTTAGCGCTCGCAGAAGAGCAGATTCATCAATTTAAACCGCCTCTAGTGTCAGTCATGACAGATGAGGATCGGAAAACGTTGGCTTCCAAAGTTCCAGAAGGTACGAGAGTTGTCTGTGGAGAAGAAGGACTTATCGAAGTGGCAACTGCCGAGAAAGCCGAGATTCTTGTCAATGCCGTTATTGGTAGCGTCGGATTAGCTCCAACTCTCGCGGCGATTGAAGCAAAGAAAACGATTGCTCTCGCGAATAAAGAAACCCTTGTTACAGCGGGACATCTTGTAACAGAAAAAGCAAGGGAAAATGGCGTAAAGCTGCTGCCAGTTGATAGTGAACATTCGGCCATCTTCCAAGCGTTGCAAGGAGAACGGATGGATCGATTGCACCGAATCATCATTACCGCCTCTGGAGGGAGCTTTCGCGATAAATCACGGGACGAGTTAAACGGTGTAACCGTAGAGGATGCCTTAAAACACCCTAATTGGTCCATGGGGGCAAAAATTACAATCGATTCGGCAACGATGATGAACAAGGGGCTTGAAGTTATTGAAGCCCACTGGTTGTTCAATCTTCCGTATGAAAAAATTGATGTGTTGCTACATAAAGAAAGCATTATCCATTCCATGGTAGAGTTTGTCGATCGAAGTGTCATTGCCCAGCTAGGGACACCCGATATGCGCGTGCCGATCCAATATGCCCTTTCCTATCCCGACCGACTTGAATTTCATAAGGGACAACAGTTAAACTTATGGGAAGTAGGTAAGCTTCATTTTGCTCCATTAGATATGGAACGTTTCCGTTGTATGGCGTTCGCATACGAATCAGGAAAGCAAGGTGGAACGATGCCTACGGTCTTAAATGCAGCGAATGAAGAAGCCGTCGAGTTGTTTTTAAACAACCAGCTATCGTTTTTAGGCATTGAAGATGTGATTGAAAAGGCGCTTGAACGACACGAGCGCATCGATTCACCAAGTTTAGCGGACATTTTACATGTCGATCAAGAAACGAGAGCGTTTGTCCACTCGTTGATAAAATAAAGGTGGGGTATAACTGTGCAAACACTAATTGCTTTTTTAGTGATGTTTGGGGTCTTAGTTTCTGTTCATGAATGGGGGCATCTCTATTTTGCAAAAAGGGCAGGCATCTTGTGTCGCGAGTTTGCGATCGGGTTTGGACCAAAACTGTTCTCATGGAAAAGAAATGAGACAGTTTACACGATTCGTTTAATTCCTCTTGGAGGATACGTGCGTATGGCGGGCGAAGATCCAGAGTTGATTACCATTAAACCTGGATATGAAGTGGGGCTCGTGTTTAATGAAAAAAACGTAGTGTCTCGCATCATTGTGAACAACAAATCAAAGCATCCAGAAGCACAGGTTGTCCAAGTAGAGCGCATTGACTTAGAACGTGAACTGTTCATTGAGGCCTATGACGACGACGGTGAACGGAAGCGATGGGACGTCGATCCAAAAGCGGAGATGGTACAAGATGAAGAGGCAACACAAATTGCCCCTTATGATCGGCAATTCGGTTCAAAATCGGTAGCACAGCGAGCATTGGCGATTTTTGCAGGCCCTTTAATGAACTTTGTCTTAGCGTTTGTCCTGCTTGCCGCTTATGGCTTTATGCAAGGAATTCCTGTAGAAGACCCAGTTGTCGGAAATATCGCTGAAAATAGTGCAGCTGAGACTGCTGGCTTGCAGAAGGGCGACTATGTGCTAAGCATTGATGGTCAGACTCTTGAGACATGGGTTGATATGACGATGATCATCCAACAACACCCAAATGAAGAGATTACTTTTGAAGTGGAGCGGGCAGGACAAATTTTGCAAATTCCGGTCACACCCAATCAGGTCGAAGGGATGGATGGTGAGCCAATTGGCTTAGTAGGGATCGAACGCCCAGCACCAGAACCGGCCACTCTCGTTTCAGGTCTTCAATTCGGAGCGACGCAAACCTACACGTATATGACGATGATTTTTGACGTGCTTCGACTGCTCGTCACAGGTCAATTTTCTTTAGATTACGTAGCAGGTCCTGTCGGGATTGTCAATTATACTGGCCAGGCAGCGGAAATGGGTATATTTGTCCTATTACAATGGACAGCAGCGCTGAGTGTTAACTTGGGGATCGTCAACTTGCTACCATTGCCTGCCCTTGATGGCGGGAGACTCGTCTTTTTAGGTTTGGAGGCGGTGCGCGGGAAACCGCTCGATCCGAGCAAGGAGTCGCTCGTTCATTTCGTCGGTTTTGCGCTATTAATGCTCCTCGTCCTTGTCGTCACATGGAATGATATTAACCGGTTGTTTTTATAAAAAGCATTTAAATGATGAGTAGATATGAAAGAAGGGACGTTTCATGAAACAATCTTTTTTCCTCGTGCCAACGATGAGAGAAGTTCCAGCAGACGCAGATGTCGTAAGCCATCAGCTGATGCTACGAGCTGGGATGATCCGTCAAGTGGCCGCAGGTATTTATACGTACTTACCACTTGCACGTCGAGTAATTCGTAAAATCGAATCAATTGTAAGGGAAGAGCTCGATCAAACTGGAGCGCAAGAGATTACGATGCCAACGTTGCATCCTGCAGAGCTCTGGCAAGAATCTGGACGCTGGGAAAAGTATGGTGACGAGCTCATGAGGCTAACGGATCGGCATAACCGTCAGTTTGCCCTCGGCCCGACCCACGAAGAGGTCATTACATCCCTCATTCGTGATAGCATCAACTCCTATAAAAAATTACCGCTCAACGTTTATCAAATTCAGTCGAAGTTCCGTGATGAACGAAGGCCTCGGTTCGGACTCCTTCGCGGACGCGAATTTATTATGAAAGACGCTTACTCGTTTCACACGGGTGGTGAAAGCTTAGATGAGATGTACAAGGTAATGTATGATGCTTACAGTCGCATCTTTCGCCGTGCAGGCCTTAACGTGCGCCCAGTTATCGCTGATTCTGGTGCCATTGGTGGGAAGGATACCCATGAATTTATGGCCCTTGCTGATGTGGGCGAAGATACGATCGCTTACTCCGATCAATCGGATTATGCGGCGAATATTGAGATGGCAGCTGTCAAGGTAAACTACACACGCCCAGATGAGCCATTGCTTGAGCGGGAGTTAGTTGATACGGGAGATGCCAAAACGATTCGTGCAGTGGCAGAGAGATTGTCTGTTCAAGAGGAAAAAATCATTAAGTCACTGCTCGTATCGATCGATGACGAATGGGCCCTTATTTTACTCCGCGGCGATCACGAGCTGAATGACATTAAGCTGAAGCACGCTTTAGGCGCTTCAGACATTCGCTTAGCAACAGAGGAAGAAGTATTAGAGGTGATTGGTACCGAGGTGGGGACAATTGGTCCTATCGATGTAAAAGGGATGAAAGTCATTGCTGATCACGGTATTAAATCCATTGTAAACGGTGTGTGCGGAGCAAATGAAAGCAACAAGCACTTTGTTCATGTCAATGAGGGGCGTGACTTTACCGTCGACACATACGCAGATCTTCGCTTTATTCAAGAAGGGGACCCATCTCCAGATGGAAAAGGAACGATCCGCTTTGCTCAGGGGATTGAAGTCGGTCAAGTGTTTAAGCTCGGTACCGTTTATTCCGAAAAGCTTGGAGCCACGTTTTTAGATGAAAACGGGAAGTCCCAGCCAATGCTTATGGGCTGTTATGGCATTGGTGTGTCTCGGATGGTGGCAGCTGTCATTGAACAGCATCATGACGAGGATGGGATCGTCTGGCCGACGTCAGTCGCCCCATTTGACGTTCATGTGCTTGCGTTAAATGTGAAGAAGGAAGAGCAGATGAAACTAGCAGACTCGGTCTATCATTCTTTGCAACAAGCGGGTCTGGATGTTTTGTTGGATGATCGACCAGAGCGTGCCGGAGTGAAGTTTAAAGACGCTGATTTAATTGGCTTACCGCTCCGTGTCGCCGTCGGAAAACGGGCAGATGAAGGCTATGTGGAAGTGAAAGTCCGCAAAACAGGTGAAGTGATTGAGGTCCATGCAGATGAGCTGGTACCGACAATTCAAGCGAAGTTGCAGCAGCTAGCAGAGTAAGGGAAGCGTGAGAATGGTACCTCTCATCTGGAGGTACCTTCATTTTTGCCTGCTTCTTGTAAGGAAGCGAAGAATAAACAGAGATAATCTAGCTATTAACGAACACTTTTGCTTTTTTGTAAAGGAGGGAGAAGGATGAACGAAGAACAACGCGTGCGCCAGGAGCGCTTCAAATTGTTAATGGAGCAGCTACTCATCCCGGAAGACGTAACAGCTAACCATTTGAAGGATGGAAAAATCGAAAAGCTCACGATCAAAAAAGATGAGCGCCGATGGCACTTTCAGTTGTCTATACCGACGGTGTTACCCGCTTCCATCTATGAGCTACTTGCCGATCGCTTGGTTCAGACGTTCTCTCACATTGCCAAGGTGAGCTTTCAGATCCAATATGGACAACCGGATCTCTCAGAACAAGTGTGGCAATCCTATTGGCCATTGATCGTTGCTAAACTAACGAATATCTCGCAACCACTTAAAGAAATGCTTGAGAAGCAAACACCGCGCTTTGACGGCAAAAGACTTGTCATTCAAGTCGGAAATGAAACAGAAGCAATCGCGTTAAAGCGGAAGTTGACGGAACCGTTGCAGCAAGCGGTGCAATCGTTTGGCTTCCCGGCTGTGCAATTAGATGCGGAAGTCAAGGAATCGAAGCAGGCGTTTGAAAAATTTGTCGAACAGCGAAAGCAAGAAGATCATTCGAAAGTGGTTGAAGCGATACTAGAAAAGAAAAAGCTTGAACAGCAAGTGGAAAAGAAGATGAAGGAAGAGAAGCTGACGATTGGTTATCCGATCAAGGATGAACCCGTTCCCCTCGAGACGATCGTGGAGGAAGAACGCCGTATTACCGTTCAAGGTTACATATTTGCAGCCGAGACAAAGGAGCTTCGCAGCGGGCGGACGCTATTAACCTTTAAGATTACAGATTACACCGATTCGATCTTGGTGAAAATGTTCTCTCGTGATAAAGAAGACATTCCGTTATTACAAGCTGTGAAAAAAGGAATGTGGGTAAAAGTTCGTGGCGGGGTTCAAAACGATACGTTCGTTCGCGATCTTGTGATGATTGCGAACGACGTCAATGAAGTAAGTGGAAAAGAGACGAAAGATGAAGCACCAGACGATGAAAAGCGGGTTGAGCTCCATTTGCATACGGCAATGAGTCAAATGGATGGTATTTCGTCTGCGGGTGCGTATGTAACGCAAGCGAGCAAATGGGGCCACAAGGCGATTGCCATTACTGACCATGGCGTTGTTCAGGCGTTTCCTGAGGCGTACGGTGCTAGTCAGAAGCACGGGATCAAAGTCATTTATGGGGTTGAAGCAAACTTGGTCGATGACGGTGTACCGATTGCCTATAATGAAGCCCACATACCGCTTCTCGATAGCGAATTTGTCGTTTTCGACGTGGAGACGACTGGTCTTTCTGCCGTTTACAACAAAATTATTGAGCTTGCGGCAGTTAAAGTGAAAAACGGTGAAATCATTGATCGGTTCGAGCGATTTGCCGACCCTCATGAACCGCTCACCAATACGATTATTGAGCTAACAGGAATCACGGATGATATGCTGAAAGGCCAACCGGAAGTGGAGCAAGTGCTCAATGAATTTCATGCGTTTATCGGCGATGCCGTCCTCGTCGCCCACAACGCCAGCTTTGATATGGGGTTCCTCAATACAGGATTTCAAAAAATGGGGCTCGGTGAAGCAAAAAATCCGGTCATAGACACATTAGAGTTAGGACGCTTTCTTTACCCAACACTGAAAAACCACCGCCTAAATACGCTTTGCAAAAAGTTTGACATCGAGCTCGTAAGCCATCACCGGGCGATTTATGATGCGGAAGCAACAGGACATTTGCTTTGGAGAATGGTTAAAGACGCGACGGAGCGAGACATTTTGTATCATGACCAATTAAACGACAACATGGGGGAAGGAAATTTCCACCGCCAACGGCCGTCCCATTGCATTTTGCTTGCACAAACGCAAGAAGGGTTAAAAAACTTATATAAGCTCGTGTCCATGGCCCATGTCGAATACTTTTATCGTACACCGCGCATCCCTCGTTCTCAGTTGCAAAAGCATCGGGAAGGGATCCTCGTTGGCTCTGGTTGCGACAAAGGTGAAGTGTTCGAGGGTATGATGCAAAAAACTCCGCAAGAAGTAGAAGAAATCGCCAAATTCTATGATTATATCGAAGTCCAGCCGCTAGCAAACTATGAACATTTGATCGAAAAAGAGCTTGTGAAAAGCCGCGAAGCGTTGCAAGAAATCGTAGCGAATATCGTCAAGCTTGGAGAGCAGCTTGGCAAGCCAGTTGTTGCGACAGGAAATGCCCACTACCTTAAGGAAGAAGATTACATTTATCGAAAAATATTAATTGCTTCACAGGGCGGGGCCAATCCTTTAAATAAGCAAACACTCCCGCAAGTTCATTTTCGAACAACATCGGAAATGCTAGAGGCGTTCGCCTTTTTAGGGGAAGAGAAGGCGAAAGAGATCGTAGTCACGAACACGAATCACATTGCAGATCAGATCGAAGAGATTCATCCGATTCCAGATAAATTGTACACTCCGAAAATTGAAGGGGCCGATGAGGAAATTCGGCAAATGAGCTACAATAGAGCCCGGAAGATTTACGGTGATCCTCTACCTGAAATTGTGGAAGCCCGGCTAGAAAAAGAGCTTAAGAGCATCATCGGACACGGGTTTGCGGTTATTTACTTAATCTCGCATAAACTTGTAAAGAAGTCACTCGATGACGGCTACCTAGTCGGTTCTCGTGGCTCGGTCGGTTCATCGTTTGTGGCGACGATGACTGAGATTACTGAAGTGAACCCGTTGCCGCCTCATTACGTATGCCCTAACTGTCATCATTCTCATTTCTTTAATGATGGGTCGGTCGGTTCTGGCTACGACTTGCCAGATGAAAATTGTCCAAAATGCGGAACACCTTATGTAAAAGACGGACAAGACATTCCGTTCGAAACGTTCCTCGGCTTTAAAGGGGACAAGGTTCCTGATATAGATTTGAACTTCTCGGGGGAGTATCAGCCTAGAGCCCATAACTATACGAAAGAGCTGTTCGGTGAATCGTACGTCTACCGTGCAGGAACTATCGGTACAGTTGCGGAAAAAACAGCTTACGGATATGTTAAAGGCTACCAAAGTGATCACGACCTCCACTTCCGCGGGGCAGAGATCGACCGACTTGTGACGGGCTGTACGGGGGTAAAAAGGACGACCGGTCAGCATCCGGGCGGAATTATTGTTGTTCCAGATTATATGGACATTCACGACTTTTGCCCGATTCAATTCCCGGCAGATGACCGCGGAGCCGAATGGAAAACGACTCATTTCGACTTCCATTCCATCCATGACAACTTGCTAAAGCTCGATATTCTAGGACACGATGATCCAACGGTCATCCGAATGCTCCAAGATTTGAGTGGGATTGATCCAAAAACAATCCCGACGGATGACCCAGAAGTGATGAAAATCTTCAGTGGTCCAGACGTGTTAGGTGTTACTGAGCAACAAATTCTGTGTAAGACAGGAACGCTTGGGATTCCTGAGTTTGGAACAAGGTTCGTGCGGCAGATGTTAGAGGAAACAAAGCCGAGTACGTTTTCAGAACTCGTACAAATTTCAGGCCTATCTCACGGAACAGACGTATGGCTTAACAATGCGAACGAGCTCATTTATAACGGAACGTGTGAGTTAAAAGATGTGATCGGCTGCCGGGACGATATTATGGTTTACTTGATCTATAAAGGACTTGAACCATCACTTGCCTTTAAAATTATGGAGTTTGTCCGTAAAGGGAAAGGCCTTCAGCCAGAATGGATTGAAGAAATGAAAAAGCATGATGTGCCTGATTGGTACATCGGCTCCTGCTTAAAAATCAAATACATGTTCCCGAAAGCTCACGCCGCTGCTTACGTTTTAATGGCGGTTCGGATCGCTTACTTTAAAGTCCATTATCCGATCCTTTATTACGCCTCTTATTTTACGGTTCGAGCAGACGATTTTGACCTCGATACGATGGTAAAAGGCTCGGCAGCCATTCGGGCGAAAATCGAGGAGATTAACGGTAAAGGACTCGATGCATCTCCGAAAGAGAAAAGCTTGCTGACTGTCCTTGAACTTGCGTTAGAAATGGTCGAGCGTGGCTTCTCCTTCCAAAAAGTTGACCTATATCGCTCAGAAGCGACTGAGTTTCTTGTGGAGGGCAATACGCTTATCCCACCGTTCAACGCGCTGACAGGTGTTGGAACAAATGCTGCGATTAACATCGTTAAAGCAAGAGATGAGCGGGAGTTCCTTTCGAAGGAAGATTTGCAGCAACGAAGCAAAATAACAAAGACAGTATTAGAAAATCTCGATGCTCACGGGTGCCTGGAAGGATTACCTGAATCGAATCAACTATCGCTGTTTTAGTAGATCATCCTCTAGCCTAGTTGCAAAGAGCGAAAGAGTATGATATTGTTTTTATGGTAATACTTAGAATAGTTTCGGAGCAAAGAGTGGGGAAACCCACTCTTTCGTTTGTTCCTCTATCACAAAGGGAAAACCTCTGGAAGATAGGGGAGCACACGAAGGTGTAAACGTATGTTTTACCAAGCCAAATTTAACAATCGTACGAGCGGTTTTTTTGAAGGAAAACGAAACGACGGAAACAATAAGTGAAGGAGGGTATAGATGGGTAAAAAAGTAGTAGACATTACGGCAGAGCTCGTCAAGCCCATATTGGAGCAGCTTGATCTAGAACTGTACGATGTTGAATTTAAGAAAGAAGGAAAAGACTGGTTCTTGCGTGTGTTCATCGACTCTGAAACAGGCGTCGATTTAGAAGACTGTGGGAAGGTAAGCGAGCGATTAAGTGAAAAGCTCGATGAAACAGATCCTATTGAGCAGGCTTATTTTCTTGAAGTCTCATCCCCTGGAGCAGAGCGCCCGTTAAAAAGGGAAAAGGATTTGTTGCGTTCGATCGGCAAAAACGTTCATGTGACGCTATATGAGCCAATTGATGGAGAAAAAGCGCTTGAGGGAGAACTAACCGAGTTTGACGGTGAAACCTTAACGATCGAGATAAAAATTAAAACGAGGAAGAAGACAGTCACCATTCCGTATGCGAAAGTCGCAAGCGCGAGGCTCGCAGTTGTCTTTTAATTTGAAAGGGGGAAGCTGGCGTCATGAATAGTGAGTTTATGGACGCACTGACAACGCTTGAAAAGGAAAAGGGAATTAGCAAAGAAGTAATCATTGAGGCCATTGAAGCGGCACTTATTTCTGGCTATAAGCGCAATTTTAATCAGGCGCAAAATGTACGTGTGGATGTGAATCGTGAAAATGGTAGCATTCGCGTGTTTGCTAGAAAGGAAGTTGTTGAGGAAGTATTTGATGCAAGACTGGAAATTTCTCTTGATGAAGCCAAAGGGATTAATCCTAACTATGAAGTGGATGATGTGGTGGAAATCGAAGTAACACCAAAAGACTTTGGACGGATTGCCGCGCAAACGGCCAAACAGGTTGTTACACAACGAGTGAGGGAAGCAGAACGTGGCATTATTTATGCCGATTTCATTGACCGCGAAGAGGATATTATGACGGGGATCGTCCAGCGCCAAGACAATCGGTTTATCTATGTTGATTTAGGAAAGGTAGAGGCGCTGTTGCCACTTAGCGAACAAATGCCAAACGAATCGTACCGTCACAACGACCGAATCAAAGCGTACATTACAAAAGTAGAAAAGACGACAAAAGGTCCGCAAATTATGATTTCTCGTACTCATCCTGGTTTATTAAAACGGCTGTTTGAACTCGAAGTACCGGAAATTTATGACGGAACAGTTGAGCTAAAATCGGTTGCCCGTGAAGCGGGAGATCGTTCAAAAATTTCCGTCCATGCGGAAAATCCCGAGGTGGATCCAGTCGGGGCGTGTGTGGGTCCGAAAGGGTCGCGGGTGCAAACAATCGTCAATGAATTAAAAGGCGAAAAGATCGACATCGTTCGCTGGTCTGAAGACCCTGTTGAATATGTAGCGAATGCGCTCAGCCCTTCAAAGGTAGTCAAAGTTAATGTGAACGAAGAAGAAAAAACGACACAGGTCATCGTTCCAGATTATCAACTGTCACTAGCGATTGGTAAGCGTGGACAAAACGCTCGTCTTGCAGCAAAGCTGACAGGATGGAAAATTGACATTAAAAGTGAGAGCGAGGCTCAGGAGCTAGGCTTACTTGAGGATGAAGCAGCTAGCCATGAGACTCTAGTATTGGATCAGGAAACGGCTGATCAGCCAGAAGCGACGGTGGAAACGAGCAAAAACCACGAGGAAGAGTAAAGGGGATGATGCTAATGAAACAACGTAAAATCCCTCTCCGAAAGTGCGTTGTCACAAATGAAATGAAACCAAAGCAAGAATTAATCCGCGTCGTACGCTCACCAGAAGGGAACGTTTTCATTGATCCGACTGGAAAGCAAAACGGACGAGGTGCCTATATTAGCAACAATAAAGAGTGCTTTGAATTGGCAAAGAAAAAAGACATTTTGTCTAAACATTTAAACGTCAAAGTGTCGGATGATGTGTACGACCAGCTAGAGGAAGCGAGACAGCGAGGGAGCTCCAAATGAGTGAGGCAAAGTGGCTATCGCTATTAGGATTGGCCGCTCGCGCCCGCCAATTGCTCACAGGGGAAGAACAAGTGGTGAAAGCCGTCCAAAACGGCCAAGTAACCCTCGTCATCCTTTCATCTGATGCTGGGATTCATACAAAGAAAAAACTTTTAGATAAATGTGGCAGTTATCAAATTCCTGTAAAGGTTGTCGGCAACAGACAGATGCTTGGGCGAGCAATCGGCAAGCATGAGCGCGTTGTGATCGGAGTGAAAGACGCAGGATTTTCTCGAAAGTTAGCCGCATTAATCGACGAATGAGGTGGAGGTAGACATATGAGGAAGATGCGAATATATGAGTACGCCAAAGAAAAAAACCTATCAAGTAAGGAAGTAATCGAAAAGTTAAAAGGTCTTAATGTCCACGTTTCCAACCATATGTCCGTGATCGATGAAAAGACGATCACACTCCTTGAAGGGAACGGGAACCAAAAGCAAGGTGGAAGCGGGAAGTCTGAGCAGCAGAAAAAGGCCGGAGAGAAAAAACCTGCTCAAGACCATGGACAACGTAAGCCGAATCCAGCCCCTGCTAAAGCTAATAATCAACATGACCCCTCCCAAGGTAGCGACCAACAAAAAGGAAAGGCGCAAGATGGGGGACAAAAGCCGAAACACAAGGGCAACAAAAATAAAAAACAACATCAAAAAAACAACAACAATAAGCGAAATCAACGGGGAAGAGGGCGTCAGCCGGAGATGAACAAAGCGAAGCCATTACCGGAGAAAGTGACATTTTCCGGATCACTAACGGTCGGAGAGCTTGCGGAAAAGTTAAACAAAGAGCCGTCTGAGCTTATTAAAAAATTAATGTTTCTCGGCGTGATGGCCACAATTAACCAAGAGCTTGATAAAGATTCAATCGAGTTAATTTGCGAAGACTACGGAGTAGAAGTAGAAGAAGAAGTGATCATTGATGAAACGGACATTGAAAGCTATGTCGTTGAAGATGATCCGTCCCTATTGAAAGAGCGTCCACCTGTCGTAACGATTATGGGTCACGTCGACCATGGGAAAACAACGCTCCTTGATTCGATCAGAAACACGAAAGTAACCGAAGGGGAAGCGGGCGGAATTACGCAACATATCGGTGCTTATCAAGTGACCGTCGAAGGAAAGAAAATCACGTTCCTCGACACACCAGGTCACGCGGCATTTACAACAATGCGAGCACGTGGTGCACAAGTGACGGATATTACGATCCTAGTCGTTGCTGCCGATGACGGTGTGATGCCGCAAACAAAAGAGGCGATCAGCCATGCGAAAGCGGCAGGTGTTCCAATTATTGTTGCGGTTAACAAAATGGATAAGGAAACAGCAAATCCAGATCGTGTCATGCAAGAGTTAACAGAATATGAGCTCGTACCAGAAGCATGGGGAGGCGAAACAATCTTTGTGAACGTCTCGGCTTTAACGGGCACAGGCATTGACGAGTTACTTGAAATGGTGCTTCTCGTGGCTGAAGTGGAGGAGCTGAAGGCAAATCCAGACCGGTTAGCTCGCGGAACGGTCATTGAAGCGGAGCTCGATAAAGGACGCGGTCCAGTTGCTACCCTTCTCGTTCAGAGCGGAACGTTAAAAGTTGGCGATCCAATCGTCGTTGGAAGCACATTTGGCCGCGTGCGGGCGATGGTCAATGACGAAGGTCGTCGCGTGAAAGCAGTGGGACCGTCCACGCCAGTTGAAATTACTGGTTTGAACGATGTACCGCAAGCAGGCGATCAATTCCAAGCATTTGCTGATGAGAAGAAAGCTCGTTCAATCGGGGAAGCTCGCGCGACACGTCAAAAAGAAGAAGAGCGGGCCGAAACATCAAAAGTGAGCCTTGATGATTTGTTTAATCAAATCCAACAAGGGGAAGTTAAAGAGATCAATGTCATTATTAAAGCAGACGTACAAGGATCGGTTGAAGCGATGCGCGGCTCGCTTGAAAAAATAGATGTTGAAGGTGTTAAAATTAACATCATTCATACAGGAGTTGGGGCGATCACTGAGTCCGATATTATTTTAGCTGCGGCGTCCAATGCCATTGTCATCGGATTTAACGTTCGTCCAGATGGAGGAGCGAAGCGGACAGCCGAACAAGAAAAAGTTGACATCCGTCTTCATCGCGTCATCTACAATGCAATTGAGGAAATCGAAGCAGCGATGAAAGGGATGCTCGATCCAGAGTATGAAGAGAAAATTATCGGGCAAGTGGAAGTACGGACAACATTCAAAGTATCTCGTATCGGAACGATTGCTGGTTCCTATGTCACAGAAGGAAAAATCGTTCGCGATGCAACCGTTCGTTTAATCCGTGACGGTGTCGTCATTTACGAAGGAAGTATCAACGCTCTAAAACGCTTTAAGGATGACGTGAAGGAAGTCGCACAAGGATATGAGTGCGGGATTACGCTAGAAAATTTCAATGACATTAAAGAAGGCGACATCATTGAAGCGTACGTCATGGAAGAGATTGAGCGAACATGATCATTGGCGCTGTGTACTGTGAGCTGATCATCTATGATGTCAACTCATTAAAAGCAAAGCGCGCGGTCTTAAAAAGTGTGTTAACACGGCTAAAGCAACGGTACAATGTCGCGGTCGCGGAAACGAACTATCAAGATGTGTGGCAGCGGGCCGAGCTTTCAATTGTCACAGTCGCTTCTGATCGCAGGGTAGCCGAACGGGAGCTACAACGCTCCCTTTCCCTTATTGACGGGGAGCCAGCTCTTGAGCGAGCGCTCACGAATTACGAATGGTTATAACATCGAGCGAAAAGAGGTGAAAAATTCATGAGCAATGTTCGTGCCAACCGTGTCGGTGAACAAATGAAAAAAGAGTTAAGCGATATTTTTATGCGGGAACTGAAAGATCCGCGAATTGAATTTGTGACGGTTACTGGGGTCGACGTTACAGGTGATTTGCAGCAAGCCAATGTGTATATTACGGTCCTTGGTGATGATGAGCAAAAAGAGGCTACTCTTGCTGGACTTTCAAAGGCAAAAGGATTTATTCGCTCAGAAATCGGTAAACGGATTCGCTTACGAAAAACCCCTGAATTGTTTTTCCATTTTGATGAATCCATTGAATACGGAAATCGCATCGAAAAATTACTCCAGGATATTAATCGAGATGGGGAGTAACGGTGCATTAGGATAGGACGCGATGGTTCCTATCCTCTTTTCCATCTTTATGTCTTATTTTCACACGCCGATAGGCACGAGCTAGAGGAGAGAGTCGAACGATGGATATGACAGGAATTTTGCCGTTAGCAAAACCAAGAGGGATGACATCCCATGATTGTGTGGCGAAGCTTAGGCGACTACTGAAAACGAAAAAAGTCGGCCATACGGGGACACTGGACCCTGACGTTTATGGTGTATTGCCGGTTTGTATTGGCCATGCGACCAAAGTGGTCCAGTACATGTCCGACTATCCGAAAGCTTATGAAGGTGAAGTGACGATCGGGTTTTCGACGACAACGGAGGATCGAAGCGGTGATACGGTTGAAACAAAAACGATTCAGCAGCCGTTTGTCGAAGCAGTAGTTGATCAAGTGCTCGCAACATTTGTTGGAGAAATTAAACAAATTCCACCGATGTACTCTGCCGTAAAGGTGAGAGGAAAGCGCTTGTATGAGTATGCACGAGCAGGTATCACTGTCGAACGACCAGAGCGTACGGTCACTATTTTTTCTCTCGAACGAATGAGTGATATAGTCTATGAAGAAGGTGTTTGTCGCTTTCGGTTTAACGTCTCTTGCAGCAAAGGAACGTATGTCCGAACGTTAGCGGTTGACATAGGAAAGGCGCTCGGCTATCCTGCCCATATGTCAGACCTCGTCAGAACGAAGTCAGGTCCTTTTTCATTGGAGGAATGCTTCACCTTTACAGAACTAGAGGAGAGACTAGAACAAGGGGAGGGTTCCTCGCTGTTGCTGCCAATAGAAACAGCGATCTCAGATATCCCTCGTGTGCAAGTGAACAAGGAGATAGAGGAAAAAATTCGCCATGGTGCCGTCTTGCCACAAAAATGGTTCAATCATCCTCGTTTTACGGTTTATAATGAAGAAGGAGCATTGCTTGCTATTTACAAAGCCCATCCGTCGAAGGACGGGTTCGTCAAGCCAGAAAAAATGCTAGCGAATGATCAGCAATAAAAAAGGGGAACAAGGCCGATGGAAACCATCTATTTAACACATCCGATTCAATATGACCGACATGAAAATCCGCCAACCGTCATGGCACTCGGTTATTTTGATGGCGTGCATCTCGGACATCGAACGGTGATCGAAACGGCTGTAAAAATAGCAAAAGAAAAAGGCGCAATGTCTGCTGTTATGACCTTTCATCCGCATCCGAAAGAAGTGTTGCGGAAGCCGTCTGAACCGATGTATTATATTACACCCCTTGAGGATAAAATCACAGAAATCGAAACACTCGGGGTTGATAAGCTATTCGTCGTAACATTTAATGAGATTTTCGCTTCATTAACTCCGCAGCAGTTTGTCGATGAGTATTTACTTTCATTACATACGATTCATGTTGTGGCTGGCTTTGACTTTACATACGGCCAGCTCGGAAAAGGAACGATGGAAACCCTCCCGTTTCATGCCCGTAATCTTTTTTCTCAAACGACTGTCGCTAAGGTGGAGGAGCATGGAACAAAAATTAGTTCAACACATATCCGCCAACTCCTTGACGAGGGCAGAGTAGAAGAGATCTCTCAGTTTCTCGGAAGGGACTATGAGGTGAAAGGGAAGGTCGTACATGGAGAAAAGCGAGGGCGGACAATCGGTTTTCCGACAGCGAACGTTGCACCAATTGCTCGCTATATGATTCCGGCGACGGGCGTATATGTTGTGGAAGCCGTTCTTGATGGTCGGACGCTTCAAGGGGTTTGCAATGTCGGCTATAAACCGACCTTTCACGATTCCACTTGTCACGGGCGGACGATTGAAGTCCATCTCTTTGATTTCGCTAGTCATATTTACGAACGGGGCTTAACCGTACGCTGGAAAAAGCGAATTCGGTCAGAGCAAAAATTTGCTAGCCTCGAAGACTTGAAAAAGCAAATCCAACAAGACACAGAAACCGCAAAAGCATACTTTAATCAATGAAATAAAGATTCAGCTTGCATTTCTATTCGAAACGTTGTAAACTACACTTTGTACTTAACGGGAGATACGATCCCGGAAAAGATCCATTGCTTGGCAAGACGATTTCACCGACGCTTGCTAGGGAATTGGAGTTTTTACTAAAAGGAGGTGGACAGGATGGCATTAACACAAGAACGCAAAAATGAAATTATTAATGAGTTCAAAACCCACGAGAATGATACAGGTTCTCCAGAGGTTCAAGTGGCTATCCTTACTGAGCAAATCAACACGTTGAACGAGCACTTACGTACGCACAAAAAGGATCACCATTCACGCCGTGGTCTTCTTAAAATGGTAGGTCAACGTCGTAACTTGTTAACGTATTTGCGTAACAAGGATGTTACTCGTTATCGTAACCTTGTTGATAAGCTTGGCCTACGTCGATAATGAAGAGAAAAAGCGGGAGATTTCCCGCTTTTTTCTAACGGAAAAAGGCAGGCAAAATTACGTAATGACTCTTTTAATTTCCTCATAAATCGGCAATAATAAAAAAAGATTGTTTAATTTGCGTGCGAGAGGAGTACGTCTGAATGGAACAAGAAAGACATGAGTTTTCTATTGATTGGGCAGGACGGAAGCTCACAGTGGAGACAGGCCAGTTGGCGAAACAGGCAAACGGTGCCGTACTAGTTCGTTACGGCGATACCGCGGTTCTTTCAACAGCTACTGCATCCAAGGAGCCAAAGGACCTTCCGTTTTTTCCACTTACAGTTAATTACGAAGAGCGACTTTATGCAGCCGGAAAAATCCCTGGTGGCTTCATTAAGCGGGAAGGTCGACCAAGTGAAAAAGCGATTTTGGCGAGTCGTTTAATCGACCGTCCGATCCGACCGTTGTTCCCAGAAGGATTTCGTAATGAAGTGCAAGTGATCAGCATTGTCATGAGTGTGGATCAAGATTGTTCCTCTGAAATGGCAGCGATGGTAGGATCATCTTTAGCCCTATCCATCTCTGATATCCCGTTTGAAGGACCTATAGCAGGTGTGACGGTTGGTCGGATTGACGGACAATTTGTCATTAACCCAACGCAGGATCAGCTCGAGAAAAGCGATATTCACTTAGTGGTGGCAGGAACAAAAGACGCGATTAACATGGTAGAGGCCGGAGCTGAAGAAGTACCGGAAGATGTTATGTTAGAAGCGATCATGTTTGGTCATAACGAAATTAAACGCCTAATTGAATTCCAAGAGAAGATTGCAGCTGAAGTTGGAAAATCGAAAACCGATGTGGTGTTAAAGCAAGTAGATCCGATGCTTGAACAAGAAGTTCGCGTAAAAGCGGAGGAGGATTTAAAGCAAGCAGTTCAAGTGCCAGAAAAACATGCCCGTCAAGATGCGATTGAAGCTGTGATGGATAAAGTATTAGAGACGTATGAAGACAATGAGGACGTTCCTTTATCTGAAGTGAATGAAATCTTACATAAAATTGTCAAGGAAGAAGTACGTCGTCTCATCACAGTGGAAAAGATTCGCCCGGATGGTCGTGAGATTGATGAAATCCGTCCACTCTCATCACAAGTGGGGATCTTACCGCGAACACACGGATCTGGCTTGTTCACACGTGGACAAACCCAAGCGCTCAGCATTTGTACACTCGGTGCGTTAGGTGATGTGCAAATTCTTGATGGCCTTGGGATTGAAGAATCGAAGCGGTTTATGCACCATTATAACTTCCCACAATTCAGTGTGGGTGAAACTGGGCCTATTCGTGGACCAGGACGTCGGGAAATTGGTCACGGTGCATTAGGGGAGCGAGCGCTAGAGCCGGTCATTCCGAGCGAACAGGATTTTCCATACACGATCCGTCTCGTTTCTGAAGTTTTAGAATCGAACGGGTCCACATCACAAGCGAGCATTTGTGCCTCTACCTTGGCCATGATGGATGCAGGGGTTCCAATCAAAGCACCCGTTGCGGGCATTGCGATGGGGCTCGTCAAGCAAGATGAGCATGTGAGCGTCCTTACGGATATTCAAGGAATGGAAGATGCCCTTGGTGATATGGACTTTAAAGTGGCGGGTACGAGAAAAGGTGTAACGGCCTTACAGATGGATATTAAAATTTCTGGTATTGATCGAGCTATTCTCGAACAAGCTCTGGAACAAGCACGCAAAGGCCGGATGATCATCCTAGATAACATGCTTGAAGCCATTAGTGAATCTCGCAGTGAGCTTTCACCATATGCGCCAAAAATCTTAACAATGACAATCAATCCTGATAAAATTCGTGATGTTATTGGACCAAGTGGAAAGATGATCAACAAAATCATTGAAGATACAGGTGTAAAGATTGACATTGAGCAAGATGGGACGATCTACATCTCATCAGCTGATACAAACATGAACAACAAAGCCCGTGAAATTATTGAGGACATCGTTCGGGAAGTAGAAGTTGGACAAATGTACCTTGGGACCGTCAAACGGATTGAAAAGTTCGGTGCCTTCGTTGAACTATTTAAAGGAAAAGACGGACTTGTTCATATTTCACAGCTAGCAGAAGAGCGAGTAAATAAGGTCGAAGATGTTGTGAAAATCGGCGATGAAATTCTCGTAAAAGTTATGGAAATTGACAACCAAGGCCGAGTCAACCTGTCGCGCAAAGCAGTGTTGAAGGAGCAAAAAAAGGCGGAAGAGCAGAACCAGAAGTAACTGAAAGAGACTGGAGCCTGTAAACCAGTCTCTTTTTTCAACGATAGAAAACATGAAAATTAGCGGTGAACATCGTTCGACGTAGAAAAAACTTTAGATGTAAAGTATCAGCATCTGCGGCTCTGCTGCCCCTTAAAGTCACCTTGTTTTCTTTAACTCATGAAGGGATGTTAGAGAGTTTGCTGACAAGTGAACTCTCTCCTATACATAATTATAAGCCCCTCTCTCTAACGTTCTAACCTGTCCACCTCTTGCATAGCGTTAATAGAAGAGGGAGGGTGTCACATGAAAAAAATACTCATCCACGGCTGTGTATTTGCAATCATTTTACTCATGACGTACGGAGCGGTTCAAAATCCGTTTTCCTCACAATATATCGGGCAACTAAAAGAAGAGGCACTACCTGTTGCAAAAATGACAGATTCGCTTTACGAAGAAATTAAAGACCGAGCACCTGAGTACGAGCAGCCTGCCATCGACGCAAAAATTGATCGCGTATGGAAAGCGATCCCCGGCTATAATGGGCTTGAGGTAGATGTAGAGAGCTCGTACAATCGGATGAAGCAGGAGGGGCGCTTCGATGAACGCTATCTCGTCTTTCGCGAGACAAAGCCAAGCGTACATTTAGACGATTTGCCCCCTTCCCCTGTTTTTCGCGGCAATCCAGAAAAGCCGATGGTGACGCTGCTTGTAAATGTAGCTTGGGGAAACGAACATTTGCCCACAATGCTCAAAACGATGAACAAGTACGATGTAAAGTCCACTTTTTTTCTTGACGGCTCATGGGTGAAAAAACACCCACAATTAGCTACAATGATAGTAGAGGAAGGGCATGAAATCGGGAATCATGCCTATTCTCATCCAGATATGCAGCGTCTGACACGTGAACGAATGGATGAAGAAATAGTACAAACGAATGAAGTCATCAAGGCAACAATTGAAGTTACACCGAAATGGTTTGCCCCTCCAAGCGGCAGCTACAATGATCTTGTCGTTCAGCGTGCAGCAGAGCACGGAATGCGGACGATTATGTGGTCTGTTGATACAATCGATTGGCGCAATCCAGATCCAAATGAGATGGTTGATCGGGTTTTGAGCAAAGTCCACCCAGGGGCGATGATTTTAATGCATCCAACGGAGTCATCAGCAGCTGGTTTGGAAAACTTAATTCGCGGAATACAAGATAGAGGCTTGCATATTGGAACAGTCTCTGATTTGATGGATGAGTCTCGGATCAATGCAGGTGTAACTCCTTGAGGCGTAAGGAGGAAAGCGAGCATGATTAACACGATGACGCTAGATAACGGTGTTCGGATTATTACCGAGAAGATGTCAACCGTTCGCTCCGTATCCATCGGGATATGGGTGGGAACGGGCTCAAGGCATGAATCAGCTGAAGAAAACGGCATCTCTCATTTTCTTGAGCATATGTTTTTCAAAGGGACGAATACGAGGTCTGCTCAGGAGATTGCCGAGTTTTTTGACTCGATTGGCGGTCAAGTCAATGCATTTACGTCGAAAGAATATACGTGCTATTATGCGAAAGTTCTAGACGATCATGCCGGACAGGCTATTGATACCCTTTCAGACATGTTCTTTCACTCTACTTTTCAAAAAGAAGAGCTGGAAAAAGAACGCAAGGTCGTGTTTGAAGAAATTAATATGGTTGATGATACGCCAGACGATATCGTTCACGATTTATTAAGCTCGGCAACCTATGGAAAGCACTCTCTCGGGTATCCGATTCTCGGAACGGTGGAAACGTTAAATTCATTTAATGAGGGAATGTTACGTCATTATATGGATCGCTTCTATACCGGTGACTATGTCGTCATTTCGGTTGCGGGAAATGTTCATGATGAACTGATTGATAAAATCAAGGAAACGTTTAGTCAGGTGAAGCCGACAACCTATAACTATCAAGGGGAAAAGCCGATGTTTCTTCCGAATCGGATTGTACGTAAAAAAGAGACGGAGCAAGCCCACTTATGTCTCGGTTATCCAGGACTTCCGATTGGGGACAAGGATGTGTATGCCCTTGTGTTGTTGAACAATGTTTTAGGTGGTAGTATGAGCAGCCGGCTGTTTCAAGACATTCGCGAGAAGCGAGGGCTCTGTTACTCCGTGTTTTCCTACCATTCTTCGTTCCGGGATAGCGGTATGCTTACAATCTATGCAGGAACAGGCCATGACCAGCTAGATGATTTAGTTTATTCGATTCAAGAGACAACGTCAGCCCTGGCCGAAAAGGGTTTGACGGAAAAGGAATTGGAAAACGGAAAAGAACAGCTAAAAGGGAGCCTCATGCTAAGCTTGGAAAGCACGAATAGCCGCATGAGTAGGAATGGGAAAAATGAACTGTTATTAAAAAAACATCGTTCATTGGATGAAATGATCGAACAGATTAATGCAGTTCAAAAGCAAGATGTGTCTCGTTTAGCGAAAATACTCTTATCTGCTAGTCCGTCCATTTCTTTGATTAATGCAAACGGTGAGCTTCCAAAAGCATTGATTCACTAATAGAAAAACAAAGATCAGCGCCTCGCTGGTCTTTTTTTGTTCGTTTCCTCATACATGTGAACTATGGGAAATTGTACGGGAGGGATGCCGATGCGGCTAAGTGAAATTAGCGGTAAAGAGATTATTGATTTTCAAAGAGGCGAACGTCTAGGGGTACTCGGTCAAACGGACTTAGTCATCGACGAGGAAAATGGGCAAATTGAGGCATTCATCATTCCAACGATGCGTTGGTTTGGGTTTGGTAAAAAGGAAAAAGAAGTGACGGTTTATTGGGATCAGATCAAAAAAATTGGTCAAGACATGATCATCATTGATCTAGAGCATATGGAGTCATCATAAAAAGACTCCTATGAGTGGCTGGTGACCTTCCTTTATTTAGGGGGAAACCAGCCTTTTTTAATGTAGAAAGAAGGACAGGCTCCGCATCTACCATTCACCGAATGTCATGGCTTTTCATAAGCTATCGTGAATGGCTGCACCCCGTCATTCCTTGGATGAATGGGGGAAAAGAAAGGAGTCAGCAAGATGTTAACGGGAAAGCACGTCGTCATTATCGGCGGTGATGCCAGACAACTAGAGATTATTCGAAAGCTGTCCACCTTTGATGCGAAGATATCCCTTGTCGGATTCGATCAGTTGGATGATGGCTTTATCGGTGTTACGAAAATGAGAATCGATGAAGTGGACTGGAATACGGTAGATGCGATTCTTTTACCCATTAGTGGAACAAATGAAGCAGGAAAAGTGGATACAATCTTTTCAAATGAGTCGATTGTATTAACGGAAGAAATGATCGAAAAAACACCCAACCATTGTGTCGTCTACTCGGGAATTAGCAATACGTATTTAAAACAATGTATGAAAAAGACGAACCGGACCCTTGTCAAGCTGATGGAACGGGATGATATCGCCATATATAATTCCATTCCTACGGCAGAAGGAACGATCATGATGGCGATTCAACACACGGACTTTACGATTCATGGTGCCAACGTAGCCGTTCTCGGTTTAGGACGTGTCGGGATGTCGGTTGCACGTAAGTTTGCGGCATTGGGAGCGAAAGTAAAAGTAGGTGCGAGAGAATCTGACTTGCTTGCCCGGATTGCAGAGATGGGCATGGAGCCATTCCACATTTCCAAAGCGGCCCAAGAACTGCGCGATGTGGATGTGTGCATCAATACGATTCCCGCACTTGTCGTGACGGCGAACGTGCTAGCCGAAATGCCTTCTCACACATTCGTGATCGATTTAGCCTCTAAACCAGGAGGCACGGATTTTCGTTATGCGGAAAAACGGGGAATTAAAGCGTTGCTCGTCCCAGGATTGCCGGGGATTGTTGCCCCGAAAACAGCTGGTCGCATTTTAGCTGATGTCCTCGTGAAACTGTTAGCTGAACCATCTTAGAGGGGGAGATTATCAATGAATTTTGCAGGAAAGCATGTTGGATTTGGATTAACGGGTTCTCATTGTACGTATCATGAAGTTCTTCCGCAGATGGAGCGACTAGTAGAGTTAGGAGCGAAGGTCACGCCATTCGTCACCCATACAGTGCAAACGACAGATACGAAATTTGGTGAAAGCAGCGAGTGGATAAATAAAATCAAGCAGATTACTGAAGAGCCGATCGTTGATTCAATGGTGAAAGCTGAGCCATTTGGTCCGAAAACACCACTTGATTGTATGGTCATCGCCCCAATGACAGGAAACTCAACGAGTAAGTTTGCCAATGCTATGACGGATTCTCCCGTTCTCATGGGGGCCAAAGCAACGTTAAGAAATGGAAAGCCAGTCGTTGTCGGAATTTCTACGAACGATGCACTAGGCCTAAATGGGATAAATATCATGAGATTGATGGCAACAAAAAATATTTATTTTATTCCATTTGGCCAGGACAATCCGCAGGTCAAGCCAAACTCTCTTGTCGCTAGAATGGAAGCATTACCGGAAACGATAGAGGCTGCGTTACGTGGTCAGCAATATCAGCCAGTTTTAATTGAAAAATTCAGAGATTAGCCTCAGAGTGGAGTTGCGCAAATAAAAAATTTCCCTTAAAGTTGTAGGAAGAGAGTCGAGATGTGATTTCAAAGCGTCTCATAATAGAAACCGACTGTAGGGGAAGGAGAACGACTTAAATGACCAATCAGCAAACTTTTTCAGTAGCTGTTGTCGGCGCAACAGGCGCAGTAGGACAGCAAATGTTAAAAACGTTAGAAGAGCGTAATTTTCCAGTAGGACAGTTAAAGTTACTTTCATCTAAACGTTCTGCGGGAAAAACGATTACATTTAAAGGTGAACCATATACGGTGGAGGTGGCGACTCCAGAAGCGTTTGAAGGCGTGCAAATTGCCTTATTTAGCGCGGGTGGCTCTGTTTCCAAGAAGCTTGTACCAGAAGCAATTAAACGTGGTGCCATTTGTGTTGATAACACAAGTGCGTTCCGGATGGATCCAGAAGTGCCGCTCGTTGTACCGGAAGTAAATGAAGAAGATGTGAAAAGCCATAATGGCGTCATCGCAAACCCGAACTGCTCGACGATTCAAATGGTTGTTGCTTTAGAGCCAATTCGGCAAAAATACGGCTTGAAAAAAGTGATTGTCTCCACGTATCAAGCTGTTTCTGGAGCTGGCCTTGAGGCGATTGAAGAAATGAAAACTCAAACGAAAGAAGTGCTTGAGGGCAATGAAGTAAACCCAGAGATTTTACCTGTGGGTGGGGACAAAAAGCATTATCAAATCGCATTTAATGCCATCCCGCAAATCGATTTGTTCCAAGACAATGGTTTTACATTTGAAGAAATGAAAATGATCAACGAAACGAAAAAGATTATGCACATGCCTGAATTAGAAGTAGCTGCCACGTGCGTGCGTCTTCCGGTGGAAACGGGACACTCTGAATCGGTCTATTTTGAAACCGTACAGGGCGGAGCTTCCGTTTCTGAATTAAAAGGACTTTTAGAAACAGCTCCAGGTATAACGGTCCAGGACAATCCGAGCGAGCAGCTTTATCCAATGGCGATCCATGCGGTCGGTAAGCCAGACGTCTTCGTCGGTCGACTTCGCCGTGATCTAGACCGGGATAATGGATACCATATGTGGGTCGTATCTGACAACCTATTAAAAGGGGCTGCATGGAACTCTGTGCAAATTGCAGAGAGTCTCGTGAAGCTCGGTCTCGTGAAGTAGGTGTCATATGAAAATTATCATCCAAAAGTTTGGTGGTACCTCGGTTAAAACGGCTGAAGTACGTGAAATGGCAGCTAAACACGTCAAAAAAGCCGTAGAGGGTGGATATAAGGTCGTTGTCGTCGTTTCCGCCATGGGACGAAGCGGTGATCCTTATGCGACAGATACCCTTTTACAGCTAGTGGATACGAAAACAATTGCAAAACGAGAGCAGGATCTTCTCGTCTCGTGCGGTGAAATCATCTCTTCGGTTGTTTTCACCGAACTTTTGCTCAAGAAAGGAATTCAAGCTACTGCGATGACCGGGGCACAAGCTGGGTTCCGGACGAATGAAGAATTCACCAATGCAAAAATAGTCGATATGAAAGTGGATCGTTTGAAAAAGACGCTCGTTCATCAAGATGTCGTCGTCGTGGCTGGTTTCCAAGGTCAATCACCTACAGGTGAGACGACAACGCTTGGACGCGGCGGAAGCGATACGTCTGCCACGGCCCTTGGGGCAGCCCTGGATGCCGAATGGGTTGACATCTTCACGGACGTGGAGGGGATCATGACAGCCGATCCACGGATCGTAAGTCAGGCTCGCCCACTGGATACGATGACGTATAATGAAGTGTGTAACATGGCATATCAAGGAGCGAAAGTCATCCATCCCCGCGCAGTTGAAATTGCCATGCAAGCGAAGATCCCTATCCATATTCGCTCTACGTACTCCGATGGAAAAGGAACGCTTGTCACTTCGATGCTGACGGAAGCTGGTGCGAGGGATGTCCAAGATCGGATCATCACGGGGATCGCCCACATGTCGGGAGTGACACAAATCAAAGTCCACGCGAAAGATGGAGAATTTGATTTGCAGGAAAAAGTGTTCAGGGCGATGGCCGCTGAAAAAATTAGCGTTGATTTCATCAACATTAATTTAACCGGTGTTGTTTATACGGTAATGGATGAAGTGGCAGATCGGGCGATCGAAGTATTACGAGAGCTCGGTTTTGATCCAGAAGTGAAGCGGCATTGTGCTAAGGTGTCTGCTGTTGGTGCGGGGATGACAGGAGTCCCAGGTGTAACTGCTAAAATTGTTGCAGCTCTTTCTCAGGAGAACATCCGTATCTTACAATCGGCTGATTCTCATACAACGATTTGGGTGCTCGTCAGCGAAGACGATTTAACAAAAGCAGTCAATGCGCTTCATCGCATGTTCCACCTTGAACAATCGGAGCAAACGAAACAAAAACAAGTTTGACAAGAAACGAAAAAAGGGGTAAATGAATAGTATACGATAAAGGCTAGGCGGTTTCAGTTTCCTTTAAGGAAGGAGGCTGAACCGCTTGTTGTTCGCGCAAATACAGCCGTTGTTAGGAGATGATGATGATGGACTTTGGCCACGTCCTTACAGCCATGGTCACCCCTTTTGATGCAAAGGGAAATGTTGATCTAGAAAAAGTGGAACGACTTGTGGAATTTTTGCTTGCCAATGGGACAGAGGGTCTCGTTGTAGCAGGTACGACTGGTGAATCACCAACATTGAGAGAAGAAGAAAAGCTAGCCCTATTTGAAAAAGTTGTCACGGTTGTGAACAAACGAGTTCCAGTGATCGCAGGGGCAGGTTCGAACAATACGTACGTCTCCGCCCAACTGACGAAGAAAGCGACGGCTCTTGGAGTTGATGGCATTATGGCTGTCACACCTTATTACAATAAACCGTCTCAGGAAGGGATGTACGCTCACTTTGCAGCGATCGCAGAAGCGACACACTTGCCGGTTATGTTGTACAATATTCCGAGCCGTTCCGTTGTGAATTTATCAGCGGAAACAATTGTGAAACTCTCTTATATCCCGAATATTACCTCATTAAAAGAAGCGAACGGTGATTTGGATCATATGGTGTCGGTCATCGAACAAACCCCTGATACGTTTCATCTATATAGTGGGGATGATTCTCTAACACTCCCGGCCTTATCCATCGGAGCAAAAGGGGTCGTGTCGGTCGCCTCCCACATAATAGGACCTGAAATGCAGCAAATGATGATGGCGTTTCGGGGTGGAGATGTGGAGCATGCAGCAAATCTCCACCGGAAGCTTTTGCCGATCATGAAAGGCTTATTTACTGCGCCAAATCCTACATGTGTGAAAGCCGCCTTGCAAATCAAAGGACTCGATACAGGTGGTGTCCGCTTACCGCTCGTGCCACCTACATCTGAGCAACGGCAACATTTACAGTTTTTGATTGAACAGTTGAAAGTCTCGTAAAAGCGTCGAATGGACTCGGCGCTTTTTTTACATAATGTGAAAAGTATAGAAACGAGCTTTGAATGGGGGAAGTATGTGGAGAAGGATAATAACCGTCACTTTCCTTCCATCAGAAAAACCAAGCAAAGGAAAGAACATATTCCATGGTAAAAGGCTATGGATATGGAACGTAGCACAATTTTACAGCTAGACTTGTTTTCGACTTGAGAGATCATGTATACTAAGCATAAGTGATGAGTTCGGATACAGTATGTCAACGATCGTTCGTTGGCGTCACTTTTTTTCAAGGTGTGTATGGAACGGTACTTTTTATTGGGTGGCGACTATTTCATTATGAGGACGCTCCTTAGTCTCAAGAATGCACAATCGTGACGGTGCCATGTGATGACTTGAAGGAGATCCATTTAGAGGAAGCGGATGAAAGGTCGGCTCCTGACTAACTTTTGCTGAATTAAGATAGGGATGTTATGAAAAAATTGGACAAATTTGTCTTGTGTAGCTCACGAAAAATGTAGGATTATTTTTTTTGAATAGAAGTAGGAGGAACAGAATTGTCAAAGCAAACAACAGAATCCATTCGTGTTTTTGCCTTAGGTGGCGTAGGTGAAATTGGCAAAAACATGTACGTCGTAGAAGTAGACGATGACCTTTTCGTCATCGATGCAGGCTTAATGTTTCCCGATGATGAAATGCTCGGGGTTGACGTGGTCATCCCGGATATTTCATACTTAGTGGAAAATGAAGAGCGAGTAAGGGCCATCCTGCTCACTCACGGTCACGAAGATCACATTGGCGGCTTGCCATATGTATTGCAAAAGTTAAATGTCCCTGTCTATGGAACAAAGCTTACCCTTGGTTTAGTTGAAGAAAAACTAAAAGAAGCAGGCTTGATCCGTTCAGCAAAGTTAAAGCTTATTGATAGTAACTCTCGCTTAAAATTAGGCTCTACCCCCGTTTCCTTTTTTCGAACAAATCACAGCATTCCAGATTCGGTAGGAATCTGCATTCAAACGTCACAAGGTTTTATTGTTCATACAGGTGATTTCAAATTCGATCAAACGCCTGTAG
Organism: Halalkalibacterium halodurans; assembly: GCF_004376175.1. Lineage (GTDB taxonomy): Bacteria > Bacillota > Bacilli > Bacillales > Bacillaceae_D > Halalkalibacterium > Halalkalibacterium halodurans. Next base: position 24,276 of record NZ_SNUY01000006.1, on the reverse strand, counting down.
ATGGAAAGCAAGCTGAGATTGGAAAGATGGCGGCGATTGGTCACAAAGGGGTGCTATGTCTCCTTTCCGATAGTACGAACGCAGAGCGCCCAGGGATGACGAAGTCAGAGACGGAGGTCGGTCGGGGGATTGCAGAGGCTTTTGAGCAAACAAAAGGCCGAATCATCGTCACAACATTTGCGTCAAATGTCCATCGAGTACAGCAAGTGATTCATGCAGCGATTGCAACGAATCGGAAATTAGCTGTAGCAGGGCGAAGCATGGTCAAAGTCGTTTCGATCGCAGAACGATTAGGTTACTTAGAGGCTCCGGATGATCTATTTATCGATATTGAGGAAGTATCAAAATATGATGATGAACGGGTCGCGATTATTACGACCGGTAGCCAAGGGGAGCCAATGTCTGCTTTATCGCGGATGGCAAAAGGGGCGCATCGTCAAATCACAATTACGGAAAACGATACGGTGATTATCGCCGCAACCCCAATTCCAGGAAATGAGAGAAGTGTATCCACTATCGTTGATTTACTTCACCGTATTGGTGCAGATGTCATTTTCGGTCATGGAAAGGTTCATGCGTCAGGGCATGGAAGCGCCGAGGAATTGAAGCTGATGTTGAACCTCATGCGTCCAAAATTTTTCGTCCCCATTCACGGTGAATTTCGCATGCAACATGCTCATAAAGAGTTAGCGAAAAGTGTAGGGATCAGAGAAGAGGCCATTTTTCTTGTCGATAAAGGAGAAGTCGTTGAATTTCGAAATGGTCAAGGAAGAAAGGCAGGCAAAGTCCCATCTGGTAACGTCCTTATTGATGGACTAGGTGTCGGAGATGTGGGAAATATTGTTCTTCGTGACCGTCGCCTCCTTTCAAAAGATGGCATCCTTGTTGTTGTTGTGACGTTAAACAAACAATCAGGAACGATTCTTTCTGGACCAAATATTATCTCGCGCGGATTTGTTTACGTACGAGAGTCGGAAAAATTAATTGAAGAAGCGAATGAATTAGTGACCGAGACGTTAAAAAAATGTGTCACCGAAAATGTGAACGAATGGTCTTCATTGAAAAGCAATGTTCGTGAAGTCCTCAGTCGGTTTTTGTTTGAAAAAACAAAGCGTCGGCCAATGATTTTACCAATTATTATGGAAGTATAAAAATGGGGGCTGGGACAAAACCCCAGGAAATAAAAAAATAAGGCGTAGGAGCTTACACTAAAAAGTGTAGGCTTCACGCCTTTTTATTCGTATTTTGTGTAAACCAAAAGGACACCTTTTGATAAAATTAAAGTGACTAAACAATAATTTTTGGAGGTGTCCTTATGTTTAAACAGTATACCATGAATCAAATTGTTTTGCCGCTAGATTTAGAAATAAAATTACAAGAAAATGATATTGCTTTTGCGATTAATGACCTTGTAGAGAGCATACCAGAGGAAGCATTCAAAGATTTCTTACGCCAAACTGGACGTCCTGCCTATCATCCTCGTATGATGTTAAAAGTTATTTTGTGTGGGTATACACAATCTGTGTTTTCTGGTCGTAAGATAGAAGCGTTGCTCCAAGACAGTATTCGGATGATGTGGTTAGCCCAAGGAAATGAGCCGAGCTATCGGACGATTAATCGTTTCCGTTCCAATCCACTTATTGAAAAATTACTGCGCGAATGTTTTGTCCAATTCCGTAATCAACTCGTGGAAAAGGAGTTGATTGAAGAAGAAGCAATTTTTATTGATGGTACGAAGATTGAAGCGAACGCAAACAAATTTACCTTTGTATGGAGAAAATCCGTCGAACAATATAGTGAAAAATTAATAGAAAAGTCCAACCAACTGTATGATGAATTATTGGAAAAGGAAATTATCCCAGCGATAGAACGAGAAAGTAAAGAAGAACTAACCGTTAAAGAAATGGAAGAAGTGGTCAAAAAGTTAGACGAAACAGTCAGCGAATATGATAAAAAAATTGAAGCTTGTGAGGTCGGCAGTGAACGGAAGAACATTCGCGCTGAACGTAAAGCACCAAAACAAGCTCGTAAGCAGTTCATGGATTTCATTGCTCGTAAACAAAAGTATCAAAAAGATATGGAGACTTTCGGCGAACGCAATAGCTATTCAAAAACTGATCCTGATGCGACGTTTATGCGGATGAAGGACGATTACATGAAGAACGGTCAATTGAAAGCTGGTTATAATGTACAACTTGCGACAGAAGGTCAATACGCACTCGCTTACGATGTTTTTCCAAATCCAACAGATACACGCACCTTGATTCCATTTCTTCAAACGATAGAAGATTTCTTCGAATTACCAGAATATATCGTTGCAGATGCAGGATACGGAAGCGAACAGAACTATGAAGAAATCATTGAGAATCGAAATCGAACGCCACTTATTACATACAATCAGTATCGAAAGGAAAAGAAAAGGAAACACAAAGACAATGCTTTTCATGTAGACAATTGGGATTATAATGAGGAAGAGGACGCTTTCCGATGTCCAAATGGTCAAAAAGTATGGTTTAGCCATCAGTCCAAACGAACAGACAGGTACGGATTCACACGGGAATTTAAAGTGTACGAATGTGAAGATTGTTCAGGCTGTCCATTCCGCGAACTGTGCACGAAAGCAAAAGAAGGCAACAATCGAAAAGTCTACATTAATGAAAAGTGGGAATCTCAAAAAGAAAATATACGTATGAAGCTTTCAGACGAGAAAACTGGTGAAATTTACAGGAAACGAAAAGTTGAAGTAGAACCAGTGTTCGGTTTTCTGAAGGCTAATTTGGGTTTCACTCGAATGTCCGTCAGAGGCAAAGATAAAGTGAAAAATGAATTGGGGTTTGCATTTATGGCCGTGAACTTGAGAAAGTACACGGCCACGAACGGTGACATAGGGCCAGGAAATAAGAAAAACTCCACAAAAAAGGTTCCAAGCACTTATTATTTGCTTGGAACCTTTTTACTTACTATTTTTGGCTAGTTTTGTCCCAGCCTCTTTTGCTTCTGAGAAATATCGCTGTCGCATGAAATGCTCCCTTGCCGTTTATACTAACACCACGATGAAAAGGAGGATGATCATGGATTACGGACGACAAGATGAACAGCCAGAGCAACCTCAGCAGCCAGAGCAACCGCAACAAGAGCCTAATCAAGAAGGGAAGCCTTCAGGCATTATTGAAAAAATTCAGCAATTGGGTCAAACGAACGTTCCAGAAATGGAACAGTCCAATATCCATTGCATAACGGTTGTCGGTCAGATTGAAGGGCATATGCAGCTACCTCCGCAAAACAAAACGACCAAATATGAGCACATTATTCCACAGCTTGTAGCCGCGGAACAAAATAAAAAAATTGAAGGATTACTGATCATTTTAAATACGGTGGGCGGAGATGTTGAAGCAGGACTTGCCATCGCCGAAATGGTTGCGACCATGTCAAAGCCTACCGTCACCCTCGTATTAGGAGGGGGTCATTCGATCGGCGTTCCGATTGCGGTCGCCGCTAATTATTCATTTATTGCTGAGACTGCGACGATGACGATTCACCCGGTCCGGCTAACAGGACTTGTCATCGGTGTACCGCAAACATTTGAATATTTAGATAAAATGCAGGAACGGGTCGTTAGCTTCGTGACGAAACATTCTCATATTTCGGAGGAAAAGTTTAAGGAGCTCATGTTTTCAAAAGGGAATTTAACGAGGGACATCGGGACAAACGTCATTGGAACTGACGCCGTAACATACGGACTCATTGATGAAGTGGGAGGGATCGGAAAAGCGATGCAGAAATTAACGGAACTCATCGAAAAGCAGCAGCTACCCCATCCTGAAGGGGAAATGATGCAATGATATTGTATACGATGGTTCCATATGAATCGATCTTCTATGAAGACACGCAGCCATCGGGAAATGTGCGGACCATTGACGTAGACGGAGCGATGGTGATCGTAGAAGAGATGTCCTCATCTGAATACAGAGTAGTCCGTTTAATAAGCAGCAACCCTCGTCACTATTTAGAGTCAAGGTTCGCACCCGGAACGGTGATTTACGCGAAACCGCAACTTTAAGCACGGGAAACTTGCTATTTTCCGTTTTCCTCGGATGCAGTGATGTTTTTGTCTGTGCTATAATAATTTCATCCAAGGATGGTGGAAGCAGCCAACATGGCTGCTTCTTATGTAGCATCCTCCTTGATTGTTTAAGTAGTAGAGGGTGACACGATGGCTAAACGTAAAAAAAAGAAAAAAGTTGCATGGCAATCCCAACTAACCTTTGAGCTAGTAGGGCTCGGCATTTTGGTTATTGCCGTAGTCGCATTAGCACAGTTAGGTACGGTCGGTGAAACGCTCGTTCGGTTGTTTCGTTTTTTCCTAGGAGAGTGGTACGCCGTTCTCTCAATTGCGCTGCTTGTAGCCGCGCTTTACATTATGGTTAAGCGAGAGAAACCACCCCTATGGTCAAGAAGGATCGGCGGCCTATACTTGATGCTGCTTTCAGCCCTTCTTTTTAGCCATGTAGGATTGTTTGGACAACTCCAAGGAAACGAAGGATTCAGCGATCAATCCGTTATTCGTAACACGTGGAATTTATTTTGGCTTGATATGTATGGTGAGGTTCAGCATTCCGATCTAGGAGGAGGGATGATCGGAGCGATAGCTTATGCAGCCAGCCATTTTTTATTTGCTGACGGTGGGACATTGTTTTTATGTTTTATTTTATTTATGGCTGGATTGATTTTGCTTACCGGCCATTCCATCACAGATTTGTTCGGAAAAGCAATCCGCCGTACGTATTTATGGGTAGTCGACTTTATCAAAGGGACATGGAATGAATGGAAGCAATTTCGTCAAGAATCAAAAGAAAAGCTGGAGCAAGATCGTAAGCTGTTGAAGGAACGAAAAGAGAAAAAAGCGGCGAAACGCAGCCGTAACGAAGACCCTGCTCAAGAAGAAAACGATCAACCGTTAGAGATCGTCGACTTTTCTCAGAGGGTGAGTCATGAAGCGAAAAATGATGCAACGGTTAAGCAGCAGGTGAAGCCAGCTAAGCAAGAGGATCAGGTGAGCAAAGAGGCACCTGAGGAAGATAAGCTAGCATCTCAAGGTCAAGAAGGAGAAGAGATGCCAACTGTATCGCTTGCAACCGCTGTAACACCGAATGATGATTATCAATTACCAACCATTGAGTTATTGAAATTGCCAAACAATCCAAATCAATCGATGGAGAAACGACTGCTACATAAAAACGCAGAAAAACTAAGAAAAACGCTTGAAAGCTTCGGTGTAAAAGCTCACGTTTCAAAGGTACACTTAGGTCCTGCTGTGACAAAATATGAAGTGAATCCCCATGTGGGAGTGAAGGTGAGCAGAATTGTCAACTTAGCCGATGATTTAGCCTTGGCTCTAGCCGCAAAAGACATTCGCATCGAGGCGCCGATCCCTGGAAAATCAGCGATTGGGATTGAAGTGCCGAATCAAGAAGTGGCGATCGTAACGCTTAGGGAAGTGCTTGATTCTCCGCAAGCTAAGGCGGATCGCAACGTATTATCGGTTGGGCTTGGTCGAGATATTTCTGGTGAGCCTGTTTTTGCCCCTTTAAACAAAATGCCCCACCTGCTTGTGGCAGGTGCGACAGGTAGCGGTAAAAGCGTTTGTATCAACGGGATCATTACGAGCATCTTACTGAAGGCGAAGCCCCACGAAGTGAAGCTGATGATGATCGATCCGAAAATGGTTGAGCTCAATGTCTATAATGGCATTCCTCATTTGCTTACACCGGTTGTCACTGAACCGAAAAAAGCATCGCAGGCTTTAAAGAAAGTCGTTGCGGAAATGGAGAGACGATATGATTTGTTCTCCCATTCAGGTACGCGAAATATTGAAGGGTATAATGAAATGATTACGCGCCAAAATGAAAAGGAAGATGCAAAGCAACCGACGTTGCCATACATTGTGGTCATTGTGGACGAGCTTGCAGATTTAATGATGGTTGCCTCAGGCGATGTGGAAGATTCCATCGCTCGACTTGCGCAAATGGCACGGGCAGCTGGTATTCATATGATATTAGCAACACAGCGTCCATCAGTGGACGTCATTACCGGTGTCATCAAAGCAAACATTCCGTCAAGGATCGCGTTCGGAGTTTCCTCGCAGACGGATTCCAGGACGATTTTAGATACAGGTGGAGCCGAGAAACTGTTAGGCCGTGGAGACATGCTCTACTTGCCAATGGGAGCAACGAAACCGACCCGTGTCCAAGGGGCCTTTTTATCTGATGAAGAAGTGGAAACGATCGTAGAATTTGTCGTCGCCCAGCAGAAAGCTCAATATGCTGAAGAAATGACGCCGACGGAAGAGACGAAAGTAACAGAGAAAGTGGATGATGAGCTCTATGATGATGCAGTAAACCTTGTCATTGAAATGAACTCAGCATCGGTTTCCATGTTACAACGAAGGTTCCGTATCGGTTATACACGTGCGGCGAGGCTCATTGATGAGATGGAAGCGAGAGGTATTGTCGGCCCGTACGAAGGCAGTAAGCCGAGAGAGGTGCTCGTTCAGGCACAAGACGATGAAGCTTCGTCCCATTAATGGCTGCATAAGGAGTATTTTTTGAGAGGGAGAATCAAGGGGGGATTCATGTGATTAAAGTCGATCACAGGCCGTTGTATTTACAGGTCATTGATAAATTAAAGCATGATATGGAATCGGGTGTCTATGAAGAAGGAGAGAAGCTCCCATCTGAGTTTGAACTGTCCAAGCAGTTAGGTGTCTCTCGGGCAACACTTCGAGAAGCCCTTCGTCTGCTTGAAGAAGAGGGGGTTGTGGTTCGTAGACACGGGGTAGGCACATTTGTCCATACGAAGCCTCTTTTTTCGGCAGGAATTGAGGAATTATACAGTGTCACCGACATGATACGCCATGCGGATATGGAGCCTGGGACGATCTTTTTATCTTCTTATCAGATCGAAGCAACAGACGATGATAAGCGGAGGTTTCAAACAGATAACCTAGACCAGCTCATGATGATTGAACGAGTGCGGACAGCCGACGGGGTGCCAATTGTTTACTGTCTTGACAAGCTTCCGGCTGAATTAATCGGGCAGCATTCTGTTCACGAGATCAACTCCATTCTCGACCATTTGGAATCTGGCTCTGATCGGATGATCACCCATGCGGTGACAACGATTGAACCGATTGGTTTCCATGAAAAGGTATCTGAAATCTTAGAATGTGAAGCAGAGACAGGGCTCCTTTTACTTAAACAGATGCACTATGACCAATATGATACACCCGTTCTTTACTCTTATAACTACTTTCGTGCAGATAAATTTACGTTCCACGTTGTAAGAAAACGTGTGAAGGCATAACCTAAAGAAAACGTATCGACTTTTCCTATAGATAGACAAAGGAGCTGAATGAATTGAATGAATTGCAGGAAAGCTATGCCCGAGCTGGCGGGCTTCATGTGCATCTATTGAAAACGGATAAGTATAAAACAAACACGCTCATGTTAATGGTAAAGGCACCCCTTGAAAAAGAGACGGTCGCCAAGCGAGCATTGCTTGCGAACGTATTACAAAACAGTACGGCGAAAAGTCCAACGAGGAGTGACCTGCGAAACCGATTGGACGATTTGTACGGGGCAACATTAGCAACCGATGTGCAGAAAAAAGGAGAACAGCACATTATCACGATCCGCCTCGATGTGGCAAATGAAGAGTTTCTCTCTGATTCCACACCGCTTTTCGAAAAAGGGCTCTCCCTTTTAGCAGAAGTATTACTTGAACCAAAGGTGAGTGGCAACAAGTTCGATGAGGCGGTCGTCAAAAGTGAGAAGCGTTCTCTTTTAGAGCGCATTGAATCCCTTTATGATGACAAGATGAGATATTCGAGCCTGCGAGTGACAGAAGAAATGTGCAAGGACGAACCGTTTGGTTTATCTGTTTACGGAACACGTGAGCAGGTTGAACAGCTATCTGCAGAGGAGCTTTACCGTTATTATGAACAAATGCTACACTCCGACAGGATCGACCTGTTCGTTTTAGGCGAAAAAGGGGACCCGTCGCTCATGAGTACAGTGGAGGACACTTTTTCAAAGCTAGCAACGTATCAAAAGGAAGCGAAGACGGATAGTGTACCTGCCTCTATTCCAAGCCCTGAAGTGAAGGAAGCTCGTGAGGTCATCGAAAAACAAGACGTTAAGCAAGGAAAGCTAAACATTGGTTTTCGGGCGTATACAACGTATGGCGACCCAGATTATGTCGCCATGCAAGTGATGAACGGCTTGTTTGGCGGTTTCTCTCATTCAAAGCTTTTTATTAATGTAAGGGAAAAAGAAAGCTTAGCATATTATGCAGCTTCTAGGTTTGAAAGCCATAAAGGACTACTTATCGTCATGTCAGGGATTGAATTTACCAATTACGAAAAAGCGGTCACCATCATTAAAGAACAGCTCGAAGAAATGAAAAACGGTCGTTTTACGGATAAAGAGCTTGAGCAAACGAAAGCCATGTTAAAAAATCAATTGTTAGAAACGGCTGACGTTCCTAGGGGTCAAATTGAAGTGATGTATCATAATATCGTCAGTAATCATGAGCGAACGTTGGAGAAGTGGCTTGCCGAAATCGATGCGATTACGAAGGAGCAAGTTGTAGCTGCGGCTAACAAAGTGGTTCTCGATACCATTTATTTCTTGAAAGGGGAGGAGCAAGCGTGAATAACGTAACTTTTGAACAATTACAAGAAACCCTTTACCATGAGAAACTGGCGAACGGTTTAGACGTATACATCCTCCCGAAAACAGGATTTAACAAAACCTATGCTACGTTTACGACGAAGTATGGTTCAATTGATTCAGAATTTATTCCGCTGAACCAAAAAGAAGCGCTCCATGTTCCCGATGGAATTGCTCATTTTTTAGAGCATAAAATGTTTGAGGATGAAGAAGGGGATGTGTTCCAGCTTTTTAGCAAGCAAGGAGCCTCATGTAATGCGTTTACGAGCTTTACTCGAACCGCTTATTTATTTTCAAGCACGACAAACGTAAAGAAAAATGTAGAGACACTGCTCGATTTTGTCCAACATCCTTACTTTACCGAAGAATCGGTGGAGAAAGAGAAAGGCATTATCGGTCAAGAGATTACAATGTATGATGATAACCCTGATTGGCGAAATTATTTTGGTGTGATTGAAAACATGTATGAGCACCATCCAGTGAAGATTGACATTGCAGGTACGATTCCGTCTATTTCTAAGATAACGAAAGATTTGCTCTATACGTGCTATGAAACGTTTTACCATCCGTCCAACATGCTCTTATTCATCGTCGGCCCTGTTGATGTAAATGAGATGATGACACTAGTCAAAGAGAATCAAGGGAAAAAAGAATTTAAGCCGGCAGGCGACATTCAACGCTTTTTCCCAGCAGAGCCTGAGAAGGTGGCGAAGCCTCATAGCGTGATTTCGATGTCGGTTCAAACACCAAAGTGCTTAGTCGGTTATAAAGAAAAACAACCGGTCCGGCAAGGGAAGGATCTACTCGTTCGCGAACTAGGAATCAATGTTTTACTTGAGCTCATGTTTGGCCAAGGATCAAAACAATACGAACAGCTCGATGATGAAGGGCTCATTAATGATACGTTCTCATTTGACCACACATCTGAATACGGTTTTGGGTTTACGATTATGGGCGGTGATACAAAATCACCTAATCGATTGGCTGAACGTATTGAGGAGATGGTCGAAGCGTTTAAGGAGCAACCTCTTGATGAAGCTGCAGTAAAACGAGTCATTAAAAAGAAAATTGGCGGATTTTTACGCTCCCTTAATTCACCTGAGTTCATTGCCAACCAATTTACACGTTATGAATTCAATAAAATGAACTTGTTTGATGTTGTTCCTACGTTGGAATCCTTAACGGTAGAGAAGCTAACCGACATTTTACATGATCATTTCCAAAAAGAGCGTTTCACCGTTTGCCAAGTGAAGCCAGAAGGATATGAGGAAGGGTGAAGCAGCGACGGGTTTTAGTTACTGGTGCATCGGGGGGAATAGGGGCGGCCATTTCAAAGGCATTAGCCGCTCCTCATACGACCCTCTATTTACACTATTATCAAAATGAGCGGAGCATTGACGACGTTCGTCTTGCCTGCGAGCAGCTTCAGGCGGAAGTGGTCACAGTCAAGGCTGACCTTAGCCATGCCGCTGGAGTGGAGGAGCTTTTAACCCAATGCGGCTCGGCGATCGATGTGTTCGTACATAGCGCAGGACAAAGCGTAGAAAAGCTGTTTCTCGATACGTCCACGTCAGACATCATGAGAACTTTCCAACAACATTTGTTTAGCTTCATGGAACTCTCTCGGGGATTTCTCCCTCATATGCTAAGAAACCGCTACGGGAAGATAGTGGCGGTTTCTTCGGTTTGGGGTGAGACAGGTGCTGCGTATGAGGTCGTCTACTCGGCTGCGAAAAGTGGCATGAATGGCTTCGTTAAAGCGTTAGCAAAAGAAATGGCGCCAAACGGCATACAAGTGAACGGTGTGGCTCCAGGAGCGATTAACACTTCCATGCTTTCAAGCTATTCGGAGGAGGAAGTTTTAGCTCTTACAGAAGAAATCCCAGCAGGCCGACTAGGAACTCCAATGGAAGTCGCTGAAACCGTCGCGTTCTTATGCTCAGAGCGTGCGACTTACATTCATGGCCACGTATTGTCCGTAAATGGCGGCTGGTATTGTTAATAAAGTGACCAAAGAAATATTTCCTTCTGTTTTGTGTATATTTTCCACCCTCTTTGGCACACTAATCACGAAATTGATATTTGAGGAGGGTACAACATGTCTGTATTAGACAACTGGGAACAGTGGAAAGATTTTTTGGGCGATCGATTACAACAAGCCGAATCCGAAGGAATGAACGATGGTGTTATTTCTGATGTTGCTTATCAAGTTGGTGAATATTTGGCGAAGCAAGTGGAGCCGCAAAATGAGCAAGAGCGCATCTTAGCTGATTTATGGAAAGTCGCAAATGAAGAAGAGCAACATGCGATTGCAAACATGATGGTAAAGCTCGTTCGTAGCGATTATAGATAAGACAAATCAAAAACGCCGCAGTCGCGGCGTTTTTTCTTCTGGTTCCGAGACTGGAAAATAAGGAGGAATTTTCCTTTCTAGTCTCACACAATGTTTACGATTTTATGATGATTTCCAGGGCTATTTTCATAAAACGACTTTTTTCGGTGTGATTTTATGGGTTATGACAGAAATCCCTTTTCAATAAGTAGAAAATGAATTATTATAAAGGTTAGTTAACATTTGTTAGAAAGTAGCCCCTTCTTATGTGAAATTAAGCGGTTAGGCGTTTGGAATGATCCTTTGTACTTCATAAGGGGATGACAGTTGATGAGCGTGAAAGAATGGTACCTAGAATATCAAATTCATAAAAATCGTCCAGGCCTTTTAGGCGATATTTCATCAATACTCGGAATGCTTTCTTGTAATATTGTGACAATCAACGGTGTCGATGATATGCGTCGAGGGATGTTAATTCGTAGCGTCGATGACGACCAGATTTTGCGATTTCGTACGATTTTAGAGACGATTGAAGATATCACTGTGACAAAGTTTCGTGAGCCACGACTCCGTGATCGGTTAGCGATTCGCCACGGTCGTTATATTGAACGTGATGCAGACGACCGCAAAACGTTTCGATTCGTTCGTATGGAGCTCGGCTTGCTTGTTGATTTTATGGCCGAATTGTTTAAGCGCAACGAGCATTATTTAATCGGTATTCGTGGGATGCCGCGTGTTGGAAAAACGGAGTCAATTGTTGCTGCTAGCGTCTGTGCAAACAAGCGATGGTCGTTTATTTCTTCTACTCTTTTGCGGCAAACCGTACGAAGTCAACTGGCGGATGATGAGCTGAGCGAAGAGCATATTTACATCATCGATGGCATTGTTTCAACGATGAGAGCTAATGAAAAGCATCGCATGCTTGTTCGCGACATTATGAGATTGCCAGCTGTAAAGGTAGTGGAACACCCAGATATTTTTATTCGTGAAACAGAATACGAACTCGACGATTTCGATTGCATAATCGAGCTGCGGAATGAAGAAGGAGAAGAAATTACATATGATATGGTGGAATCTGGATTCTCCTCTTTCGATATTAGTTAGTTGGTAGGTGTTAAAAGTGTCAGAATTAGGTCAACGTTTGCGAGAAATACGTGAGGAAAAACAATTATCACTGGATGATTTACAAAGAACAACTAAGATTCAAAAGCGCTACTTACTTGCGATTGAAGAAGGACGCTATGATGTACTGCCAGGCGTATTTTATGCGAGAGCTTTTATTAAAACGTATGCAGAAGCGGTAGGGCTCGATCCTGAGCAGTTATTTGATGAGTTTTCGAATGAATTGCCAAACCCGCAAAAAGATTTGCCAGATCGACCGGCTCGTAGTGAACGTATGAAGCGTACCGCACCACCTGTGCCAAAGAAAAAATCAAAGTTGTTTTCCCTCTTGCCGATGGTGGCTGCTGTAGCGGCGATTTTATTGCTTGCGATCGGCATTTGGTATTTTGCACAAGGGAACGATCGGGCACAAGAGCCACCGCCAGAAGAGCATGATGTGGAAGCGGAAGTTGGTGAAGATCCCGGCGTAGAAGAAGTTGAAGAGGAAGAAGAGCAACCAGAGGACAATGGAAGCGATGCTGCCGAAGACGAGCAAGCGGAAGAGGCTGATGAATCAGAGCTTGTTCACATTGAATCTGTTGGCAATCGTTCCTATTATGAATTGAGTGGAACCGATCGATTTGATGTTGAGATTACATTTGATGGGACGTCTTATGTGGCGATTGAGAATGGCCTTGGAAATACATTTTTTGCTGCCAATGCCGGAGAAGGTGATGAGCAGACTTATGACTTTAGTGGAGAAGAGGAAATTGAATTTAATTTCGGCGCTTCCACTTTTGTTAACTTGACGATTAATGACGAGGCATTCGAATTCCCTCTTGACACCCCACATCAACGTGTGAACATTGTGTTTAACCCATCAGAACGTTAAGAACGACCTATGGCTACTGGCTCAGACCTATGGCTACTGGCTCATCAGTAGCTTTTTTCTTTTAATGTGATTTAAAATTACGAAATGAGTCCATATTATGGTACAATGTTACGTAGGCCTAAAAACGTTGCTTTCAATGCAGTATGAAAGGATGATGAACGTGGCAAAAGAGCATTCTTTTGATCTTGTCTCAGAGGTAAACCTTCAAGAAGTGGATAACGCCATTAATTTAGCGATGAAAGAAATTACGAATCGTTATGACTTTAAAGGCTCAAAAAGCTCAATCGAGCGAACAGGGGATGAGCAAGTTACCCTCATTTCAGACGATGAGTACAAATTAGAAAGTGTTATCGACATTTTAAAATCAAAGTTTATTAAGCGGGGATTATCACAAAAGACGATGGATTTTGGAAAGATTGAGCGTGCGGCTGGCGGCACGGTTCGCCAAGTGGTTACCCTTCTCTCGGGAATTGAAGGTGAGCGGGCAAAGAAGCTGACAAAGCTTATTCGTGATTCAAAATTAAAAGTGAAAGCGCAAATCCAAAACGATCAAATTCGGGTAACGGGTAAGAATATCGATGATTTACAGCAAGTGATTCAATTGGTGAAAGAGCAAGACTTGGACTTTCCCGTACAGTTTGTTAATATGCGATAATTCGTAAGGATAGCATAAAAGAAAGGGTCGAATACGGTGAACGTACCAAATAAGATCACGTTATCACGAATAGGGTTAATCCCGTTATTTATGCTGTTTTTGCTCGCCCCCATTCCGTTAGGTACAGCGGTGCTGTTCGGTGTGGAAATCCCTGTTTCGCATTTAGTCGCCCTGTTTCTGTTTGTATTAGCGGCTGCTACTGATTGGCTTGACGGTTATTATGCAAGGAAATGGAAGCTTGTAACTAATTTTGGGAAGTTCCTTGATCCGCTGGCTGACAAACTGCTCGTGACGGCGGCATTAGTGGGGCTTGTAGAAATTGGAACAATTCCAGCATGGATGGCCATCATCATCATTAGCCGTGAGTTTGCTGTCACAGGGATTCGTCTTGTGGCCGCCTCTGACGGAGCAGTGATCGCAGCAAGTAAGCTCGGAAAATGGAAAACGGTCTCGCAAATCGTGGCGATAATTGCCTGCTTGCTTTATAACGTTCCTTTTGCTGCAGTAGGTTTTCCTTTTATGATAATCGCGTTATGGGTTGCTACCATTTTAACGATTGTTTCAGGCGTCGATTATTTCCTGAAAAACAAAGAGTTTTTGTTGAAATCTAAGTAGGACTGAGGGAATTTTCACATGAAAGCAGAAGTAATTGCTGTCGGTTCAGAACTGCTTTTAGGACAAATTGCGAATACAAATGGCCAATTCCTCTCGCAGCAGCTAGCAAAAGCAGGGGTTGACGTTTTTTATCACTCTGTCGTTGGTGACAACGCGACAAGACTTCAGGAAACGCTTGAAATCGCAAGTAAACGTTCCGAGTTGATCATCCTCACTGGGGGACTGGGGCCAACGAAGGATGATTTGACTAAAGAGGTTGTGGCATCGTTTCTTCACAAAGAGCTTGTGATCGATGAAGTAGCCCTTGAGCAAATTGTTTCCTTTTTTGAGAAACGAAACTTGCCAATGACGGAAAACAATCGCAAACAAGCACTCGTCCTGAAAGAGGCTACTATTTTTCAAAATCATTATGGCATGGCACCAGGTATGGCGACGATCCATCAAGGGGTCACCTATGTTCTTTTACCAGGTCCGCCACGGGAAATGAGACCGATGGTGACAGAGCAAGTCATTCCATTCTTAAGCAGCCATGTTGGCGATGTGCAAATTATTTCCCGCGTACTGCGCTTTTTTGGCATCGGAGAATCGAAGCTTGAGACCGAGCTAGAAGATCTCATAGATGGTCAATCGAACCCAACGATTGCTCCCCTTGCCAGCGAAGGAGAAGTCACGTTAAGGTTAACAGTAAAGCATCATGATGAAACACAGGCAGCGCTGCTGTTAGATGAAACAGAGAGGAAGATACGTGAGCGGGTCGGTCACTATTTTTATGGATATGACGAAACTTCTTTAATGGAAAAGCTCGTTTCGTGTTTAACGAAAACGGGGCTTTCGCTTGCTAGTGCAGAAAGCCTGACAGGAGGATTATTCGGCGCCAGAATAACAAATATTCCTGGGGCATCTGCCTGTTTTCTTGCCGCGATAACCACATATACTAATGACATGAAGCAAAGTTGGCTAAACGTCCCTCCACACGTGTTAGAACAGCACGGGGCAGTCAGCCCAGAATGTGCTATAGCGATGGCACAAGGAGTGAAAAAGCTAACAAAGGCTGATGTGACGATCAGTTTTACAGGTGTAGCTGGACCGTCACCATCCGAAGGAAAAGAACCAGGTACGGTATTTATCGGTTTGTGCTTCCGAGATGACGAGCCGGAAGCGATCACCCTTCAACTTTCTGGCAGCCGTGAACAGATTCGTGAGCGCACATTAAAGCACGGATGCCAGCAGATCTTGAACAGAATAAAAAGGTGGAATGAACGAAGCAATGATAAAGTTTAATGAGTTACAAATTGGAGAAGAAATTAAAAAGGCGATTATTGAGATGGGATTTGAAGAGCCATCTCCTATCCAAGCAAAGGCGATTCCTGCAATCCTTGCAGGTGGTGATGTCATTGGCCAAGCCCAAACAGGAACAGGAAAAACAGCTGCGTTTGGCATACCAGTAGTGGAAAAAGTGACGACGGGCCGCCATGTACAGGCTCTTATCTTAACACCTACACGAGAGCTAGCAATCCAAGTGTCAGGAGAAATTCAAAAGCTTTCCAAGCACAAAAAAATTCGTACCCTTCCGATTTATGGGGGACAATCGATTGTTCATCAAATCAAAGCTTTAAAACAAGGAGTTCAAGTCGTCATTGGGACACCGGGTCGTATTATCGATCATCTGCGTCGGAAAACGTTAATTTTAGACCACGTTAATACAGTGATTTTAGACGAAGCTGATGAAATGCTTGATATGGGCTTTATCGATGATATCGAGTCCATTCTGCGCCAGGTGAAAAATGAGCGCCAAACCTTGCTTTTCTCTGCGACGATGCCGCCAGCGATTAAAAAGCTATCTCGCAAATATATGAACGATCCACAAACCGTATCCATCAATCGACGTGAAGTGACAGCACCTTCTATCGATCAATTTTATTATAAAGTGTTAGAGCGGAATAAATTAGATTCTCTTTGCCGGATTATTGACAGCGAGCAGATTGATCTTGGAATTTTGTTTTGCCGGACGAAAAAAGGGGTGGCAGAGCTAACGGAAGCATTGCAAGCTCGCGGTTACATTGCCGATGGATTACACGGTGATTTAACACAATCTCAGCGTGATGCAGTTATGCGGAAATTCCGTGACTCATCGATTGAATTCTTGATTGCCACCGATGTGGCGGCGAGAGGGATTGACGTGGGGAACGTCTCTCACGTGATCAATTATGATATTCCCCAAGATCCAGAAAGCTATGTTCACCGGATCGGTCGTACAGGCCGTGCAGGACGTAAAGGGCTTGCACTTACGCTTGTCACGCCAAGGGAAATGAAACATCTCCGTTCGATCGAACAAGAAATTAAAATGTCAATCCCGTCTCAAGAAGTGCCAACGATTGAAGATGTGGTGGAAAAACAAAAAGAATCATGGAAGAAACAAATCGCCCATCGAATTGAGAAAGGCTCTAACCAAAAGCACCTCTTCGAGCAAATGACTGAAGAGTTGATGGCAGAGTACGATTCAAAAGAGGTGATCTCTGCTCTCCTTCAATTAAACTACGCGATGGACACAACTCCTGAGGATGCGGGATATAGCTTTGGGGAAACCGGTGGTGCCAAAGGCATGGTCCGTTTCTTTATCAATGTTGGTAGAAATGTGAATATGAGTCCAAAGATTCTTGTCGAGGAGATTGCAGAGCTTGTTGACATTCCTGGTAAGGCGATCGGCCGAATCGACATCTTTGAAAAATTCACGTTTGTTGAAGTGCCTGAAGAAGTGGCTCCGTTTGTTTATGAAGCGCTTCGTTACTCAAGGATCAACGGTGCTCGTGTGAACCTTGAGCCAGCAAAACCTCGTCCAAAGCGGGAATCACAGCGAAGAACATTTCAAAAATAGAGTCGAACGATAATCGTTGGAGAGGGCTGAGCGCATTCAGTCCTTTTCTTCATCTTCTATGATAAAAAAAGCGAATAAATGTTCGTAAAAATGGTTGGCAAATGGATCAAAACATTGTATGATAGAAAAGGAACGAAACATAGATTCGCCTATTTGTATAATGGATCGTATCAATAGAGGAGAGATGATAGATGAGTGATCGTAAAGCAGCGTTGGACATGGCGTTACGACAAATTGAAAAGCAATTCGGAAAAGGCTCGATCATGAAGCTGGGAGAACAAGCAGAACAACGTGTATCTACCATTTCCAGCGGTGCTCTTGCCCTTGACATCGCCCTGGGTGTTGGTGGATACCCTCGTGGAAGAGTTATTGAAGTGTATGGTCCAGAATCATCTGGTAAAACGACCGTTGCCCTCCATGCGATTGCAGAGGTGCAAAGAAATGGTGGTCAAGCTGCGTTTATTGATGCGGAACATGCCCTTGATCCGGTTTATGCGAAAAAGCTAGGTGTAAACATTGATGAGCTCTTATTGTCACAGCCTGATACCGGAGAACAAGCGTTGGAAATCGCTGAAGCGTTAGTTCGCAGCGGGGCCATTGACGTCATTGTCATCGACAGTGTGGCAGCTCTTGTACCGAAAGCGGAAATAGAAGGGGAGATGGGTGACAGCCATGTTGGCTTGCAAGCACGCCTAATGTCTCAAGCGCTTCGGAAGCTTTCAGGTGCGATCAATAAGTCAAAAACAATTGCGATTTTCATTAACCAAATTCGTGAAAAAGTTGGTGTTATGTTCGGAAACCCGGAAACGACACCGGGGGGAAGAGCGCTTAAGTTCTATTCCTCTGTTCGTCTCGAAGTGCGCCGTGCAGAGACGTTAAAGCAAGGAAACGATATGGTCGGTAACAAGACGAAAATTAAAGTCGTGAAAAACAAAGTGGCTCCTCCGTTTAAACAAGCGGAAGTGGATATTATGTACGGTGAAGGGATTTCCCGTGAAGGCTCGATTTTAGATATTGCTTCTGAGCTTGATATTGTGCAAAAAAGCGGAGCTTGGTATTCCTTCAATGACGAGCGTCTCGGTCAAGGGCGCGAGAATGCGAAACAATTTTTAAAGGAAAACCCTGAAGCTGCGGAGGAAATTGAAAGCCGAATTCGCGAGCATTACGGTTTGAACGGAGAGATTGAGGTGGAGGCTCCATCGGAAGAGGAGTTTGAAGATCTCCCACTCGATTTGAAATAATATACGTGCTGTACGTCCCCCCTAACGTTACAATAGACATAGGGGGATTTTCGTTATGGTCATCCCATAGTTTAATGGAAAGGTAGGTGCGAAGGCTTCTGATTAAGCCACAGACGAGCAAATGATCAAATTTTTATATTTTACAGATACACATATTCGCGGAACAGCACCGAAAAATCGGTTAGATCCGTTCGTGGAAACGTTAAAACACAAGCTCCATGAAGTAATGGAGATCGCAGAGACGGAAAAAGTGGATATGCTGCTCCATGGGGGGGATGTGTTTGATCGGCCTGACCTTTCACCAAATGTTGTCGGTCAGTTTGCGCAAATTTTCCGTAAAACCTCACGGCCGATCTACGCGATTGCTGGAAATCATGACACATTTGGGCATAATCCTGAGACGATTTCACGCACGATGCTTGGATTGCTTCATTCATTTGGAATCATTCACATTATCGATCCACAAACGCCCGTGTTAGTTGAAAAAGATGGAGTGAAAGTCCAAATTTCTGGCCAGCCGTACCATTACGATATTGATCAGCGAGATCCGAAGCTTGACTATTATCCGGTGAATGTCCATGAAGCGGATGTGATGGTCCATCTCGTTCATAGTATGCTCGTTGAGAAAGCCTTGCCGGAAGGAATTCCACATACATTGATCGATCATATATGGGGAACAAGTGCGGACGTGTTGTTAACAGGCCATTTTCACGGTGGCTTTGGCATTAAACAAAAGGACGGACGTTACATATGCAACCCAGGGGCCATTGCTCGGATTAACAACCACTGGACAGAGCTTGTCCGCACTCCTACGGTCATTTTAGGGACGATTACAAAAGATGGTATTGATTTAAAGGAGCGTCCGCTACAATCAGCGAAAAATGGCGAAGAGGTTCTTGATCGGAGCTTTTTAGAAAAGTCTGTAAATCAAGAAGAAAAACTTCATGCCTTTATTCAGCAAGTGAAAGAGCATGCCGAATTCCAGTCGTTAAATATGAATGATGTGATCAATGAAATTGCGGCGATGTCCAATGTGGAAGAACCGGTGAAACAAGAGGCATTAAGGAGAATTACCGTCATTGAGGAAGCTTGGAAAGGTGGGGAACATGAGTACGATTAATCAGGTCAGGCTTGAAAATTTTCAATCACACCTTGATACGGTTATTGAATTTGGCGAAGGGATGAATGTCATTGTCGGGGAATCTGACAGTGGAAAGACCTCAATCTTACGGGCCATTCGCTGGGCCTTGTTTAATTTGCCAAGAGGGACGGACTTCATGAGGGCAGGTGCTGATTTTGTCCGTGTTCGTGTGACGTTTACTGATGGAACAACCATTGTTCGTGAACGTACTCCTTCGAAGAATCGTTATGTCATAAAGCGGCCAGAGGAGGAAGACCTTATCCTAGAGGGATTTGGTATTCATGTTCCACAAGAGGTGCTGGACGCCCACGGAATGAAGCCACTTCGAATTGACCGTGATCATGAAATCCAGCTTCACGTTGCTCAACAGCTTGACGGACCATTTCTCCTTGATCAGACAGGAGCGATCCGAGCAAAAGCAATCGGTCGAATTAGTGGTGCACACTTTTTGGACATGGCGATACGCGATACGACGAAAGACCTCTCGAGATTGAATCAAAAAATGAAGTATGATGAAGAAGAGGCACAACGAATCGAGGGGGAATTGCTTCCTTTTCAATCGCTCGATTTACATAAGCGGAAGCTTGAACAAGCGGAACAGAAAATGAACGAGCTTCACCAGCTTGAGGAAAAAAAGAAAAAGCTTATGGAATTCGAGCGCGCGCTGGAACAACAAAGGGAACAACAAGCCCACGTTCGGAGGCAGCTGACGCGGGTACAACACCTTGAGGAGTGGATCCATGGGTATGAACGGATTCAAGCGGCTCTCTCACGCCTAACGGTTTATCGTCAGTTTCATCGCCAACTAGGTGAGTTAAAGACACAGGTGACAAAGTGCCACTTATGGATTCAGAAAACAAATCAAATGGCATTAGCGAATGAGCAGTTGAACAGAATGAGTGAACTAAAAGGAAGGCTTGAAGTCCTATCTAAACATAAGCGGTATTGGGACGAACAGGAAAGGGTTAAGCATCATGCCTTTGCGGCGTTTGAAAAAACGTCCTTTGTCACAACAGATCGGATCGTCAACTTTCATAAGCTGCAAGCTTATTACGAACGGAAGCAACACCTTGACACTATCTATCGTAGATGGCGGAACTATGAACAAGAGCGGATTCAATGGCAAGAAAAAAAAGATCAATCGAATGGGGCCGTCATAGCGAACGAGCAGATTGGACAGTTAAACGCCCAGCTCGAAAAGCTGGGGAAACTAAAAGAGTTACAGCAACAAGTTGAACACGTGAGAAAACGAATGGACGATGGACAAGCCTTCTTACATAAAACAAAACAAGAACTGATCAAGCTTGAGCATGACCATCATCAGCTTCTTTTACAGGAAGGTACGTGCCCGACCTGTGGTCAGGCGATTCGCCACTGATCGGTTGAGTAAAGATTTGGAGGATGGAACCATGAAACAAGTAGAACAACAGCTAGCAAAAATGAAGGAAGCGATTGAAAAAGGAAAGGATATGCGCTACCGAGCTGAAGCGAAACTAGAGGAGCTTGAAAACCAGCGAAAACGCCTATTGGAAGATTTGGAGGAGCTTGGCGTAAAACCTGAGGATTTAGAAGGAGAAATTGCACGCTTGGAGCGGGAAATCGAAAAAGGCCTCCAGGAAACGATGGATTTAATTCCAAAGGAACTGTTGCGGGATGAGTGAGTATGTTGTCCATTTTGCGAGCGTCCAGCAACGATTGAAGAAAGCGAATGAAGAGTGGCAACGGCTTGATGCGACAAGACAGCTACTGCTAAAGCAATTGGATGAAAAGCTAAAACAGCTAGAATCTTTTCGTGAGACAAGGGATGTTTATGAAAAGGCGCGAATTCTCTTGCAACAGTCTGCAGAATATGCACGGGAGCAAGCGAAGCAACAAATAGAATCGCTCGTAACGAATGCTCTGCAATATGTGTTTGGACCATTGTTTTCCTTTCACATTGAACTTGAAGAGCATGGAAGCAAAGCGGTCGCTGAATTTTACGTGTTAACAGAATACGAGGGAGTAAAAGTCAAAACGAAGCCACAGGAATCGAGAGGAGGCGGGGTAGTCGACATCGTCACTCTCGCCCTTAGGGTTGCATTGCTTGAAACGATACAACCGTCCATGCCAGGCCCGATTTTGCTTGACGAGCCAGGCAAGCACGTCTCCGAGGAATATGTCCAGCCTCTTTATGAGTTTTTGAGGTCATTAGCTACGATGTTTGGGCGCCAAATCTTAATGATTACCCATAATCATCACTTGGCGGAGTCAGGGGACACAGCCTATCATGTTGACATTCGCGATGGCGTCAGCGAAGTTGTTAAAATTGACAACACTTGACAATCTCCTGTATCACCGATAGAATAAAGAAGAATGCAACAAAATGTTAACCATTTTTTTCTGTGGCATTCGTGTGTTTAATTATGAGAAAATGAATGATTGTAATGTGAATCCCAACAATTAGATAGCAAGAGGAGGTGAAAGAGCATGGAATTTAACGTCTTGTTCATCTCCATTTTGCTTGTTGTCTCTGCAGTCAGTGCAGTTGTTGGATATCTTGTTCGAAAATCGATTGCCGAAGCGAAAATTTCCAGCGCCGAACATGCTGCGAAACAAATCGTTGAAGATGCGAAGCGCGAAGCCGAAGCGGGGAAAAAGGAAGCCATCCTTGAAGTGAAGGATGAGGTTCATAAGCTTCGAACAGAAGCGGAGCGCGAAATTCGTGAAAGAAGAAACGAGATTCAAAAACAAGAGAATCGTTTGGTTCAGAAAGAAGAGATTCTAGACCGGAAAAGTGAAACCTTGGACAAAAAAGAGGAATCATTGGATAAAAGGGAGGAATCTCTCACCAAAAAACAACGACAAATTGAAGAGATGGATAGCAAAGTGGAGGAAATCTTGAACAAGCAGCAAGTAGAGCTTGAGCGAATTTCGGGATTTTCTCGCGAAGAGGCACGTGAAGTCATCCGCGCTGAAGTCGAGCAGGAGATGGCTCATGAAACGGCCTTGCTGATCAAAGAGCGCGTAGCAAAAGCGAAAGAAGAGGCGGATAAAAAAGCCCGTGAAATTCTGTCGCTCGCGATTCAGCGTTGCTCTGCGGATCATGTAGCGGAAACCACTGTCTCTGTTGTGAATTTACCGAACGATGAGATGAAAGGACGTATCATCGGACGGGAAGGACGCAACATTCGAGCCTTAGAGACGCTAACAGGGATTGATCTCATCATTGATGATACCCCGGAAGCTGTTATTTTATCTGGGTTTGATCCGATCAGACGAGAAATTGCTCGAACCGCTTTAGAGAAGCTCGTTCAAGATGGACGGATTCATCCAGCTCGAATTGAGGAAATGGTTGATAAAGCTCGCCGTGAAGTGGACGAGGCCATTCGAGAATACGGCGAACAAACGACGTTTGAAATGGGCATCCACGGGCTCCATCCAGATTTAATCAAAATCTTAGGTCGACTGAAGTTCCGGACGAGCTACGGCCAAAATGTGTTAAAGCATTCGATGGAAGTGGCATATTTAGCAGGACTAATGGCAGCGGAGTTGGGGGAAGATGTAAAACTTGCCCGCCGGGCCGGCCTGCTTCATGATATAGGAAAAGCAATTGACCATGAAGTGGAAGGAAGCCATGTGGAAATCGGTGTTGAGTTAGCGACAAAGTACAAGGAACATCCGGTGGTCATTAATGCGATTGCCTCACACCACGGTGATACAGAAGCCACATCAATTATCTCTTCATTGGTTGCTGCAGCTGATGCATTATCGGCCGCACGACCTGGAGCGAGACGGGAAACGCTTGAAACTTACATCCGACGCCTAGAAAAACTTGAAGAGATTTCAGAGTCCTTCGATGGTGTTGAAAAAACGTACGCCATTCAAGCGGGGCGCGAGGTGCGAATTATGGTTAAGCCGGATATCGTCGACGATGTCCTTGCCCATAAGCTCGCCCGCGACATTACGAAGAAAATTGAAGAGGAGCTTGACTATCCGGGACATATTCGCGTCACTGTCATTCGCGAAACCCGAGCGGTCGAGTATGCAAAATAAAGTGGTGCTAGCACCACTTTATTTTTATATCAGTGAGCTCTGTTGTTACAGGTGATTAATCTTGGCTCTACAATAAATGTTGGGGTTTTTGCACAAAAGAGGGCAAAAAAAATGCACGCAGGCTCCTTTATCCATTATCCTTGAATTGCCTAGAAACAAAGAAAGGATAGGAGCTACGTGTACGATGAATTTTACCATGGATTTGCCCGGATTAAAAGGTGTGAAGGTCACAAAGATGGAGGAACGAGAGGACTTTATCGCGCTCCATGTAGAAATGCCGCGAACGCCTCATCGTTGCCCATCCTGCGGGGAGAGAACCGAGAGAATCCATGATTACCGCATCCAAAAAGTTCAACATCTCAAGCTCTTTGAACGGTGGGTGTATCTATTCTATCGAAAGCGCCGGTACGCGTGCAGATGCGGGAAGCGGTTTGCGGAGAAAGCCTGTTTTGTAGAGCGATATCAGCGTCAGACAGTGGAATGGAATCAAGCGTTTCGCTTACGGCTCATTCAAGGGAAGAACTTTACGGACACAGCGAATCAATTCCAAACGTCCGTGACAACTGCCATGCGCCGGTTTGATCAATTGGCGGCCCCCCTCGTGAAGAAGGTGGATCACCTTCCTCCTCGGATTGCGATTGATGATTACAAAGGGGATACGAA
>NZ_SNUY01000059.1 GCF_004376175.1 Halalkalibacterium halodurans | reverse complement strand
GAGCCCTATTCAGCTATCGGCGAAGCGAACTCTTGACAAACCGAACTTGCCAATGGTTTAAAATGGAAAAAGTCAAGGGTTTATTTAGCATGCCTTCTTTTGTTCCCTTCGCCCTTGATTGACCTCTAAATAAACCATTGGTGTGTTTGTCAAGAGCGATAGCGTGGCATTTCCACCTAATAAATGGTAGGTAGTATGAACCGTGCTAGTTTTTCATAGAACTTTTGACACTACCAGTAGCACAATTAGCAACCATAAGATAATGGATATTATTAATTCTATAAAACTATCCATTTTATTACTTTCCCCCTTACAGCTTATAAACTAAAAAACCACATGTTTTACGTGCGACTAACCAAATTTATTTTTTAAGTCGTTAAAGATGTCAATCACCATACTAAACTCTTCAGGTAAAAATAC
This sequence comes from Halalkalibacterium halodurans, assembly GCF_004376175.1. Taxonomy (GTDB): domain Bacteria; phylum Bacillota; class Bacilli; order Bacillales; family Bacillaceae_D; genus Halalkalibacterium; species Halalkalibacterium halodurans. The sequence continues at coordinate 27,746 of NZ_SNUY01000059.1, read as the reverse complement.
TGCTACCCAAATCACTCCCACTAAATAGATTAAAATCTCCATAAACCAACCACCTGTCTCATGACCTTTCACTTTTTAACACTTCCTTTATTCTAAAATAAAATAGCGAAAATACTATTTTGATTACTTTTACTCGCGTTACTAAAAATAATAAACACTGTATTTATACTTAGGACACATAGACAGTTTCTTAGATTTTATAGCTGCCTTTCCCCACAAAATCCTTAAACAAAACTCTATATCCTACAATAATTAGAGTAATTATTACGACTAAATTCAGAACCACTCTTCCTATAATTAAGTCCCAAACATCAACGATAGTTCTACCACCAAAGTACACCCCAATAAGACCTAAAATAAATACCATCGGCATTTTTGAAACCCAGTCAGATCCTAAAAGGGGTAGAACCAGCAACTGAACGACGAAGTGCAATTTCGGAAAAAAATGGTAAATGAACCAACTCTATATGAATCGGTTCATTCGTTTTAAAGTGTTTATTATAATGCAAGTCTTTTATCTAGATCCATTCGAAATTCTCCATATGGATTGATATGATTGTAAATTAGAGGAGTGAGAGCGCGATAGTCTTCTGCTGTCATCTGATTGATCCATTCTTTTTCTTTCAGTACATGTTGAATTTTAAGAGTATTAATGTAGACTAAACAATTTTGCAGTAAGTGGAGACTAAGGATAGCAATTTCTTGTTCTTCTGGTTGATTCTTTTGGATCTCTCCACCTTTTCCATAAAAAACGAAATCACTGGCTGAATGCCAGTTTTCCACTACATTTAAACCAGCATGGATTTCTCTACGTATTTCTTCAAAATGCAGATATTCACATAAAAAGATAGTTCTCAACGCTTTTCCTAATTCTTGTAATGCTTTATAGGTAGGATGAGAGGTGTTTTTCGAAAATTGCTTTAAGATAGATTCTGTGTCTGCTACGCTTAATCGTAAAGCAGTTGCATATTTCACCATTTCATCAAACTGTTGACGAATCAATTCCCAATCAATTGTTTTTTGTGCGAGAACAGGCTGTAAATGAGGAAAACTGACTCCAGTATTAGGTTTATACAGTTTCTGTGAACTGATGTTTTTGAGACGTGGCATTAATTTGAAACCGAGCAAGTGACAAAATGCAAAACCTACTTCACTTTGTCCATGTGTATCAACAAAGTTTTTTTCAATTTCTTTATTGGTGTTGTGATTTAATAATCCATGAAGCATAGCAGCTACTTCAGAAGAATTCGGTGTATTTACTTGTGAGTGTATACACATCGATTTTTCCTCTACATGCCAGTAAACAGAGACGCCAGGGCCTCGATAACGTGGGAACCATTGAGTTCTTAAATTTTGATCATATGCTACAACTCTTGTGGAATCAGATGCACAAGAGGTTGTTCCTTTCCCCCAGACCTCTTCTAAACGATCTGCTAAAATGGCATTGACCACATGTTCATTGGCTGCCTTTAAGTTATCTTTGTAAATGTATTTTCGCTTAATATATAACAAATCTTTATAGGTAACATCTGTATTCCCTGCAGCAACCCTTTTTAGACCTGTGTTTGTTCCTAATCCGAAAAGACAAAGCAGCAAGCGTTTTTGAATGGTTTTTCGATCTAACCGTTCATGAGTAGCCAATGTTTGAAAGAGATCCGAAAACCCTACCCGTAAATCTGTTTCTTTTAAAATATCAATAAGATTAGTCATCGACCATCGATTTGCAATCTCTTGTTTGAGATAAGCTAACCGTTTGGGTTCAGGCTGTATATCGTCCTTTGCTAGAGAAATCCATCCACCTTTATATTCAGAAATGGATACTTTTTTATTTCTAGGTATTCCTTGATCTAGCATCGATAGCTTATCATGCATTTCCTGTTGTAACTCCGTAATCTTTTCATCCACATTAATTGGTAACTTAAGAGCTTCATAGTGTTCTTCTCGATTTTTAACAAAGTCAGGTGGGAGATGATCATCTGGATTTCGGTAACGATCTGCAACGACCACCCAAATTTCTCGGCACTTTAACTTATCTCGAAGAGCATGAAGAACACAAATCTCATAATTCATTCGGTTAATTTTCTCATTGCCTTTAGAATCTTTTTCTATGACATGTTCTCGCCATTTAGCAGGAATTATGTCTCTTCCAGTAGGAACATCGTCATCGTGAGCATAATTAATTTGAGTAGTACCCGAGTATTTACGAATCAACTCAATGGCTTTAATAAGAGGCTGATGATTCTGATTGTTGGAACGAAAATCTAACGTTTTCAGTAACTCTGTTACTGCTGTCCGATAGGAACTACTATAGGAGCTTCGGATTTTCCAATATACTTTTTCTTGATAAACCGAGTTCTTATATTTCAATTCTTTAATAATATTCTTTAGGGTGTCCATATCAACTAAAGGAAATAAAATATCTTTTACAATTCCATTTGGATTTTCGAGCGCAGCCTCTAATAATGAGATTAGAATGTCATTTTTGCCATGTACTTTTTTTACTTCTAGAATAAGGTCTTTCTTAACCTTTTTCTCCGCACGGCCGTCAATCTTATGGATAAGAGTGATTAAAATTTCGATTAAACTATCCGTTATCTCCTTGATTCTTGACCAAAAAAGTGCTGCTAGCAAAGTATAGCGTATGGCTGGTTGATGCCTACGTAGCTCTCTTTTCTCTTCCGATATAGCTCTTAATCGATATTTTTTTATTACTTTCGGTGGAATTAAGCTAAATAGGTTATCAGGGAGTTCCAACATATTTAAGGTTTTCCACTTATTAATTTCTAACAGCAATGTATCTTTGCTAACTCGTCCTGGACCTAGTGTAATCTTGCGAAAAGTAATTTTGTTTTTATCTTCTTGCTCTTCGCCTGTTTCATCGTTTTCCATGTCAACCCATGACTCCATAAGAGCATCCATACGGGATAGGGTAATAGGAGATAATTTTTGGTAAGTTTCTTTGTAGAATTGCTGTTCCTGATTCCAAACTGCTGATTTAACCACTCTTTCAATCTGGTCATCAGTAAGTGGCTCTATTTTTTTACGTCTAAATTCAGAGTAGACAGTCTCCTTTAAAGGTTCAAACTCATGAGCATAGTCCAACACCTTCCCCTGTAACCAGGTTGTTATCTCTTTCTCATCTTGAATTGTAACTTCACGAAAACCATATAATTTCCGGATTTCATTTCGATGATTCGTCAAGGTACGAGAACTCCAAGAATATAGATCAAACATCGCCGGATGTACTTTAAGCTGTTTTGCAATAAAATCGATTATTACTTTTGGAATATCACTAGACTTGGCTGGAAATCTGGCTTCATGCTGAAAAAATTTCATTATTACAGCAAAGCCCAGTTGCGAATTAACATACTTACTTTCAATCAACTTTTTTTCAGGTTCGATTAATGTAAAATGACCGATTAGTTCATCTAATTCCCATTGTTTTTTCATTTTGTACCTCTCAATTGAAATCACGATTTAAGTAGGCTGTAAGCATTAACAAGTAATTCTTGGTCCATTGGTTACTAGTTAGTTGCATTATTTTTTTTGTATCTTACGGTACAGAGTCATACGAGAGATACCAGCCTTTTCAGCAGCATCAGTCCGGCTCATCCCTTGTTCCATTAGATATAAAGCATACTTAATTTTTTCCTCGTCAGCTTTTGGTCTTCCAGGAAGTTTTCCTCGCTTCCTTGCAGCTAAAATTCCTTCCTTTGTTCGTTCAGAGGTAAGATCTCGCTCAAACTGTGCAATTCCAGCAAAAATGGTAAACAACATTTTTCCATGTGCTGTTGTTGTATCAAGCCAGGACTCCTTTAAACTTTTTAAATGCGCTCCCTTTTGTGAAATTAGCTCTGTAATCTCAATCAAATCTTTCGTGGAACGAGATAAACGAGTTAAATCCGTTACGACAACCGTATCTTCTTTTCGAAGAAACTCTAACATGCGGTTTAACTCCGGGCGATCCCGTTTAGTACCAGTCAGTTTTTCAAAAAAGATTTGTTCACATCCGAAATCTTCAAGCTGTTTCTTTTGGCGATCTAAATTTTGGTCAATTGTGGAAACTCGCATATAACCAAATTTCACATACATCCTCTCCTTCCTATATAATTGTATCAAAAACACTAAAATAATGATATTGTTACAAAATATTTTGTTACATATTTTTGTTACGTTAGTTATGGGAGATTGCTAGCTTAGAAAATTGTTGTGCACTCACGTAACAGAAACGAACGTTTTTGTGACAGCTATAGCATGGGGAACCTTGCCAAGATCCCAAAAAAGGCCCAGTAAATCGGCTTTTTGTATGGACAATCCGCAAGATTAATAAACATGACATATTAATAGTAAGTAATTAATTCCCTATGGAGGTGAGTTCATGCAACATATGTGTCATTGCTGCGGTGGTACAGGTGGGTGTCGTTACTGTGGTGGTACAGGAAAGTGTTGTTGTTGCGGTGGATCCGGTTGCCACCATTGTCAGAGAAGTGGATGTTGTCCCACTTGCCACTGCGGCAGGATGTGTGGATGCTGTGGTGGAACAGGTGTTCAACCATCAGTAGGTCGAGCTAAATAAATAATGAAAACAGGAGCTTGCTTGAAATGAAGCCCCTGTTTATTACATATTAATCCGTCTATTATTATGAAGCTTGTCGGCAAGCCTCCGCACAACGACGACACGCTTCAGCACATTGTTTTGCAATATCAGTACCAACACTTTCACAAAGATCAGCGCATTTGATACAAACATCCGCACAAGCTTTGGCGAGAGCACCCATAAACTCACTGTCTCTTGCACAAAATTTGCCGCAAGTATAACACAAATCAGCACAATCCCTTAAATATCGAATCAGTTTCGTGTTTTGCGTATCCAATGACTCAGCGTACGTTTTTTCACAAAATCTTGCTGCCTCAAAACATAATTCCATCGCATTTCCTTTAACATGTTCCACTTTTTAAACATCTCCTTTATGTATATTTTTTGCTTACCTTTTTACTATTTACCAAAACCAAAGGAAAAATGTGTTTTAAATCGATTTCTTCTTAGGGGTATTTTTACATATCCCCTCGAAGGGGTTCAGCCGAGATACGTGTAAAAAGTCATAGACTGGATTTTTTTTCATAACATGACCCATTGATGGTGGTATGATAAGTATGGAAATGATACTCTAACGCAACACAATTTACAGGAGAGGATAAAAGCCGAAAATAAAGTAGCTTTGCTTCATTTTTTGTTTTTGGGATACAACAGTGACTTTTTTCGGAGATTTCAAACGAAGTACATCTTTCTTTTAAGGTCCATCAGCATTAAGCTCGAATTTGATTAAATTATCCAGTTTCTTTGCTCACTGTTTAATGAGTGAATAAAAAAGTAACTAAAAAAGTGGGGGAAAACGGAAAGAATAAAACACATCACGCCTCTTGTAAGAAGAGTGGATGTGTTCATTAAAAAAACATATACTTTTCAATTTATCCATCTTTGACAATTTCATACTTTGGTGTGTAACCAGCCCGGTGAATAGCTTCTCTTAAGGAATTCAAATCTGTTTTCGATGGGTCAAAAATGACCGTTGCTGATTGATTTTTCACATTAACATTAAATTGAGAAACACCCAATACTTTTTTCAACTCAGCTTCGACCGAAGCTTTACAACTTCCTCAACTCATGCCTAGATCTTTAAAAACAACCATCTTTTCTCCAATTCCTGGATTCATGATTGAATTTTCGATTGAATTCTTTTTAAAAAAATCAAAGATCCCCATTCATTCTCACCTCACCATAATTATCTGTAACCGCCAAGTAGAAATGAACACTTTCTTACCTAAAAATGCTGAATAAGACTGAACACTATTTTCCAGTAGAGACGTGCGCTTTATTTGGAGAGGCGGACATGATAGCCTACTTCGTCTGAGCCAGATTCTTTGGTACATCTGGCTTCATGGCTCGTGATCTTGCGCGCAGGGGCTCCATGTAAAGTGACAACATGTCCCCACAACTTCCAGTAAAGTGTTCACTTCAATTTAGCAAAAAGTGTTCAAAGTTATCAGGCGGTTACATTATCTCACCTTACCCTGCACAACAGGATAATTTGGAAACATCCTTATCAAAAGTAAGAGCTGCTAACTTTAATCCTTCCGCCATCGTCAAATAAGGCGCAAGGCTTTCGCGTAAATCTTGAACCGTTAAACCAAATTTAACTGCCAATGTTCCTGCATAAATAACATCCCCGGCATTTTCGGCCACAATATGAACGCCAAGCACTTTTAATGTTTTCGCGTCAGCGATCAGTTTGAAAACACCAGTTGTTTCCCGGTTTACAAGGGCTCTCGGTACAGCATCTAAAGGTAAAACGGACGTCTTTACTTCATATCCTTCTGCTTTCGCTTGTTCTTCAGTGAGCCCCACAGTAGCAATCGAAGGATTCGTAAACGTGACTCCTGGAACGAAACGAAGATCAATTTTTTGTTCCGTAACAGCCAAGGCATTTCTAGCCGCAACCCCGCCTTCATAGGCTGCTACATACACAAATTGAGGTCCCATTGTTACATCTCCTGCGGCAAAAATGCGCGGATTGCTTGTCCGGAGATATTCATCAATGATCACTTCTTCCCGAGATCCGACCTTAACACCGGCAGCATCAAGGTTAAGTGCTGCTGTATTTGGCTTTCGGCCAGTGGCAACAAGAAGCTGTTCTGCTTCAATTACCTGTTTCTCACCATTCACCACAATGTGAATACGTTTGACATCCCCGTCTTTTTCTACTCTCTCATACGTCGCACCCGTAATTAAACTTATCCCTTGTTCCGTTAAGGCTTCTGTTACAGCCTCAGAAATTTCAGGGTCATATGTTTTTAAAATGCGTGGACTTCGCTGGATTAAGGTCACTTCCGATCCCAAATTATGGAATAGCTGTCCTAGTTCCATCGCAATATATCCAGAACCAATGACGGCTAGGCGTTTCGGAAGTTCTTTCAGTTCAAGAGCTGTAGTACTCGTTAGAAAATCGACTTCTTTTAAACCTTCAATGTCTGGCACCTGTGGAGAAGCACCGGTTGAAATGAAAAAGCTTTTCGCTGTAATCTTCCGCCCATCAACCTCTACCGTGTTCTCATCAAGGAATTTCGCTTCCCCTTGGATAAGGTCAAAACCGTAATCATCGATTAAATTGACGTATTTCTCCTGACGCATATTGTCAACAAGTTCATTCTTTTTGTTAACTAATGTGGCTAAATCTACCGGTCCCGCTGAAATGTCTAGTCCGAGAAAAGGATTCATGCGAGCCAAATGATTGATTTCCCCGGCACGAAGCAGTGTTTTGGAAGGGACACACCCAATATTGACACAAGTTCCGCCTATGGTGCCACGCTCGACCATGGCTACTTTAGCACCTTGTCCGACTGCTTCAATCGCTGCCGAAAAGGCAGCTCCGCCGGATCCAATAATAAGTAAATCATAGTCGCCTTCCTGGCTCAGTTCAGGTTTTCTTTCACTGGAAATGATTTCAGCCTCCCCAGGCATGTACCCGGTATCCGCGATTGCTTTCTTTGCTTTTTCAATGTCGCTTTTCTCTTCAACCTGGAAAGTTGCTTCTCCTTTGCGAAAACTTGCCGTTACATTCTTTGCGCCAATACTGTTCAATGCGTTGATCACGTGATCTTCACAACCAGCACAAGTCATTCCCTGTGTAGGAATTCGTACGTTTATCTCTTTTTCAGACATAATTATTCACCTTTCCAATTTAAATTCGTATTACTTTACAAAGGGAGTTTCGGAAACCAATAAAAAATCAGATAAATCCCTGTCGCCAATGTAATGGCGCCGCTTAATTTTCCCATCCACCGGGCGCTTGAACGGACAAAGTCCATTACAAGTTGTTGGGAAATCGTTGAAGCCAGTGAAATTAACGTAACAACGAAACCCATCCCAAGTGCGTACAACAGGAAGTTAAACATCCCGCTCAGAAAACCACTTGCCCCAAATGAGGATAAAACCAAAACAGAGAATAATGGTAAAGTACAACCAAGGGAGCCGAGAGCGTATGCGATTCCATAAAGGAATAGGGATATTTTCGCGCCTTTTTTCATTTCCCAATTACCACCGATATGAAACGAAAATACATTTTTGCCAGACATCATGAAGATACCTGCAACAGCAAAGCCAACCGCAACGAAAAACGCAATCCATGGCATAGCTTTCCCTAATAATTCGGCAAAAATAACGGAAACTAATCCGGCAATCAGAAAGACTACCAAAAAGCCGGTTGTCATAAGCAGGCCAGCCCAAAGGCCATCGAACGCTTTCCTTTTCTGTCCGCCTAATAAGTAAACGATGTACGAAGGCAGCATCGCAATGCCACAGGGATTGAATGCCGCCATCATACCGGTTCCAAGGATAAGAAGTGCAGTTGCCGTCATTTTAGCTCATTCTCCAATTCTGAAATTGAAGGGTACACTCCACTAAAAATAAGCTTATTCTGATAAATAATCATAACCGTATCAATGGAGGTAACGTTAAATTTTTGTATCAGCGATTGATCCTTATCGATGGTAAAAGGCCATTTTGCCTGCGTGTTTTCCCTAAATTCTTGAATCGTCTCTTTTGTGTCATTCACTGGATCCATGGCAATGGAAACCAGATCGATATTAGGATTGTCCGCAAACTTGGTTAGGTTCCCTGCCATAACTGCACAAGATGGACACCCGGTAGATATCATAAAATGAAGAATGGTCTTTTTGTTGGGGTCGACCTTTACAACCTTTTCGTCGATATCTGTAAAACTCAAATTGGAAACTGTCGGATTTTCAGCTGTTTTACTTGCCTGCTCAGATGTTTTCACAACGCCCGCACCTGCTGATCCCCCCAATTTGGTAACCGCAAAATAACCAATACCGATTACAGCAAGTAAAAGAACAAGAAGAGCAGCGCGTTTCATGACTTCACTTCCTTCTTATCAGGAAGACAGCAATCCATGGTTTGATCTTCCGTTTTTTCGGGCCACATTTTACTTAAGACCCTGTAAAGGGACAAGGCAAATAATGCCCCTAAAATAATAAAGGCCGCAGTTTTATAAGTAGTTAAATAGGCTCCCAATGCAGTACCTGCCAATAAAGGGATGATTAAAATCAGATGGCACGGACAAGTTAGGAATGCTAAAGCTCCCCATCCCCAGCCTTTCATTTTTTCCTTCAAGAAAATTCCTCCCTCCATCAAACTCTAGTAAAGAATTCTTAATCCTTAGATTCTCGTACAACAATTGATATGTTCAGCATTGTCGGCGACGACCTGGCGGGCCAGTTCGATTATGTTTCGAATTCTTTCGTCTGTAATCCGATAATAAATAAATTTGCCTTCTTGGCGTGTCGACACATAACCACACCATTTCAAACAAGCAAGCTGGTTTGATATTTGAGATTGTTTCATTCCTAACTCATGAACTAATTGACTAACATTTTTTTCGGATTCGAGCAAGGACACAGCGATTTTAAATCTCGCCGGATTCGATAGTCCGTGAAAAAACTTCGCTATAAGCTCGTGCTGTAAATCCTCCAACTGCAAAACAGGTTGTTCTTTCACCATTTTAACACCTCCACTTTATATATTATAATATTTTAATATTTAATTACAAATATTTTTGCTTTGCTTACGGGAATAATTATAATAATTAATTTCCCCCTTGACCTCCCCCTAAGGTTAAGGTTGTATACTCTGGTTAGTTAACTAAGTTTTATCAGATGAAAGGGGGCAAGCAGGTGGATTCATTTACAATCGGTCAACTATCAGAAGAAACCGGAGTCACTCGAAAAGCGATTCGCTTGTATGAAGAAAAGGGATTGATCCTGCCTTCCATTAAGCGCAGTGAGGGTAACTACCGTGTTTATAACCAAGATCATGTATTTTGTATCAATTGCATTAAACAGCTTCAATCGTTAGGCGTATCCCTAGAGGAAATGAAAGATTTATCTGTGATTTTCGTAAAAGATACTGTAGAAGTTGAACCTCGTCTTCAACAATTGTTGAAGGAAAAACTGGCCAAAATCGATGAGCATATCGAAGAACTGCAAAAATTACGTCAACATGTTTCATCGTTTCTTGACTCCCCGGAAGATGTATTTAGTCAAATGGAGGGATTTACAAATGAAGAATGAATCCGAAATCAAAGAATTTTATAATGTATTGTTATTTAGCCTGCCTAAAGAAACAAGGCCTATCCTGAGGGCAGTATTTTTCTCGATTCGTGAGGGGCGGCCTGTTTCCGAAGATTTTTTAGCAAAGCAAACGGGAATTGAAACAAAAACCGTTGAGTCAGTAGTAGAAATATTAGCCCAACGGCAGATGATCGTTCGTGGAGACAATCGAAAAATAGTAGGGGCCTTGGGATTATCGATTATACAGACTAATAATAAGATCCAAATGGAAGGACGAACTTTATTTGCCTGGTGTGCAATTTCTACATTGGAACTGTCTACTGCGCTGGAGGCTGATGTCGATATACATTCCAGCTGTGCGTACACAGGTGAATCGATTGAGGTAACTGTCCGAAACGGGAAATTGGAAAAGGTAACTCCCGATTCTACAGTAATCTGGACGGTGCCGTTTGATTCAGAGGCTCCATGGGCTGGTGGAACATGTAAACAGATTCACTATTTTAGCTCAGTTGAGCATGCAAACAAGTGGAAAGAAGAACATCCAAAATTGCATGGGGAAGTCATGACTTTGGAACAAGCCCTCTCTTTTGGAAACGAATTGAAAAATTTCTTATCATAGGGGCTGGATCTCATGAATGGATCCAGACAAGAAAACCAAAAGGTTAAAAGAAAACCCTATACATCGCTTTTGTTCCATTGATCATCCCTTTTCTGGACACTTTAATTGTGTAGCACACGCATATGTAGAAATATTTATTAGGTAACACGAGAGTAACATAAAAATTTACAAAAAGCTCAGGAGGAAAAAGACATGAAAAAAGAAATTCAGGAACTCGTAACCTTACTTGACCAACGGTCTAAAAAGAGAGAGGGAGGAAGCTCCATGCAGTGGATCTTCCGGCCGACGTTACAAATGCTGACAGAGGGGGAGCCAGTTACCATTGAAGACATCGCGACAGCGACTGGAAAACCTGTCGAAGAGGTAGGGAAAGTTGTCCAGTCTCTACCCAGCGTGGAGCTCGATGAACAAGGCCGTGTCGTTGGTTATGGTCTCACCATGGTACCAACCCCTCACCACTTCAAGGTTGATGGGAAGCAACTATATGCATGGTGCGCCCTTGATACACTTATGTTTCCGGGACTCATCGGCCGCTCGGCTCATATCGAGTCACCTTGCCACTCCACCGGTAAGCCCGTACGGTTGACGGTAGAACCAGAACGCATTGTAAAGGTGGAACCTTCCACGGCAGTAGTTTCGATCGTTACGCCAGACGATATGTCCGCGGTCCGCTCGGCATTCTGCAACGAAGTCCATTTTTTCAGCTCACCGAGTGCAGCGCAGGACTGGCTTAACCAACATCCAGGGGGAAAAGTGTTATCTGTTGAAGATGCTTTTAAACTTGGAAACCTTATGGGGAAGAATTACGAAAAAACAGGCCCTTCCAATGGGTCCTGCTGTGACATCTAGTCTTAAGTACGACGATGCCAGAAGGGGTATTACATGGTTTGATAAAGATGGATACAAGGCTATTCTTTCTCAATAGCAATTATCCTCCGAACAATATCCTCCTTGTAGGAATGAGCTTAGGGGGGTCAAGTCCATGGCCCATTGAGGTTGCGAATCAAAAAAACATTTAAATTCTAGGAGGAAAAAGCAAGCATGAAAACTTCAATCTGTCCTGCCTGTGGGTGTTCCCTAGTACGATTAGGGATTGAAAAAGATAAGGCAGCCGTATACAAATATAAAGATGAAGAATATCAATTTTGTTGCCAGGGATGTGTAGATATTTTTATTACCGATCCGGATAAATATCTTGCGGAAATAGCCGACTGGGTTGTTTGTCCCGCTTGTTTAGCTGAAAAACCAGCGGAGTTCACAATTGAATATCAGCATGAGGATATCAAATTTAATTTTTGCAGATGTCCTCATTGTATGACAGAGTTCAAAAAGAATCCTGATTTTTATATAAAACGTCTGGCTGGTGAAATCAAAAATTCTGAACTCTTTGGTGATAACTCAGCTTGCTGTTAATGAAAATTCGTTTCATCGATATATATCTGAAACTGCTAAACGTAAGCAGCACACCAATGCGATATGCCTTTTCACATGTAAAGGAAACCTATTTATGTAGATGATTAAATTTGATCGAAAAATGAACTACTTATGGCCTCCGCTTATTTATGGAGCCCATTAAAATTTAAATCCTTTCAAAACATAATATTTTAATGTTAAAATATATATATATGATATTTTAACATGTTTTTGGAAGGGAAATTTATCATGAGAGAGTCACAAAAAGTTGATTTATGTATAATAACAATCTTTATAATTGCTTTATTATTTATAGCTAGTCCGGTAGCTGCACATGGTTTTGAAAATCATGAAAAGAATAATTTATTGTTATGGATTATCGGGTTTCTCATAGTACTTAGCTCTGCTATCACTATTGGTGCATGGACAAAAACGATTTATTCTGGATTTATGAAACAAGAGTATCATCACGTGATTCGCGCTACTACAGTTTTAATTTCTTTTCTTTTATGGTTTTTACTTATTGGTGTTCAAAACTATATTCTTTCTATTGGGAATAATATGGTCATTTATAAAATTTCGATTTACACAGGTTATTTTGTACTGCCGTTTGCATTACTTTCACTTTGGCGTATGATTTGGCCATTTTCAAGCAAACATCTTTCATAGTATATTAAAAATAAATTCTTATCGGATTTTATTTGTTTTCTCAATAATTGGATATAGTATTTTTTATTTGTTAGCATCAGGATGGGTTTCACCTCCAGATCCGGAAGATCCTCCCCTACCAAGAACAGGTTTTATTGGTTTTTATGAAAACTATGGTCCATTAACATTTTGGCCTAATATCGAATTTTGGCTTCCATCAATTAATCTTTTTGGGGCAATTTCTATCGGTGCTTTGTTAATGATGCTTACCTTGTCAGGTTTTACGGCAATAAGTGTTTTATTATTTGTATATATATAAGTTGAACTTAAAAGATTCTACTAACCTAATTTAGGGTATAGCATAGAAAAACCTAAATTAGGAGGATGAGTACCTTGACTACTCAACAGGAAAATCTTTGTGTCATGGAAGCCATGAAGGATACCAATGACAGGCGCATGTTCGAACGTTACCAGGTTGTCCACCTCTATCTAAAAGGTTTCAAGCATAAGGATATTTCTGAGATTGTTCTTCGTTCTACTAAGACGATTTCCTCTTATATTAAAGCCTACAAGAAAGGCGGATTGGCTGGGCTTGAAAGAGGCCTACCAACGGGTGCGCCTAGAAAGTTAACTGAGAGCCAGGAACATGAACTCGTTCAGGTGGTAGCGTATAAAACACCACATGATGTAGGATATGAAAACCATTATAACTGGACGCTTGCCATCATATCAGACTTCATCCAACGTGAATGGGGACAAACCTATACGCTTCGTGGCGTTTCCCTCCTTCTTGAAGACCTTGGCCTAAGCCATACAAGACCGAACTATACACTTAAAAAGGCAGATAAGGCAAAACAGGAAACGTTCAAAAACGAGACATTTCCAGATCTAAAAAAAACTTTTAAACGAAGAAATTGACCATATCCTGTTTGAAGACGAGTCCATGATTAGGGATTACCAGGCCCTTCAGTGTTCATGGTTTCTGAGAGGAAAACAAAGGTTAATCCCTACCTACGGGAAGCATCAAGGTGCCAAGCTTCTCGGAACATTGAATTACGAGACAGGGGAAGTCTTTGTAGTCGAAGCAGAAAACTATGACGCGGAAGTCTTCCTTGAATTCCTGAAAAAAGTCCTTAGTAAGTATCCTTCAGGAAAAATCGTCATGGTCCTTGATAACGCAAGGATCCATCATGCCAAGCTTATTCAGCCTTTCCTAGAAGAAAACCAAAGTCGACTTGAACTGGTATTCCTTCCGCCGTATAGTCCAGATTTGAACCTTATAGAAGGACTTTGGAAGTGGATGAAGGGAACCATTATCAATAATGTCTTTTATTCAAAGGTACAGGAAATCAAAATAAACGTCAGAAAATTCGTTGAAGATATCAACAAAGATGCCGATAAGATCATAAACCGCCTGTGTGTTCAGATGTAAATATTAAATTCAATTTATATAGTTTAAAAGTGAAACGACAAAATAAGTTGAATCTCCATGCAATCGGAAATGTAACCGGATCAAGCATAAGCCTTACAGCAACTTCATTTTGTTGTTGTTGTTTGCCAGTACTTTATCCAGTCCTTTCGCTTTTAATAGGATCGACTGCCGCGGAAACCCTATCACTATTGTTAATTTCATCATCGAGTCCTCTTTTTAATATGATTCAAACAGCAGTGCTGTCCTTAATGGCTTTATCGGTCATATCTCTATCGAAAAATATCGATGTTTTAAATTCAGGCCAATGTGAAATTTGACGGCAAAAATTGCTAAGGTTTAGCTTCGGCCAACCCCTATTTGGAAAAGGAACAAGGATAGAATTGAAATATGGAGAATTTATGCAATATCGGTGCTTCTCATGGTTTTCGTACGGAAGTAGAGGAGTTAGAAACATCCTATTCTCCAATAGGATGTTTCGTTTTTGAATGATGGAATTAGATATTTTTTTCAATGTTTTTACAGCAATCTTTAATTTCGTTTACTTGTTGACGAACTTCATCTGAGGGATTGGCAGTCATTATACGGTTACAGCATTCTTCAATACGTTTTGCTTGTTGATTAATGTTTTCGATACTCACTTTTATCACCTCCATGGATATAGTACCCCTAAAATATTCTTAATACACTTGAATCTTAAAACTGCTCTCATGATAGTCAATTTGGGTACCTCTAAGGTAGTGACAGCATAGCTGACACTAACCGCAATTAGATGTTAAAAATTTAAAAGGTTGATATACCAATATTTTTCAAGATTTAAAGTTCCTATTTTATTCTTAGAAAAGGAACTTAATGAGTACAAGCCGTAGAAAGTATTTTGATGCGAAAAGTTCCTGCTCACGTGTTTATAGGAATTTTTTAAACCTTATTGCGGTCTATGACAGCTACGCTGTTATTAGGCCAATTAGGTGTACGGAAACGCTTCGAGGAATGATGGATGAAATGTGCAAAAGTTTCCAGCTGTAGAAATTTAACATCTTGTTCCATTTCCTTCAGTCTACGATAACACGCTAACTGACTGGCTCCTGTATTTGCACATATCTCCTTGACCGTTTTATCCGTAGATTTACTAATTCAACGGCATGAATCATTCCTGTTTAAAAAAACGACCGTTTTGGGGTAGTGTAGAGGAAAGATACTCTGTAAGATTACCAAAAACTATACTTTTTGAAATAGGTTGTTAACCGTGTGTTTTTTGTTTCAAAATAACAACTTGTATTATTTTGAAACATGTCAATGTTTTGACATGTGCTGTTTTTTCTCTTAATAAACCCTTTCGGGGGGATATGCAAAAATAC
The DNA here is from genome assembly GCF_004376175.1 of Halalkalibacterium halodurans. Classification (GTDB taxonomy): domain Bacteria; phylum Bacillota; class Bacilli; order Bacillales; family Bacillaceae_D; genus Halalkalibacterium; species Halalkalibacterium halodurans. The sequence goes on along the minus strand of NZ_SNUY01000059.1, from coordinate 12,133 downwards.
CCCTTAGGGGATTATGGCCTTCCGACTGCAAGTGAAGAGCTTTACCAAAAGAAAATAGTGCACTTTACTGCCCCGTTCATGCAATTTGATCAAACATTTACAAATGATTTATTTTAATCCACAAAATGCCTTTACATTTATATCGATTATGCCCGATTTTGGACTTATCTCGGACTTACCCGATAAACTTTTGAAATTAACTTGACATTAGTTTTTCCATTTTTTACCGAAACTGCGCTTTGTCGTTCAGTTGCTGGTTCTAGGTCTAAAAAGATAACTGATAACAAAGCAATAGCAAACATAAAAAATAGATACATAGCTTCCATAACCTTTATCTTTCCCCTTCTTTTTTTAATCAAGCAAAAGGTGAGGATATATTCCCCACCTTTTTTATAAAATCTTATTTTCTTGTTATACCTCTTAAGACTTTCTCACTTATAAGTTTAACACTATGTAAGGTCACAATAAGTCCTTAAAAAGTACACAAAAAGTACGTAGATTTTTTAATTTCCCCTATTACCCATAGCACAATGAGATAGTAATTAATCTAAAAGTAGTAAAAATACTTGATTTAGTGTTTGTAGTAATATAAATTCTACAAAATCATTTTTACGAACTATTCATCAATAATTGTATTGTATCTTTCCAATTATCACCTGCTGTTCGTTCTTGAAATCTTCTTTTGCTACCTCTTTATATTGTTCTATATTTCCTTCAATAGAAGCTTTAGGAACCCAATAAACGAACTTCATCCCATTTTCAGCAATTATCAAAGCGTGCTTGTTGTTAAAAATTTTATCTTTCGCTTGGCAAACTTTTACTTCTTTTACCTTCATACGTTTAACCTCTTTCTTCATTTATGAATTCAGCAACTTCGTAATCTTCACCTTTAAAGATAACTATCCCGTCCTTAATCACTTCAAGGTCTGTGATATTTACTCTCCTAACAATAAATTCTCCGAAAAATTCTTGTGTCTCAATTTGAAAAATTTGTTCTTCTGTAACCACTTTTATCACTCCTTCCTATCGTACGATCATATTTTATAGTAGTTGACAGCTACTTCTCTCCAGTTCGGATAATAGATATTTGGCTTTTTGTAAATTCCATTTGACATTAGACTTACTCGGATAACGTTCAAGTGCGCGCTCTAACCATTTAAAATCTCGCTTAGTTCTATTTGTTAGTATCGTGCGATCATACTCTGTTAATTCCCCTAACCCGCAATCAATTATAATGACCTCAGTTTTCTTTAAATTAATCTGGATCTCGGATAATCTTCTTTCGTTTAGCATTTAAATCCCCCTTCTCTTTTTCCTGATTGAAAATGAGTCACTTTAAAATTTCACGTACCATATTCTAAACCCTCTATAGCAAACTTCCTCCCAACAATAATTATACAAACAAAAAGTTATTAGTACAAGTATTAAAAATAGTAAAATTACTAAAAGTAATAATCTTAATATCTTTAATACTTTACTTGCTAATGGCTTGTTTGACACACCAAGAGGGTCTTGGTGAAGTGGGTCTATCAACTCCTTAATGCTCCCTACAGTCCTCTTACCGTTGACAGACGCCATACGGGGCTCTCTCGCCTTTGTGAGAGGTTGCCCCTTATAAAAAAACCCTCCCGTTGCCTAAAAAGGCAACAGAGACGCTTATAAAGCGTTAAAATGATGATTGATTGTAAGTGTCTTTGGCTTCCTCGACACTTTTCCAATCAAATTCGCTATAAATGGCACGAACTAGCTTGCCGATCTGCTCGTCATTCATGCCTAATTTCTTTGCTCCAAGAATGGCATAACCCAAACAAGCGTTATTGCTCCATTCATTTTCGCTTGATTGGGCTTCCCAAACCAATCGTCTAAGATATTGCGACCGATTTCCTTCCGCCTGTTCGTCTAGCCAGTCCCATTCTTTCTCTGGAAGTGTTAGCGATACCTTTTTTGTTACTCCACCAGACGGACGACCGACCGCTCTTTTTTTAGAAAACATTTCTACTCGGCAATTTTGACAATAAGCCTTCGCTTCGTCATTGACGTGGATAATGGCAAGGTCATCATGACCACCACAACGCTCGCATTTTGTAGCTTCGATTTTGAAAAAATCCTTCGGCAAACTTTTTTCCAATTCGTCCAATGCTTGTTCAGCTTGCTCATAAGTTTCGTACTGAATTTCTTCTCCATTCGTTTCATCCCATGCTGTACTAGTGACAATTTGACCGTCTTTACCGCGGATTACAAACATATAAAAAACCTCCAATAATTTAAGTTACCTTAATTATATAGTTTAGGTTACTTAAAGTCAAATGTTTTAAGTAACCTAAATAAATTTCTTTATCTAATACATTTTCTATCCAATAGACAATCTCTTCCTCTGTCTTTCCTACACTTCTGAACCGTTCTACCTGCTGTTTTAAATGTTCACGATACCTTTTCACTTCAATATTATTCTTATTAACTGGAAACAATTTAACCTTCTCCTTTTTAATCAAAACTATTTTGATAAAATACTCTCAAGAGTGTAACAACCACTTATTCCGAAGAGCCAAAATTAATACAGGATTGAGTATCATTACATCTTCTTATTCATAAACTGAAGATAAGTAGTAAACCTATCAAACACTACAATTACTACGAATACTATTAAATACATAAAACCGTATGTTTATAACATCTTTTTATTTAAAGATTTATACTTGCTATTGTTTTAGATTTTTGCCATAATCCAGAGGTTGTCGAGGACAACGCAAGGCACAGAACGCCTACCTGCAAAGCAATTTAAAAAAATAAAAAGCTTTGCAAGCAGTAGACGTTCTACACACCGATCAACTCATAATCCGTCGGATTACTGAGGTATCCGCAGTGTACCCCTGTTAACGCAGGACTCCCGTCCTAACTATCCTACACACGCAAGTAGCCCTTGTGGTTTCATCCTATTCCTGTTCCCTTACCGCTTTGGCGTTTTCGGGAACTTAATCCTCATCCTAGCTTTTATGTAGGTCAGAGGAAAGAAATGATGGATTACTTACGGATAGTTCTACACGCCCCGTAAGGCGTCTACCCCTCCTTCGTCAGCACTTAGTGGTAGCTTTCACCATTCAGATACTTAATGCAACAGGGAGCATTTACTAGTATCCTAGTCTTGGTTTGCGATGGTCAAGACATACCCTGTCTATTTTTTCGGCACGTTTCCCAACGTTCCTTCTGTGGTTTGGCTTCCACAAGCTCAAATAAGCTAACCAAGACATAAAAAAGCACTATCTTCTAAACAGGTTAAAAGATAGCGCATATAACACAGCTGCTCAAAAGTAAAGGAAAAGCAACCACATAAACAAAATAGTTTTATTTACCATTTACCTTCAAGCAATATAATGTTATAATAAATCTACCTATTAACCTGTGTTGGCGCACAGGATGACGAGTCACTTCTATGGTTTGGTCGCTCTAGAAGTGGCTTTTTTTATGTATATCTGGTGACTTATTTAAGCTACTACTAGCTTAACTTGTCCACTAAAGTAAATCAACCCTTTTTTTGTTTTTTACTATTTTTATTAATAGTATTATAATTAGTAACAGCATAGATATTTTTAGTAAAAACACTATTAATACTCCAATTAGTGGTACTAGTAACAAGAGTACAATTACTTTGAATTATTGATTATACCTTGTTTTTATAGAGGTTGTCCTAATTGGAAAAAGATTCTTCAGGTTTTTGTTTTGATATTATTAATAGTAGTAATTGTAGTATTTTTTGAGTCGCATTATATTATTTACTATATATATCACTTTTAGTATAATTACTACATATAATAAAAATAGGAAAGGTGGCAAATTATGCGTTTATCACTCTCGAAAATTTTTTTAGTCTTTGCTTCTTTTTTGCTCGTCTTTATTCTATTTCGAGGATTTTCGACATATAGAACTTTTATGATAGATATACTTTTCATTATTGGAGTAGGATTAGTGGCAATCTTTATTATCTTAGCTTACGTATTACCACTAATCCAAGTACTCTTTTTAAAAAAGAAGTGAGATTACCTTTCTAACTCACACATCATCGAATTTTTTTCGGCTTGATTTATCGCATTTAATAGGCGTTTTGTGGTTACTAAATGTTGTTTTAAATTTTGTATATCTCGTTTGAACTCTTGTTTAGTTTTAATATCAGGATTTTTCATAATATGCCATCCGATGGATATATTGCCTTCATAATCAGCACAAAAATTATGGTCGCCAAAATACTTACCAATGCGTTTAGATAATAGCTTTTCTTCTTGAGGTTTCAGCGTTTTATTTTCTTTTTTCCTCATACTTTCCTGATTCAATGACTGTGATATTCCAATACGATTGATATATTGGGTAGCTTCTTTTAACGTTTTAAAGTCTCGTTTTAGACTTCTACTATTGTTTCCATTTACAATAATCTCAAAGTTGCTGTTCTTTAAATTTTCTTTAACAGATAGTATTTTTTCTATTTCCAATTGATTATTTATAACTTCATAATCTTGAATCAACTCATCAAGGGGAATAATTCGGTTTTTATTTGTACGAAAATACTCCACCTCATCGCTTTCTCTTTTCTCTATTTGTCCAGAAATAATAAAACCGTTCTTCATATCTAATAATTGTAATTTTGTTTCGGGTTCAATCTTAACTCCCTTCTTTTCTAGTTCTTCTTTAACTTTTGATGGATCATGTTCTTTATAGAATTGATTAATTCTATCCATTTGAGCTTCGTTGATCTCATCTATAATTGTCATACTTACTTCTTGTACCTCAGATATTGCCTTTTTAGCTATTCTAAGGTCTTTAGCCCAGCTAGCAATGTATCCAACTGTACTTTCTTCTGTATCTAAACCAAAATATTTGTTCACAATGTAGGCGCAAGAATCTGCTTGAGCTTCCTTGTGTCCTCGCTCAAGATCTTTTAGTTCGCTGTCGATATGATGTAACTGTGCATGTGCGTATTCATGTATTAAAACCCTAAATTTTTGCATTGGACTTTTAGCGGTTTCTGTATTAATGATAATCTCATGATTACGCTTATCATAATATCCACCATACTTTTCTCCTGTATGCTCTTCCTCTTTGACCGGAAGATCTGTCTCATTACTTTTTTCTTTTAAATACCCTAAGAACCTATCATATAGTTCCTTTACGTTATTCTCATTTTTCATTTCTTCTTGAATAAACTGTTTTAAACTAGGCACTTCTTTTCCTATCGTTTGAGATATATCAAATACTTTTCCAGTCACAAAACCTCTTAATACTTTCTTTTTTTCTGTAATTGGCTGCCCTTTTACATCGTATAAAGGAAAACCTGTTTCATCGACCTTCGTTACTTCTTCATTTCTAAAAGTAGGGACTAAAATTTCTAATCCTGTCTCGCCTTTCTTGACTTGTCTACCTATCTTTTTCCAATTATCATAACTACGAATCATTTTAATGTCTGGTTTTTGCTGTATAATCTTAAGCATATTACCTAGTGAGTAATTATGTCTTGTTGCAATTACATCAAGTAAATGCTTAAACTGATCATTTTTAAAAATCTCTTCTAAATTTTGTTCTAACTCTTTATTATATTCAGCTAAGTTCACTTTTTTAGTCATTTTGATTACTCCTAATATTTTAGTAATAATAATATTTTAATTACTTTTACCACTAATACTAAATTTACTATTAATAAAAAAAGAGCTAGCTTTTAGCTAACTCCTTTTTTCCTTCTATACCAAGGCTCAAACTCTATACCATTAATACCATCTATAGGTACAAAAAAATCAATATCATAGTCTAAAATGTTTTCTCCAAGATCAATGATTCCCTTTTGTGTAATAGCTCCAATTGGTATATCCTTACTAGTTCTAATCTCTTTATCAGACTGCATAACCTCTTCAATTGTATAAATCATTATCTTTCCAGCCCCTTTTCTTTTATATTATTTTTTCCTGCGTTTTTTGATAACTGGTCTAATCTTATAAACTTGTCTGGATGGATGAAAGGATCTCTCCTAATATTTTGATCAATATTTTTGTTAAGTGCATGATATTTAGCGTCCTCTCTTAACCATTCTTTAGCTGTTTTTGTTCCTGACCAGTCGGAAACGATCTTGTTAACAGGCTTATTTGTCGCTAAATTAACAATAAAATTGTCATCGGTACTTTGTAAATTGACAGCATAGATGTTTAAATCCTTAAAAGTTCCTATATGCTGTATTTTATCTATTTGGTACTGATCATACTTCTTAAACTCATAGACGTTCTCGCCTTCCTTATTAGTTAGAAAATTTAATCGTTCAGCAATAACATTCTCTTTAAAGTTTCGCATAATCCTTTCATGATTATAAGTGGTTTCTTGATCTAAACTTTTCTTATAAAACGGTAGGTTTTTAATATCTTCATACGTAGACAATATATCCATCTTTGTTCGTAAAGGAAATTCATCAAAAGCAGATGATATTTGATGTCTTTCTAAGACAACTACCCTATCCGTTTTTATGACTCCCTCAAGCTCTTTTTGTCCCATTGTCAGACCTTTTGGTACTCTAACTTCATGTCTGTAAAGGCTGTAGCCTTCCTTTTCCGTCATTCTTCCTTTAGTGTAAACCCCCATAACAGGGATAGCTGCTATGTTCCTTCCTGTTTCACCCAAAACAATAGCAGGTCTAGGTTTAGACCTGCTACTTTGAAACTCATCTGTTAATAATTTATTGTAAGGGAACTCATAAGCAATTACCAAGTCACCTGATTTATATTTTTGTCTATAGTTCTTCATTTTCTCCCTCGATTCTTAGCTTCTTCAAGCTCTTTTACCTCTTCAATACTCAAACCATCCTCTCTTTGTTCCACTAAGTCTTCTACATGAGCAATCAGATCATAGCCACTGATACGATTGTGTTTAAGAAGAACAGGTAATAACTCTTGTACATATTCAGACCATTCCATAGGTAAACACATATCCTCACAAACTTCATTTACTGTCTTGTTTTCAATGGAGTAGTGGGATAAAAATTCATCTGATCTTGTGTATTTCATGTATTCTTCTTCTGTATTAAAGTTATTTCGTTTTAGTACCATTTCGATCTGCCTCCTATTTTACAAACTCAACCCAATTTTTCGCCTGATTGTATCTTACTTCTTTCGTATATGATCCGCTTTTCCCCTTTAGTTTAACTTTTATAACTTTCCCCTCAAGAAGTTTTTGTGCTTCTTTTACCGTTATGTTTTTCTTTCCAAAGCGCACCAAACTGTTTTTCCACAAAGTAATGTTACATCCTTGTTTATATCCGCTACACGAGAATGCCTTTGTATTTTCTAACACTTCTTTACTGCAAGACGGACATTTTGCAACAGCTTTCTTTTCATCGATATTTACAGACTTTACATTCACCTTTATTTCTTTTCCTATAGTTTGGATTAGGGCTTCTAAGTTTTGATAGAAGACCTCTTTTTCAATTGATCCTTTTTCAACCCCAAGCAGTAAAGACTCAAAGAAAGCTGTCATTTTAGGGCTGTATAAACTAAAAGTATTAGGCATCATTTTAACAATTTCTCTACCTAGTTCAGTTGATACAATTTGTTTCCCTTTACTTTTTATATAACCTCGCTTATACAATAGTTCAATGATACTGGATCTTGTCGCAGGCGTTCCGATTCCTTCAACATTCTTTAAGATATTTTTATCCTTTTCTTCTTTCAAAAATTTCCCTGCATTTTTCATGTCATTTAGTAATGTTTTCTCTGTATACCTTTTAGGTGGAGAAGTTTCCTTTTCTCTGATTTCATAATTACTTATGCCCTCCGGTTGAATCATCCTTAATTTAGGCTCTTTTACCTGACCATTAAAAAGTTTTCTCCACCCCAGATCAACAAGAGCCTTTTCCTTAGCTTGAAATGTATAATCACCATCATTGAACTGAGCAACAGTGACTTTATAACTTGCTTGAGGATAATAACTTGAAATAAAACGTTCGAAAATAACATTATATAACTTCTTCTCGTCTGAGCTTAAATTTTTCGCTTTTTCTGTAGTAATAATAATAGCTTCATGATCTGTCACCTTGGTTCCATCGATAAAGGATTTTTCGATTTCATATCCATTGTTAAGGATTTCTTCTACAAATTCATTATCTTTATGTTGCTCTAGAATAACTGGTAAATCGTCTGAACTTGCGAGATATTGAGAACTGGTACGAGGGTAAGTAACCAATCGCTTTAAATAAAGGCTTTGCAAAACGTCCAGTGTTTTTTGAGCTGACCAACTAGACTTATCGTTCATGTACATTTGTAAGGATGTTAAATCAAACAAGTTCTTAGGCTTTTCCTGTACTTCTTTTTCCGAGAATTGAATTTCTCCCCTTTGTTTTAAGGAATCTTTTATAGCAATAACTTCATCCTTTTTTAAACGTATGTCTTTCTCCATAACTAACTCAAATTCGATCTCAGAGCCTAAGACAGGTGCTACAATGGTGTAATGCTTTTCTTTTTGAAAACTTTCTATTGCTAAGTCTCGATTTACAATCATAGCTAAAGTAGGGGTCTGTACTCGACCAAGACTTAGCAATTTGTTACTACCGCTTAATCGTGTCAATAGCTGAGTTCCATTCACACCAATCAATAAATCAGCTTCCTCTCTTAATTGTCCTGCTTGTGCAAGACCTTCATATTCAGAACCATCTTTTGCTTGTTCGTAAGCTTTTAAAATCCCTTGATTCGTATTGTTTTGTACCCACAGTCTTTTTAAAGGCTTTTCAACTTTTGCAAGCTTATAAATCTTTCTAAATATATGTTCTCCTTCACGTCCTGCGTCAGTTGCAATGTAGATTGTTTTAGCTTTCTTTATAAAGTTTATAACCACCCCTAGTTGTTCTTTTTTGTCCTCAATTGGTTCTAGAGGAATATCCTTAACAAAAAGAGGAAGGGCTTCTATATCTCCCTTCCATCCAAAGTTTTCGTTAATTTTCTCCAAAGGAATCAATTTTACTAAATGACCAAAAGCATAAGTAAATATTTTATCTTGATCTCCTTGATAATACCCTTTCTTAGACTTCACACTATCACATAACGCATTTGCAAACATTTCAGCCTGTGATGGCTTTTCACAAACAAATAACTGCACTTTTATTCCTCCTATACTTTATGAAACTACCGTTCATATTCTCTATCTCTCTCCGCTTGTAAGGCTTGCAACCTTTCAAAGTGTTGTTGGTTTTTCCAACTGGTATATTCTCGTTTAAACATATTTTGAGCTTTAAATAAGGCTCTATTAACCAAAATCTTATGTTTAATATTATCTCGCCTAATGGAAGGCTCTTTATTCCCCTTTCTTGAAATTTTTAACCTTGCTTGCTCTTGTTGAGAAAGCTCTTTAATTTCTTTTAAAGTTGCATTCCCTAAACGTTTATAAAGCTCTTCTATTTTGTTTTGTTTAAGTTTCTCATAATTCCCCTCCCCATAGGCTTCTTTCATTACTTTTACTTCTTCATCTAGTCTATTTAAAAGTTCGTTGTATTCCTTCCTATGATATTTCATGATGTATAACTTACTTAATTGATCAATAGTCGGGCGAATCTTGTCTAACGAATTATACCCATATTGCCATTGCCTTTTATCTGATGGGAGATTTTCCTTTATGTGTTCAAATAACTTTTTCGCTTCTCTGTTAAACTTCATAGGCTTGCTTTTTTTCTTTTTAACAATGTTATCTCTAATAAGAGTGTTAATTTTCTTTTGTTCAACAGAACGATCCATTATTTGATTAACTACTTTAGATTTCATATACCTCAATGTTTTCGGTTTCCGTTTTCCTCTCTTCCTTGTCGGTATAGGTTCTACAGTTGCAATATGAACATGTATGTTATCCGTATTGTAATGGATTGCCCCTGACCAAATTGCGCTATCCTGTAACCCTTCCCTTTTTAACATTTCGTTCATTGCTGAACGGGTAGCTAACATTATTTTTTTTTCATCTACTGTGTTTGTTTCTGGATCGTATATGCCATGTTTTTCTAGCCACCTGTTATCAAAACTAATTACGTCTTGCCACATAACACTTCCGTTTTTTTGGGCTTCTTTATATATTCTTTTAATTGCTTTTTTATCTTTTGTATCTAGTTGATCTGAGTTTTTTGTAAATAAAGCGCTCGTTTTGTTTGGATTGTCCATATAATCAGAGTAATGATCATAGCTAAGTACAGATTCACTTTTTTTGATTTTTCGTTCTGCAAAATTAATACTGTTCTCTAAATTAGAAAGAAATTTTTCTTTTTTGTGGATCATGGTTCTAATGCTTTCACTACGTTTATCTATAAACTTTTCTAGGTGTTGACTAAACCGTTCAAGTACTTTTTCCTCTTCTGAGTAATTAATATCCTCATTTTCGGTATACTCTTCAAACAAATTCTTTAAATCCTTTTTTTCCTTCCATGTAAGGAAATCGGCTTCCTTTGTAAAAAGTTTGGGAACAGATTCTATATTATTTAAATAATCAAAAGCCTTATTATAATTCTTAAGACGATCTTCAAGTTTATTTATGTTACTTTTTTCTGTTTCAATTCTTGCTGTTGTTTCTGCAATCCTTTCTTTTGCTTCATCTATGAGTTCTTTCTGTTTTTGTCTAAATTTTTTAATGTTTTCTTGACTATAAGATGAATACTTTTCATATGCTAAGTTACGTTTAGCTTCCTCCCTGTCCACATAGTCAATATAATCAGTAAAGACTTTATCAGACTGATAAATAAATTTCGTTTTAAGTACGACACCTACCATCATTCGTCACCTTTTCGATCTAACTTTATTTGTCGAAAAGTTTCAATTTTATTTTTTACATGGATTTCTGCACTTTCCAACATAGGAGACTTAATCTTGTCTGTAGTTGCTAATACTTTATATAGAGTAGGATCTTTTTGTGCATTCACCAAAAACAGATGATTAAACATTTCTAATAGTACTTGTGTATTTCGATCAGAACTATTAGTTCCTAATCGTATTCTTACGAGGTCTTTTCTTAAGCTCTCTGCAAGATGTTCCGCAATCATAACCGCTAAATCATTCATTTTTTTATCTGTTGCTACCTCATGCTCTTTGCATATTTTATCGAGTACCTTTCCTATGCTTATCTTTTCACCAGTCTGTTCTAAAATGTTATTTTGTACTTTTTCTAAATAGCTGATGGTCTTTTCACTTATATATAAATTTTTTCTTTTATAGTTCATGAAAATCATCTTCTTCCGATAGTTCTTCTATTACTTTATATATTTTTTTCATCGTTTCAGTGTTTTGCTCTAATACTAGGATTACTTTTTCTAATAATAGCTGGTATTTATCCTCTATCTCGCTTAATTCATTTGTAGTAGCAATTTTTTCAATCTGCACTTTCAAGAATTCTTGCCTAGACATTCCCTTTTCCTTAGCAAGTTCATCTATCACTTTTACTTTTGTAGGGTTTAAATTGCGAACTATTACATTCATTTTTTTCACTCCTCCTATTTTGTTAGAAGCGTTTTTTTGTACCCTTTTTAGCAGGGCGTAAAAAGGGTAAGAGCATAAGGGGTTTTTGCTATCACTTGACGTGATAGGTTAGGCAAAGCCTAACTTAACCCTGCTATCAGAATATTCCTTTTTTACGCATAGTTTGTGCACGGTTTGCGCATGGTTCGTGCATATATTTTTTGAAAGTCTGAAACTAAAAGGAAAACAAAGAAAGAGCCAAATACGGCTCTTTCTTATTCATTCTTTCGCTAATTTTTCAAGCTGATCGTTCTTTTTCTTTTCTAGATTTTCAATCCTTTCATTCACCTCTCTAAGTAGCTTTTTCATTTCTTCTTTCTCAACCTCAGCCATTTCAATTAAGTTTTTCTTCGTATCTATCTGTCCATCCGTTTCTTGTTGTTGTTGTTCTGTCTGATACTCCTTATTAGCAATTAAGTATTCTATTTCTCTCTCCAATTGCTGAATAACGCCATCTTGTAGTGGAATACTCTTACTTAAATTATCCTTCTCTACTTTCAATCGGATTAACCCCCGTATTTTGGACAGTATCTCTCTTAATCTCACTTTATCTTAAAATTACATCCTTTTTCGTTTCCTTTTGTCCTTTTGAGATGATAGCCATTTCTTCCATTCCTTCAAGGATAAAG
>NZ_SNUY01000058.1:363-29144 GCF_004376175.1 Halalkalibacterium halodurans | reverse complement strand
TTGGATAAAATGAGCAGTCACTCTTTTCAAGTGAATGAAGTAAAAATGATGATGAGCCTGTTAGCCTATAACCTAACGAATTGGCTACGTACGCTTTGCTTTCCAGAAGCACAAAAAGGGATGCAAATTGAAACCATACGTACAAGGGTCATTAAAGTGGCTAGTAAATTAGTGAAATCAGGACGATCCCTTCATTTTAAATTGTCCTCTAGTTTTGTATACCAAGATTTTTTCTGGAAAGTACTTCAGCGGATTCAACAGCTAAAGCTAGGATAGAATCGAAAAATCCTGTTTTTTAAAACACGATTTAAGACCAAGGGAGAAGTATGCCCAAAAACAGGCATTTTTCCGCTCCTCATTCTAGAAAGATGCTTTTCAGAAGAAAAATAACCATGATTCTTTCAAAGGGATCGGGAATCTAATCGTTTTTGGCCTAAAACCCTGATTTATGTTCGAGGTATGAATAATTCAGGTAAAGGTTTGTTTTTTCTTGATTTCTTTTGTGCGGTATTTGTTGGAATCTTAGAGCTGGCATTTCCGTTAGCAGTCAATCAAGTGATCGATCGTCTGCTACCAGAAGGGAACTGGCAGATTATTTTTTGGGCGTGTGTCGGTTTGCTTTTTGTGTATTTGCTAAACACGGTTATGCAATATGTCGTTACTTATTGGGGGCATAAGCTAGGGATCAACATTGAGTCTGATATGAGAAAAAAGCTGTTTGAGCACATGCAAAAGCTATCATTTGGCTATTATGACAACAATAAGACAGGTCATTCCATTTCGAGACTTACAAAGGATTTGGAGGAGATTGGCGAGGTGGCTCACCACGGTCCCGAAGACGTGTTCGTCGCGATTATGACACTCGTTGGTGCCTTTGCGATTATGCTGTCGATTCATTGGCAGCTGGCGGTCGCTCTTTTCTGCGTTGTACCTTTCATTATCATTTTTGCGGTTTACTTCACTAGTGTTGCATTAATTGATTCAAACTATTAAAAAGACTCGAAACCTTCACTAATCTTGTTTATGGCAAAGAAAAAAGTCCTTTATAATGGATAAGTCAGGTGGTAACCCGTCCAAATCCACTAAAAAAGGACTAACGCATGGACAAGATTACACGAAAAACTTCATTTGGACAATGGTTTTCTTACATAAATCTCAATATTTTTGAAGATCACGTGAAAACCATGAAATTAGACTATTATACAAAGAAATTAACGACAGAATCATTCCTGAAACTACTGCTTTTTGCGCAGCTGGAGGAAGTCGAAAGTTTGCATGCGCTTGGCGACTGCCTGTTTGATGACCAGCTTCAACAAGAGATTGATCTTGATTCGATCAGTATTTCTCAGCTGTCGAGACGGTTAAACGGTTTGAATCCGGATTTGTTCCAGCTTTTATTTCTGGATCTGGTGGGGAATATTCATGCCAGAACGCACGCCACAAAGATGGTAATGCCCCTGAAAATCATTGATTCGAGCACGTTGCCGCTCAATCTGACGAGTCACAGATGGGCGAAATTCCGTAAAACAAAAGCCGGCGTCAAATTACATTTGCGGCTCGTTTTCATGGAAAAGGGAACGTCTTACCCTGAAAAAGCGGTGATGACAACTGCCGGTGAGCATGACCGCGGTCAGCTTGAAGTCATGGTTGATGACAAGGAATGCATGTACGTGTTTGATCGTGGCTACCTTGATTATGAGCGATTTGATCGCATGACAGATGATGGTTACTTCTTCTTAACGCGGCTGAAGAAGAACGCTGTCATTCGAGTGATGGACGATTTTAGCCTCCCCGAAGATTCATCTGTTTTGTCTGACCAAATGGTGTTGATCGGCACCACACAGAACCGGGCTGAAAATGTGTTTCGACTCTTAAACGTCATGGACTCAAAAGGAAATGAACTTCAATTGATCACCAACCGGTTTGATTTGAGTGCTGACGAGATTTCAGACATGTACAAATCGCGCTGGGCGATTGAGCTGTTTTTCAAATGGATCAAACAGCACCTGAATATCAAAAAGTTTTATGGTCAGAGTGAATGGGCGATTCAAAATCAGGTATTCATCGCTTTGATCGTTTATTGTCTCCATGTTTTATCTCAAATTGAAACAGAGAGTAAGCGAAAAATCCTGCAGATCAGCCGTTATTTACGGGCTGCATTATGGAAGCCGGCACGGATCTGGATACGAAAAATTGAAGAAAAGACGATTCCTTAAACCTTAAAACCTTACTGTCACCCTAGTCTTTATGTAAAATATTTTCCAAATGGACGGAGCCACCTTTATTAGGGTAATTACTTTTTTGGCTCTTTTAAGGGAAAATTATTAGACTGAAAATTGCGATATTTTTTATGCAACACTAGTGGGTTTACTTTAATAAAAAAATGACGACAACTTTTCGCCGTATGTTTCAAGATGTAGGCGATATTAATGCACGGGTCGAGGATAGCATTGGGGGAATTAGGATCGTTCAAGCTTTTGCGAATGAGCGCTATGAACAGGCTCAATTTGCGAAAAACAATCAGCGTTATCGGAAAACAAAGCTCGCATCCTATAAAATTATGGCGCAAAACGTAATGGCGAACTATGTGCTGATGCGCTCGATTACGCTGCTCACTCTGCTAGTCGGAACGTGGTTTGTCATCTCTGGAAGCTTGACATATGGAGAGTTTGTCGCCTTTATTTTATTATCGAACATTCTGATTCAGCCGGTCCAAAAAATTAATGCCGTTATTGAAAGTTATCCTAAAGGGATTGCTGGATTTAAGCGATATACAGAAATTCTCGATACCGAACCGGATATTGAAGATGCTCCTGGAGCGAAAGAATGGAACATTCAGGGGAACATCCAATATGAAGGGGTCACGTTTGGTTATGACGGGATGGACGATGTGCTAAAAAATATTGATCTTACCATTCGTGCAGGTGAAACAGTAGCGTTTGTCGGCCCTTCTGGAGCTGGGAAAACGACGCTATGTAGCTTGCTGCCTCGTTTTTATGAGGTGAAGGACGGAAGGATTGTAGTTGATGGGCTCGACATTCGTGAAATGAAACTCGAGAGTTTGCGCAATCAAATTGGGATTGTGCAGCAAGATGTCTTCTTATTTTCAGGAACGGTGAAAGAGAACATTGCCTATGGCAACCTTCAAGCAACGGATGATGAAATTATGGAGGCTGCTCGCAAGGCGAAGTTGGATGATTTTATCCTAAGCCAGCCAGATGGTCTGGAAACGGTCATCGGTGAGCGAGGAGTCAAACTATCAGGGGGACAGAAACAGCGGCTATCGATTGCTCGAATGTTCCTAAAAAATCCACCTATTTTAATTTTAGATGAAGCTACTTCCGCCCTTGATACAGAGACGGAGCTCGCGATTCAGCAGTCGCTATCAGAATTAAGCAAAGGCAGAACGACGCTCGTCATTGCACACCGTCTGGCAACGATTAAAAATGCTGATCGAATCATCGTGGTCACGAAAGAAGGTATTGCAGAGCAAGGAAGCCATGAGCAATTGCTACAAACAGGTGGAATTTATGCTCGTTTGCACCGCGCCCAATTTGGAGAATTCCTTGTTCGAGCACAAGTATAAGGCAAAAAGAGAGAAGCTGACCGGGGGGACTGGACAGCTTCTCTCTTTATTATTCAGATAAAAAGTGTTCTTTAAAAAATTCAAGTTGAAGCTCGAGGGAAAGTGGATCATTAAAGTAAAATTCTTTTGCGTTGGCTTCAAATACTTGGCCATTTTGCACCGCTGGAATGCTTTGATACGTGTTCGTTTCTTGGAATGAATTGTCAGCTTCGTCATTTTTGCTTAAGATGATGTAATCTCCAGCAAACTCTGGTAACGCTTCAAACGATAGGGCATAATAACCGTCGGCAAGTGCCATTTCTTCCACCTTTTCCGGCATCGCTAAGCCCATCGTTTGATAAAGAATTTCGGTGCCGCGTCCCCAGTTGTTACCGAACACGTACAGTTGATCTTCAAATGTTTCAATCACGGAAACAGTTGCATCTTCCCCAATTTTTTCTTTGATCTCTTCTCCAGCTTGCTCTGCACGAGCTTTGAAGTCATCAACCCATGCTTGAGCTTCCTCTTCTTTGTTTAATAGCTTGCCTATTTCAACATGCTGTTCTAAGTAGTCGAGGTTATTGTAAGTGTACAATACGGTTGGTGCAATTTCTTGAAGCTGTTCCGCGTTTTGTACAGTAGAGTAAGCAATAATTAAATCAGGATCTAGCTCCATAATTTGTTCTAGGTTCTCCTCGGATACCTCCGTTACGTCTTGAAGCAATTGTTCGTAGTTAGGATTGTTCTTTGACCAAGTGTCAACACCAACAACATTTACATCAAGGGCAAGGATATTGCCAGTAAAGCCTAAGGCGACTACACGCTGAGGGTTGGCAGGGACTTCGATGGGACCCGCTTCTGACTCGTATGTGATCATTCCATCTTTGGATTCTAGTTCGTCAGCTTGTTGTGCATCTGTATTGCTTCCACAAGCAGCGACTACAAGCAAAGCGAAAAGCAACATGGTGAGAAGTAATAAGTGTTTCCGTTGTTTCATTGTTTGTGCTCCTTTATAAGTGAAAATGATTATCAATATCGTTCACAATCTTTACTATAAAAAAACGGATGAAGAAAGTCAACATAAAAGTTTGTTTTAACTGTCGGAAAAAGTGGATTCATTTGCTAAGCTAGAGGTAAGAACTATTTGCCAAGAATTGAGGGATTAGATGACGAAAAAAATAGTGTTAGCTGGTGGGACAGGATTTATCGGTCAATACTTGCAACAACGCTTTGTGGAGAACGGCGATGAAGTCGTAATTATTTCGAGAAGGGCTCCACACGTTTCATGGGATGATTCAGAGGCTGTTCGTGAAGCGTTAGAGGGGGCGGACATGCTCGTCAATTTAGCAGGAAAGTCGGTGAACTGCCGCTACAATGAACAAAATAAAAAAGCGATTTTGCAGTCGAGGATTGACACGACTAACAAACTAGGTGAAGCGGTGTTAGCTTGCGAGCGGCCACCAAAGCTTTGGCTTAATTCAAGTACGGCGACCATTTATCGCCACGCTGAAGATCGACCAATGACCGAAGCAAATGGTGAACTCGGATCTGGCTTTTCGGAAAATGTGGCGAAAGCTTGGGAAGAGGCATTCTTCTCCTTTCAATTGCCGGACACAAGGCAAACGGCATTGCGAATTTCCATTGTTTTAGGCGGTGATGGAGGAGCGCTGACACCGTATCGCTATTTGACGAAATTCGGCCTTGGCGGCAAACAAGGTTCAGGAAAGCAAATGGTCAGTTGGATCCACGTAGAGGACGTATTCCGTGTGATTCGCTTTATTGAAGAACAAGAAGCGCTTGAAGGAGTAATTAATTGTACAAGCCCGCACCCCGTTTCCAATAAAGTGTTAACGACAGCTATCCGGCGTGCCATGAATATGAAAATTGGCTTGTCTGCAACCGCATGGATGCTCGAAATCGGTACCTTTTTATTGCGAACAGAGTCTGAGCTCATTTTAAAAAGCCGGTGGGTCTTACCAGAACGCTTGCTTCAGGCAGGTTTTACGTTCCAATACGAAACGATCGATGACGCCCTTAGCGAAATTTTAGTACAGTCCAAATCAGCTTCCTACCTATAGAATATGGTGTTTGCAGGGTGACCATCCATGCAGATCGTTGGCAAAAAAAGTGAGGTAAAGTAGGCGTGTGCACGCGCATACTAAATGGCGTAACACCACTAAGATCAATGGAGGTTTTCACCTGTGAACACTCAATTCAATCAGCAGATGAACCAACAAATGAACCAGCAACAAATGCCGGCGCCAGGACAACAGATGAATTCGACTCAAATGCCTAGTAACTTGAGCCATGGCGGTCATGAGGTGTTTGATGTTCAGGAAGTCTTGACGAGTACCATCGGCGTTCTAGACCAATATATGATGTTCCGCACCTTCGTGAAAGATCAGCAGTTATTGAACATTTTGGATCGTCAGTATTCGTTTTTGACCGATCAATACAACATTCTGTGTGAGTGTTTCAATACAGGAAGCAAGCCTTCCCACGGAACAAAGGTGTACAACATGCAGCTTAGCAATAATGTCACCTATGGCTTTAAACCAAGCCAGCCGAAGAAACCAATGCAATCGATCAACGAAGTTTCTGACCAAGGAATTTCCGGTCATATGCTTGGATTAATGAAATCACAGGCAACCATGCTAACGACGGCTTCCTTAGAGGCAACCAATCCTGTCGTTCGCCGAGTGCTTGCTGACAGTGTACCGAATGTGGTCGAAATGGCGTATGAGCTTTTCCTTTACCAAAACCAACATGCCTATTATCAAGTACCACAATTGGCACAGCAAGATATGCAAAAAATGATGTCTGGCTTCGCACCGGCTAACGGTCAGCCGCAAATGCCACAGGCAGGCCAAATGTATCAAAACTAACCGAACGAAAAGCGCTAGGGGTGTCTATACCCCTGGCGCTTTTTTCATTAGTTGCGTTTTTCCCGCAGAGAAGGACTTATACAGTTGGAGGGACGATTATTATCCATCATTGAAGGGAGCGTGTGACCAATGGATCAGCCTTTTTTTAAACGGCCTTTCGTCGTTTTGTGGATCGCACAAAGCGTTTCCGCCCTTGGAGGTACCTTCACTACGTTTACAGTCAGTTGGCTCATGTACCAATTGACCGACTCCCTTGTCGCGATGAGCGGGGTTTGGATTGCCTTTATGATTCCAAAGCTGCTGACCAATCTAGTCGCAGGTCCGTATCTAGATCGGTTTCAATATAAAGTGGTAATGGTTGCGTCCGAGTGGATTCGTGCCGTCGCCTTTTTCGTGCCGACCGTCTTGTTGGTAGGAGACATGTTAACGGCTCCCGTCTTGATTATGGCAGCCGTGCTCACCGGGATTGCGGAACCGCTGTTTCGCCCTGCTGGGATGGCTTATGTGGCTCATATTTTACCGGAAAAACATCTACAGCGAGGCAATTCGATCCTCGAAGGAACAATGCAAATCGTCATGCTTATCGGTCCCGCTCTAGGCGGAGGACTCATCGTCTTAGTCGGTCCATTGCCACTGCTCGTTTTTATTGTGATCGCCTTAACGGTATCAGGCTTTTTGCTTTTAATGCTGGATCGTGTACATCGCGCGAAAACGAATGATCGAGCCTCATGGCTGACAATGTTCAAAGAAGGGATGTCCTTTTACAAAGTATATCCAGTGTTGTTTTCGGTTGGTTTGCTAATGATGATGATTAATTTTAGCAGTGGTGCTGCTTTGCCTATGTTTTTGCCCTACGTCCTTGAGCATTTACATGGGACGGAATTTCAGTACGGCTTGTTTATGTCAGTCTATTCTTTAGGAATGGTCCTTGGCTCATTTTTGTGCGGATTGTACCCACCACCAAAAAATTTGCGACGTGTGATGCTCGGCTGCTTGACCGTCTCTTCCTTTCTCATGATGGCCCTTGGGTTCATTACAAGCATCTGGATTGCCATTGGGATTGCAACCATGCAAGGCTTCTTCGCAATGGCGTTTACGATTAACAATACGACCTTTTACCAGCGGCGGGTACCAGAACATCTGCGTGGCCGTGTGTTTACTGTACGGGCCTTGCTCGCCCAATCAGCGATTCCATTAGGAGCCGGAGTAGGAGGTCTCCTAGCAGAGGCGTACCGATTTCAAGTGTTATTTCTCATTCTTGGCGGGCTTATGCTCGTATCTACATTGCTTGCATGGAGGATGCACGTATTTTATCAACTGAATCATCAGCCTGTTGGTTCCGAGGAAACCACCCAGAGAGCGTAAGTGTTTTGTTATATTGAGCATTTTGCATAAAACGGAGCTCTTTAATATTAATGATCCTTGTCATAGTTCAATCCTAAGCGATAAGCTTCGTTCAGCAGCATTTCGTAATGATTGGGATGGGAATCCAGTGTCTCATATAAGAATTCAACCTTGGAATTGGAAACACCGCAATAATCTGCAATTCCCACATTGAGCAGATGAGTAATCATTTCATCATAGTTACGCTTTTTCATCTGTTCTTTCGAAACACCGGCCAAACCAATCCACAAGACTTGCTGATGATGAAGGTGATTTGCACCGTACGCAAACCCGTTATTCCATACTCGGTCAATATACCCTTTTAGCATAGCCGGCAAATGCCACCACCAAAGTGGAAAAATAAGTGCCAAGGCATCATGCTCCTTCATCCGCCTTATTTCCATTTCTACTTCAGGGGAAAATGGCTGTTCCGCAACTGACCAATCCGGTTCATCTACCCCTTTTAAAACAGGATCAAAACCAATCTCATGCAAATCCAATATTTCATACTCGTGACCAGACTCGGTAAGGCCTTTTACGAAATGCTCGGCTACCTCAAAGGTCAAGGAATCTTTTCTCGGGTGTGAAACAACGGTTAATACTTTCATGTTTGTATCTTCACTACCTTTCTTTAGCAACTAATTTCTCGCCTTGATCAATGGCTGATGCTATTATAAACAGTAAGGAAATTATCTGGAAGTAGGTACTTTTAAGTTCTATAGGATGATCCAGGTGCCATAGGAACATGGAAGTTCCCTAGGCAGAGCCCCTAAAAACGAATCTGAGTAACGGGTTGAGGGGACTGGTTGTTCTAAGCAAACACAGCCTTGTAACGGAGGGTTAGGAGATGACGGAACAGAGGAAAAATGGCGGTCAAAAGAAGTATCAAGTTGGAGTGGAAGCGGCTTTAGAAGTAATGGGAGGAAAATGGAAGCCTTTAATTATATACCACTTAATGACAGGTCGTAAGCGAACGTCTGAGCTCCGTCGGTTAATGCCAGCCATTACTCAAAAAATGCTAACCACTCAGCTCAGGGGTTTGGAAAAGGATGAGATCATTACACGCAAGGTTTATAACGAGGTCCCTCCTAAAGTGGAGTATGAGTTAACGCCCTATGGATGGGGATTAAAACCTGCGCTAGACCTTTTATGCTATTGGGGAGAGGATCACCTAGAAAAGGTTTATGGCGACAAATCCAAAGTTTTGGAAGAATTTCAATGCTGTAAAGAATAAATTTGAACACTTTGGTAGCACCGAGGCAGCCACTTTATATTTGATAATGATAATCAATATCAAATATAATTGGAGGAAAGGAGGAATGATCTCATGTTTTTTCAAGTGAAAACACTACGTGTAGAAGAGGGACATAGCGATAAAATCGTCGAAAAATTTGCTAGTAAAGGACTCATTGAAGAACAGCCGGGGTTTATTGATATGAACATCCTGCGAAAAAAACAGCGCCGTGGAGATGAGGAAGTGGTGGTCATCATTCGCTGGGAATCGGAAGAAGCGTGGAAAACTTGGGAGAAAAGTGACGCCCATCTAGCTGGACATCGGGAAAATCGTGGGATACCAAAGCCTTCATACATATTGGATGGCCGTCAAGACGTTTATGAAGTGTTAGCGAAAAAATAACGAGTCACCCCCTATCATCGCGATAGGGGTATTTTCATCCTTCCCAATGATGCTGGTTCCCCTAACCGAACGATCCCCTGATTGCCATCAAAAAATTTTTTTCCTTTCATGTTATCAATTTCTCGGTTTCATTCGTTATCTAAGTGAAAAAGAAAAAGCCGAAAAGGTGAGTGACGTATGTGAAGGTGAGTGAGCTATATGAGGAGCTGAAACAGGATCTATATCGATTTGCTCGTACCATTAGCCGTAACGAGCAAGAGGCGAACGATTTAATACAAGACGCGATGGAAAAGTCGTTAAGGTGTACGGAATTACTGGATTGGCCGAGGCATAAGCAAAAGGCTTGGTTTTATCGGGTGATGAAAAATCAGCTCATCGATATTAGGCGAAAGGAAAAGCGGGAAACAGATTGGGATGATAGTGTGATCCCGCCCTTTACAACAGCAGGAACATCTTACGTAGAAATGGTCGATCTTTTGTCTAAGCTGCCAGCATCGTTAAGTGATCTTGTGTTCAAGCATTTTTGGCTTGGGCTAACGAGTCAAGAAATAAGTGAAAAAGTAGGCGTACCGGCTTCTACGGTGCGTTACCGCATTCGACTTGCGGTGAAAAAGTTACGAGAGTACATGAAGGAGGAAGGATAGTATGGGCCGCACGTTTGGCAATATCGGGGTTTTAAATTTGTTAGAGGCGACGGAAGATAGCATTAAAGAAGTGGATTCGATTAAGAATGTTGGTACGGTGCTATATCGAAAAGAAAACGCCCACCTTTTAACGAAACTAGCGATTGGAAATATAGGTGCCACCTTGGAGGTTCCAGGGGATGCACGGTTTGTCACGGGTGTCTGTACGTTGGATGCCGCCTATTTAGAAGCGGTGGATGAACCGATGACGCTCCTTGTGACCGGAATCGTAGTCGTAGATCATGATGTAACGGTCGAGCATATCAAACGAACGGCCTGTCAATTAAAAATGACAGGAAACCTTTTTGTTCCACCTCAGTTGAAGGGAGCAATTGGGCTCATTTTGAAGGAAGGAACGGGACAAGTGAAAGTATATGAAGGAGCGCCACCACGATTGGAAGTAGGAGTCGTTATGATGACGAACGGTTATTTACAAGGGTTGCAAACGAACACGCATCTGATCGTCAATGGACAATTAACGTTAGCGGCGGATCTTGATCTTGACCTCTTTCACGAGAAAATTTGGGCGATTGAAGTGAATGGGAAGGTGAAGGTCTACAGTAACCAACAAGCAGCGTTTTACCAAAAAGGTCAAGTAACAGGAGTCGCAACTGTCATTCCTGAAGGGTTTGAACCGATTTCGTCCTCCCTTCGAATCAATGCTCGCTCGATCCGGCGCTTTCGCCAGCAGTCCATCTATACGGAATCTCCGATTATCTTTGAAGCTGGAATTTCGCGAGAGGCTTTCGAACAGGCCATTTCGTCGATTCATTCCACCTCTTTCATCGTCTGTCATGAAGACATTGAAGATCTTATCTATGAACGATTAGAACGATTGGAAACCGATGTTCTCACCTTTGCCAATCAATTGCGTTACGTAGGAAAAGAGGAGGATTGGACGGCTAGCGACCTTCTTGGGTTAGAAAAGGGGACGGAGGTCATTGTTGATGGGATCTTAACACTTTCTGAGGACATTGAAGAATCGTTGTTGAACGAACGGATTGGCGAAATGGATATCCTTGGCGAAGTAATTGTTCAGCATGCTACGCAAAAAGCGCTAATTCAGAGAAAGGGACGCCTTATAAGCGGAATCTTGACAGTAGCTAGTGAAGTGAGAGAAGAAGTTCAAGTTGAAAACATCGGGACATTGTCCTTATAGAAAGTAGGCGGCTAAAATGGACCCGTGTCGAGAGGCGATCGTGGAAGATCGTTTAAATGAATGGGAAGAAGCACATAAACAAAAGGTTCTTGTGAAGACCACGAAAAAACGAGAGACTCTTTGGCAGCAACCAGGTTACAAAAAGCTCTTTACTTCTTATAGCATTTCAATGGTTGGGCAGTGGCTCGATCTTGTCGCCCTTCTTGTATTATTCGGCTACGTATGGAACGCTGATCCGCTATTGTTAGCGTTCATTCCAATTGCCTTTGCATTACCGCAAATGTTGTTCGGCCAATTTGCTGGTGTATTTGTTAAAAAGTATCACAAAGTGAAGGTTATGGCTGTAGCGGATGGGGTAACGTCTTTACTCACAATCTCGCTTTTGTTCACTGGTCATCCTCTCGTTGTGTTAGGAATCATCTCATTGCGAGCGACTGTCAACGTTGTCCATTACCCTGCCCAACAAAGCTTGCTTAGGCAGCTTATACGAGACGATTTACGATTGCAGGCGATTACGTGGAATGGCGCCGTCTCTCAAGCGGCGAAAATCATTGGGCCGATGGGGGGTGGAGCGTTACTAACGGCGTTCTCACCTCACACGCTCATTCTCTTAAATGGCATTGCTTTTTTATTATCAGCGCTTCTCTTGACGACCTTGTTTCGTAACGTGAAAGTAGTAGAAAAGGACACTTCTTTGGAAAATCAGTCATCGTTCTGGGCAAGTTGGAAAGCAGGCTGGCAAGTCGTTTTTAAGCGAAAGGTCATTTACTTTTCCTTCGCCATTGCTTTGTTAGGAATGTCGGTAATTCAAATGGTCGATATTCAGTTCCCAGTCTTATTTCGGCAAATTGCAGCCGCTCAGCCCCAAATGGTGGCGTGGATCATGGCGGCGATCGGGACTGGTGCGATTGCCATGATGGCCTTTCTCGGCAGAATGAAGAAGCTGCGTAACGTAGGGATGTGGTTGGCTGGGGCCATGATCTGTATCGGGATTGCGTTTTTGGGAATAGGGATGCTGCAGGAGGGCTTCCTCATGATGATTCCGATCGGGCTTGGATTGATCGCGGGGCTAGGTACAGGTACGTCCATGGTCGTCTCCAATTACATTATCCAGACGGAGCCGAGGGAGCAGGAAGTAAGTCAGGTGGCAGGAATCTATCAGTCTTTGATCAGCATGGCCATCCTTTTACCACCACTTCTAGGGGCATGGCTTATTCATCTCATCGGCATCATTTTGCTCTTTCAGATTGTCGGAGCTGTGCTTCTCATCATCGGAGGAATGGCCTTATGCCTTCATCCGATTCTGTTTACGACGAAGCAGGGAACAAAAGAGGCAGGAACAAAACTCCTAATAGCGAAAGAATAAAGCTAGAACGTTTTCGGAAATCCTTTTATAATATAGAAAAACATAGGAAAAGATCATGTTTACGATCAAACTTTGTGACAGTGGGGAGGGCTGGTTGTGGAAGGTGTCATGAGTTTCTTATTTGGTGCTCTCAGTTTGTTTTATCCATTGCTCATTGCATCCGTTCTTTTGTTTGGCTATGCCTTTGTGAAACGTTCATGGGTTGGGATGGTGGTATGTGCCATTTTACTTTACCCTAATGCTTGGTTTGTGAGCATGCATCCACCGTTTCCTTGGGTTATTTACACCCCTGTCATCCCCATCATGCTCGCAGCCGTCTTTTATCTAATGAAAAGAACAAGGCTAAGGACTAATTGAACGAATGGTTTTTTGAAAAAGCCTGTATCAAGATTACTTAGTAATCGACGATACAGGCTTTTCTATCGGAAAAGACGAATGCCCCTTTACTCTGCCACTGGAATCCGTGAATTTGGCGTTGATGCCATAGAAGAGGACTTCGGTTTTTCAGCCAACTGGCGGCTAGCGATCTCTTTTTTGAAGTAGCTAATAATGCGAGAGGTGACCGCAATCGATAGGATCGACAGAAGACCGCGGATGACGCCAACGGACACCATGCTAAGAAGAACAACAGAAACGTCAAACAAGAAGTTTGTTTTCCCTGGATCGATCGCCAATCGTTTTTGTAAGTAGAGGGCCAAAATGTTTGCCCCTCCTAAAGACGAGCCATTCATAAAAATGAGCGATAGACCAAGGCCAATCAAACCGCCGCCGAATACGGCACCGAGCCAAACAGGGACGTTGAAAGAAGGCAGCCAAACGTCTAAGCTCGTCACCAAGGAAAGCAAGGATACAGAAATGATCGTGGATCGTGTAAAGCTCCAACCCATTCGTAGCAAGGAAAAAAGGTAAAACGGAACGTTCACGAGAAAAAAGGTTAACGCAAACGGAAGATTGAAAAGATACGTCATGCCTAAGGAAAGCCCGGCTGTCCCTCCAGTAACAAGGTTAGCATGACGTAATAAAATAACGCCACAGCTCGTAATCACAATGCCTAAAAAAATCCACAGCCATTTCTTCATGTGCAACCCACCTACGTTGTTAAAAATTCCGCGCAACATATGCTCTACTTTTAATTTTAGAATGTTAAATGGAAATAGGGCATAGTATAATGAATGAAAAAGGTGAGTATTGACTCCATTTTGAATGTATTTTTTATAGGATGGCTTCAATATGGTAAAACAGGAGGGTGGATATGGATAAGCTTGATATAAAATTGCTTGAGCTGCTGCAAAAAAATGCACGGACGACGATAAGCGAGCTTTCAAAAGAGTTAGCCTTGAGCCGCCCGAGCGTTTCTGAACGGTTGCAACGGCTTCAAGAAAGTGGTGTGATTGAAGAATATAGTGCTCGCATTTCCTTAGCAGGGGTCGGACGAGACATGCTATTAATTATTCTAGTGAGCGGACTGCGTGTACCGTTAAAAGACTTTGAAGACATGGTGAAATCGGAAGAGATGATTATTGAATGTCATCGGGTGACAGGAGAGGTTAGCTATATGTTGAAGGCGGCTGTCCCGAACATGAACAGCATGAGGATCTTAATTGATAAGCTTATCCCGTATGGAAACATTAACACGTCTACGGTGATTGGTTCTCCTGTTCCATACCGGTATATCTTGCCGGTCGAAAAAGACGAAGAGCAAAGTGATGGCACGTGAAAAAGAACTTCCGAGGGGACGAGAAGTTCAATAGTAGGTTAGGAAGACCGTCTATCTAGCTCTTGTAGCTTCTTCACGAGATCTTTAAAGCGCCGTTCATCCTTGAGATCAAGAGCTTCATCAATTTGCTGAAGCAACATCTTTTTCTCATTTTCGATAAGAACAGCTTCGATGAGTGAGTCGGTTTCCTCTTTATATGCTTGAAACTGCTTGAAACGTTTAATGTATTCGCGGGATTCGGAATCGAGCATTTGTAAGTATTGGTGATTTTGCGCTTTTCCGTGGAAATGCAAAATTAAGTAGATCGGGTCAGCGGGGTTCGCTTGAAGTTCACCGAGTGCTCGAATCGGATCTTCAATTTTCCTTCGGTATAAATAAAAAGCAAACCCTGGCTCATCTGACTGCAAGGTAGAAATGACGAGCGTTCGTTCACGGCCGCGAATTTCTTCAGTAAACATCACTTGTTCGAGCAAATGATAATGTTGTAAAAGGTATTCAAGTATCCGCTTCGCATCTTTTCGTTTTAATTGTTGTGTGAGGAACCATTTAAGGAATTGACGTTTTTCTGCAACGGATACCCACTTGCCCATAAGACGATCACCCTTAAAAGCCTTTTCTACCAGTGTACCATAGATAAGATGATCCTTTTCATCTATGTGAAAAAATCTGACACTCTTTTCGGAACAAACGGATCAATAGAACCGCTTTGCTCAACTTTTTTAGCCTTCTGTGCTACGATGGAGGCAAAGGGAATTACTTCGCTTAGCGAACTATATGGAAGGGAAAGGAGCATGGCACATGAATGATGTACGTACATATTTAGAGCAAAAACGCGAGGAGCACCTAGACGAATTGAAACAGCTTCTCGCCATACCGAGTGTGAGCGCTTTATCAGAGCATAAGGAAGATGTGCGAAAAGCAGCTGCTTGGTTCGTAGACACACTGCAAAAGGCAGGGTTAGAACATGTGGAAATGATCGAGACAAAGGGACATCCCCTCGTGTATGCTGATTGGCTCCATGCGAAGGGAAAGCCGACTGTGCTCATTTACGGCCACTATGACGTCCAGCCTGTCGATCCTATCAATTTATGGGAAACACCTCCTTTTGAGCCATCGATTCGCGAAGGGAAAATTTTTGCACGTGGAGCGACCGACGATAAAGGGCAAACATTCATGCATATAAAAGCATTGGAGGCCCTATTAAAAACGGAAGGCACACTCCCTGTAAACGTCAAATTGATTATTGAAGGGGAGGAGGAGATCGGTAGCCCAAACTTAGATCCATTCGTTGAACAGGAGCAAAATAAGCTTCAAGCAGATGTCCTCGTGATCTCTGATACGCCGATGCTCGGAAAAGGAAAACCGGCCATTTGTACAGGATTACGCGGGCTTTGTAGCTTACAAATCGACGTCAAAGGAACAAAAGGGGATCTCCATTCAGGTTTATACGGAGGTGCTGTGCAAAACTCCGTCCACGCGCTCGTCCAACTTCTTGATTCGATGAGAAATGAAAAAGGACAGGTTATGGTTGAAGGATTTTATGACGATGTGGTGGACGCCTCTCCAGAGGAACGGGAGAGCTTTGCAAGACTTGATCACCACGATGATGAAATGAAGGATGAACTAGGGGTAACAGAATTGTTTGGTGAAGAAGGCTTCTCTACTCTTGAGAGGACATGGATTCGTCCGACGTTAGAAATCAACGGAATCTACGGAGGCTTCCAAGGAGAAGGGGTAAAAACAGTCATCCCTTCTGAAGCCCATGCAAAAATCACGTGCCGTCTCGTCCCAGATCAGGACCCGGATCAAATTGCGTCTCTCATCGAAAAGCACATTGAAGCCCATACACCACCAGGGGTAAAGGTGACGACGACTCGATTTGACACGGGGCGCCCTTTTGCTGCCTCGGTTGGCCACCCTGCGATTCAAGCAGCCGCACGTTCTTATGAAACCATATATGGAGAGCCAGCTGTATTTACACGGATGGGAGGATCGATCCCAGTCGTTGAAACATTTCATCGCTTAATGAAGCTACCGATCGTCCTGATGGGATTTGGACTGCCAAGCGAAAATTTTCATGCGCCGAATGAACATTTCCACCTTGAAAATTTTGATAAAGGCCTCGTTACTTTATGTCACTATTGGCATGAGCTAGCCAACATAGAGGAAAATTGAAGTCCAACACGTGCGGCATGTACACCGCACGTGTTGTTTTTTCATGGTTTAACTTATGTTTAAAAACAGGACAGAACGGTAAACTATTCAGAAACGAGAAAATGAAAGGAGGATGGGTGTAATGGCAGAAGTTACAGTTGGCTTTCAAGTTATGCCAAATGGTAAAGATATGGACACACATGGGGTCATCCCGGAAATTGTAGAGGTCGTGAAAGAATCTGGACTCAAATATGAGGTAGGGCCAATGGAGACAGTGGTTGAAGGCAAGCTTGATGATGTATTTTCCCTCATTAAGCAAGCGCAGCAAGTAGGCATCGACGCGGGAGCTTCTGAAGTCATGA
Organism: Halalkalibacterium halodurans; assembly: GCF_004376175.1. Lineage (GTDB taxonomy): Bacteria > Bacillota > Bacilli > Bacillales > Bacillaceae_D > Halalkalibacterium > Halalkalibacterium halodurans. Next base: position 12,234 of record NZ_SNUY01000058.1, on the reverse strand, counting down.
CGAACGTCAAAATTCACTATCGTCCAGAAGGTGTGTCCATTGAAAACAAAAGCAAATAAACGTCGCTCGGGGTTTTGCTCCCGAGCTTTTTTTATTCGTTCGAGGCGTCTTAGCGTAAAGTCGGCAAAAAAACAGGAGAAGCCCAGAAATTTCGTTTTGCAGATGAACTTGTCTGTGTACAAAGGGGGACAAAAGCTGAGCCAATAAGCCGTTCTTTACAAATCCTTTATATTACTTTTATACCAACAATCTTTGAGTTGTGGCAGGAAAAATGCTTTCTTAAACGAAATTTGTTATATGATGTAAATTTTCAAAATGATGACAGCATGGCACGAGCGAAAGAAAGAATCAACCTTAATATTTAAGTTGGGGAGTTGATTTGATTGAAAGCAGTGCGCAGTGTTTTAGATTATTTAGCAAAGGGCGGGGTTGATACGGTTTTCGGAATTCCAGCAGGATCTGTAAATGCTTTTTTTGATGAGCTGTATTCAATGCCACAAATGACGCCGGTTATTGCCAAACACGAAGGAGCCGCTTCGTATATGGCGGCAGCATATGCGAAATACTCTGGCCAGCTAGCGGTTGCCATTGGTTGTAGTGGACCAGGCAGCACTAATCTTCTTACTGGAGCAGCGAACGCGATGCGAGAACAGCTCCCGATTCTGTTTCTTACCGGAGCTGTACCGACTAATACAGAGGGGTTGAACGCTTCACAAGAGTTGGATGTTCAGCCGCTGTATGCACCGGTTACTAAATATAGTGTGACGGTTCGAAAAGGGAGCGATTTGCTTTCGGAAGTAGAGAAAGCGGTGACGATCGCCCTTTCGCCTGTTCCCGGCCCTGTCCATGTGGCCATGCCAATTGATGTTCAGCTTGAGACGATCGAACCACCCGACCTACCTTCTTATCCGACACAACCACGCACCATGCCCTCAAATCAGTCAGTAAAACAAGCCGCACGAGAATTAACAGAGTTAAAGAACGGAATTGTTTTTATTGGCCAAGGTGTTCGACGAGCGGTGCGTGAAGCAATTGAGATGGCAGAACGGTTACGTTGGCCAATCGTTACAACACCTCAAGCGAAGGGATACATTCCTTCAGGTCACCCGCTTAATAAAGGAGTATTCGGATTTGCTGGACATACTACTGCCTCTGACTTACTCAATGGAGAAGAGGGAGATGGGCTCTTTATTATCGGATCAAGCTTGGGGGAAACAGCGACAAATAACTACAACAAAAAGCTAACGGATGGACGTTATGTTATTCAGTTAGATCACGATAAAACCGTGTTTAATAGAAAATATAAAATCGATTTTCCGATAGTTGGAGATGTAAAAATAACGTTGACTGAGCTGAATCTAGAGTTGGAGCGGCTAGGGCGAGATCATCAACCGCAACCAATTGCACGAGTAGAAAACAAAGTGAATAAAGAATACACGAGCCAGCACTTGTTACTAAGCATTCAGCAAGCTCTTCCACCAACAGCACGTTACCATATAGACATAGGGGAATTTATGTCCTATGTGATTCATTACATGGACGTTTATGAACCGGATACGTTTAATATCAATGTACATTTCGGTGCGATGGGAACAGCGATAGGTTCTGCCATTGGTGCGGCTATGGTCGATCGAAAACGTCCTACAGTTTGCATTACGGGAGATGGTTGCTTTTTTATGCATGGAATGGAGGTATTAACGGCTAAGGAGTACGGGCTCCCAATTTTGTTTGTGATTGTAAATAATGCAAGGCTAGGGATGGTCTATCATGGCCATGCTTTGCAATATCAAAGAACCCATCCTCGTTTTGAACAAGCGCCAGTCAATCTCTCAAAGCTATTGGAGTCAGTCGGAATACCGACGGCTCGAATCGAATCATTGGCAGATCTCAAAGAGGAGCGCATCAGCTCGTTGCTGCCAACGGATGGGCCTGCCATACTAGAGCTTGCAATAGTTGATTCACAAATACCACCAATGGGGGACCGTGTGAAATTTTTGTCGTCGTTCGGGAAGTAACGATGTATGATAGACGGGAGGCATCTATTATTTACGAGCATGGAAGGAGCTGTCGTTTGATGATTTCATATGAATGTTTACATCATGTAAGCCTCCCTGTTACTGATTTAAATAAAGCGGTCACTTTTTACCGAGATGTTCTCTGTTTAAAACCTTTGGAGCGTCCTGATTTTGACTTTGATGGTGCATGGTTCGGGGTAGGAGAGCAACAAATCCATCTCATTGTTTATGATCAAACGGAGATGTTGAGGGAGCAACCAACGATTGATACTAAGGAAGCACATTTTGCTCTTCGCGTACAAGATTATGAGGAAACACTTTCATGGCTTCAAAAGCATAACGTAGCCTATCGAGAAAATCGCACAAGTAGAAGCGGGTTTGCGCAAATATTTTGCTTAGATCCCGATGGAAATCAAATCGAATTACATGTGGAACAAAAAAAGGACCGCTAATGGAAATGACCATAGCAGTCCTTTTTCGTTTTAATGGTCGTTAGGTATGATCGATTTTTTTCAATGGTTTTTTTGCAGGACCTTCAACAACTTCTCCGTCATACGAAAAGCGCGATCCGTGACAAGGGCAATCCCAGGTACGATCTCCATGGTTCCAACTTACTTCACATCCCATATGGGTACACGTGGTGTCCACGAGATGCAGGGCTCCATCCGTATCACGATAGCCACCTGCACGCTTACCGTTTACGTTTACCACGTCTCCTTCATCCTTTTGCAACGATTCAGGGGTTCGTGAACCTTTTTCTGTTTTACCGTCAATGAGGTGTTTAGCTACGTCGACATTATATGCGAAAAATTTACGAAGGCTTGGATCAGCGACAAATCGCTGTGGAGCAAACAGCTTTTGATAGGCGTTTACTTGGCCGATAATCAGATCTGTGATTACATGAGCTGCGATTGTACCATTGGTCATGCCCCATTTTCGAAAACCTGTGGCAACAAGTATATGAGGATCATTGCTTGTGGCTGGTCCGATATAAGGCATCCGATCAAGGGTAACTAAATCTTGTGCAGACCAACGGTAAGAAATGTCAGTCACATTAAACATCTCACGGCTAAAAGATTCTAGTGCTTCATAATGGTAGTCGGTATCCATCCCTTGTCCTGTTTTATGTGTTTCTCCACTAATGAGCCAGAGGTCTTCTCCTTGGTAAGACGCATGGCGAATCGATCGTGGCGGGTCCTCAGCTGAGAGGTACATGCCACCAGGATATGGCTCTTTTACTTTTAGGCCAAGAACATAAGAGCGATCGGCGTACATACGAGAAAAGTAAAAGCCGCGATCAAAGAAAGGGAAGTGGGAGCTTTCAACGACATAATCACACGTTACTTTATGACCATCTCTCGTAAGAACCGTTCGGTGCTCGCCTTTATCAACATCTGTTGCAACCGTGTGCTCAAAAATGAGGCCGCCACGGTCTATAAAATCTTGAACGAGCTTCATTAAGTAGGCAATTGGATGAAACTGTGCCTGACCTTTCATGACAATCGCTTTTTTTATTGGGACTTGTAGAGGCATCGAGTCAATCAGTGATCCATTAATTTGTAGTTTTTCATAGGCGCGCATTTCTCGTTCTAATTTCGCTAGATACCGGTTAGCATTTGTGTAGATGTAGGCGTCATGCTCTTGGAAATCACAATCAATTGATAAGTCTTGAACGGTGTTTTTAATGAAAGTCTTAGCTTCCATCTGCGCATCGTAATATTGCTTTGCTTTATCCTCGCCAAAATGTTGAATAAATTCATCATAGATCAATCCGTGTTGGGCAGTGATTTTGGCTGTTGTGTGCCCAGTCGTTCCATTGAAAAATCGATCTGCTTCAAGAATGACCACTTTCTTACCTCTTTTTTGTAGCAAGTAAGCGGTGGTTATTCCAGTGATTCCCCCTCCAACAACGACGACATCAACTCGTAAATCATTTTGCAGTGGCTTAAAGTCAGGTAGGGGAGTGGATTGTCTCCAGTAAGGCTCAAGTGTATTTGGCTGTTTGTATTGCTCGCTCACGGCCATCCTCCTTCATATACGTATCTTTTTTTATCATTGTTACCAATCCCTAGGAAATAATGTATATACGTGCATCTTTTCTTGGGAAGTTTCTAAATTGTTTCACGTGAAACATTGATGGATAGAGTATGAAAGCGCTTCTGTAGGATGACAGGGCGAACTTCTTCCTAATTAAATGTTGACTTCATAGTGGATAAACTTTAAACTAAAATGTATAAGCTGACCATAGTAAATCCTTTAGCAAGGCTTTAGCATATAGTTTAATCATGCGATTGGCTATCTGAAAAAGCTGTAAGAGGATTGAAAGCCTAGTATTATTCTGTAAGATTTCGATAGGAAATTGATGAGGGACAATGAATAAAACAAAAGGAATGGTTGAATCAGAAATTAGTAAAGCTCTTACGCAATGGGAAAAAGATTATCTCGGACGAGGATCTGTCTCAGTGAAAACAGACCTTTTGCGAAATATGATCATTGTCACATTGCGAGGGATCTTAACCCCTGCAGAATATGCCTTGTGTGAAACCCAAGAAGGAAGAATTTCAATTAAACGAACTCGCGCTGACTTGGTTGAATCGGGAGAAAAAGATTTGAAAGAAATCATTCGCTCGATCATAGGGGAGCAGGTGCTAAGCATTCATACTGATTTAAGCACACGTACAGGAGAACGGATCATTGTGTTTAAATTAGAGAATGATGTTGAAAAAAATTTTTCATAACATAACAGGGAGATCTTCGAAGAACATAATGTTTGTTGAAGATAAACCGACAATTTTTTGAATGTATGGTGATAAGACCATCTATTCTTAAATTGTCGGTTTTTTTATTGCATATTTTCGTTAGAGGGAGGAATAAAAAGTGAGTGAAATCATCATACAAAACTTGATATCACCTGTAGTCTTGTTTTTTCTATTAGGTATTATTGCTGCGACCTTTAAATCTGATTTGCAGTTTCCAAAAGGATTGACAGAAGCGTTAAGTATGTACCTTTTGATTGCGATCGGAATAAAGGGAGGGATTGAACTTTCACACTATCATCTCGAAGCGGTAATTGGGCCAGTTATTGGGACGATATTTTTAGGCATGTTGATCCCGGTTATCGTTCTTATGATTACACGCTTGTTTATGAAAGTGGACTTAAAGAACTCAATTGCGCTTGCTGCCACTTATGGATCGACGAGTATAGTAACTTATGGTGCGGCTGTATCGTTTCTTGAGAAAAGTGGCACGACCTATGAAGGATTTATGAATGCGATGGTTGTGTTAAAGGAAAGTCCTGCAATTTTAGTATCCTTATTGTTATTAAGCATCATTGAAAGGCAACAGGCTGTTCCAACAACTTTATCTTCTAAACGAGTGGGAATTGTCTCAGGGCATCAGGGACTGATTGATAAAGAAGTACTGAAGGAAAGCTTTTTTGGAAAAAGCATTATATTACTTCTAGGAAGCCTAATTATTGGCCTTGTAGTAGGTGAACGAGCGATTCCGATGGTTCAACCTCTTTTTATCGACTTGTATCAAAGCGTTCTGATTCTTTTCCTTTTGTATATGGGGTTAACCGTTGGCGAACGTTTACCTGAAGTTAAAAAGCACGGAATCAAACTCATCCTGTTCGGTGTACTGACCCCGATTTTGCTTGGGGCGTTGGGTGTTCTCGTAGGAACACTTGCCGGTTTATCAGTTGGGGGAGCAACATTGATGGGGATTTTAGCAGGGAGCGCCTCCTATATTGCGGCTCCTGCTGCATTGCGAACGTCTGTACCAGAGGCAAATCCATCGATTTATTTAGGGCTATCACTAGGGGTCACTTTCCCGTTCAATCTTATCTTCGGTATTCCTCTTTATTTTGAATTTGCGAAGTTGCTTCATTAGAGAAGAGAGGGGAGTAAACCTTAAAACAAAAAAGTCGGGTGAACCGTTTTGTATCGGTTTATCCGACTTTTACTTTTTTGCCGTAAAAAAGTATAAAACTTTTATAAGCAAAGTCATTCGAGAGGGAGGGTGGAAAGAGACTATGAATCTTGCTGCCGTTTAAAGGGGATAGGAAACACTGAGTTTACTAACATACTACTAAAATTTTTATTCACTTTGATGGGTCGAACGTTTAAACAACCGTACCTGACGATAGCTAAAGTTTTATGTAGCTTGTTCAAAAGTAACACTAGCGACACTGTCGCTCGCTTTATAAAATGAGTCTGGGATAAGAACGACGAGTTAATCACTATATGAACATTTTACAAAAGTATGTTAAATCTATACTTACTCGAATTAATGTATCACGTGAAACATATTAAATGATTAAATTTCTATCTTATACAATAAACGGGATTTAAATAAGAGAAATCGTTTGCGCAATTGAGTTGAAATTGACAAGAAACAATTGTATTCTTTACAAAAAGCAAATATAATAAAGGAGCATGTGCAAACGTTTGCCATAAGGTGGAGGGGGCGATTTATCTTGAACAGACAATGGTGGAAGGAAGCGGTTGTTTACCAAATTTACCCGAGAAGTTTTTGTGACTCTAACGGGGACGGAATTGGTGATCTCCAAGGAGTTATTGAAAAATTAGATTATGTAAAAGGCCTAGGGATCGATGTGATTTGGATCTGTCCGATGTATCGATCACCAAATGATGATAACGGTTACGATATTAGCGACTATCAAGATATTATGGATGAGTTTGGGACAATGGAAGATTTTGATCAATTATTACATGAGGTTCATCGCCGAGGTATGAAGCTCATTATCGACCTTGTCATTAACCATACATCGGATGAACATCCGTGGTTTATTGAATCAAGATCGTCCAAGGATAACCCGAAAAGGGATTGGTATATATGGCGTGACCCGAAAGAGGACGGTTCTGAACCAAATAACTGGGAGTCTATTTTCAACGGTTCCGCTTGGGAGTATGATCAGGCTACAGGCCAATATTACATGCATATTTTCTCGAGAAAACAACCTGATTTAAATTGGGAAAACAGGGACGTGCGTAAAGCGTTATATCAAATGATCAATTGGTGGCTCGAAAAGGGAATCGACGGATTTCGTGTGGATGCCATTTCTCATATTAAAAAAGTAAAAGGGTTACCAGATTTACCGAATCCAAAAGGGCTCGATTATGTTCCTTCTTTTGAGGGGCATATGAACCGTGAAGGTATTCATGAATACTTGCAAGAGTTGAAACGGGAGACGTTCGATCACTTTAATATTATGACCGTAGGCGAAGCAAATGGGGTAACTGTGGAACAAGCGGACGATTGGGTTGGAGAAGATCATGGTGCCTTTAATATGATCTTTCAGTTTGAACATTTAGGATTGTGGGATAAAGGAGTAAATGGCACGGTTGACCTTGCTGAACTCAAGAGTATCTTTACGACATGGCAGAAAGGACTTGAAGGAAAAGGGTGGAATGCGTTATTTCTTGAAAATCATGACCAACCAAGAAGCGTATCCACATGGGGAAATGATAAGGAATATTGGAAAGAAAGTGCAAAAGCATTGGGGACGCTTTTCTTCTTTATGCAGGGTACTCCGTTTATTTACCAAGGGCAGGAGATTGGGATGACGAATGTCCGTTTTCCTTCAATAGAGGACTACGATGATGTAGGGATGAAAAACTTTTATCGAATTGAAACAGAAAAAGGACGCTCCCATGAAGAAATTATGGAGATCATTTGGCAAAAGGGGAGAGATAATTCCCGTACGCCGATGCAATGGAACGATCAAAAGCATGCAGGCTTCTCAACAGCAACGGAAACATGGATGGGGGTCAACCCAAATTATAAACAAATCAATGTAGAGAAGCAGCTAAAAGAAGAGGATTCTGTTCTTTCTTATTATAAGAAGATGATTGAATTAAGGAAGTCATCGGACCTTTTTGTTTATGGCAGTTACGATCTTGTCTTGCCTGAGCATAAACAGATTTTTGCCTATACGCGTACACTAGAGAAAGAGAGCGCGCTCATTCTGGTGAATATGTTTGCTGATGAGGTATCGTTCCAATTCCCACTCAAGTTAATTGGGGAGAAGGAACGTGTGCTTGGTAACTACAAAACACAAGGGGCGAAAGATAAGCTACGTCCGTATGAAGCAAGGGTATATCGCTGGCAATCTTAACGATGGAACAGAGGCAGGGATAGAACTAGCCAGACGTAATTAAAAAGGTTCAGATCATCAAATTAAAATGATCCGAACCTTTTTCTTTATACGGATAACTACGGCCGTTTCCAAGTTAATGGTCAAAATTCGCGACGCCTAGGGGAAAAGCAAGAGCTGAAGATCCATCGGGGCCCATTCCCCGATTAGCTGAAGCCTTGCCCGCGGGAAGCGAGTGTTCTTGAAACCATAAACCCCATATAAAATAAACACTCTTATTACTGTGTTTTGTCCCAGCTTCAGTTTAAATCCTTTGTTTGTAATCAATGTCTTTGTTAAAGGACTTAGCATATAACGATCCGACTAAGCGGTCGTAAGAAAAATGAGGAAAAGTACACTTTCTGACACGATCAAATGTAATTGTTGCGTAAAAACCTTGTTAAGGTTGTATGATTCTTGTGAAGAATTGTCGCAAGCGGTTGTTCTGTGTAGAAAAAATTGTTACGGTATAGACGAACCCATCATTGCAAGAGTTTTTTTCATCGAAATACCCCCCTTTATTTGGAGTGAATGGATAGACATTCACTCTTTTTTTATTCTATTGTAGATTACCTTCGTTAAGATTAAAGGGTAAGAAAAGATCGCTTTCGCCATAAACACTAGACGGCAGCCACGTATTTCTGACCTTTTCAGTTTACATAAGATCCGTAGTTCTAATGAATCATAAATCTGATTTTTCAGATTTTTGTAAGCGTTTCCTATCCCTTCGTTATAAGCTTTATTCGATTATGGGAAAAATCTCCTTATCAAAGTGTTTGTCAGATAATCTAACAAACCCATTGCGAGGCACTTTCTGTTCCTATACAGTAATGATAACAATTAAAGATGTCACATTACATTACAAGAAAAGGAAGTGTGTATGAAGATGACGACCGTTTCAGTGCCGACGCGTGAGAGTTTGATCGAGGAAATTAAAGAGACAATCAAAACGAAAAACGTTGAACTTCTACACCTACAGTTCGTAGATATTGAAGGAATTTTAAAGCATGTAACTGTTACTGCGGAACAAATCGATAGCGTGGTTGATGGAAAAATTATGTTCGATGGTTCATCCATTACTGGTTTCACACCGATCAACCAGTCAGATTTATACTTGCAGCCTGACCTAACAACATTTGCTGTATTGCCTTGGACGGAAGAAGAGGGCTATTCAGAAGGGCGTTTTCTCTGTAGCGTAAAAAAGCCAGATGGGTCTGACTTTGAAGGAGATCCGCGTAACATCTTAAAGAAAACGGTAGAACGTGCAAAAGAAAAAGGGTATTCCATCAGTGTCGGACCCGAATTAGAATTCTTCCTTTTTGAAACAGATGAGTATGGACTTCCTACAAAGCAGACACAAGACATCGGTGGATACTTCGAACCATCTCCAAAAGATAACGGAGAAAAAGTTCGCCTTGAAATTTATCGTACGTTAAAGGCCATGGGCTTTACCATTGAGGCGTCTCACCACGAGGTAGCTGAGGGCCAGCATGAGATCAACTTTAAATATGCTGATGCTTTAGGATCTGCTGATGCAGCGACAACGTATAAATGGGTCGTTAAAACCGTTGCGAAGCAATTCGGGCTTCACGCAACATTTATGCCGAAGCCACTTGGTGGTGCAAACGGTAGCGGAATGCATACAAACATCTCATTGTTTGATGATGAGAAGCAAGAAAATGCATTCTATGATGAAAGTGACAAACTAGGACTCTCAAAAACAGCTTATCAATTTATTGCTGGTTTAATTGAAAATGTAAAAGATTTCGTTGCGGTAACGAACCCGCTTGTAAACTCTTATAAGCGCCTTGTGCCAGGATATGAAGCACCTTGCTACATCGCATGGTCTGCTTCCAACCGTTCGGCACTAATCCGTATTCCAGCAACACGCGGAGCTGGAACACGTGTGGAAATCCGTTGCCCAGACCCAGCTGCTAACCCTTATTTAGCATTCGCTGTTGTCGCTTCTGCTGGTTTGGACGGAGTGGAACAAGAGCTTACAGCACCAGCTTCTGTTGATGCTGATATCTTCCACATGAGCGCAGAGGAAATTGCTGAGCGCGGAATTGAAAACTTACCTACAAGCCTTGAAGAAGCAATTAATCGCTTTGAAGAAGGGGAAATTGGTAAGAAAACATTCGGTGAGCACGCTTTCGGCGAGTATGTAGCGTTGAAACGTGGAGAGTGGGATGAATTCCGTACAACGGTTCACGATTGGGAAGTAGCAGCTTACCAAGGTAAATTTTAATCATTGGAATGAAGCACTTGTCGTCTCTTTAACAGAGGCGACAGGTGCTTTTTTAATAGTAGAATGAAAATCTAACTTCGGGATCGCTACCTCATGCACTTGCTTTTGCTAAGGCTTCTTTTTTCAATCGACCAGCGGTTCGCGAACGTGAGATGGTGAAGATAATCAAGCCAGTCCAGATGAGCAAGAAGGAGACGAACTGTACACGGCTAAAGGGTTCTTGAAAGAGAAAAACTCCGAGCATGAGCATGATCGTTGGGGCTAAGTATTGCAAAAAACCAATTAGCGAAAAAGAGATTCGCTTGGCTCCCGTTGCGAACAGTAGCAAAGGTAACGCTGTTGCGGCTCCAGATGCGATGATCAGCCACGCAGTAGACAAATGGTTCAGGCTAAAGGCACTTGCTCCTCCTGAGAGCGGAATGTAGAGAAGGAACAGCAAAGCGAATGGAGTCATGATCAATGTTTCAATTGTTAAACTAGCCCATGCGCTAAGGGAAACGACTTTTTTTATCAGGCCATACACGCCAAAGGAAATGGCTAGGGCGAAGGCGACCCAAGGGAAGGACCCATAATGAAGCGTGATGTTCAATACACCAGCAGCCGCTAAAAGGAAAGAAGCTACTTCCCATTTCGATAAGCTCTCCCGTAAAAAAACAATCGCTAGCAAGACGTTAATTAACGGGTTAATATAATAGCCGAGACTGGCTTCGATGACCTTGTCACTTGAGACCGCATAAATAAAAATAAACCAGTTCATGCTGATGAGAATGGCAGCCATCGTTATGCCAAAGGCTGTCTTTTTATTTGCTAAGGTATCCAAGATTTCTCTCATCACTTGGCGATTTTTCTTCATGACAGCTAACAAAATGACCATGAACCCAAGAGACCAAACGATACGATGGGCGAGCATTTCACTTGCTGGCACTTCATCCACCAGCTTCCAATAAAGGGGTAAAAATCCCCAGATAAGATAGGCGCTAATGGCCGCGATGACACCGGTTTTTTGTTGATTTTTCATGGCTGTTCCCCTCATCTTCTGAAAATTCAATAACAATGGATAGATCTAGTTTAGAGATTTATCGGGCGTATTTCAATTATTTTGTTTCGAGTGGCGAATGACTTTCGTTTGATGGATAAAGGCAGAGGATGGTGGGACGGTATGACATCGGTTAGAATCTGTCCAGTGGTTTTTCATTCATGTATGAGTAAAATGATTGTGGGAGAAGAAATAACCTGATCAACCAGGTAATGGAAGTTCATTACCTGGTTGATCAGGCCACCAAGCGAAAGCGCGGTAGGGATTAAGCAAAATACATGAAAAAAGGGTCTCTCCTTGGTAGAATCATAGTCGACAAAAACCCGATTCAAAGGAGAAACCCTATGCAAAAGAATAACACAGAATACCCAACTTTAAAAGAACTTGAACAGCTAGTTTGGAGGAAGTTACAGGA
>NZ_SNUY01000058.1:0-353 GCF_004376175.1 Halalkalibacterium halodurans | reverse complement strand
CTCTCCTTGGTAGAATCATAGTCGACAAAAACCCGATTCAAAGGAGAAACCCTATGCAAAAGAATAACACAGAATACCCAACTTTAAAAGAACTTGAACAGCTAGTTTGGAGGAAGTTACAGGAAACCTTCTCAAGTGTGATGACCTGCATACTAGAGGAATATGACGAAGAAATTATGCAACAACGTGATAAGCAACGCTTCCATTATAAAGATAAACGGCCTCTAAAAATAGACAGTTTATTTGGTGAGATTGAGCTGAAGCGTTCCTACTATCGAGATCGTGAAACAGGGAAATATGTTTATCTCCTTGACCAGTACCTGCAATTTGAGGGGATAAAAGGTTTTAGCCCT
>NZ_SNUY01000057.1:15100-29452 GCF_004376175.1 Halalkalibacterium halodurans | reverse complement strand
CAGACGCTGAAGAACTGGCAGACCGAGATCTTGAATAGCTTCGCGTTTGGCTTAAACAATGGTTTTATTGAAGGACTGAATAATCAAACGAAGGTGATTAAGAGAAATGCCTTTGGTTTTCGGCGTTGGCTGAGCTTGAGACGGGTGAGGCAGATATCATTTATCCCGTTAATCCGAATGATGTTAACCGCATTGAACAGCATCTTGGGACTAAAGTATTGAAGTCTCCAAGTTCAAACTTAACCTATTTAGGATTTAACACAACAAAGGAACCGTTTAATGATCCACTTGTTCGACAGGCGATTGCGAAGGCCATTGATCAGGAAGGGATTATCAACGGCATTTTAAATGGGATGGCATTGCCTGCCAAAGGACCGCTAGCTCCGACTGTCTTTGGTTATGATGATCAGTTTTCAGCTGCCAAAAAAGACGTAGAGGAAGCTAAAGCTCTTTTGGATGAGGCAGGATATCCAAATGGTTTTGAAACGACTATTGTCTCTAACGATACACGGGCGTTTATGGATATCGCAGTTTTTGTTCAACAGGAGCTCCAGGCAATCGGCATCGATGTACAGGTCGAAACAGTGGAAACAAGTACGTTTTTAGAACTGGCGGGAAATGGTGATACGGAAATGTTTGTGAGTAGCTGGGGAACGGTGACCTTAGACGCTGATTACGGTTTATATCCAATGTTCCACTCCGAGAATGGAGGCTTTCCTGGTAATCGGACGTTCTTTGCAAATGAAGAGCTAGATGATTTACTGGAGCGTGCACGAAAAGAAACGGATGAAGCTACTAGACTTGAGCTCTACAAAGATGCACAGCAAATTATTGTAGATGAGGTTCCACTCGTATTTTTATACCATTCTGAACTGTTGGCAGGACTGGGCGAACAGGTTGAAGGCTTTTGGCAATATCCAAGTAGTATATTCTATATGAGAGATGCTGTTAAACGATAAAGCCAAGTTTTCTAAAAATAAAATGAGACATGAGAATTGAATATATTTATCACATCTTTTTTTACAATTAGAAGTGTTTGAACGTGTGGCATTCGGGTAATACGAACACTGAGAACAAAAAAGGAGTGAACGAGAACATGGGGAAAAAGATCGCAGTTGTGGTAACCAATCTATTTGAAGATTCGGAGTACACAGAACCGGTGAAAGCGTTCAAAGAGGCTGGTCACTCCATCGTAACGATTGAAAAGGAAAAAGGGATAAAAGTGAAAGGAAAGCAGGGTGAATCGACGATCACAATTGACGCTAGTATCGATGAAGTAACAGAAGATGCGTTTGATGCTCTCTTAATCCCAGGTGGATTTTCACCGGACATTTTACGTGCGGATGATCGATTCGTAGCGTTTGCAAAAGCTTTTGCCGATGCGAAAAAACCGATCATGGCGATTTGCCACGGTCCTCAACTCTTAATTAACGCAGGTGTATTAAAGGGACGTGATGTGACAGGCTATAAGTCGATCGCGGTTGACTTACGAAACGCAGGGGCTAATTTCTATGATCAAGAGGTGGTCGTCTGTGGGGGGAACTTGGTCACGAGCCGAACGCCAGATGATTTACCTGCCTTTAACCGTGAATCCTTAAACGTGTTAACTTAACACGAAGAGAGCACTTGCCAATCGGCAAGTGCTCTTACCTATGGAAAGCATTGTTCCACATAGGGGCGAAAGCTACACGTTCATCGTTACTCCCATGGAGGGCTTGTGATAATCAATGGCAGCCCGTAATTCTGAAATCGCAAACGGCTTTTGTAAGTACGAGAGATTATGTTCAGAAGATTCGATTAACTCATGTCGTCCTGTCGTTAAGATGAGGACGGATGGTTGCTTGGTCTGCTCTTTTACGATATCTAAGAGAGAAAAAATGGATAGATCCACTAGTTGATCACTTACAATCAGTAAATCACAGGTCGACAATTGACTCCGGTGCTGAAAGAAGGCGCTCCCACTAGGATGAACCGTCACTTCAGCCCCTAACTGATTTAAGTGGTATTGAATAAGCGTCGCATGACTAGGCTCGTCCTCTACCAACGTGACTCGAAAAGGTTGCATACATATCCTCCAGAAGTCTTCTGAGTTATGAAGTGTGTTACTTTTATATTAAGAAATTGTTGAGATAAGATCAAGTACTGTTTCACATTTATGACTTTTGACTGGAGCTTCGTTCAAAATCACCGTGGACGCCGCCTGTTTTTTTCACTAAATACGTAGGGCCAATGACCATCCCTTTATCAATCGCTTTGCACATATCGTAGACCGTTAAAGCAGTAGCTGATGCGGCAGTTAATGCTTCCATCTCTACGCCAGTGCGTCCTGTTGTTTTAACAGATGCTTCAATATGAAGTAAGTAATGGTTCCTAGTTTCTTCCCACTCGAAGGAAATGTCTACACCTGTTAATGAAAGTGGATGACACATAGGAATCCATTGGGACGTGTTTTTTGCAGCCATGACGCCAGCTATTTGTGCGACCGCGAGTACGTCACCTTTACGGATCTTACCTGCTGTAATCTTCTCGTAAATTTCTTTGTTCACTTCTATACTTGACTTCGCGACAGCCGTACGCTCGGTTATGGATTTTTCCGAAATATCGACCATTTTCGCCCGTCCCTGCTCGTTAAAATGGGTGAAATCCCTCATGCCTTTCTTCATCCCCTTTTACTCTTTATGTAAGTTGATTTTCAGCCGTTGAGTCTTGGCAGTATGTTTGTTTTCAAGTGAAAAAGTTCACTACTTAGTGAGCGCTTATTTAGTAAACTTAATTCTGTGCTATCATAGTAAACAGAAAACAGTTTGTCAATAAAGGAGAGGATGAACGAAATGTCTGTAGAACAACATCGAAAGGAAGCGCCGAAAACTGTACGCTGTATGATTTTAACCATTTCAGATACGAGAACGTACGACACAGATAAAAGCGGCGCTCTCATTCGTGAACTATTGGAAGCAAAAGGGCATCAAGTGACGGAATATCAAATTGTGAAGGACGAGTATAGCCAAATTCAGCATTGGTTAAAGGTGGCTGCTGGACGAGCAGACATTGATGCTATCCTTCTAAACGGAGGCACTGGAATCGCTCTGCGCGACACAACGTATGAAGCGGTTCGAGACAGTCTTGATAAAGAGATGCCTGGATTTGGCGAAATTTTTCGTCTACTTAGCTTCCAGGAGGATATCGGTACAGCTGCGATCCTGAGCCGAGCAATTGCCGGTGTACGTGACGGAAAGGCGATTTTTTCTATGCCTGGGTCAACAGGGGCGGTAAAGCTAGCCATGACACGCATTATCATTCCGGAGCTTGGCCATGTGATGCGGGAAATTTTGAAGGATCGGTAAAAATTAGACTTGATGACATGAGGTGACGAAAAAATGGTAGAGCGAAGAGTGCCGATCCCTGTTCATGAGGCTGTTGAACAAGTTGTTGCTTTTGCAAAGGAGCGGGCGATGGAATGGGTGCCGCTAGAAGAAGCAGACGGTCGTTTTTTAGCACAACCTCTAGTAGCCGATCACAACGTACCTCCTTTTGATAAATCTCCTCTTGACGGTTTTGCTATACGTGCAGTAGATACGGAGGATGCGACCCGAGAGACTCCTGTTCGGTTAAAAATTATCGAAGAAATTGGCGCTGGCCAAGTAGCACAGAAAGTCCCTTCCCAAGGTGAAGCTATTCGGATTATGACAGGGGCGCAGATGCCAGAAGGAACCGATGCGGTTGTAATGTTTGAATTAACAAAAGAGATAAGCGAAGCGGGTGAGAGTTTTATTGAAGTTAAACGCTCATTCCAACCGGGCGATAACATTTCGTTTTGCGGTGAAGACGCGAAAGAGGGAACGCCACTTGTGGAGAAGGGGCGGCAAATTGATGCAGGAATCAAGGCGCTTCTTGCCACTTTCGGCTACGCGAAGGTTCCGGTATATAAAATGCCGAAGATCGGAATTTTTGCGACAGGGACTGAATTATTAGAGGTTGATGAGCCTCTTGTCCCAGGGAAAATACGCAACAGCAATGCGTATATGGTCGCTTCTCAGGTGAAACAAATTGGGGCTGAACCCGTTTATTTAGGTAAGCTTGTTGATGATTTTGATCAATGCTATGATGCGATTGCAACAGCGTTGGCCGATGTTGATGTGCTCGTCACGACAGGAGGGGTATCGGTTGGGGACTATGATTATCTCCCCGCGATTTACAAAAAGCTAGGAGCGAATGTGTTGTTTAATAAAATTGCGATGCGCCCTGGAAGTGTAACAACCGTTGCCGAACGTGAGGGCCAGTTGTTGTTCGGTCTTTCAGGAAATCCTTCAGCCTGCTTTGTTGGCTTCGAACTTCTCGTTCGCCCCTTCATCCATGTTGGCTTTTGTTCTGAACAGCCTTTCTTGAAGCGGGTGAAGGCCACACTAGGACGAGATTTCCCGAAGCCGAATCCGTTTACCCGTTTTGTTCGCAGCCAAGTTGAATTTAAAATTGACCGTTTGATTGTGAAGCCAACAGGTCTTGATAAATCAGGCGTCGTGACGTCGCTGGCAAATGCAAATGGGCTGCTCATGCTACCGGGTGGAACGAGAGGTTTTCAAGCCGGAGATGAAGTAGATGTGTTGCTATTAAAAGGGGAAGGCGGATCAATGCCTTTGAGCGAAGCATGAAAATTTTGCAGGTGGTAGGCTTCAGCAATTCGGGAAAAACTACGTTGCTCGAGAAATTGATTACACAAGGTCGAGCAAAAGGGATGAAACTTGCGACGATTAAGCATCATGGACATGGTTCCCCCCTAACAGCTCTTGATAAAGGGAAGGATTCGTACAAGCACAGACAAGCAGGAGCTGTAGCAAGTGCCGTTTCTTCAAATGGGGAGTTGCAAGTGCAGATGAGTAAACCTGCCCCTTGGCGGCTGGAAGACATTTTTTCACTTTATCGTTCCCTTCATTTAGACGGGGTTTTTATTGAAGGTTATAAACATGAACCGTACGCGAAAATTGTTTTATTGAAAGATGAGAAGGAGGCCGTTCTTTTACGTGAGCTACAAAAAGTGATAGCTGTAATTGTGTGGGAGGATGCTGCACAGCTTCAGCAAATAGTGGATGTACCTGTGTTTACAATCCATGAAGAAGAACGCTATTTATCGTATCTCATCAACTGGTTGGAGGTGTAAGCATGACGAGCAAACGATTTGCCATCATGGAACAACCGATTGTGATCCAGCAAGTGATCGATCAGGTCGTTCACCCACATGCAGGAGCGATTAATACGTTTATTGGCACCGTTCGTGAGCTGACAAAGGGAAAGAGAACCCTTTATTTACAGTACGAGGCCTATCCGTCGATGGCAGAAAAAAAGTTGGCGCAAATCGGCCAAGAAATTCAAGAGCGCTGGCCTGAGGCGAGGGTCGCAATTACTCATCGAATAGGTCGGCTAGAAATTACCGATGTAGCGGTAGTCATTGCTGTTTCAACCCCTCACCGCGCTGATTCGTATGAAGCAAGCCGCTATGCGATAGAACGAATCAAAGAAATTGTCCCAATCTGGAAAAAAGAACATTGGGAGGATGGCGAAATGTGGGTCGGGGATCAATTAGAGACAACCTCATATCCTGAAGGAGCGCCAAAGATGGAGGGAGAGGAATGATCGAAATTCTATTATTTGCCGAGTTAAGTGAGAAAGCTGAAACGGACCGTCTGTTATTAGCAGGGGAAGGGAAGACGGTGGGGGAGCTTAAAGAAATGGTGGCGAAGGAAATTCCCGCCCTAGGCTCACTTGAACAAATCATGGTCGCTATCAACGAAGAATATGCGAATGATCATATGACTGTTAAAGCTGGAGATGTGGTCGCGTTGATTCCCCCTGTAAGCGGTGGGTGAATGTAGATCAAAGGGCGAGAGAGATCTCGCTTTTTCTTTTTACATTTTCTAAAGCTAACGGAGCTTCTGGTCTACAAAATCTCGGCAACTGCCTATTTTTCTCACAAGCAAAAAAAGATAAGTAGACTTATCGAGTAAATATCACCGGATGGCAACTCACTTCAGTTGGGATTGATCCAGTAATGCGGGGGGGTTTTTTTAATACTCAAGTCCATTCTGACAAGTCCTCTGGCCGATTGATATTGACAAACGAAGAGTGGAGCTGCTCGAAGGCCTTATCTTCAACGAATAGCGTATCAACCAATTGGAATAAGAAGCCTACCTTATAACGTTGTTGTTCTAGCAAGCTTTGGATTGGTGCGAGACAGGAGCGATGGTAAAGGCCAATCAACGGCTGTTTTCGACCATTGACGACAGGAATAACCGCCTTTTTGTCTGGTTCTTGGTCTAGATAAGAAAAGAGAATGTCATAAATCTCTTTTTTTAGAAAAGGAGTATCACATGGAGCGGTTAAATACCAATAGGCCGACTCCTTTTCTATCGCGGTAAATATTCCAGCAAGTGGTCCACACCCTTGATAACGTGGATCGTCCTCAATCACTCGTATACCCTCATTCCGTCTGAATTGGTTTGTTAACGTCGGATGGCTGATGATTAGCACTTGATCGGTATGGTGCTGCAATGCATCAAGGCTCGCTTCATAAAAATAGCGCTCTTGATATTGGACCATAGCCTTTGGTCGACCAAATCTTGTTGACTTTCCCCCTGCTAAAATGACTCCAATGCGATCCAAGTGATTCATTGCACGTATACCTCCATAGAAACCTTTTTTTCATTATGACATAACGAGTCAGGACAAGTCATATAGTCAAGTAAGAAGGTCTATGTAAAGGTGGGGGGATCAATGGCTCGTGAATTGGATAAGCTTCGAAAAAGATTAGCGTTACGGAGAAGGGAAATAAACGAGAGAACACAAAAAAGTGAGCGAATGGTACCTCTAATGTTTCAACGTCATGAAGAAGCTAGGGAGGAACCAGAGGTTTACGTGTATCCAGAGCGAAATGAACCGAGAGCCTCAACGGATCGGCAAGGGTTGCTTTTATTTCGCACATTAATTTCAATTTGCTTATTTCTCGTGATTGCAATCGTGTTTCAATCGAACGCAGCTCCTCTTCAACCGTTAAGGGCAGGGGTGGAACAGGCGTTTGAACAAGAATTTCAATTTGCCGCTATTGCCCATTGGTATGAGCAGCAATTTGGCCAACCCCTTGCGCTCATTCCTTCCAATGATCAGTTTGCTCTAGGAGACCCAGACCAAGATGAGGAACGAATGGTCTTTGCCGTACCTGCAAGTGGGGTAATTACAGAAAGCTTTGAGCAAAACGGCCGGGGGGTTCTCGTGGAGACGGGCGTGGGAGCTGAGGTTGAAGCAGCGAAATCTGGGTACGTCATTGAAATTAATAACAGTGAAGAGGGGAAAATGGTGACGTTGCAGCATTATGACGGATCAGAATCCATCTATGGAATGATCGATAACGTAGCGGTCAATGTATACGACCATATTGAAGCAGGGACAAAGATTGGGACAGCTTCAAGAGCAGAGGACGGTGAAAAAGGGGTTTATTATTTTGCCTTGAAGCAAGGAGAAAACTACGTGGATCCGAGCGATGTGATTCGATTTGATTAGCTATTTGGCGCTATTTAAAAAAATGAAGGTCAATCCGCTTTTCTGGTTTGTGATCGGAATGGGGGTGTTGACGGGATATTTTCGGGAAGTGTTGATGGTATTTGTGATCGTCTTTGTGCATGAAATGGGGCACGCAGTAGCGGCCCATTTTTTTCGCTGGCGAATTCGAAAGATTGAGTTGCTCCCGTTCGGTGGTGTAGCGGAAGTAGAAGAAGGGGGCAATCGATCGTTTAAAGAAGAGGTCATTATTATCACGGCTGGTCCGCTTCAACACGTTTGGATGATGGCTGTTTCTTATGGGCTCGTGGCACTTGAGATGTGGAATGTATCAACCTATCAACAGTTTCTTTGGTACAATGTGACGATTCTAGCATTTAACTTGTTGCCCATTTTACCGTTAGATGGTGGAAGGCTTATACAATTGTTATGCATGCGGTTTTGGCCCTACCGATTGGCTTTGAGGCGAACAGTAGGCCTGTCTTTTCTATTTTTGACGGTAGCTGTTTGTGTTGCCGTCATCCTTTACCCATTTCATTTGAACCTTTGGCTTGTACTTGCCTTTTTAATAGTGAACAATTACCTCGAATATAAACAGTGTCATTATCGGTTTATCCGCTTTTTAACGGAGCGATTTTACATCGGCTTAAGCCAGCAGGGGAAGCCGCATTTGCCGGTTGTGGTCTCAGCACATCAAGAGGTGTCCGAAGTCGCGAAGCAATTTAGACGAGGAGTCATTCATACGATCATCGTAAATGATGCAAAACAAAAAAGGACGCATTATCTTCCAGAGACCGAGGTGCTCAGAGCATTGTTTGAAGCGAAGCTCCCAAGAGCACCATTATCGACGATCATTGCGAAATAATGATCACATAAGGTAAAGTAAAAGGAGATAAAGCGAAACCTCATTTAGTGGTAGGCTTTTCCCAA
Source organism: Halalkalibacterium halodurans (assembly GCF_004376175.1). Classification (GTDB taxonomy): domain Bacteria; phylum Bacillota; class Bacilli; order Bacillales; family Bacillaceae_D; genus Halalkalibacterium; species Halalkalibacterium halodurans. The sequence continues at coordinate 20,977 of NZ_SNUY01000057.1, read as the reverse complement.
CTGTATGTTCGCTGATGCAATAGGGTTGTCTCTCTCACTTCTTCTTTCTTGTTGCCTTGAAGTGAGAGTCTACGCATCAGTTAAACGGGAAAAGCGGGACGAAGAAGGAGTTGCACAGTGTGAAATCGATCTTATTTAATATGGCAACGAGAGAGCGAAGAGCGGCGGTTGTGGAAAATGGACAAGTCATTGAGCTTATGATTGAACGCCCTGTAGAAGAGCGGATTGTCGGAAATGTATATCGTGGGCGTGTCGTCAATGTACTGCCAGGAATGCAAGCCTGCTTTGTCGATATTGGTCGGGAGAAAAATGGGTTCTTGTATCGCGATGAGCTCCTCTCTTTTCACTTATCGAATGAGGAAGAGGATGAAAAAAAGAAACGGAATATTTCTGACTTTGTCCAAGAAGGGGAGGAGCTTCTCGTTCAAGTGACAAAGGAAGGATTCGGTACGAAGGGGCCGCGATTAACGGGCGTGGTTGCTTTTCCTGGTCGATACGTCGTCTACATGCCACAAGCCGGCTACGTCGGAGTGTCAAAAAAAATCTTCCCAGAGGAGGAGCGAGAACGTTGGCGTAGCGAATGGGAGCAATTACTCCTTAACGACGAAGGGTTAATTATTCGAACGGCTTGTAAAAAAGAGGTTCGACATGAAGCAGAGCAAGAGATCTTGTTTTTCAGGCAGATGTGGGAAGAGCTTCAAAAGAGGGGCAAAGGAGCAAAAGCGCCGTCCCTTCTCTATCAAAGTTCGGGCCTGATCGAGCGCATTTTGCGAGACTTCCCCCTTGACGAAGTGGGGGAAATTGTTGTAGATGATAGAGAGGAGTATCATTTCATCAAGCAGCTCCTTGCCTCTTATCCAAACATGGAGTCCCGCGTCTTTCTTTATAAGGGAAAAGAGAATGTTTTTTCACATTTAAAGGTCGAGAAGGAAATAGAAAAAGGGTTGAGGCGACAGGTTTGGTTAAAAAATGGTGGCTATTTAATGATGGATCATGCTGAAGCCTTAACGGTAATCGATGTGAATTCAGGAAAGTTCATCGGGAAGCAAGACTTACAGGATACGGTTGTTAAAGTAAACATCGAGGCGGCAAAGGAGATTGCTCATCAGCTTCGCCTACGTGATATCTCTGGGATCATCATTATTGATTTCATCGATATGAAACGCGAGGAGGATCAACAGCTTGTCTTACATACGCTTGAACAAGCGTTGAAAACCGATCGAACGAAAACAAATGTCATTGGAATGACAGGTCTAGGGCTTGTGGAAATGACGAGGAAAAAAGTTCGGCAATCGTTGCAAGCCTCCCTTTCAAAACCATGCCCGACGTGCCGGGGAACAGGTCAAGTCTTGTCAGATGAAGCACAAGCATTTAAGATTGAACGGGAACTATGGGAATATCGTGGCTCCGATGCTGAAGCAATTGTTCTCGAGCTCCCTTCACATATTGCTCCTGTGTTGTTTGGACAAGATGGGGGGCATTTAAAAAGATTGGAGACTGCCATTGGCTCACGAATTCTCGCAGTACCGAAAAAAACGTTAAAAGAAGAACAGTATGAGATTCGTTATATTGGCAGTCTCGAAGAAGCGACACAGTTTGTGGAGCGGATCAAAAAACGATAAGGAGTGGGCACAATGAGTGTAAAAGAACTAACAACAGTTGAACAATGGCAAGAAGTATTTGAAGGGACGACGGAAACACCTGTCCTTGTATTTAAACATAGTACGCAATGCCCGGTGAGCGCTGAAGCTCATCAAGAGTTACACGCTTTATTGGAAAACGGTCTTCAATGGGACGGACAAGTTGTACTCGTAAAGGTGATCGAATCGCGTCCTGTCTCAAACCAAATCGCGGAGGATTTAGGTGTGAAACACGAGTCACCACAGGCCATTGTCGTCAAAGATCAAGAAGCGATCTGGAATAAGTCTCATTGGGACATTAAACAAGATACGTTAAAAGCAGCCCTCGTTTAACGGGAAGACTTGCTTTGCTTTTTCGCTTCTTTTGCCATGAAGGAGTAAATGAAGACCAAGCAACTGACAGCGGATGCGCTGCAAACATATTTGAGTATCGTAAGAAGATCCATTTCATCGTCAGCTCCTTTTTCATTTTTTCCCTAGTTTGTCCTAGTTTGTCCAAGACGAGGGAAACGATGTGCAGAGAGGAGTATGAGTAAAATTATTGTGGGCAAAATTTAACCCCCTCATTTGTTGAGGGAACGTTAGAACGCTCAACAAATGAGGGGGCCACCAAGCGAAAGCGCGGTAGTTAATAAGCAAATAACATGAAAAAGAGGGTTACTCCTTGGTAGAATCTTAGTCAACCAAAACTAAATCACAAACAAAGGAGTAACCCCTCATGCAAAAGAATAACACAGTATATCCAAATTTAAAACAGATTGAGCAATTAGTTTGGAGGCAATTACAGGAAACCTTCTCAAAGGTCATGAAAACACTATTAGAGGACATGGACAAGCAGATTGCAGAAGAACGAGATAAAAAACGCTATCGACTCATTGATAAAAGAAAATATCATATAACTAGTCTCTTCGGAGAGATTGAATTAAATCGTAATTATTACCGTGACCGGGAGACAGGGGAATATGTTTTTCTCCTTGATCGTTATTTAGAGTTTGAGGATGCAGGTTCTTTTAGCCCATTGATTGAGGAGGTAGCTATTGAATTAGCTGTTCAGGGACCTTCCTATCGAAAAGCAGCCAGTACGTTAGAAACCCTTTTAGGCTATCGGGTTATTAGTCATGAGGCAATCCGTCAACACTTATTACAAGTTTCGAGTATTCCAAAAAAGCGTGAGCATGTACATCAACCTGTATTATTTGTAGAGGTCGATGGTTTGTTTGTAAAACGTCAAGGTAAACGAAAAAAGGGAAAAGAAGAGAAAATAGCCGCAGTTCATCAAGGCTGGGAAGTCAATGGGAAACGAGTAAGACTGAAGAATAAACGCCATTTCGTACATGAAGGGAACCAGCCATTTTGGGAGGCGTTTGAGGACTTTCTCATCGAAAACTTTGAGTATGATCCAACCATTCATAAGTTGGTAATAAATGGAGATGGTGCAAATTGGATTACAACTTGTCGTGACTATTTCAAAGATCGTGCATTCTTTTCGCTTGATCGTTTCCATGTGGCACGGGAGATTCGAAGTTTGTTCCGTCATCACCCACGTTATCGTCCAATTCGTAAGGCGCTTGCATCATATGATTATGAGAAATTGCTTACAGAGCTTAACAGTGCAGTCGGAACGCTAGAGGATGATGAGCAAGAGGAACGTCTAGAAGCATTTATTCGCCAATTAGAGAAATATCCAGAAGCCTTGGGAGATTATCGTAACTGGCTTAAAGAACAGGGTATAGATACAACAGGAATGCGTCCGATGGGTAGTGCAGAAGGAACCATGAGTGTATTTGCCAAAAGACTTAAAAATGGCCGTAGTTGGGTGGATAAAGGTGTAAGTGCCATGTTCACTGGTTTGGTAGCTTACTTGGATAAATTGACCTTAAAAACACTATTTGGCAGGATCGAAAAATGGACTGAAACACAGGTGGAAAAGAACCCACCAAGATACTATAAAGAAAAAGTTACGAGCACAATTGGTGAAGCCACTAGAGACAATGTTCTATATCTAAAAGGAAAAGCTAACATACCAGTTTACAAAGCATTAAAAGAGTTGTCTGGCTTTTAAAAAAGGCAAAATTCTTACCAAGAGAGTATCCTAAGAGTTTGAATCCGCTTTCAAATTTAAGGTGTTAAAAAAACTGCCTATAAATACTTGACTCAAACCAGAGAGGATTGGACATTGACATAGATTTTTGATATGTGGTATGATATCTCTTGTTAGTTATTTGGTCGCACCCAATGACTACAACCGCACAGACTAGGTTTATAAATGGATCTCCCTACCTAGAATGGCGAGTCTGAGTATATGAGGAGGTGCAAGGATGTACGCAATTATCGAAACTGGTGGTAAACAAGTTAAGGTTGAAGAAGGTCAAGAGATCTACATTGAGAAACTTGATGCAGAAGCTGGTGAATCTGTTAACTTCGACAAAGTGGTTCTTGTTGGTGGCGATGACGTAAAAGTCGGTTCTCCATATGTAGAAGGTGCTTCAGTTACGGCGAAAGTTGAAAAACATGGCCGTGGCAAGAAGATCATCGTTTTCAAAATGAAAGCAAAGAAGAACTACCGTCGTAAGCAAGGTCACCGTCAACCTTATACAAAAGTTGTCATTGAAAAAATCAATGCGTAAGGTATGACATGATTGACGTTGTTTTTGAACGTAATAAGCAAAACGATATCGTTTCGTTCACGATGTCAGGACATGCGGATGCAGGACCTTATGGTCAAGATCTCGTGTGTGCTGGCGCTTCAGCTGTTGCCCTCGGGACGGTCAACGCCATTATTGCCTTGTGCCAAGTGGAGTTGGTGACTGAGATGGAGAATGAAGGTGGATTTCTCCGCTGTCGTGTTCCAAATGATTTGGAAGAGACGACATTTGAGAAAGTTCAACTTCTTTTGGAAGGGATGAATATCTCCCTTCAATCGATTGCTGAAAGCTACGGTGAGCATATTCAAATAGAAGAACGTATCAGGAGGTGAAGATGATGCTAAAAATGAATCTTCAATTTTTCGCTTCGAAAAAAGGAGTCGGTAGTACAAAGAACGGACGTGACTCTATTTCTAAACGTCTTGGTACAAAACGTGCTGACGGACAATTGGTAACAGGCGGTTCTATCCTTGTACGTCAACGCGGTACACGCATTTACCCTGGAGTGAACGTGGGTAAAGGTGGAGACGATACTCTATTTGCGAAAGTCGACGGCGTTGTAAAATTCGAGCGCGTTGGTCGTGACCGCAAACAGGTGAGCGTATACCCAAAAGCTCAATAATTGTGTAAAGAAGGCTTTCCTCATGAGAGGAAGGCTTTTTCTTTTGGGCTCTATAATATTTGTTGGGGTTAAGAAACAAATATGAGCATAAAAAAACACGCAAACATCCAATTCTTTTATACTTGAGTTGACTAGAAACAAGTTTGAAAGAATGGAGTTGCGTGCATATGAATTTTACCATGAATTTTCCTGGGTTAAAAGATACATTCATTACCAAGGTTGAAGAGGTTGGAGAGATCGTGCGTCTTTATGTGGAGATGGAGCGGAAAGTACACCGTTGTCCTAAATGTCAGAAGAGGACAAAAAAAGTTCATGATTATCGTATTCAAAAGATCAAACATTTAAAGTGGTTTGAAAGGCAAACACAGATTTTTTATAAGAGACGTCGTTATGTTTGCGCTTGTGGGAAGAGATTCGCCGAGAATAATTCGTTTGTAGAACGATACCAACGTACTTCTATTGAGTGGAACCAGGCAGTTGCTATTCGAGCGATCAAAGGAAAAACGTTTAAAGAAACAGCTGAGAATTATGGAAGTTCTGCCACAACCATCGTTCGCCGGTTTGACCAAATTTCAAGCAGTGAAATTCGTCCCGTAGAGGAATTGCCAGCTATTATTGCCATTGATGAGTATAAAGGAGATACAAAGGAAGGAAAATATCAGCTGATTATAGCTGACGCAGTGACAAAAGAGCCCTTAGATATTCTGCCGAACCGTTATAAGCGTACGATTAAAGATTACTTAAGAAGACATGGAAGTAAGGTCCAGATGGTGATTATGGATATGAGTCCATCCTTTAAAGCTGCTGTTCAAGAGGCTCTGGGAAGGCCAGTTATCATTGCAGATCGATTCCACTTTTGTAGATATATCTACTGGGCACTTGACGGAGTAAGGAGAAGAGTACAAAAGGATTTTCATGCATATGACCGCAAGAAGTGTAAGCGAATGAAACATGTATTCCACAAGGAAAA
>NZ_SNUY01000057.1:0-15090 GCF_004376175.1 Halalkalibacterium halodurans | reverse complement strand
TATCATTGCAGATCGATTCCACTTTTGTAGATATATCTACTGGGCACTTGACGGAGTAAGGAGAAGAGTACAAAAGGATTTTCATGCATATGACCGCAAGAAGTGTAAGCGAATGAAACATGTATTCCACAAGGAAAACAGCAGGTTGACAGAGGAAGAGCGTTGGTACTTGGATCGTTACTTAAAAATGTCAACAGAGCTTCAAAAGGCTTATGAATTAAAGGAAGCTTATCAGGACTGGTTTAAACGTTCCAAAGAAATAGGGGCAACCCAAATAGAAAGAGTCAAAAAGGAATTAAAAGCGATCTATAAATTAGTTAAGAATTCAGGGATACCAGAAATGTGCAGAGCTATAGGCACCTTCGAAAACTGGCAGACGGAAATTTTAAATAGCTTTGCGTATGGTTATTCAAATGGATTTTTAGAAGGGATTAATAATTCCACAAAGGTACTAAAGCGAAATGCATTTGGTTTTAGAAGCTATGAACGCTTTCGAGCAAAAATACTATTAACACATAAGTATAAAAGAATTGGGGTTCACATCGGTTAATGTTGTTTTGTGGCGAACGAGAAATTACGTTTTATTCGGTTGAAGGCTGGTACCAGCCTTCAACCGAATAAAAGGCCACCAAGCGTAGCGCGGTAGCCCTTCACCCCAACATTTGACGGAGAACCTTCTTTTGTAGCTCTTACAACAGGTCAACCACGTATTTCATGGAGGATTTTTTATTCGTATCACGAAATAGATAGGGGAGGTGCTACGAATGAAAGTGATCAAGAACGGAACGATATTAACAGGCACGGGAGAAACCATTAAACAGGGAACGCTTCTCATTCAGGACGGAAAGGTGCTAGAGGTGGGGCAGCGGGTAGACACTCCAGCCAATGCGAAGCTGATCGACGCAACAGGAAAGTATATTACCCCTGGTCTCATCGACGTTCATACCCATATAGGGGTGTTTTCAGAAGGGTTAGGCCGGACGGGCCACGATTTTAATGAAACGACAGCCGCCGCAACCCCATACATACGAGCCATTGATGGGATCTATCCGTTTGATCAAGGGTTCGAGGATGCGAGACAATCAGGTGTTACGACCGTACAAATCATGCCGGGAAGCGCTAATGTAATTGGCGGTGAAATGGTAACTGTCAAAACGGTGGGAACCGTAGTCGATGAGATGATTGTCCGTTCTCCATCTGGGATGAAAGCAGCGTTCGGGGAAAACCCGAAGAATGTCCATGGTGGAAAAGGAAAGCTCCCAGTGACACGGATGGGAGTTGCCGCTCTGTTTCGACAGCAATTGTATCAAGCGCAAGATTATTTGAAACGGTTTGAGAAGGGCGAACTAGAGAAGCGCGATCTTGGGATGGAGCAGTTAGCAAAAGTGTTGCGCAAGGAAATTCCGCTTCGCGTTCATGCCCATCGTGCAGATGATATTGCCACCGTTCTCCGAATGGTTGATGAATTTGATCTAGAAGCAACGATTGAACATTGCACGGAAGGGCATTTAATTGCCGACCATATAGCGAAATATAATGTGAAAGTGTCGGTCGGACCGACGATGACGTCCAGAACGAAACAAGAGTTAGTAAATAAAGGCTGGCATACGTTGATTGAATTGGAGAAGCACGGGATCCCCTTTTCAATTACAACGGATCATCCTGTAGTGACTATCAACCATCTCGTAACCTCAGCGATTCAAGCGGTAAAGGCTGGACTCTCTGAACAGTCTGCGTTTCAAGCCATTACCTTACGTGCAGCTGAGCACATAGGAGTTGAACAGCAAGTCGGTTCCCTTGAGAAAGGAAAGGATGGTGATTTTGTCATTTGGAGTGACCATCCATTTACAGCCACGGCTCAAGTAGAAGCTACGTATATTAATGGTAAGTGTGTGACAGGTTCCCACTGCTAAACAGATGCAAAGCCCATGGAACGAACTGCTCCATCGGCTTTGTCTTTTAATTATTCTTCTAAATAACGTCTCGCGCTATGATAGCTCCCTGCATAGCTTGATTCGTCAATGGTGACAATTTCAACTGTGCTAGCCGAGTTTGGTGAATGAATCATTTTCCCATCACCAATATACATCCCTACATGATGAACCGCACCTGTGCCCCCGTTACGGGCAAAAAAGACAAGGTCTCCTTTTTGTAAATGCTCCCGTTCGACGTACGTACCATATCGAGCTTGGACACTAGAGTCCCGTGGGATTGTAATACCATGGGCTCGATAAATAGTATGGGTGAATCCGGAGCAATCGAAGCCAAATCCAGATACCCCGGCCCATAGATACGGAAGGTCGAGAAACAATTCGGCTGTTTCTAATAGATCATCCGCCGTTGGGGCAGGGATATCGTCTTCTGATTGATAGATTTCCACATCTGTTCGAGCAAACCACTTCGTCCCATCGCTTGGGGTCATGACAAGAACGCGATCACGAAAGGCTGCGAGGACAGGAAGCCTTGTATTAAAGCTTACCTCCATAAATTCTTTTGTCAGTCCTTGATTGCTATAAAGGAAAGCAGTTGGCGCTGTTACCGTCGCAAATGGTCTGCGTTCCAACTGTTGAAACTTTTTGCTTTGGATAAGCTGCTCTTTTGGAACCCATCCGGGATAACCGGCTTCTTCTCGAGGCGTCGGTTGGCCTACAACAGCGATTTTCACCCAGTCCCCTTGCTCTTCTAAAATATGAACCTTCATCCCATACAACGCTTGCGTCTCTAATTTTCCAACAAGCCATAGTTTTTCTTCATAGGTCATGTTCTTTGTCCATTTCCATGGATCAACAGGATTTGTAAGGGACGGAAGGTCCACATCGCGAGCGATATTAGGCTCCACCCAGACGGTTAAGACGGATACATCCACATAGGCGGTCGTTTCTTTTGTTGGGTCCTTTGCATAGGTAGTAGATCCAAAGGAAAACACTGGTGCAACAACGAGCAAAAACATTAAAATCCACTTGCCTATTTTCATGAAAAATCTACTCCTTTCAATTGTTCAATGAAGAGGGTGCCTTCACTGGAGAAGATGGTTCATGATAGAAAACGGTTCCCTTTTCATAAAGTAAATGGGGAGATGGAGGCTCTTCCATTAACCATAATGGAGCGTCTAAATCTACCATTGTGATGTTTGGGTGAGTGCTAGCCAACGCTGCCGCTGCAGCCACGGACCAGCTTGACTCCATCATGCTTCCGATCATGCACGGGAGGTCTGCGGCTTGCGCTAGGTCGGCAATCACACGGGCTTCATTCAATCCTCCGCATTTCATCAATTTTATGTTCAGCATATCTGCTGCTTGTGCTTGGATAATGCGGAGGGCTGCAGTCCGGGTCGTGCAGCTTTCATCAGCCATTATCGGTGTTGCCACATGATCACGAACGTATCGAAGCCCTTCTAAATCATGGGCTTTGACGGGCTGTTCGACAAATTGAACAGGGACTGCCTGTGCTTCCAGTTGGCGGATAAATTGTACAGCTTCCTTCGGTGACCACGCTTGATTCGCATCTATTCGGAAGATCACCCCCTTTTCGGCAGAATGGCTAAGATGAAGAATGCGTTCTAAGTCTTCTACTCCATTCGTTCCAACTTTGATTTTCACCGTTTGAAACCCATGATTCAGATGGCGAAGCATTTGTTGTTCCATCGCTATTTTTTCGTCTAGACTGACCGTCATGTCGTTTTCTAATGGTATAGAAGCCCCGCCTAGTAGTTGTAGCAAGCTAATGCCGAGAGACTGGGCGTACGCATGGTGAAGCGCGATATCGACTGCAGCTTTAGCACTTGTGTTCCCGGCGCAGCTATTTTGAACGGTTTGAAGCGCTTCTTGAAAGGACATGGAGCGAGCCATCAATGCTGTCATGATCGGTCCGTTAATGGCTGCAATCATGCTTTCCTTTGATTCACCTGTGATCGGAAAAGTCGGGGCTGCGCTTCCTCGTCCTATGGCGCCTGATTCAAGCGTGATGATGACATGGATGACCTCTATTTCCGTCACGGTGCGCAAGGCGGTGACAAACGGCTCTTTTAATGCGTAAGTTTGTTCATGAATCGAGAAAGTACGAATGTTCACGTTTAACCTTCTTTCTATAGTCTTGATAAGATCTCAGCTGTAAGGACACCGAACCATGTCCCCATAAATCCTCCGATGAGTGCCATAATGACCCCAACAGGAATCAGAGCCCGATTAAAGGCCCCTGCTAATACAGGTGCTGATACCATACCGCCGATGTTCGCTAGGCTAGCAACACCAAGCGTAAACAGATCGAGCTTAAACAATTTGGCGAACCCGAATAGAATCAAGCCGTGGAAGAGCAAAACCATAAATCCGGCGATAATGTACACAGGAATTTCTCCAATGGAGGAGAAATCGGCCCCTGAGGCAATGATCGCAACAATCGTATACAACATGACACGACCGATGTCCATTGAACCTGGAATCGACGCAAACGGTGTTAAGGCTAAAAGAAGTCCGACGATCGATACGATGAGAATCGTCCACGTCATCGCATTTATCCCTGTACCAATTTGAGGGAGGTTCTCACCAATAACGGTGGCCAAAGCGGCTATAAAGAGCGAGAAACCAAGGAGACCGATCATATGAACAAAGGTCGTAGGTTCCCGCTTTTCATCGGTGACGGTTGCTGCAATTTCTTGACTCATGCTTTCTAATTTGCTCGTATCAGCTTTTGTCCATCGATTAAACATACGCTCAAATGGAACGAGCCAGAACATCACCATCACCCAAAACGAATAGTTGATCGTATCCATAATCAATGCATAGCCAAAAATGGTTTCAGGCACGGCTAAAATGTCTTGCAAGGCGACCATGTTGGCCGATCCACCAGTCCATGAACCAGCTAATGCAGAGAAGGCGCGCCACGTATCATCGAGGAAAAAGCTTTGCATCACAAGGTAGGTAAGGGTGAACCCTAAAACGATACTAAAGGCAGCGACAAAATAAGTAATTAATAGTTTTGGTCCGAGTTTGATAATTTTACGAAGGTCACATTGAAGAAGCATAAGTAAAATCATGGCGGGTAGCAGGGCGTTGCGCACCCCATAGCTCGTGTTGCTTAACGATTCTGAATCGCCAAATAAACCAAAGGTGTTCATAAAGGCAGCACCTAAATAAATGAGGACGATGGCTGGTACATATTTGAAAAATTTTCCGCCAATTTTGTACTCTGCCCATACGATGAGGGCGGTCATCCCGATGAGGATCGATAGAAACAAAAAGCCGTTTTCAATCATTTAAACATCGCTCCTTTTCAGTAAATCTAGGAAAGTATTGAGAAAAGTCAGAGCCCCCTTTCTTAATAGAAATATAAAAAACCCAGCTAAATTCTTCATTGAAGAATTTAGCTGGGTTTCATCCGGTAAGGATCAAGCAGCTAGACGGTATGAAGCTGTTGAAATTTTTGGCTGGCGTTGCGTAACGCAACAATGATCGCTTTTTGCGAAGAGCCGTGATAGCGGTCTTCAATGATTTGAATTATAGTTTCTGGCTCAAGTATGTTTTGACCGATGAGCAGGTGGCGAATAAACGTACTCGTTAATGGAAGGATGGATGAGACATCCGCATCAACGATTTTCCCTGTCTTTCGGTCGACAACAAAGCCGATAAAAAAGATTTTATATTGTTGTGTAATCGGATTGTTAGACGGTGACTTCGCTTCACCAACGATATAAATAGAGTCTTGATCAAACAAAAGGGTCACCTGCTTCTCAATACTGATTGGTCTTGGGGGCAAACCAAAGACCAGAGTATGAGTTTCTGAATATTATGATAATCGATCATCCGCTCATTTGCAAGCAAATTTTAGTCGTTTACCTAAAGAGATGGTGACATAGAGGTAACAAACATTACATCATCTTTACTTTGTCCTCGTCCTATGCTGTGATATAGTGAAAGTAGGATGAAAGCCCCTCAGTTCTGGTGTTTTGAAACAAGACTTGCTGAAGGGAGCAGGGATATGGCCAATTTCAATCAATTAACGAAAGAAGAAAGGGAAGCGATTCAATCGATTCAAGATAAGATTAATCAAACGGAGTCTGAACAGGATCGAAGAAAGCTAATTACACAATTGACACTCATTCTTGAAAAATCTCGGCTCAGGATAAAAAGTGAAAACAAAAAGGAGCAGAGCTAATTTTATCATCTGTAGGAGGCAATCATGAAGCTAACGGTGATCGGTTACTGGCATGGTTATCCAGGGCGAGAAGGGGCAACATCTGGCTATTTGCTCGAACAAGGTGAAACGAAGCTTTTGCTCGATTGCGGCAGTGGGGTGCTGTCACATGTGCAAGCCTATTGTCCTCTGGAGGAGCTCGATGGCATCGTCCTTTCCCATTATCATCAAGATCACATGGCTGATATCGGTGTGTTTCATTATGCTCGTCTGCTTCAAGCGGGACAAGGTCGAATAAAAAAGCAAGCGACCATCTATGGCCATCGTGACGACCCAGAGACTTTTTCTTCTTTAAGCTATAAGCACGTCGTTCGGTCAGAGACGTATGACGGACTAAACCCGAAGGTTATCGGTCCATTTCAATTTTCATTTTTTAAAACGAAGCATCCCGTTCCTTGCTATGCGATGCGGATTGAAGTCGAAGGCCAATCGCTCGTTTACACGGCAGATACGAGCTATTTTGCGGAATTAGCCAATTTCGCTGAAGGCTGTGATTTATTAATTGCAGAATGTAGCGCCTATGGAGGAACCGACTTGTCTGATTACGGTCATATGAACAGCTTCGATGTCGGGATTTTGGCTGAGCGCACCAACGCTCGTCAACTATTACTTACCCATCTGCCTCATCATGGACAGCACGAACAGCTTGTAGCTGAGGTAAAAACAAAATACCAAGGGGAAATTTTTTTGGCGAATACTGGCTGGGTGAAAGAATGGTAAACATTCTAGCTCCCTACTCTACAAACCGCGCGTTGCTAGCTGGTTAACTGCAACGCTATTTATTTTGTCGGGAGGTTGGAGATGAGAACAGAAAAAGAAAAAATGCTAGCAGGAGAACGATATAAGGCATGGGATCCAGAGCTAGTCAAGGATCGAGAGAGGGCAAGACGGTTAACACGTCTGTTTAATCAAACGACAGAAACTGAGGAGAAGCAGCGAACGGAATTGATCAAAGAGCTGTTCGGCTCTATGGGAGAAAGCGTCAATATTGAACCAACATTTCGATGTGATTATGGCTATAACATCCATGTAGGGAACAACTTTTTTGCCAATTTTGATTGTGTTATTTTAGATGTTTGTGAAGTGCGAATTGGCGCAAACTGTATGCTTGCTCCGGGAGTCCATATTTATACAGCTACCCACCCCATTCACCCACTTGAGCGAGTGGAGGGTCCTGAATATGGAAAACCGGTTACGATCCGGAATAATGTTTGGATTGGTGGCCGAGCGATCGTTAATCCTGGAGTGACGATAGGAAATAATGCTGTTATTGCCTCGGGATCAGTAGTAACGAAAGATGTTCCAGAAAATGTAGTTGTTGCTGGAAATCCTGCCAAAGTTATTCAAACGATTGACGTGTAAATTTCTGTTATAAACCTTACTTGTCTGGCAAATAGGGTTTTCTTTATATATTAGACGAATTTACAAACACTTAACATAAAATATATGTACTAATAGTTGCGTATATAAGTATATGTTTATATACTGATGATGGATAGGGAAAGTGAGGTGTAATCCATGGCGTCTGTAAAACAGCAAATGGAGGTTGCAACTGCGGCCAAAGTGTTAAAATTGCTTGGAGATAAAACGAGGTTAACGATGGTGGCCCTGATGCTTGAAGACGAGTGCTGTGTCTGCGAATTTGTTGAGCTGTTCCAAATGAGTCAGCCTTCGATTAGCCAACACCTTCGCAAGCTTCGCGACGTGGGCTTAATCGAGGAAGAACGGCGAGGCCAATGGATCTTTTTTCGTGTGAATAAAAAGCATGAAGCATACGACATGGTCGCGTCGTTACTTAACCATATCCCAGACCAGACAGAAAGATTAAGAGAACTAGAAAAAGACGGTTTGCGAGTATGTTGTGATTAAAAAAACCTAAGAATGGGAGTGGAGACGTTTGTCCTCTGTGATTGTAGCATCCCTCATTTTCCTGTTTACGCTTGTGCTCGTTATCTGGCAGCCACGCGGGCTATCAATCGGGTGGTCAGCAACCATTGGAGCAGTGCTTGCCCTGCTTGCTGGTGTCGTTGATTTTGCTGATGTTCAAGCGGTGACGGGAATTGTGTGGAATGCGACATTAACGTTTGTTGCCATTATTATTATTTCCCTTATTTTGGATGAGATTGGCTTTTTTGAATGGTCTGCTCTCCATATGGCCCGTGTGGCAAATGGGAGTGGGATTAAAATGTTCTTGTATATTACGTTATTAGGGGCGATTGTTGCAGCCTTATTTGCGAATGACGGGGCGGCTCTTATTTTAACGCCAATCGTTCTCGCCATGGTGCGAGCGCTAAAGTTTAAGGAAGCGATGGTGCTTCCATTTGTTATGGCGAGCGGCTTTATCGCCGATACAACATCGTTGCCGTTAATCGTAAGTAACTTGGTGAATATCGTGTCTGCCGATTTTTTCAACATTGGCTTTGTCGAGTATGCGACAAGAATGGTCGTGCCGAACCTTTTTGCATTAGCTGCTAGCATCGTGGTGCTATATCTTTATTTTCGAAAGGATATGCCAAAAACTTACGACCTGTCACAGTTAAAAAAGCCACATGAAGCGATTAAGGATAAGGCGATGTTTAAACTCTCATGGGTTATTCTCGCTGTCCTACTCATTGGCTATTTCGTCAGTGAGTTTGTTCATATCCCTGTTTCCTTTGTCGCGATGCCAATTGCCTTTGTGTTTTATCTCATTTTCCGGAGAGCGAGTGGAAAAAACAAAGCGCTGAATACGACTGGAATTATAAAAGGTGCCCCATGGGCGATCGTCGTATTCTCCATCGGGATGTACGTTGTTGTTTACGGTCTGCGCAATGTTGGCTTAACTAATATTCTGGCCGACATTATTGAACTTGCAGCGGCCCAAGGGTTGTTTGCCGGTACGATGGCGATGGGATTTATTGCTGCCATCTTATCTTCCCTTATGAATAACATGCCTACGGTCATGATTAACGCCTTAGCGATTGCTGATACAAATACTATGGGGATCATGCGGGAAGCGCTCATTTACGCCAATGTTATAGGTTCGGACCTTGGACCGAAAATTACGCCGATTGGCTCATTAGCCACCTTATTATGGCTCCATGTTTTATCGAAAAAAGGGATGAAAATTACGTGGGGTTACTACTTTAAAGTTGGAATCATTCTGACTGTACCAACCTTATTTATTACATTGGTCGGTCTTTACTTATGGCTAATGCTTATTTCATAACGACAGAAAAAGGAGTTGGAGAGAGCAATGAATAAAAAGGTGATTTACTTTCTATGCACAGGAAATTCTTGCCGGAGTCAAATGGCCGAAGGGTGGGGGAAAAAATATTTAGGAGACGAATGGGACGTCTATTCAGCTGGGATTGAAGCCCATGGTGTTAATCCGAACGCTGTGAAAGCAATGAAGGAAATTGGAATTGATATTTCCGAGCAGACGTCGGATACAATTGATCAAGAGTTATTGCAAAAAGCCGACCTAGTCGTCACCCTTTGCGGGCACGCAGCGGACGTATGTCCTGCAACCCCTTCGAACAAAGAGAGAGTGCATTGGGGATTTGATGATCCAGCAAAAGCGGAAGGAACCGATGAAGAAAAATGGGCTGTCTTCTGTCGGGTACGCGATGAAATTGGCGAGCGCATTAAAACATTTGCTGAAACAGGAAAATAACCACTGGTCTCCTATGATGCTGATGTCATAGGAGGTTATTTTTTATGTTATGATAAAAAAATGAAGGACGTGGGGAACGTAACTTTACTTCAGCCGAATGACATGTGCGACATGGTTCGCGCTGTTGACAATAATGGCCTGAGCTGGGTGTTCATAAGAAATGATACTTTCACCGACACGTACTTTCTGCATAGCCCCTAGCGCATAAATGACATCATCGGCCATCGTTTGCAAGTAACCTCGCTTTTCTTGGGAAGACAACCTTCCCCATTCCTCAGCGCTCATTCCTATAAACTCGTACGTTTTGTCAACAAGCAGTAAGGCATCAGATAAATGATCAACAAGATTGATATAATCTCTTACAAATGAAACATCCATATGAACCATCCTTTCTGAGCAACTGTATTTTTCAATGTACCCTCGTCGAATGAATTATTATCATATTACCCTTCTAGAAAGAATGTCATCCGAAAGAGCAAAAAACGTTTCACTAATTCGTTAATATTGAACTTTTAAAGAAGGATTAGAGGATCGATCATCTAAAAAGCGAAAGGATAGATTGACTATGAAATTTTTCAGGTGATTGCAGTAGAAGAGAAAAACCTTCTATCCTTAAGCGATCGTAAACCATTCATGAAGGGAGAATTGAGATGACAAAACGACCGGTTGATCAATAAAGCGGTGGGAAGTTGGCTTCGGGAAGCAGGAAAAAAAGATGAAAATAGGCTTAAACAATTTTTAGACAAGTTTGGAGCTATCATGCCTCGAGTAACTCTCCGATACGCTTTAGAAAAATTTGATAAAGACACAAAGGAATATTACATGAGTTTAAAAAAGTTTTAGTCTGAAAATCACTAGAGCATCAGAGAAAGTTAATCAAAAAAAATTGATTTAACACTTGCATAAACTAACAGGCATCGTGTAAACTAACAATAAATCAAAAAAAGTTGATAAAGGAGGTGCACAATGGATATCGAGCTTATTCCAGTAAAGCCAGACTTTAAGATATTTGAGCAAAAATTTAAAGCATTAGCCGATGAAAAACGTTTATTACTCATGTATGAGTTATGCCAACATCATGAGGTCTGTGTTTGTGATTTACAACAGATGATGAACTTACCTCAATCGAAATTATCATATCATCTGAAGATTTTGCTCGATGCTGACTTAATTGAACGTCAGAAGCGAGGTCAATGGAACTATTATCGCTTGAAAGACCAAACAGTTAAAGCATTACTCTCTGAACAATTGTGCTGTGTTTTTCGCCCGCAGTAGAGGGAATGCAAGTTGGACAGAGGGTTTGCTCCTTTCTTTTTCCTTTTATGCTCGCCAATAGGCGATTTTTCTTCAGTTATTAAATCAAAAAAAATTGATATAAGGTGGCGGTTAAACATGAATTCTTTACCTGTAGCAATCATTGGTGGAGGGCCTGTCGGATTAGCGGCGGCAGCTCATTTAGCGGTTCGGGACGTTCCGTTTGTTTTATTTGAAGGAAAAAGTGAAGTCGGAGCTTCGATTTTAGAATGGAAGCACGTTTCATTGTTTTCTCCTTGGAAATATAACATCGACAGAGCAGCAAAATCTCTGTTAGAGAAAGAAAGCTGGAAAGAGCCCGCTGGAGACCACTTACCGACAGGAGAACAATTGGTTCGAGATTATTTACAGCCACTTGCTGAAACGAAGGCATTAAAGCCGTATATTTACACGAATGCACCGGTTCAGTCGATTTATCGAAAAGGTATCGATAAAATCAAGGATCACAATCGGGAAAACACACCGTTTATCATTCGCTACAAGCAAGATAACGACCAAAAGACTCTTAGGGCGAGGGCGGTGATTGATGCTACAGGGACATGGTTCTCCCCTAATCCGATCGGGGCTGGTGGGGTACCAGCCATTGGCGAGCAGGAGGCGAAAGACTCGATTTATTATGGTATTCCTGATGTAAAGGGAAAAGATCGCAGCCGTTATGAAGGGAAAACGATACTTGTTGTAGGAAGTGGCCACTCTGCGATTCATACATTGCTTGATTTAGCTCAATTAAAGGAAGCCGCTCCATCCACTCGGATCTTATGGGCGATTCGCAGAAACAGTCCGAATGGGTTGTTTGGTGGCGGGCAGGAAGACGCATTACCGGCACGAGGCCAGCTTGGATTAGCGTTAGAAGCCTTGCTATCGAAACAGAAGGTGGAGTTGATCTCTTCATTTGAAATGGAGCAAATTGACCGAGTGGAAGGTCGTTTAAGCATAGTTGGGGTACAAAATGAATCCCCTATTTCCCTCCCGCTTGTAGATGAAATTGTGGCCAATACAGGTGCAAGACCAACCGTTGACTATCACCGGGACATTCGCTATCAACTGGATTCGAAGCTAGAAAGTGTGCCAGCATTAGCACCTCTCATCGATCCGAACATTCATAGCTGCGGTACAGTGAGACCCCACGGGGAAAAGGAGCTTAGACAACCGGAAAAAAATTTCTATATTGCTGGCGTAAAAAGCTACGGGAGGGCACCGACCTTTTTGCTTGCCACAGGTTATGAGCAAGTACGTTCGATTGTTGCATCACTTGCAGGGAGCAAGAAAGAAGCCGAACGTGTGGAGCTTCAATTACCAAAGACAGGTGTATGTAAAAGCGACTTTCTGGCAAAAAGATCTTGCTGCTAATAGAATGAGCACCGTAACACAGGGACTGCCTCTACATTGTTATGAAAGAGGCGGTCTTTTTACGGTTTAAGCGAATACGACCACATAAGAGGACAAAATTTCTAGTAAATCTAGTAAAAACACGATGGTTAGACAAGGTTCGTCTCCCGTTTACAAAACCTTTACGTTTAGTATATATGTGATTAATATTTTCTCTCTATACTACGGATTGTGGAGGGACAAAAACCATGTCGCTCAAAATAGTAAACAACCGTATAAAAAAGGGAGGACAATTCTGTGAATGTCAAAAAGTTCATGCTATTACTTACTATGACGGTGCTTATGGTCATCGTTGCTGCGTGTGGATCGGGAGAAGATACACAAGCAGAGCCAGGGGATGAAGAAACAACGGAAGCTCCTGAAGAAACGACAGAGGAGGCTACTGGAAGCGATGAGCTTGAAGGTAGTGTTGTCGTTGATGGTTCTGGTACGGTTTATCCGTTAATGGCAGCCATTGCTGAAGAGTATATGATAAGCGAGCAACCGAACGTTTCAGTAGAGGTAAGCCGCGCTGGAACAAGTGCTGGATTTGGTAAATTTCTCGTAGAAAACGGAACAGACTTCAACGATGCGTCTCGTCAGATCAAGGACGAAGAGAAAGAAACGGCAGAAGAGCTTGGAATAGACGTTCAAGAATTCAAAGTTGCTTTAGACGGTCTTACATTTGTCATTCACCCAGACAACGACTGGGCGACAGAGTTAACAAAAGAAGAGCTAATCAGCATTTTCGCTGCAGACGGTGGAGTGGAAAAATGGTCTGACATCCGCCCAGAGTTTCCAGATGAAGAAATTAATCCTATGGGACCTAACGAAAACCACGGTACGTATGAGTTTTTCTATGAAGTCATTATGGAAGAGCAAGATCTTGTAGATAACGTTAACTTGCAGCAAGAATATTCTACTCTTGTTAACCTAGTATCTGAAGATCCAAATGCGATCGCGTTTTTTGGCTTCGGTTATTATGTGAACAACCAAGATCAACTAGGAGCTGTTCATGTTGACTTCGGTGATGGACCAGTTGAGCCTAATCTAGAGACGATTGCAGAAGATGGTGATTATGCACCATTTACTCGTCCAGTGTTCACATATTTAAACGTAAATCATGCGAAAGAAAAGCCAGAAGTGCTAGACTTTGCTCTATTCGTTGTAAACAATGTAAACGAATTTGCCGGCGAAACTGGATTTGCACCATTACCTGAAGAAGAAGTTCAAGAGTATGTGAATTTCTTAGAAGGACTAAAATAAAACAATTGTGTACGAGCATAGGATGAGAGCTTGAAAAAGTTCTCATCTTCTTGCTTGCATTTGATTTAAGAAAAAAATTTTAGCAGTGAAGGTCATTTAACGTAGACAAAATTTTAGGTGGAAGTATAAGTGCAACTGCCGCTCTGTTGCCCTTTAAAGGCTTTGGTAATCACCGAATTTTCTTTATCTATTGCTACAAGGGATGGAAGGAGTGATCTCCATGAATAACAACAGCGAATTAAATGTCAGGGGCGCTGTCGATGTAAGGGAGATGATTGAAAAAAACAGGCAGACGAAGAGCTTGGCGAATTTAGCAGAAAAGTTAATTCCAAAATGTCTCCTTGTGATTGCGACGGTCTCGATTCTGACAACGATTGGAATTTTATATACGTTATTACATGAAACGATTGAGTTTTTTAGTCGAATACCGATCGTTGACTTTTTCACAGGGACAGTACTTAAGCCTTTAAGTCAAAATCCCGAATTTGGCGTGCTGCCGTTGTTGACAGGGACGTTAATTTCTACAGTCATTGCGATGGTGGTTGCCATTCCGATCGGTTTAATGACAGCGATCTTTTTAAGTGAATATGCGTCTGATCGCTTGCGGCGAACGTTGAAGCCAATGCTCGAAGTGTTGGCGGGAATTCCCACCATCGTCTATGGTTTCTTTGCATTCACATTTGTGACTCCCTTATTACGACACGTTGTTCCTGGATTGGAAGCAACGAATATATTAAGTCCTGGAATTGTCATGGGCATTATGATCATCCCAATGGTTGCCTCCCTCTCTGAGGATGCTATGAGCTCTGTACCCAATGCTATGCGTGAAGGAGCACTTGCACTCGGGGCAACAAAGCTAGAAGTAACGACTAAAGTCGTAATCCCTGCAGCTATTTCTGGAATTGTCGCTTCGTTTGTTCTTGGGTTTTCAAGAGCGATTGGTGAGACGATGATCGTCACGATCGCAAGCGGCAGCTCGAAAAACTTTACATTCGATGTGACGCAATCGATGCAAACAATGACGGCTTATATTGTGGAAGTGACAGGAGGAGACGCTCCAGCTGGCTCGACGATTTACTATAGCTTGTATGCTGTAGCGATGACGCTGTTCGTCTTTACCTTCCTTATGAACCTACTTGCTCGTTACATCTCTCGCAGATTTAGGTAGTGTCAAAAGTTCTATGAAAAACTAGCACGGTTCATACTACCTACCATTTATTAGGTGGAAATGCCACGCTATCGCTCTTGACAAACACACCAATGGTTTATTCAGAGGTCAATCAAGGGCGAAGGGAACA
>NZ_SNUY01000056.1 GCF_004376175.1 Halalkalibacterium halodurans | reverse complement strand
TATTGCAAAATACATGTGTGGTAACCTCAATTATCTACAGAAATCAGGGAGTGGCAATTTTTTTGCTTATAAAGCCCTCTAACATAGGATTTAATAGCCTATTTTTATATAAAGTTTTGACAATACGTTCAAAACATTGGAGGGAACTATATGAAAAATCAAACAATCATTGTCACGGGTGGCAGCAATGGAATGGGAAAGGCAATGGCGGCAAGGTTTGCTTCCCTAGGGGCAAATGTTGTGATCACAGGACGAGATCAAGAGCGTCTCGAAACGGCGAAAAGCGAAGTTGCACAAGATTCCGGACGAGTGTTGACCGTCCAAATGGATGTCAGGAATCCTGATGATGTGGAACGGATGGTGAAAGATACGCTCTCAGAGTTCGGAGCGATAGACGGACTTGTTAACAACGCAGCGGGTAATTTCTTATGCGCAGCTGAAGATTTGTCTCTGAATGGTTGGAAATCGGTTATTGATATCGTTCTCAATGGAACGTGGCATTGCACACAAGCGGTTGGGAAGGAGTGGATTAAGGACGGACGAAAAGGACATATCCTAAACATGGTCGCTACGTATGCGTGGACTGCAGGAGCAGGAGTTGTTCATTCGGCTAGCGCTAAGGCGGGAGTATTAGCAATGACTCGCACGCTTGCCGTAGAATGGGGAACAAAGTACGGCATTCGGTTGAATGCGATTGCTCCAGGACCAATTGAAGGAACAGGGGGGGCTGAGAAGCTAATCCTAAACGAGACATTTCAGAAGGCAGTTTTGCAGACGGTTCCTTTGAAACGATTTGGTACATTAGAGGAAATCGCAGGTCTTGCAGCTTATCTTTTCTCTGAAGAAGCTACCTATATGAATGGAGAATGCATTAGCCTTGACGGCGGTCAATGGCTGCGCGGAACCCTTTTCCCGTTTTCTTAAAGAAAGCGTTGACAAAGAAAATGTAAGCGGTTAAACTTTGTAATGAACCATACTTAGCTTCATGAAAAGCCATACAAGTAACACCTCTATTTTTTCAATTGACCAGCTTATCTTGCTGGTCTCTTTTTCTTTCGCTAGACATCCAGCATGTTTTCAGCGACAATTGTCATAGGATGGTATTAACTTGAAGAGAAGGAGGTTGACTCATGGAATTTGAAGCCGTAACATTTGCGACGAAGAAGCTTGATTCAGTAAAATCGTTTTACAAAGAAACATTGGGATTGCGGGTTACCCATGAAACAACCTCTCAGGTTACAATCCTTGTAGGTAGCACACTTGTAACGTTTGAACAATTTGAAGATGATGGTGAGCCGTTTTATCATTATGCGATCAACATTCCGAGCAATAAGTTGCAAGAGGCGAAAATGTGGCTGGAAAAACGAGTAACTTTGTTGCAGCATGAAAGAAAGAACGTTGTCCCATTTCCGCGTTGGAACGCGGAAGCCCTCTATTTTGAAGACCCTGCAGGCAATATCGTTGAATGGATTGCTCGCCATAATTTGAATCAAACAACATCCGAGCCTTTCGTGCCATCGGAGCAGCTTCTTTATGTAAGCGAAGTAGGTATAGTCACAGCAGAGCTAGGTGAACAAACGAAGCTATTTGAATCCCTTGGCTATCCGGTTTGGGACCAAGGAACCGAACATTTTCGTGCCATCGGTGATGAACACGGACTTTTTATAACCGTGACAAAAGATAGACAATGGTTTATGTCTGAGCGCGTTTCGGATTTTTTTCCATTAGAAGTGATGACAAAATCGAATGGGAAGCTTTATTTTTACTAATGCTGAAAAGAGAAAAGGAGTTGATGCGATCATGATCACAAATCCAAGCGATGAAAAAATCAAACAAATTCTCCAAGAGGCAAAACGGATTGCGGTTGTTGGCTTATCTGGAAACCCTGACCGAACGTCATACATGGTCTCTGCTGCTATGCAACACGCCGGCTATGAGATCATACCAGTCAATCCGACCGTCGATGAAGTGTTAGGGGAAAAAGCAGTACCTTCTTTGCAAGATATTGAAGGAGCTGTGGACATCGTCAATGTGTTCAGACGGAGCGAACACTTACCGGACGTAGCGAGAGAAACGGTTGAGATTGGTGCACCAGTCTTTTGGGCACAGTTAGGTCTGGAAAACAAAGAAGCTTACGACTATTTACAACAGCACGGAGTAACGTCAATTATGAATCGTTGCATCAAAGTGGAGCACGCTAAATTCAAAGCATGAGAGAACAGCCCCGAGTCATGGCACTTGGGGCTGTTTCGTATCGTGAATCATGTAGTTATTACTTGTTACTAATGTGAGGTTCTTTTATATTCCTTTGACAAAGTGGCGATCGATCGTTAAAAATAGAGGAAATTGCACCGATGATAGAGAAGGATCTAGAAAAAGGTTGCGATTACCGAAAGAAACAGTACAATGGAAGAGCATAAAGGAAAAATGCAGTCCGAACATGCGTTTGTATGATATGATAAAAGAGAGAAAATGAGCGGACGGAAAAGTGAAAGGAGTACCAGATTTGGCACAAAGACAGGATTTCGTCTATAACGATGATGCAATTCAAGTATTAGAAGGACTGGAAGCTGTTCGCAAGCGTCCAGGAATGTATATAGGTAGTACAGATAGCCGTGGCCTCCACCACCTTGTTTACGAAATTGTCGACAATGCGGTCGATGAAGCGTTGGCTGGCTACGGATCGAATATAAATGTGACGATACATAAAGACCAGAGCGTATCGGTGCGAGATGAAGGACGTGGCATGCCGACGGGAATGCACAAGTTAGGCAAGCCCACCCCAGAGGTCATCTTAACTGTGCTCCATGCAGGAGGAAAATTCGGACAAGGCGGTTATGCCACAAGTGGAGGGCTTCACGGCGTTGGGGCTTCTGTTGTAAACGCCTTATCCGAATGGCTCATTGTTGAGATTAAGCGTGATGGTTGGGTATATGAACAGCGGTTTGAGAATGGAGGAAAGCCGTCAACAACCCTAGAAAAGAAAGGGAAAACTCGCCAAACAGGTACGACGATCCATTTCAAGCCAGATCCTACGGTATTTAGCACGACGAATTTCAATGTGGAAACACTTTCAGAAAGACTTCGCGAAGCGGCCTTTTTATTAAAAGGACTTAAGATTGAACTTGTGGATCTTCGAGACGATACGAAGGAAGTTTTCCATTATGAAGATGGCATTAAAGCGTTCGTTGAATATTTAAATGAGGATAAAGAAACGCTTCATCCAGTCGTTTTTTTTAATGGTGAGAGCAATGGGATTGAGATTGAGTTTGCCTTTCAGTTCAACGACGGCTATACCGAGAATGTTCTTTCGTTTGTAAACAACGTGCGGACAAAGGATGGGGGAACCCACGAGCTTGGCGCAAAGACCGCGATGACTCGTGCTGTGAATGAGTATGCTCGAAAAGCGAAGCTACTCAAAGAAAAGGATAAAAATCTAGATGGATCGGATATTCGCGAAGGATTTACCGCTCTTATTTCTGTTCGTGTTCCTGAGGAGAAGTTACAATTTGAAGGCCAAACGAAAGGAAAGCTCGGGACACCTGAGGCTCGTTCTGCCGTTGACAGCCTAGTTTCTGAAAAGCTCAGCTTCTTCTTTGAAGAAAACCCTGAAATGAGTTCGATGCTCATTCGCAAGGCGATTAAGGCAGCACAAGCGCGGGAAGCGGCACGGAAAGCCCGGGAGGAAGCGCGCAGCGGAAAGAAAAATAGACGGAGAGATGTGCTTTTAAGTGGGAAACTAACCCCAGCCCAATCGAAAAATCCGCAGCATAATGAGCTTTACTTAGTGGAGGGTGACTCTGCAGGAGGCTCGGCAAAGCAAGGGCGGGACCGGAAATTCCAAGCCGTTCTTCCGCTCCGTGGAAAGGTCATTAATACGGAAAAAGCAAAAATCGACGACATTATGAAGAACGAAGAAATCCGCACCATTATTCATACGATCGGTGCAGGCGTAGGTGCCGATTTCACCCTCGACGATGTCAATTATGACAAAGTCGTCATTATGACTGATGCTGACACTGATGGTGCGCACATCCAAGTGTTGCTGTTGACGTTTTTTTATCGTTACATGCGCCCGCTCGTGGAAGCAGGCAAGGTCTATATTGCCTTACCTCCCCTTTACAAAGTAAGCAAAGGGTCAGGAGCAAAAGAAGTGGTAGAGTATGCATGGGACGAGGATGGTCTTAAAAAAGCGATCAAAAAGGTTGGACGAGGGTATACGATTCAGCGCTATAAAGGACTTGGGGAGATGAATGCAACCCAGCTTTGGGAGACGACAATGGATCCTGAAACGCGGACGCTGATTCGCGTTCGGATTGATGATGCAGCTCGTGCGGAAAAGCGTGTATCCACGCTCATGGGTGACAAAGTAGAACCGCGGCGTAAGTGGATCGAATCACATGTTGCGTTTGGCTTGGAAGAGGAAACAAACATCTTAGAAAACGAAAACCTAGCAGTAGTTGAGGAGGAATAAGGGTGGCACAAACAGAGCGTTATTTAGACCTCCCATTAGAAGAAGTGATCGGTGACCGTTTTGGTCGCTACTCAAAATATATTATTCAAGAGCGGGCGTTGCCTGATGCAAGGGATGGCCTGAAACCAGTACAGCGACGAATTTTATACGCTATGTACAGGGACGGCAATACGGCGGATAAACCGTTTCGAAAATCAGCAAAAACCGTGGGGAATGTGATCGGGAATTATCACCCACACGGTGATTCGTCCGTCTACGATGCGATGATCCGTATGAGCCAGGAATGGAAAGTGCGTAACATTCTTGTTGATATGCACGGGAATAACGGCTCGATTGACGGCGATCCACCAGCGGCGATGCGTTATACGGAAGCGCGACTGTCAAAAATAGCGGCAGAGCTTTTACGTGACATTGATAAAGAAACAGTGGATTACATCCCGAACTTTGATGATTCTGAACAAGAACCGGTCGTATTACCAGCTAAATTTCCGAATTTGCTCGTCAACGGCTCAACGGGAATTTCTTCTGGATATGCAACCGACATCCCACCTCATCATCTCGGGGAAGTGATCGATGGGGTCATTATGCAAATGGAGAATCCAAACGTTACTTTAGATGAGCTGATGCAGGTCATAAAAGGGCCAGACTTTCCGACAGGTGGAATCGTGCAAGGAATCGAAGGAATCCGCCAAGCTTACAGCACGGGAAAAGGGAAAGTAGTCGTACGTGGAAAAGCTGAAATTGAGGATCTACGTGGTGGTAAACAGCAAATTGTCATTACGGAAATCCCATATGAGGTCGTCAAGGCGAACCTCGTAAAAAAAATGGATGAAATTCGCTTTGACAAAAAGGTGGACGGGATTGCGGAGGTTCGTGATGACACGGACCGTACTGGATTGCGCATTGTCGTTGAGCTTAAAAAAGACGCCGATGCCAACGGGATTTTGCAGTATTTGTTCAAAAACACTGATTTGCAAATTACATATAACTTTAACATGGTGGCCATTCACAACAAGACGCCTCGATTAATGGGATTAAAAAGCTTAATCCAAGCCTACATCGATCACCAAAAAGATGTCATTATCCGACGGGCGACGTATGACTTGCAAAAAGCAAAGGATCGTCAGCACATCGTACAAGGGCTCATGAAGGCGATCTCGATCTTAGATGATGTCATTCAAACGATTCGAGCATCTAAAGATAAAAAGAACGCTAAGGATAATTTGATCGCCCAATTTGACTTTACGGAAGCTCAGGCAGAGGCGATTGTCACCTTGCAGCTATATCGTTTGACGAATACAGACATTACTACGCTGGAAGAAGAGGCTGCGGAACTTGAGCGGCGTATTCACGAATTAGAAGCGATTTTAGCCAGTGAAAAAAAGCTCATCGGGGTCGTTAAAAAGGAACTATTGGCCATTAAAAAACAGTTTGCTGATGAGCGCCGGACGATCATTAAAAAGGAGATCGAGGAGATCAAAATTACAATGGACGTCCTCGTCGCATCAGAAGATGTGATGGTGACGGTGACGAAGGAAGGATATGTGAAGCGAACAAGCCTAAGATCGTACGCAGCCTCAAACGGGGAACTCCCAGGTATGAAAGAAGGCGACTATTTATTAGGCCGTTATGAAATGAACACACAAGATACTCTCTTGTTGTTTACGAAAAAGGGGAACTACTTGTATTTACCAGTTCACCAGCTACCTGATATTCGCTGGAAAGATAACGGTCAACATGTGGCCAACCTAGTCACGGTCGATAAGGATGATGACATTTTAACAACACTTGCCGTGAAAGAGTTTTCGGAGGAGGAGTCGCTCCTATTTATCACAAGACAAGGGATGGCTAAACGTTCTCAGCTTTCACTCTACAAAGCGCAGCGTTTCTCCAAGCCTTTGATGGCACTCAAGCTTAAAGACGACGATGAAGTCGTATCTGTTATGCGTACATCTGGAAATGAAGAAGTGTTTATCGCGACAAGCTTTGGTTACGGTCTTTGGTTTAGCGAAAACGAAATTAGTCAAGTAGGGCAACGAGCCGCTGGTGTAAAAGGAATCAATTTAAAAAACGATGATGTGGTAGTCGATGCGACCACCTTTACTCTCAATGACCGAGTTGAATTTCTCGTCGTCACTCATCGCGGAGGAGTCAAGCGTATTTCCATTACTGAATTTGACAAATCAACGCGGGCTAAACGGGGGCTCGTAATGCTCCGTGAATTAAAGAAAAATCCTCACCACATTGTAGCCTGCAAACGCATATCCGATGGTTCAGATACGTTCTTCATCAAAACGGAGGACGGAACTATCGTCACTGTTGATCCTTCCTCTTTTAGACGAAGTGATCGTTATAGCAACGGGTCCTTTGTCTTAGATCAAGACAAAACGGGAGTAGTCACTAACGTTTGGAAAGAGGTTTCATTGATTGATGATAAAGAGGGCGAATCATAACCGCCCTCGTTTTTTCATGTTTCATCATTGAGAAACGGTCATAAGGCAAGGCCCTAGAGGTTCCGACTATTGACTTTTAAATGATGACACGGTGAGGCGGATAAAAGGGAGAAGGGTTATGGTGACATGTAGCTTCTCTCTACAGTAGGAGTTGAACATCATGACAGGACCAACACATATTATCGGCGGATTTACAGCTGCTGCAGCGATGGCCTATTTTAATGCTTTAAGTGTAGAGCAACCGATCATTTATTATAGCGCGGCTCTTTTTGGCGCGCTTATTCCTGACATTTGTCACCCGAGATCGATGGTTGGCCGCGCATTACCAGTTGTTTCAACAGTGCTTTTACGAACATTTGGTCACCGTTCGTTCACCCACAGTCTCCTCTTTTTACTAGGAATCTACTGGCTATTGAACTGGCTACCAGTCTATTCAACCGACATCACACTCGGACTATTAAGTGGGGTCGTTAGCCATTTTATTCTCGATGCGATGACATCTCAGGGGATTCGTTTATTTTATCCTTTAAAAACGAGGGTTCGCTTTCCTTTTACTACAAAAACAGGTTCATTATTAGGCGAGCGGTTCGTCGCGTTCATGCTGATCGGTGCGATGGTTTATTTTTTTACGTTCGGTTAAGTGCTTTTTTATTGTGCTATAATGGGGCTAGCGCCATAAGGGGGAAGGTTATATGGTTAAATCCGTCGATCGAGCATTAACGATCATTTCGCTTGTGAGCGAACATAAACAAGGACTAGGGGTTACCGATGTGGCAGCCAAGCTATCACTCACAAAAAGCTCAGCCTATAAGCTTTTGGCTACACTTGTGGAACACGGATTTATTGAGCAAGATGAAGAAACAAAAAAATACCGTCTAGGTTACCGATATTTAGAGTTAAGCGCAACCTTGTTAGAATCGATCGACATTCGCCGACAAGCGCGGCCATTTTTAGAACAGCTTGAGGCAACAACAAATGAGGTCGTCCATCTCGTTTTATATGATCAAGGGGAGATGATTTACATTGACAAACTGGAAGGGACAAAGACACTTCGAACCCATTCAAAAATTGGCCGGAGAGCACCGATTCATTGCACGAGTGTCGGCAAAGTAATTATGGCTTATTTACCAGAAAAGGTGCAAATTAGTTTAATTGAACGCTATGGGTTGCCACCTCATACGGAGCGGACGATCACCGATAAAGAAACGTTTATGAAGGAATTAGAGAAAATACGCTTAGAAGGCTACGGGTATGAAATGGAAGAAAACGAGCCAGGAATTACGTGCATTGCAGCTCCAATTTTCGACTATCAAGGGGCTATAACGGCTGCTGTTAGTATTTCTGGCCCATCTATGCGCCTATCGAAAGAGCGCTTGCATGAGTTACGACCATTGATCATAGCTATTGGTAAGAAGATATCCCGGCGTTTAGGCTATCAAGACATTTAAATAGAGATGTTTTCGAAAAAATCTCACAATTCTATTGAAAAACAGGAAAACAGATGGTTTAATGGAACTAACGAGATAAGATCTGCATCAAAGAAAAAACGCTTGAAAAAGCGTTTACTTTTCACTCATTACAGGAAACTAAGTTTCTTATTAAGAAACTTAGTTAGGGGAGGATGAGATGATCGTCTCTAATGCGCACGCCAAACTTGTCAAACAATTAAATAATAGCCAAGTTGTACAACGTGACCGAATGAACGATCCCTATGGAAATACAGGTTTACTAGAAGTTGTCCCAACAACGGAGCGAGAGCTAGCCGATGTTCTGACACTTGCAAGTGAAGAGGAGCATCTTGTAACAGTTGAAGGAGCTGGAACGAAACGGGGGTTTGCTGGGACATTATTAGAAACGGAATGGGTCGTATCACTTCAACAGTTTACAGGCATCGTAGACCACTCGATAGGAGACATGACGGTGACTGTGAAAGCTGGAACGCCTCTACGAAAACTTCAAAAAGAGCTTGCCATTTTTAAGCAGGCGCTCCCATTCGACATGCCCTGTGATGAAGCTGCAACGATTGGGGGCATGATTGCCACAAATGAAAGCGGACCTAAACGCCTCCGTCATGGAGCAGCTAGGGATCATGTCATCGGCTTACGGGTCGTCTATCCTGATGGTCGCATCATTCGTACTGGTGGAAAAGTTGTCAAAAATGTGGCTGGCTACGATATGAATAAGTTGTTTATTGGTTCGATGGGAACATTGGGCGTCATGACAGAGGTGACCTTAAAGCTACGCCCGCTTCCAAAGGATGAGCGAGTAATCATTGCCTTTTTCAACGAAAACCAACTGACACTGATCGAAGATGTTGTCGCCAGTTTACTTGATTCCTATATGGAGCCGGTTGCACTTGAAATCATGAATTCGACATGGACGGAAGCAGTCACAGGGGAGGTGGCGTTAGGCCTTCTGATTAGCTTTGAAGATATACCGTCCTCGGTTCACTATCAAGAACAATACGTCTTATCACAATTGCCAAAGGGAACGAACGCTGCCATCTTTCAGCGAGAAGATGCCAATAGATTCTGGGATCAATGGCGAAAAAGGGAGTCAATTCAAACATTGGATCAATCCAACCAACAGACAGCAGTTAAGCTCAAAGTAGCAGTCAAAAATTTCGATCTTTTTTCGGTGCTGCAAGAATGTAAGCGATTAACAGTCCAATATCATGTTTCTACCTCTTTTCATGGCGGTGTGGGGCATGGTCTCGGTGTGATCATCTTAACAGGAGACGAACAAGACATTTGTCTAGCGATCGCGGATTTGCGTCAAGTTATTGCAGGTGCCTCTGGACATCTCGTTCTCACACATGCTCCTCTTACGATTCGACAAACTGTCGATGTATGGGGAGAACCACCTGCTTACATGGAACTGTTACAAGGGATTAAACAGGCTATCGATCCACAGCGAATACTCAATCAAACTCGCTTTGTAGGGGGGATTTAATCATGAGTAGCACAAAGCAGCTACCTTGTTCGCCTCCATCATTGACTAACTATCACTGGTCCGATCACCCCGATCCAAACAAGTGGGCGGACTGTGTCCATTGCGGCATGTGTTTAGAGGCCTGTCCTACATACGAGCTGACTGGCCATGAACAGCAATCGCCGAGGGGGCGCGTTCATTTAATCAAGTCGGTAGCAGAAGGAAAGCTCGAAGTGAATGAAGCATTTGCCGATCCGGTGTTTACGTGCCTTGACTGCCGTGCCTGTGAAACAGCTTGTCCTGCAGATGTAGAGGTTGGTGGCTTAATTGAAGAAGCCAGAGGACAAATCCGCCAAGCTCTTCCGTTATCTGGGTGGAAAAAGGTTGTAAGCCATTTATTTCTCCGTGGGCTTTTCCCTTACCCTCATCGTCTACACGCTCTCGGTTCATTGGTGAAAGTGTATCAAAAGGTAGGTATACGAAAAGCAGTGCGAAAAACAGGATTGCTTCACCTTTTTCCTGAGCATTTCGCAGACATGGAGGCCGTCATACCTGAAGTATCAACGCCTGTTCAGAAGCGTTATCGCAAGAAATCGTTCATAAAAGCTAAGGGGCAGTCCAAGCAGAGAGTTGCGTTATTGGCAGGTTGTGTGATGGATGTCATGTTCAGTGAAGTAAATGAAGCGACGATACGCGTGTTAACGCGAAACGGAAACGACGTTTCGCTCCCAAAAGATCAGACGTGCTGCGGGGCTCTGCATGTTCATGCAGGTGATCGAGAGATGGGAAGAAGACTTGCAAAGCAGAACATGAAAGCTTTTGAAAACGAAGAGACGATTATTGTCAATGCAGCAGGCTGTGGTTCCATGCTCCAAGAATATCCTGAATTGTTTCGCGAAGTCGATCGGGAATGGTATGAACGGGCGGAAGCATTTGCCGAGAAGGTGAAGGATGTTTCCAAGCACTTGTATGATACAGGCTATGAGAAGCCAAAAGGGGAAGTCCGTGCAAAAGTTGCCTACCATGACGCCTGTCACTTCGCACACGGACAAAACGTGCGTCAGGAGCCACGAGACTTATTGCTGAAAATTCCTGGCGTTGAGTTAATTCCGATGGAGAACGCTGATCGGTGCTGTGGCAGTGCCGGCATTTATAATCTTACGCATCCGGAGATGGCTAGTAGAGTACTAGAGAAAAAAATGGAGTGCGTCCCAAGTGATGTAGAGATGGTGTCTATGGGGAACCCTGGCTGTATGCTGCAAATGGCTATGGGCGTCAAAAAATACGGAGATAATCAGAGAATCATTCATACGGTTCAATTGCTTGACTTGGCTTACCAGCAGGAAGAGTTGAAGACGGAAGGAGGGGATGGACTATGATTGGAAGGAAGCGCGAGCATGAAGATCCTCACATCCGATCTTTTCACGAGCTGTTAAGCGGACACAATCCGGTTCTATATAAGAAAGAAGATTTGCTAGCCTATGATTGCGATGGGTTTACGATTCATAAACATTTGCCAAAGGCGGTTGTGTTTCCGGAAAATACAAAGGAAGTGGCAAGCATTGTCCGTTACTGTCACGATCATAACCTTCCCTTTCTCGCCAGAGGAGCCGGAACAGGACTAAGTGGTGGGGCGATCCCGATCAATGGGGAGGTCATTATTAGCCTCGTACGG
Organism: Halalkalibacterium halodurans; assembly: GCF_004376175.1. Taxonomy (GTDB): domain Bacteria; phylum Bacillota; class Bacilli; order Bacillales; family Bacillaceae_D; genus Halalkalibacterium; species Halalkalibacterium halodurans. Next base: position 18,092 of record NZ_SNUY01000056.1, on the reverse strand, counting down.
ATGAAGCGCTTACTTGAAGTCGATCTGAAAAACCGCCGCGCGATCGTTGAACCTGGTTATGTCAATATAAAGCTTACTCAATTCATTGAGGACAAAGGGTATTACTATGCGCCAGATCCATCCAGCCAATATTGCTGCACGATCGGTGGTAATGTGGCAGAAAATGCTGGCGGCGCCCACTGTCTTAAATACGGAGTTACCACGAACCATATCTTAGGAATGGAAGTGGTACTCCCGAATGGGGACATTGTGGAAATCGGAAAAGCTGGAATATTGGATGAACCTGGGTATGATTTGCTTGGACTGATGACGGGATCAGAAGGAACACTTGGAATTGTTACAAAAATTACCGTTCGCATTTTGAAACATCCAGAGGCGAAACAGACGGTTTTAGCTTACTTTGACAAAGTGAGCGATGCAAGTCACACGGTGTCTGACATCATTTCAGAAGGGATTGTCCCAGCAGCGCTTGAAATGATGGATCGCATAGCGATGGAAGGCGTGGAGGCCGCCGCTTTCCCTATCGGGCACCTACTTGATGCGGAAGCGGTTTTGCTAATCGAAGTGGACGGCATTTCTGCCGGAATGGATCAACAAATTGAACGTATTTTAACCGTTTGCCGAAAGCATCATGTTCGCGAGGTGAAAGTAGCTACATCTGAAGAAGAACGGATGAAATGGTGGGCGAACCGAAAAACAGGCTTTGGTGCCATGGGTGCCATCTCACCTGATTACCTCGTACAAGATGGAGTGATCCCGCGGACAAAGCTTCCGGTCGTGCTTTCAACGATTCAAAAAATCAGCGAAACATACGGGCTACGAATCGCAAATATTTTTCACGCCGGTGATGGTAACCTTCACCCCCTTGTTCTGTTTGATGCGACGGTAGAAGGAGAGACCGAACGAGCGCTACAAGCAGGGAGTGAATGTCTCCGGGCGTGTGCAGCCGTTGGTGGAACCATCACAGGTGAGCATGGGATCGGAATTGAAAAGAAAGAAGAGATGCGCTTCGTCTTTACAGAAGAGGAAATCAATGCCCAACTCGAAATACGCCAAGTGTTTAATCCGCGCAATCTCCTAAACGGCGGGAAGCTTTTCCCTTCCCCTAGCCGTTGTGTTGAGATCAAACAATCATTAAATAAATAAAGGAGGAGTTATGATGGAAACATACGAACATGTGGGAAATTTGCAGGTGGCGACCAAACTAATAACATTTATTGAGCAGAGGGCTCTTCCTGGAACGGGGATTAAGAAGGACGATTTTTGGTCTGGTGTCCAGCAAATCATCACTGAATTGATGCCAGAAAACAAGATGCTTCTCGCTAAACGTGAAGAAATTCAAGCAACGATCGATGCGTGGCATCAAAAAAACAAAGGACCCATTGATTTTTCAGCATATCACTCGTTTTTAGAAGAAATCGGCTATTTAGAGCCAATCCCTGAACATGTAACCATTACAACGGAAAATGTGGATGATGAAATCGCGGCGCAAGCAGGACCACAGCTAGTGGTTCCAGTCAACAATGCACGATATGCGATTAATGCAGCGAATGCTCGCTGGGGAAGTTTGTATGATGCCCTTTACGGATCGAATGTCATTTCAGAAGAGGACGGATGCGAAAAAACGGGGACATACAACCCGAAACGAGGAGCCAAAGTTATTCAGTTTGCCAAAGACTTCTTAGATCATACGTTCCCGCTTACAAGCGGCTCTCATCATGAGGCTATCAACTATGCCATCATGGATAAGCAACTAGTCGTTACACTTGAATCTGGAAAGATGACACGATTAAAGGACGAGACACAGTTTGTCGGTTACCAAGGTTCACAAGGAGACCCATCTGTCATTCTTCTTCTTCATCATGGACTTCACGTAGAAATTCAAATCGATGCAAGACACCCAATTGGAAAAAGTGATCGGGCAAAGGTGAAGGACATTGTCCTTGAGTCCGCGCTAACCACAATTATGGATTGTGAAGATTCCGTCGCAGCTGTTGATGCTGAAGACAAAGTAGCTGTCTATCAAAACTGGCTTGGTCTTATGAAAGGAACACTTGAAGCAACGTTTACGAAAGAAGGAAAAACAAAAAAGCGAAAGTTAAACGAGGATCGAAGCTACACGGCACCAAATGGAGAAACGTTCTCGCTACCAGGGCGTTCGCTCATGTTTATCCGGAATGTTGGACACTTAATGACCACGCCTGTTATTCGAACGCAATCAGGCGAGGAAGTGCCAGAAGGCATTCTAGATGGAATCGTTACGAGCCTAATTGCTAAGCATGATTTGTTGCAAAATGGCACATTCCGAAACTCAAAAAAAGGATCGGTTTACATCGTAAAGCCAAAAATGCATGGTTCGGAGGAAGTGGCTTTTGCCAATCGATTGTTTAATCGAATTGAAGACATTCTCGGTTTGGAACGTCATACGTTGAAAATCGGCGTCATGGATGAAGAGCGGCGCACGTCCCTAAATTTAAAAGCATGCATTGAGAAAGTAAAGGAACGGGTCGTCTTTATCAATACGGGATTTTTGGATCGAACTGGGGATGAGATTCATACATCGATGGAAGCGGGCCCGATGATTCGCAAAGGGGATATGAAGTCGTCTAGCTGGCTCTCAGCCTATGAGCGATCCAATGTAGCCACGGGCCTAACTTGTGGTTTCCGAGGCCGAGCTCAAATCGGAAAAGGAATGTGGGCAATGCCGGATCATATGAACGAGATGATGGAACAGAAAGGAAGTCAACTTGAAGCTGGAGCAAATACAGCATGGGTGCCATCGCCAACAGCAGCGACGCTTCACGCCATTCATTATCATCGCCACCATGTACCTGCCATTCAAAAGACACTTGCAGATGATCAAACGTGCTATCGCAAGGAGATTCTTGAAATCCCTCTAGCTGGCTCTACCGACTGGACGAATGAGGACATTCAAGCAGAGCTTGATAATAATGCCCAAGGGATTCTCGGTTATGTCGTGCGTTGGGTGGAACAAGGGATCGGCTGCTCTAAGGTGCCTGATATTCATAACACAGCATTAATGGAAGATCGCGCCACTTTGCGCATTTCGAGTCAACATATGGCCAATTGGCTTCGTCACGGCATCGTAAGTAAGGAGCAAGTGATTCGAACGATGGAACGCATGGCAAAAGTAGTGGATGAACAAAATGCCGGGGATCCCGCTTACCGTCCAATGGCTGATAATCTTGAGCAGTCTGTCGCCTTCCAAGCAGCATTAGAGCTCGTGTTAAAAGGGACAGAACAGCCGAGTGGTTATACAGAACCGATCTTGCATCGTCGGCGCCTAGAGTTTAAACAAAAAATCGCAAAAGAACTCGTGTAAATGAATAAGCACTTCCATCACCTTAGGTGGAAGTGCTTCCTTACATAATAGTTTTCATCGCATCTCAAGCTTGCGACTATGTTCGTCTATCGACACATACGAACAGATCCATCACAGCTCCTAACGAACGTTGCGAAGATGGTCGCTTTCATATAGATAGTCTAAATCTATTGAAAGGGGAGAGGCGGATTGACCACCGGCTGGTTAGCCTTTATGTCGTTGTTACCCATTATTGTTGTGGGGGTCTTATTAGTTGGGATGCGGATGCCTGCAAGTAAAGCGATGCCAATTTCATTTCTTGTGGCTGCAGGACTTTCGTTGTTTATTTGGCAAGTCCCTGTCAAGCAAGCTACGGCTGCATCGATCAACGGATTGATTACCTTCGTTCACGTGAACCACACTAATTCGTTCTTTAAATAGAATATAATGTTTTAACGAATGCCTACTTTTATAATAATGAAAAAGCTCGCCGTTAAGGTGAGCTTTTTCACTTTATATAGTAAGAGGATGAGGGCTTTTTCGAACGAACCTTAGTCGTCATCTGTTTAACGACAACATAACCGAAAGGATAACTAAATCCATTAAGGAACTTGATTCATGTCATTTTTTGTTCTTTATAAAAAACAAAAACGTGAGAAATCATGAGTTATTCAAAGAGAATGTGTGAAAAATGTTCGTTATATCGTCCTTATCGTTCTTTACAGAGGTTTCTTTTCTTAATGTATAGATCTATACTGACAGTGTTAGTTCTTTATAAAGAACAAAACGAAGCTGCTGGGGGTGATGGAGTTTTGCGCAAAGATCGCTTAACTGCTCGACAAAAAAAGAAAGTAGCTTTCTCTATTTTTGTAAAAACATTTATTCTTATCTATTTGTTATGTTTTTCGCTCGCTTCCATCACACAGCCTACGACTGCTTCCTTCAATGCAGTTGTCACCATTGAACATTCGACGAACGCAGGTGAGTGGGACGATGGAAAAGATGACGTAAAAGAAGAATGGAGGGGTAGTTCTCTCACGTTCCTACAAGGGGAGCAAAAAGGTTCTTGTGAAGAACTATCAGTAACGATTAAAAATGCTGGCGACGGTGACATGAAAAAAAGCATTACATATGTTGTGTACTTTGATCCAAACTTGAAAGGCAAGCCAACGTTTACGGATGAAACAATCCTTTATGAAGGTACCATTGATCCTCTCAAAGCAGGAGAAACATTGGAATTGACATACGAACCAACAGAACCAGGTCGCTATAAGTTTAAAGTCTATCAAGAAGAGGGGCACCCTGAAGAAGGCGAAGTTTGGCAAGATGGGGATGCATTTGTTTTGAAAGATTGTAAACAGCCTGAAGAAAAGATAGACGAAGCAGAAAGAAGCTCAATGGAGGAAGATAAAGAGACATTTGAGGAAGACACAACCCTGGAAGAAGACGAGTCTAGCGATTTTCCTTCGCCGAAAAACGAAGAAAAGGAGCATTCTGACATAGAGGAGCAAGAAGGCCGCACGAAACAGAACCATCTTGAAACTGGAGGGGAGCAAGGTGCCGATGAAGATACTGAAAATCATTAGTAAATCAATGACGTTTCTTCTTTTTCTATTAATGATCTCCGTCGCGATGCTCTCGATTATTTCTCATGCCTCTGGCGGAAAACCAACCGTGTTTGGTCATCAATTAAATGTGGTTCTCTCCGGCTCAATGGAGCCTGCATTCCATACAGGCTCGATTATAGCTGTGAAACAAGTAGAAGGCAATGGAACTGGTTTTCAGGCCGGAGATGTCATTACCTTTTTAAAAGAAGACAATACACTTGTCACGCACCGAATTGTAGAGGTGCTGCAAAACGGAGACCATGTTCAATATGTAACAAAAGGGGATAACAATGACGCGGCTGATCTTGAGCCTGTACTGGCAGCCAATGTCGTTGGTGAATACACAGGATTTACTGTCCCGTACCTAGGATACATTCTCACATTTGCAACGACGAAAGAAGGAACGGCACTCTTAATGATTGTTCCTGGGGTTTTACTTATCTTGTATTCCATCATTACGCTTTGGCGAGCGATTGGGACGCTTGAAAAACGTCAGGAGCAAAAGCAAGTGGATCAAACCTCATGATGAAATCCGCATTTGGCGGTTTTCATAGATAAAAAACCCCTTCAACCTAACATTTGGGGGAATATTTAAGGAGGACTCTTTATGACAATTAAAAGAAAAGTAGGGATGGCGGTTATTACCGCAGCGGTAGGGGTTTCACTTTTAGGTGGAGGAACGTATGCGTGGTTTAACGATGTGGAAACGATTGAGAGTTCCTTTGCTGCCGGTACAATCGATCTAGGTGTTGATCCAACAATCGTCTTTGATGTAAATAATTTGAAGCCCGGAGACCACATGACGCGCAAGTTTACAATTACAAATAATGGAACACTTGATATTCATGAAGTACTTATGTTCACACAAACAGAAGTGTATAAAAATGGTAAGAAATTAAAATCCTCTGATGAGGGAGCTGACTTTGCTACCCAATTAAGAGTCGATTTCCTAAGCAATGAAGGAAAAATTATTCCAGAAATCTCTGGAAAAACATTAGCTGAACTCGAAAGTCAATCTGGAAATATCGCGGATAACTATCGCAGGTGGCTAATCTGGGAATCAGGTAAAAAAGACTTACCAGTCGGTCATACCGATCGATTAAAAATGAAAATTACTTTCGTTCCGACTGATGAACGGAAAGAAGGTTCAAGAGAATTCGTTCAAAATAAATATCAAGGCTTGACACTTAAAGTTACTCATGAACTTGAAGCAACACAAAAACCAGGTCAAGCGCGTTAAATACAACGAAAACCCGATAGGAGTCAAGGTGATGTACGTCCATTGCCTTGACTTTTTCTTCAACGTGATGATTCATACAAAAATTTAGTAGTGAAGCGCGTTGAGGGTAGGTAAGTAGAAGTAAAGCTAAAACCAACAGTCGCTGAAATCTCTCATAAAATGGATGGATTTTCTTTTTCGTGGGGTGGTGATTATATTGAGGATAATGATACTGATGATAAGCTTCTTGTTGCTCTTATTTCCAACGACAGGATATGCTACATCAGATCGGATGCCAACGATCGATATTGAAACGTTCCCAGCAGATGTTTTATTCTCCGTGGACCATTTAAAGCCAGGGGATTGGATTCCGCGTGAACTAATAATAGTAAACCAGGGGGATGATCGTACTTATGTCTTGTCAGCTTCTTTTGTTTCAGGCTCGAAAGCGCTATACAACATCATGGATGTAACGATTAAAGATGAATGGCAGACGTTGCACTCAGGAAAATTAAAAGATTTTCGTAAGCTAGATTCAAGAGCTCTATCCTCAGGTGAAGACGATGTGTTATTTATTACAGTCACTTTCCCAGAAGAGGCAGGTAATGAATATCAAGGATTGCAGACTGACATTGTCTTTCAGATTCGTTCGGAAGGTCGGTTAAGCACGCTCCAGCCTCCAATTGATTTTCCAGCAGATGGTTCGATGAGTGGACCGGGCGGGATATTACCACAAACAGGTGAAGCCGTGCAGACATGGATGTATTTGATCGGGATTCTTCTTCTTTCAATCGGTATCGTCTTTCTCATCCGAAAAAATCGTAAGGAGTCGCTAGAAGGAGGATCATGAGAACGATTACAGCTGTTTTGTTCATTAGTTTCGGCTTACTTTTTATGTTTTTTCCAAGATTACAGACCGAGTATTATTCGTTCTACGAAACCCGATTGATTGATTCATATGAAAAAATAAATAGGGAGCTTGAAGCCTTTTCAAATGAAGAACCACACCTCCTTTCTAGCGAAGAACCACATGCGATCGGTGTATTAGAGATCGAGAAAATTTCTTTAAAGCTCCCAGTCTTACAAGGTGTTGATCAAGAGACGTTAAAAGTTGGGGCCGGCCATATGATTGAGTCATCACCAATCGGAGAAAAAGGGAACGCAGCGATCGCCGCTCACCGAAGTCGAACATACGGTAGGCAATTTAATCGGCTCGATGAAGTCGAAGTAGGGGATGTCATTACCGTCACAACGAATAATCACATGTATCGATATACGGTTTACAGTATAACAGTTGTTGAACCTACGAATATCGACATTTTACAACATGACGGAACAGCTCCAGTACTTACGCTCATTACGTGTGATCCTGTGAAAGATCCGACCCATCGCCTAATTGTACAAGCCGAGATGACCGAGGCCCTATACTAATGAACCGACAAATTAGTCAAAAATTTTCAGAAAGCACAAATAAATTATGACTGGAAGTATGACCGAAGTAACTAAACTTATGACGTAATGTTATTTAAAATAGGTAAGGGATTCGTAGTCACAAAGATTTCTGAGACGTTATGGGAACGGCTATGTGTAATTGGATCAAATCTTTTGTGGAGGGACAAGGATGAATGGAGAAAAAGTTCTTGATCAAGAATGGTATGCATTAATCGTGGAGGCAAAAAGAATAGGATTAACTATTGAAGAAGTCCGCTCCTTTTTAACTGTTTCACAAAAAGAGAAAATCAAGATCATCTAATAGGTTCTATTTACAGAACATTCAATTCGTTGTTATAATGATGACAACGAATTCGGTAAGCAAAGAGAGGAACGGTCTTGATGATTGGAGAACGTGTAAAGAAGTACCGATTGGAAAAAGAGCTTTCTCTTTCCGAGTTAGCAGAGCGGGCAGGAGTGGCCAAATCGTATCTTAGTTCAATTGAGCGGAACATTCAAACCAATCCATCCATTCACTTCTTAGAAAAAATTTCCCAAGTGCTGGACGTTTCTGTCGAATCTTTATTACAATCAACACAAGACACTACTAGCAGAGAAGAGCTTGATGAAGATTGGAAGAAACTAGTCAAGGAAGCAATGGAATCAGGGATAAGCAAAGACCAATTTAAGGAATATCTTGAATTCCAAAAATGGAAAAGCCAACAATCAGAACGTTAGAGATTGTTGGCTTTTGCGTTTAGTTGGCCTTCTTCATGACCTAGTGCTTCGAGAAAGGCGATGGCAGAAAGCAGTGCACCGGCTGAAGGCTTTTTTGTACGTACGCCTTCAAGGTAGTTCAGTTGATATTCAAAGCCCGCTCGTTTTTGTAAGAAAATCGATTTAACGATCGTTCCAACAAATTCAAACTCACAGTCGAGTAATTCGGCATACAAAGCATAAACAACATTAGAAGAGACAGGAAATTTTAAATCGGATCGAAACCGAAGCTTTCTCATATCTAATTCAATAACTTGAACAAGCGAATCCTTAGAGGAGATCTGTCGCCTATGAACCTGTATAATTTTTAACTTAGCATAAAATGGTTCGGTTAAACAGGGGATGGACCTCAACGTCAACCTCTCCTTACTGAAATTGTTCTTTATAAAGAACATTATAAAGGAAGCGAGAAGGTTTATCAACTTTTCATTTCTTTATAAAGAACAAACTTGCTATACTAAGTACAAATTAATAAAAACAAAGGTAATTTATATAACATATTGAGGAAGTTGTAATTTAAAGAGGGAACGGTCATTAAGGGCGTATTAATTCTAGGTAGCTTGCTTATTATTTCCATAATATTCAACTAAAAAGTGAGTAAAAATGATGAAACTATACAATTAAATGCATAACTTTTTTTATAAGTTTTAGCCAGAAAAACGCTTATCTAGTGTTCTAAAAGACTAGATAAGCGTTTTTCTGTAATCAAGAAGAATCTATAGGTGTAGTATCCTTGGTTATTCTGTTATGAGATCATATCTCCCCTATATGTATCTTCAAATGAAAAGAGGTAGTCAATTCGTGTGAAGCTGTTACAAGACAGATAGCTTAAACTTGCACTTTCTGGCTAGCTCTCTAGTCATTGATTCCTAAATCTCGCAAATAGGTGGAAGCTTGCATCCGATCACGGATCCCGATCTTGCTATAAATTTCACTTATGTAATTTTTCACAGTACCTTCCGTAATATAAAGTTTCTCGGCAATTTTTTTATTCGTCAATCCTTGGGCTAAAAGGGAGGCAATTTGTCGTTCCCGTTCAGAAAAATGCAACCCTTCTTTTTTTAACTTTTCAATTTGTAAATCCACTTCAGTCAGCTCATTATATTTAGAGAGCTGTTTGGCTAGCTTAACGGCAATGGAGTTAGGGATTAACATCTGTCCATCAACCGATTGACGTATGGAATAGATCAGTTGGTCATAATTTAAATCTTTCAACAAAAAACCATTGGCTCCACCGACCAAACTTTCAATAATGTAATCATCATCTTCAAACGTTGTTAACATCAATACGTTAATGTGGGGATAAATTCTCTTAACTACCTTTAAACATTCAATCCCATTCATTATAGGCATTTGAATGTCCATTAAGATCACATGGGGAAGAAGGCAGGGGATTTGATCCAATACCTCCCTCAATAAAGTTTAATTTTCTCGCTAATACTCATGTATTCTCCAAATTTCACTAACACCAAATAGTAATCTCACCAGTACTACTGGATAGAAGTAGAACGAATTAAAATTTCTTACAGGGGATAATCCATCCTAACGTCCAAACTGGTATAGTTTGGTAATTGAGTAGTATGACCGTGCCTATAAATCTCCACGCTACTCACGGTCGCTAACCCTCCCATGTCTCTCCGGATTGGTATCCATACCTTCCTTCGTCCTGCGTATCCATGAGGTGGAGGTCGGATAAGCTCCTTTGCTGGGTCATAAGCCCGTATGGTGAAAATAAACTCCGACTCTGCACTATTGGTGTTTGTTATTTGTAAGTATACAGATGATGCACGGCTTTACATGGAGTGGCGGGCATGGTAGGCTTCCTTAGCCATGGGCGAATCATTGGATGACTCGCCGCTTCGCCAAGGAGCCATGCCCGCAGAGGCTCCGTGTCAAGCCACTTTGGGTGATCTGCTTTCTAAGGTTACACTGCCTGTAATCCATCCATTTGAGGAATATCTTTTATTAATCTTGAACCATCAAATTCACACTGTTTTTGACCAATGACAAACAACACACGTAGTAACTTACAACACAAGGCAATCAAAGATTGTTGCTTTTTCAAAGGGCGTTCAGGGCGTTTGGTGTAATAGTGATGCAGGGCTTTAAATGTTGAATTATGGGCGACAAGGGGACGAATCGCTAAATATAAGGCTCGGCGTAATCGTTTCCTTCCTCGCTTTGTAATCCTTGTTTGCCCTTTAAATTTACCTGAACTGTGCTCACGTAATGATAGCCCTGCTAAGTTCACTAATTGTTGAGGATGAGAGTACTTTGAAATGTCCCCAACTTCCGCAAAGAATAATCCAACAGTCACCGCCCCTAAGCCTGGAATTTTCATCATTTGTTGGGCACCAGGTAATGTTTCAACGATGGCTTCTAATTCCTGATCCAACTCTTCTAATTGCCGCTTAAAAAGCTCATACTGCTCAATAAGATTCTTCAGTTCACACTTGGCAAATTTCAAGCCTACTTCAATTCCAATGCTCTTTTTGGCTGTTTCTACAAGCTTCGTTGCGCGCTTAATGCCAACTCCTCGTTGGACATACGGTTTCCATTCTTGAAGAACCCTCTCTGGTGTCTTTTTATGAATATCAGAGGGGAACGGAAACAGCTTTAGGGTACAGAGAGCGGCTTTGCCTTCCCAATCTCCAAACACATCGAAAAACTCTGGAAAGTAGCGTTGAATCACATTTTGAATGCGACCTTCTGTGATCATTAATTGTTCAGTAAGCTGATCTCGAATTTTTACGCATTCTCTTAGTTCCGCATATATGCCATCTAAGAGGTTTGGTACAGAGTATCGCCCATCTTTGATTAACTGGGCGATCACTTTTGCGTCTTTCGTATCGTTTTTCGTTGGAGAATTGTCATCAAGTTCTTTACTTTTCTTAACGTGCATTGGGTTCACGACGACAAAGTCGTAACCTTTTGCCGTTAGATAGTAAGCAAGACTCTTCCAATAATGTCCTGTTGGTTCTACGCCAAAAATGACGTGATTCTTCTTGTGTTTTTCTTGGTGTTGCTTTACCCACTCAACGAGGGCTTCAAAGCCAAAGATTCGATTTTCAAAGACCAAACGCTTTCCAAGATCTAATCCTCGATCATCTTGAGCACGTGCGACATGTTTGTCTTTGGCAATATCAATGCCAATAATTAATGTTGATGGTGTGATTTGCGCAAGTTTACGATTTTGAGTATAATTCATTACGAGTCCTCCTTGGGTATCAATTAAGGGTCCTTTTTCGTTGCAACGATTGGACACCTCGTATCATACCAAGAGGGCTCTTTTTTGTTCAATCCTCAAATTTCTTCATTACAGGAATGCTCCTTTCCGTTCTTTGCTAAACCGGTCACATTCATATCGTCTTCAAGATCGATGATCGTCTTCAGGCCTTCCCTCATAAGGGTCTGGTCATCAGCAATCAATACGTTAATTAACCCCATACACTTCATCCTTTCTATTAAACAAACAGCTGTAATCTCTATTTTGCGCATTACTGTGCAAATGATTTTCAAATATTTGATCATACAATGCACTTTCGAAAGAGATATTTAACATAAGTCAGATCTATTATGGTTGATTAGGATTCTCCTTTTTTCAGACCTATACAATAAAATTTAATAATATATTACAATTTTGTAAAGCAGATTGGCATTATTTTGTGATAAATATCATAAAAAAGTAGATTTAGAATGGGCTGCCGTGCAATGGTTTGTTTGCCTTTATATACACTCTATTCCATTTATGCGATAATGAGCGAATAAAACTTACGATGTTAGCGGAGGGAAGGAGAGGGCAATGGGCAAGATCAGTATCGAGGTTTTGATCTTCTTATTAGCATCAGGATTTGTTGCAGCATTTATTGATTCGGTTGTCGGAGGTGGTGGCTTGATTTCAATTCCTGCTTTGTTGTTTGCTGGATTGCCACCTTCAGTCGCCTTAGGAATGAACAAATCAGTAGCAACCATGGGAGTATTGACAAGTACGATTAACTTTTTGCAATCTGGCCATATCAACAAAAAACTCGTTTTTACCTTATTGCCTCTTTCCATCGTCGGATCGGCTTTAGGTGTTTATATCGTTCACTGATTCCATCTGAATTTTTAAAACCAATTATTCTATTCTTGTTAATCCTTGTAACGATCTATACGGTGTTTAAAAAGAATTGGGGAATGGAATCAAATGTAAAACACTTACCAGGCAAGCTGAATCTCTAGCTCTAAGAAGAAGTGGACCTGTTTCACTATCTCGACGGTGAAGTGCATTCTTTGGTTGTAATAAAAAATGCTTTCATTTTGTTGACGAAAAAGGCATAAAGCATGTACTTAGGACTAATCGATCTTTAAGACAACTAAAATAGGACTAAATACAAGTTTTAATTACTATAACATTCGGATTATTTTGAAATAACTTAGTTTGTTCGCTGGATCAACTAAGTTTATTGTTGCTATAATGGGATTATAAGTAGCCAGTAGGTAAAAGATTTAATTTTTTCACAACTTTATGAAAGCCCTTTCTTTTATCGACAGCGCCACTTTATTGAAAGGAGGTTTAGTTAAAGCCGTATTTTTTGCATTTTACTTTGCTACGAAAGGAGAATTTGTGATGATTACACTTTTTAAAAAGCCTTTTGTTGCTGGGCTAGCGATCTCTTTATTAGTTGGAGGGGGGATCGGCAATGTAGCTGCTGCTCAAGGAGGACCACCAAAATCCGGAGTCTTTGGAGAAAATGAAAAAAGAAATGATCAGCCTTTTGCATGGCAAGTTGCTTCTCTTTCTGAGCGATATCAAGAGCAGTTTGACTTCAAAGCGTACGGAAGGTTGAATAGCGCCTTCTTTAAATAGTTCACGTATATGAGATTGGTACATGCCCGTTGGCATAATAAATGGTTCATCTTTTAAAGCCTTTATCTCAACAGTTGTTTGTTGAGCGAAGGAATGCTCAGGGTGAAAAGCAACGACCATTTGATCTTTAATAAGTGGAAAAACATCAAATTCAGGATTCGATTGACCTTTTACAACAAAACCGATGTCTATAATTCCCGATTGCAGCCATTCGCTAATCTCTTCATATGTTCCTTCATAAAAAATAAATTCAATGTTCGGATGCTTTTTTTCAAAAGTCACCAGCAGTTTTGGGAGCAAACAGGAGGATGCACTAGCAAACGTGCCAATTCGAATCGTTCCAGTTTCCAAATTGGTGGATAAAGCCACTTCTTGATTGATTTTCTCCATACGATTTAAAATTCCCCTAATATGAGGAAGTGTTTTTTGACCTATGTCCGTCAGAGAGATACCTTTTCTACGATCCCGAATCAGAAGGGTGACTCCCCATTCCGATTCTAGGCTGGAAATAGCATGACTGACGGCCGATTGAGTCATATTCAACTTATCGGCAGCTTTTGTAAAACTCCCAACTTCCACTACTTTTGTGAGGACTTCAAAACGAACAATTGTCATGAGTGTATACTCATCTCCTGCATTAAAAACATCAATTTTACTTATGTTAACACGGCATTTACACTAAAAGCAACATCGATAATTGAAGGAGACAGATAACATGTCAAACAAAAAAACAGCCTTGACTATTTTTTTACTATCTTTAGGAGCTTTTGTCACAGGAACCGCCGAATTTGTTTTTTCAGGCATTCTTGAAATCATTTCGATAGACTTGGGTGTCTCAATTGCTGCCGCTGGTCAATTGCTTACTATGTATTCCTTGTCTTATGCAGCCGGTGCACTTATTCTTGTCTTGCTAACCGCCAAGTATAACCGTAAGAAAGTCCTTATGTATGCTATTTTCACTTTTCTGATTGGGAATCTAATCGCTTTTGTAAGTTATTCCTATTCGTTGTTGATGTTCTCCCGAGTGGTGATGGCGATGAGTGGGGGGCTTTATATTGTGGTGGCGACTAATTATGCCGCCCAAATAGTTTCTCCTGAAAAGCGAGGAAGTGCGATCGCAAAAATTATTACTGGTTTTACGGTATCCCTTGTTTTGGGTGTACCAATAGGAACGTTTTTCTCTGCTTACGTCGACTGGCGTTATATTTTTCTTATTATCGCGCTTATTTCGTTGTTTCTTATAATTTCACTTTATAAATTGCTTCCGGAAATTCAAGCGAACAAACCACTTCCATTTACAACACAGCTTCAGATCATGAAGGATAGACGGTTAATGACTGGCTTAGGAACGACCATTTTCTGGATTTTAGGATACACGATGGTCTTTGCCTATATTTCACCTTTACTAAGCAGAGAAGCAGGAATGCCGCTGGAAATGATCAGTGTCGCATTATTTGTCCTTGGGACGTCCGCTTTTATTGGATCACGTTTTGGTGGGTTTGCAGTAGATAAATGGGGGCCTGCTCGTACCATATCTATCAGCTTGATCATTCATGCCATTGGATTATTACTATTCACTTTTACCCTACAGTCCACAGTAGGAACATTTTTGACTATTATGATTTGGGGAGTAGCAACATGGACGACCACGCCAGCCAAACAATTCTACCTTATTTCTTTAAAACCTCAGTCATCCGAAATCGTGCTCAGCTTTAACACCGCCCTAATGAATATTGGAATGACCATGGGGGCTGGGTTAGGCGGTCTGATTGTTAAATACGTAAATTTGTTTCATTTAACATGGATAGCCAGTGTATTTGTGGTGATTGCGTTACTCTTTATCCGAGTATCGTTTCGTTTAAATAAGGCAAAAAATAGGATGCCTTATCCCATTGATCAAAAGGGTTAGGACTTTTTAATGAAAAAGAGAAAGGGGAATTAACACTTACAGAACAACAATTTTAGTCATTTTATTAAATAATTTATTGAATATGTACTGAACAATCAATTCGAGCTGAAGTATACTATGTCCACTAATTGGTTTCGGGTTTGGTGGACATAGTGCTATTTTTAGTGTGGTTAGCAAGAGGCTATTTTTGTACACAGTAGAAACGTGGACGAAGACCCCATAAGAATTTATAAGACAAACCGGTTAAATTATATTTTTAGTTTACATAATATATATTATAGGAACCAAAATTATTTGCGAAACTTCTATCTACTAAAAACTGCATTTGACAAACCACTAGTTAAAATACTTCTTTTGAATACTTCTTGATTTTTGTGTTTTGTCTCAATTTCTGAAGTATTCTTTGAAATGAGACGAAAAATAAAAAAATAAATTAGACTGGACATCTTTCTGTCAGGTTATTTCTTATTGTTCGATCATAGTCTTAAGGATAACAGTCTAATGTTCCGTGCACAAAAGTTTAAATATAAAATAACCTCGTCCCCTACAAGTTAACGAGGTTACAATATGATGTTTTAATGATTCAGTGGTTCAAATTCAAATTTTGTGATCGCGATTTCAGCATCCTGTTGATCGATAGGTGCCCTACCATCCATTAACCAAAGGTTTAGATGTGCTTTTTCGTTTCTCGTATTCGGAATATCCTCTCCAGTATAGGACCAGTCTTTAATAAGGTACCATTCTAGAGGGTTTGGTGGTTTTGAGTAATGACCGTGAAGCGACATAAATTTTATCTCTGATGGACTCCATTTAAAGCTATGAGTTGACCGATATCCGTTAAGTAATGTTTGAAAAGATTCAGTGTTAGAAGCTTTTGGTGGTTGGATACTGTATTGAGTGTTTAAGGCGTGTGGATCCCCCCATTTTGCAAATTCGATATCAATTTCGCGGTGGTAAACTGCTGGGGCATCGGCGGAGATACTATCATACGTAAATAAGCCTAATACGATATTGGGATCAAACTGGTCAGGCCGTCCATCAATGAAAAAACGGTACGTTCCATAACCGAACGTTTGCGTACTAAATATTTCAGCACAGTACCATATATCATTACATCTTGTGACCTTCAAATGAAGCCTCCCTGCGTCATCGACCCATACATTGTCATGGCTACTTGAAAAATAGTTTGGCCCTGGCCCCATTTCCCCCCGTGAGTGTCCTTTACATTCCAAGTGTAACCACTCCAGTTAATTGTTCTAGTTTGTTTCAAATAATTTTATGCCTCCCTCTATAAATTAAGATTTTCTTCAAAATGCTTTAAATATCTTAGAATTTCATTGCCTTTTGTTATCCTCTGATTAGATGAAACTTGCATTTCATGCATTTGTTGGAAATATGAATGCCATCCTGGTAGAGATCATGCTTTCTCGCTTTAAAAATATGATCGCACCAGTGGATCTCCACATTTCTCTGGGGGTTACCCTCCCATTTCTCTCAGGGTCTTTGCCCGCACATTCCTTCGTCCAACCTAACCAGAGGTGGAGGCCTGTAAAAGCTCCTTTGCAGGGTCTATGCCCGAATGGTGAAATTAATCAACAGGCTTCTCCGTGCTTCGCTTTTCAAGGATCTGCACACCTAGATATTTAAAGATATTTGTGTTTCTTCAACATGACTAAGCAGCATTCTGTATTTGTTGCAAGCGGATGTGTCCGAGACATTTTTCTCCATTGTAAGACACACGCTTGTGTCCTAAGCTAAATAACACGCGAATCAACTTACAGCACAACGCGATCATGGATTGTTGTTTTTTCAACGGATTCTCGGAGCGTGTCGTTAAGTACTCATGCATTTGCTTGAACTCCCGATTCTTCGCCACCATGGGGCGTATCGCTGCATACAACAGGGATCTCAGTTTGGGGCGTCCCCGCTTGGTAATGCGGGTTTGACCTCTGAACTTGCCTGAGGTATTTTCTCGCAGATTGAATCCTGCCAGTTTTTGAACCTGTCGTGGGTGCGTGTAGTTGGACAGATCGCCAACCTCAGCCAGGAAGCCAGCCACTGTCACTAGTCCCACGCCTGGAATACTCATCATGTAGGGCACAGCTGGAATCTGCTCTAGTAATGCTTCTACATCTTGCATGAGCTGTTCCATTTGTCCACACAAACACTGGTATTGTTCCATCAAGCTTTGGAGTTCTTGCCTAGCCATTGACAGACCTTCCGTAAGACCAACAGAACGCTTGGCGGCCGCCACAAGCGCATTGGCTCGCTTGATCCCTATGGCTCGTTTCACTTCTTGCTTCCAGTGTCTTAGGATCTTTTCCGCACCCAGATTGATGATTTCTTGCGGGAGAGGAAACGCCTCTAGCGTCATCAGTGCAGCCTTTCCTTCCCAAATCTTAAACACCTCATGAAATTCAGGGAAAAAGCGATCCAGCCAGTTGAGAATACGCCCCCGAACGCGTTGTAAGTCTTCTTGTAGACGGTCTCGCAGGTTCATCCCATTACGTAATTCAGCATATATGCCAGTGGGGACTTGGGGTTCAGAGTACCGTCCGTCTTTGACCAATTGAGCGATGACTCGGGCATCCTTTACATCATTTTTGGTGGGCGAATTGTCATCTAATTCCTTGCTCTTCTTCACATGCATCGGATTGACGACAACATACTTAATCCCTTCATGGCGCAGAAACTGGGCAAATGCCATCCAGTAATGCCCTGTGGGCTCAAAACCTACAATGACATCCGGTTTGGCATGTTCTCGCATGAGGCTCTTCATCCACAAACGAAATCGTTGAAATCCGGCTCTGCTGTTTTCAATGTTCATTGGCTTGCCAAATTCAATTCCTCTGGCATCTTGAGCTCTAGCCACATGGTTCTCCTTGGCGATATCCACGCCAATAACGAGTGTTGATTCGGTGATTTGCTTGATTTTGTGATTTTGGTTATACTTCATCTTGAGTCCTCCTTCGTACTAA
>NZ_SNUY01000055.1 GCF_004376175.1 Halalkalibacterium halodurans | reverse complement strand
TGAGACTCGGCTACGGGTTACATTGGAATAACCCAACAGCGTTTTACGGTGCGGAAACAGAGGAAGAAGTAAGGAAGTTTCAACGAGACTATAACCTCCCAGTGAGTGGAATCGCTGATGCCAAGACGTTAGATAAAATTTCTGAACTATTAAAGGCAAAAGAAATTGTCACATATACACAGTATAACTTGACACTTTCTCAGGCTGCAGCTAGACAGCTTCAATTAAATCCACCACCTCAAACGGACAAGTATCGTAACGATCCAGCGTATATTCACAGCTCATTGGTTGATATTGTCCTAGGAGGAACAATTACTGGTAGCACTGTAAACCTAAGAACAAGCCCTAACAACTCAAGTAGCAGTAATATTTATACGTCGGTAAGTAGAGGAACTGCATTTGTTATTCAAGACAATAATGTTACTGGAAGTGCTGTTAATGGGAACACTAGATGGTATAAAATTACCTATGACAACAGAACTTTGTATGTTCATAGTTCCCTAGCAAGTGAAAGTCAGGTCGCTGTTGTCAAAAGTACTGCTAATATTCGGCAATCAGCAAGTAGCAGTAGCCACATTTTTGGTTCTGTCACTAGTGGGACACGTTTAACGGTTCAAAGAGAAGTGACTGGTACTACAGTGAGTGGAAGTAATAGATGGTATGAAATTACATACCAAACATGGAGAAATGCCACCCAATCAGACTTCCTTCCTTACCTAGATCCAAACCAAAATGATAGATTTCAGCATTTAGTTTTAGATCGAAGTGTAGGTGTCTCTGCACAAGAATTAAACAAAGTTCTGGCAGGTAAAGGAATTCTTGATGGAAAAGGTCAAGCATTCATTGAGGCTGGAAGAACACATTCTGTTAATGAAATCTATCTGATCGCTCACGCCTTATTGGAAACAGGGAATGGAAGATCTAGCTTAGCGACAGGTATTGAAGTAGGTAGAAATAGTAGCGGAAACCTTGTATTGGTAACTTCTAGCAATAGAAGCAGTCTAACAAATATTAGAACGACCTACAACATGTTTGGAATCGGTGCGCATGATAGTGATCCATATCGATTAGGAGCAATACGTGCCTATCAGGAAGGGTGGTTCACTCCTGAAGCCGCCATTATTGGCGGGGCCCAGTTTATTTCTAATAGTTATTTTGCTCGTGGTCAAAATACGTTGTATAAAATGAGATGGAACCACTTATATCAAAACGCAAGTGGTGGATTTCCTCAATATGCAACTGATATGGGATGGGCTGTTAAACAAGTTCCTAGAATCAAAGAATTATATCAACAACTAGACAATCCTGTATTACGTTTTGATATTGTGCGATATAATTAATTTAAAAATTAGAGGCAGTGTGATATCCTTTAGAGGAATCACACTGTTTTTTGTTCAGCCTTTCTTTCAATTGAGTTTCTTATTGATATAGTAGAAAATGATTTTATCGTATATTATAATGGGTGCTGGATAAATACATTAAGAAAGGGAAGGAAATCAAATGCATGTAAAAAAAGCCATCATCCCTGCGGCAGGTCTAGGGACAAGATTTCTCCCAGCAACGAAAGCGCAACCGAAAGAAATGTTACCGATCGTTGATAAGCCAACGATTCAATATATTATCGAAGAAGCGATTGAATCGGGAATTGAAGATATTATCGTTGTGACTGGTAGAGGGAAGCGTGCGATTGAAGATCACTTCGATAAATCCTTTGAGTTAGAAGAAACACTAGAAAAGAAAAACAAGTCTAAATTGCTAGAAGAAGTAAAGGCGATCTCGAGCATGACGAATATTCATTACATCCGTCAAAAAGAGGCCAATGGGTTAGGGCATGCGATTTGGTGTGCTCGCAAATTTATAGGAAATGAACCGTTTGCCGTTCTACTAGGAGACGATATTGTCCAGTCGGATGTTCCGTGCTTAAAGCAGCTAATTGATGTTTTTGACCGCTATCATTCGTCGGTTGTTGGGGTTCAGGAAGTGCCTAATGAAGATGTCTCCAAGTATGGGATTGTTTCTCCGAAAGGGTCAGAGATTGAAGCGAACGTTATTCACGCCGCTGGCTTTGTCGAAAAGCCAAAGCTAGAAGAGGCGCCTTCCAATTATGCGATTATGGGAAGGTATGTGCTTCGCCCGGAAATTTTTGATATTCTAGAGAACCTACCTCCAGGTGCTGGCGGCGAGATTCAGTTAACCGATGCGATAAAGGTCTTGAATGAATCTCAGGTCGTGTTAGCCTACAATTTTGACGGTGTTCGTTACGACGTGGGGGACAAGTTTGGCTTTATTAAAGCAACAATTGATTTAGCCTTACAACGGGATGATTTGTCAGAAGATGTAGCTCAGTATATTAAGGACATTTATGAAAAACAAGTGGGTCAGTTAAAGCAATAAATGGTGTCTGGATAAAACCCTTCTCTTGAGCAGATAATGAGCAAGAGAGGGGTTTTTTATACACTAAGAGAAGGATCAATGTTTAGCAGTGAAGACCACTCTAGAATTGAGTATAAGGGTAACTACGGATTTGCTGTCGTCTAAAAGCTAGCTCGGCAATCACCTAATGTTCTTGACCTTGTTGAAAATTGTCATTAATTTTTTTGTTTTCAACAGTAGCGATCTTTAGTATAGTAAGTAGTGATTGTTGCTTCATGTCGAAAGGCTACGGTGATATTTTTACAAAGTAAACTGTTTTTGATTTTAAAAGGGAGAGGTATTTCCTATGCCTTATATTAATGAATTAAGAAACCATAAATTTCTCATCATCCTTGTAGATTTATTATGTATTTTAGCTGCTTACATCGCTGCTTTCTATATTCGCTATCAAGGGTTTCCTGCGAAAAACTGGGAGTCCTTTGTTTCACTATTGCCGTGGATATTGCTCATCGGTTTATTCTTTATTTCTGTTTATGAACTTTATGCGCTGGATCGGAAGAATACCCTTTGGGATATTTTGGTTAAAATTTTTGTAGCTGTGACGTTTATGGCGTTCCTTACAATGGCGGCCTCCTACTTTTTCCGGGAATTCGCACTCCCACGTTCCATCTTATTCATCGCTAGTGTGTTTACAATTGTCCTTTTAGCAACGTGGAAGTATGTCTTTTTAAAGCTAACACGACGGAACGTAGTAGGAAAAGTATTGTTTATCGGTGATGATGACAATACAGAGCGAATGATTTCAAAAATCAAACATCCGATGTTAAAGGGAACGAGCATTAAACAAGTCCATCCAAACATACCGATGGATAAGATTAATCACTACATGCGCCATGCAGATTACATCATTTTATGTACAAGCATTCAAAAAGAAAAGAAATCAATGATTATTTATCATGCGATGGAATGTAATAAGCTTGTATATGTGGTACCAACCCTTTATGAATTGCTGTTGCAACGCTCATCGGTCACACCTTTGGATGATACGATGTTAATGTCGGTTAAGCCGTTTGGGCTTACGTGGGATCAAGCGTTTATTAAGAGAGCGTTTGATGTGGTCACATCGGCATTTACCCTCATCTGTACTTCGCCGCTGCTTCTATTAGTTGCAATTTTAATTAAGCTTGAGGATCCGAAAGGAAGTATTATTTACAAGCAAGAGCGGCTTGGGAAAGATAACAAGCCATTTATGATTTATAAATTCCGTTCTATGGTGGAAGGGGCCGAAAAGAAAACAGGTCCTGTTTTAGCCACACAAAACGATGATCGAATTACAAAGGTCGGAAAATTTATACGAGCTACGAGGTTAGACGAGCTGCCACAGCTTTTTAATGTGTTGAAGGGAGATATGTCTCTCGTTGGCCCTCGACCTGAGCGAAGCTTCTTTATTGAGCAGCTATCAAAAGAGCACTTAGACTATGCGTATCGAAATACGGTTCAGCCAGGAATTACAGGTTATGCTCAAATTATGGGGAAGTATAGCACGGAAGCTGAAGATAAATTACGGTTTGACCTTTATTACATTCG
Source organism: Halalkalibacterium halodurans (assembly GCF_004376175.1). Lineage (GTDB taxonomy): Bacteria > Bacillota > Bacilli > Bacillales > Bacillaceae_D > Halalkalibacterium > Halalkalibacterium halodurans. The sequence continues at coordinate 25,720 of NZ_SNUY01000055.1, read as the reverse complement.
CAACTATACGTTTTGGCTTGATATCGTGATTATGTTAAAAACATTTACGGTATTGCTTGATAAAACAAAGGCAGAAGGAACGGATTCAAAAAAAAAATGGAAACGGGCCTCGAAAAACAAAGATGGTAACGTAACGGCTTGATTTTTGTGTCTTAGAGAAAGGATTAAACCATGGGAAAAGTGTTAGTGACAGGGGGAGCTGGCTTCATCGGCTCCCATTTAGTTGATCTTTTAATCGCTGAAGGAACAGAAGTGGTCATTGTCGACAATTTAAGTTCGGGAAGCCTTAAACATGTTCATCCTTCTAGTCACCTTTTCAAATTAGATATTTTGGATGAGCGAGTGGCGGATGTTTTTCAGGAACATCCTGATATTGATCGGATTGTTCACTTAGCCGCTCAAAGCAAGGTAGGTCCATCCGTGCTTAACCCTACTTATGATGCACAAGTGAATATTCAAGGAACGATCCGCTTGTTAGAGTTTAGCCGGAAATATGGAGTGAAGCAATTTGTTTTTGCATCCTCAGCAGCAATCTACGGCCCGTCCCACACTTTACCAATTCGAGAGGAGTTCCCAGCACTACCGCTATCTCCGTATGGAACCTCTAAATATGCAGCAGAAGCCTATGTGAAAACATACGGGCGCCTGTATGGACTAAATGTTCATGTATTGCGATTTGCAAACGTTTATGGACCGAGACAAACAGCTGAGACAGAGGCCGGAGTTATTTCGATTTTTATCGAAAAGCTGTTAAAAAATGAGCAACCGATTATTTTCGGTGATGGTAAGCAGACGAGGGACTTTATTTTCGTATCGGACGTCGTGAATGCCATTCGTTCCTGCTTAGAAACGGAAACGAATCAAGAAGTAGACCCAGTTTATAATGTTAGCACAGGTTTGCAAACGAGCGTGGAAGACCTACTAAAGGAATTGTGCGCTCAATTAAATGTAACCTACGCACCTGCCTTTGAACAGGAACGGTCCGGAGACATTAAGCATAGCTGTTTGGATCAACAAAAGCTGATGAATCATGTATTGTGGGAGCCAAACGTAATGCTCCATAAGGGTCTGGCTGAAACCATTGAATATTACAAAAGTAAGAAGAACGTTTAATCGGACGGGCGAATTTTCGAAGCTCGTCTTTTTTTGCATTTAATAAAGTTTAGCTTTTATAAAGGCTTGCATAGGAAAAACTCTAGTTACAATTCGTTCATCCTTTGAATGACATGAGAATACAGAAATCATGTCGTTTTTAAAGTTAAATCACTCATCTCAAATCCAATCCTAATATGAAGAAAACTCATGGAGATTTTTTTCCATGAGTTTTCAAGCAGGTAAATGATTATTTAATTATAAAACACTTCATTACTTTCCTCGTTTGGTTGTTCAACAGGTTGCTGCTGTTCATTAGGATTCCACATATCTGGTTCAGGTTGGACTTCATCCAGTCCATTATTCGTATGACCATCGATCTCTAAATGTTTCTTTAAGCGCGTTTGAATTTCGAAAAGGGAACCTTGATCGAGCTCATAATAATAAATGCCGTTTAGCATTAAGTCAGTCCCTTGCAACTGCAAGGTTTCAATCTCGCTTATGGATGATGCATATGAATGTAGGGCGACCAAGTTGTTAAACGTGAAGTTCGTCTGAATGTTTTCACCAAGGGCGTCTAACACATCGTCAAAGCGAGTAATGGAAGAAAAGCTTGCTGCTTTTTTAATGATGCCTTCAATCACTTGCTGTTGTCGTTGGCCACGCCCTAAGTCTCCTCCACCTTGTGGGTGCTTTCTCATCCGCGCGAATGCTAATGCTTCTTCTCCATCTAGGGTGTGTAACCCTTCTTGGAATTGAATCCAATCGTTATTCGTATCCTTTTCTTCAAAATCAAATGGCACCTCAACTTCAATTCCGCCTAAAGCATCTACGATATCTATAAGTCCTTGGAAACGAACAATTCCATAATAATCGATAGGAATATCAAGGAGGTGTTCCACTGTATCAATCGTCATGTCAATACCGCCATAAGCGTGGGCATGATTGATTTTATCCAAATGTCCGCGGCCTACGATTTTTACGCGAGAATCACGTGGAATGCTTGTCAAAATAATCGATTGATCTTCTTTATTGAACGTAGCAACTAGCATGGCATCGGTTCTTGCTCGTGCTTCGCCAGGGCGTGAGTCGTCTCCGAGAAGGAGAACGGAAAAGTTATCTTTGCTCGGGTCGACTGCTTCAATTCGCTTTTCAGATTTATCGCCGCGCTCTAAGTCCACTGTTGATTCAGATGCAACGCTTGAGACTTTAAAGTAAACGTAAACGCCAAGGCATGTAAACGCGAGCAAGGCAAGTAGGGTCATGGTCATGAATATTTTTAGAAAACGTACAGCTTTTCTCTTTTTTCGTTGTACCTTTCGGCTTGGAGGCATTTGTTTCATTAAAAGGTTCCCCGTTTCTTCTATAAAATTTCTCCTCATTCGATTTTATCGAACAAGCTCATTCAAGTAAAGACATATCGACGAACTTTGACAATCTTATGGGAATTTCTTGGGGGCTTGACACTGATATTTTTATCTAGAACCTCCCTAGTATAGAACGAAAAAAGTTCTGATTTTGTTTCAGGAATCATAATGTGAAACAAAAATAATTTTTGTCCAACAATCGTTGGTGAGGGGGCATGATTGATGCCGGATGTTGTTTTAGAGTTAGACAAGTTACGGACTCATTTTTTTACAGATCAAGGTGAAGTACCGGCAGTAGATGGCGTGAGTTTGCGGCTGCATCAAGGGGAAATCATTGGAATCGTTGGTGAATCGGGCTGCGGGAAAAGTGTGACCTCCCTCTCGATCATGCAACTCGTGCCGAATCCGCCAGGAAAAATTATGTCGGGTCACGTTTATTTTAAAGGAGAAGACTTGGTACAAGTTTCACCGAAGCGTATGAAACAAATTCGTGGAAATGACATTGCGATGATTTTCCAAGAGCCGATGACTTCATTGAATCCATTGTTTACAATCGGAAATCAGCTCATCGAAGCGATTCGCAACCACCGTAAAATGACCAAGCAGGAAGCAAGAAAACAAGCCGTGACGATGCTCGAACGGGTTGGTATCCCAAGAGCCGATGAGATTGCCACGGAGTATCCTCACCAACTGTCAGGCGGCATGCGGCAACGTGTCATGATTGCGATGGCGATGTGCTGTGATCCAAAAGTGCTTATTGCAGATGAACCGACGACCGCTTTGGATGTAACCATTCAAGCGCAAATTCTTGATTTAATGCGCCATTTGAGTGAAGCGCACGATACCGCCATCTTGTTAATTACACACGACCTAGGGGTAGTGGCTGAGTTATGTAACCGTGTGGTTGTTATGTATGCAGGACAAGTCGTTGAAGAAGGGGATGTCAGGATGATTTTAAAACATCCTAAACATCCATATACAAAAGGGTTGCTCAAGTCATTACCGAAAATTCATGAACAGTCGAAGCGACTCTACTCAATTCCTGGAGTGGTCCCTAAGCCTGGAACCGTCGGACACGGCTGTCGGTTTGCGGCGCGCTGTGAAGTGGCTTTTGAGCGCTGCAAGACGACTGCACCGCAGCTGCAGCAAGTAGCTACAGGTCACCAATGTCGTTGCTTCCTTTATGAAGAGAGGGGGGATGAGGTTGGGTAAGCCTTTGTTAGAAGTGAAAAACCTGACGAAGTCCTTTGATATCAATGGCGGTTTTTTCAGCCGAAAAGTGGGCGAGGTACGGGCTGTTGATAATCTCTCCTTTTCTGTATATGAAGGGGAAGTGCTCGGCATTGTTGGCGAATCGGGATGCGGAAAATCAACGACTGGGAAGGCCATTTTACGATTGATTGAGCCATCGAGCGGTGAGGTTTACTTTGCTGGTACGGAGATCACTGCCTTATCTGAAGGTGACATGCGAAAACGACGCCGTGACATGCAAATCATTTTTCAAGATCCTTACGCTTCGCTAAACCCCCGTCATACCATTGAAAAAATCATTCGTGAGCCGTTGATCGTTCATCAGATCGGTACGAAGAAAGAACAACTTGAAAGGGTTGAAGAACTTCTCGAAACCGTTGGCTTGAGCTCGGATCACGCTACTCGTTACCCCCATCAATTCAGCGGGGGACAGAGACAACGAATTGGAATTGCCCGTGCATTAGCCGTTCATCCGAAGCTTGTCATTTGTGATGAGCCTGTTTCTGCACTTGATGTCTCGGTGCAATCGCAAATTTTAAACTTAATGGCCGATCTCAAAGAGACATTTGCACTAACATACATTTTTATTGCCCATGATTTGAGTGTCGTTAAGCATATAAGCGACCGTGTGGCTGTGATGTACCTCGGTCGAATGGTAGAGATGGCGACGAAAGATCAATTATTTGAAAATCCAAAGCATCCGTATACACGTGCTCTTTTATCGGCGGTTCCCGTACCTGATCCAGATACAGCAAAAGAAAAAATCCTTTTAAAAGGAGATGTACCGAGCCCGTCTAATCCGCCGGAGGGGTGTGCTTTCCATACGCGCTGTCCTGACTGTATGGACGTATGCAAGATAAAACGACCAAGCTTGCACGAGAAGGAAAAAGGTCATTATGTTGCTTGCCATTTGTACGAATAGCGTCGGGCTATGGCAGATGGCATGAAACATTAAGAAAAAGGGGGATCTTTCATGAAAGGGATGCATTTAAGGTGGCTCTTCGTCATGATTGCGTCATTACTCGTCGTTGTGAGTGCGTGCAGCAGCAAGGATGACGCTTCTCAAGAGGAGCCGGGGCAAGTGGACGAAGAGGAGATGTCAGAGGAAGGGATTGAGCAAGGGCTTGCTGAAGATCAAACGTTGATTTTCGCACGAGGAGGCGATTCGGTCAGTCTCGATTATGCAAGTGTAACCGATGGAGAGTCGTCTCGCGTCACGAAGCAAATTTTTGAAACGTTGATTGAATTTGAACGAGATTCTTTTGAAATTGGGCCAGGGTTAGCTCATAGCTGGGATATGTCGGAGGACGGTCTTCGTTATACGTTTTATTTGGAGGAAGGAGTCACCTTCCATGATGGGACGCCATTCAATGCAGAAGCAGTAAAAGTAAACTTTGAACGTTGGGCAGATCCAGACCACCCGTACGCTTTTGTAGATGAAGGCTACAACTATAGTGTGTACGGGACTCAATTTGGTGGGTTTAAAGGCGACCCAGGTCATGTCATTGAAGAAATCAATGTTGTCAATGAGTATGAGATTGAGTTTGTTTTAAGCGAGCCTCTCGGGTCCTTTTTACAAAACATGGGGATGAGCTATTTTGCGATGACGTCACCAGCTGCTTTTGAAGAATATGGTGCGGCCATAAATGAAAATCCAGTCGGTACAGGGCCATTTAAGTTCGTTAGCTGGACGAGGGATGATTCGATTGTGTTAGAGAAGAACGAAGAGTACTGGAAAGAGGGTCTTCCGAAGCTAGACAAAATCATATTTCAAGTGATTCCTGACAATTCTGCACGTCTTACAGCCTTACGATCAGGACAAATCGATATTATGGACGGTCTCAATCCTGATGATGTGGCACAGGTGGAGGGAGACGACTCAATTGTTCTGTTTGAGCGGGCGACGAACAATATTGGCTATTTAGGCTTTCACGTTGAAAAAGAACCATTTGATGATCCGCTTGTAAGGCAGGCGATTAATCATGCGATCGACAAGGATTCTTTGATCACAGCCCTTTATAACGGGTTAGCAGAGCCAGCAAAAAATCCAGTTCCACCTGGCTACTTAGGCTACAATGAGGCGATCGATCCTTATGCATATGATCCAGAGAGAGCCCGTGAGCTATTAGCCGAAGCAGGCTATGAGGATGGATTTGAATTCGAATTATGGACAATGCCGGTGGCTAGACCGTACATGCCAGATCCGCAGCGTGCAGCAGAAGCAATTCAATCAAATTTGGCCGATGTAGGGATTACAGCCAAAATCGAAACGAGAGATTGGGCGACCTATTTAGAGGAGACGGAAAAAGGAGCGCATGACATGTTTATGCTCGGTTGGTCTGGAGTGAATGGTGACCCTGACTACTTCTTATCAAACTTACTGCACGGGGATGCCATTCCTGGTGGAAATCGTTCGTTCTATGATGAAGGGGATGTCAATGAGATTTTGAATCAGGCGAAAAAGACGGTAGATCCTAATGAGCGGGAAGTACTCTATTTTGAAGCATTAGAAATGATTCATGAGGATGCAGTAATGGTACCGCTCGTTCACTCGATTCCTGTTTTAGCAGGGAGTTCTCGCGTGGTCGATTACATTCCGCATCCATCTACAAGCGAAACGTTGGATGAAGTGCAGCTACTCGAGTAATGTGTCGGAGGGCGTAGAGGGAATTTCCTCTACACCCTTTTTCCTGAAAGAAAGGGGTTGATCTAGTGTGGACGTATGTGTTGCATAGGGTGATGTTGCTCATTCCTGTACTCATAGGCATGACCATCATTACGTTCTCTATTGTTCATTTGATTCCAGGAAATCCGGCGCAAACGATATTAGGCGAGCAAGCAAGTCCCCAAGCGGTAGCAGAGCTGGAGGAACGACTTGGATTAAATGAGCCATACCTCGTGCAGTACGGGTATTATGTACGGGATTTGCTAACAGGTGATCTTGGCACATCTTTAAGGACACGGGCTCCAATTTCCGAGGAAATCGTTCCTTATCTAGGGGCAACGTTGGAGTTGACGTTTTTTGCCATGCTCTTCGCAGTCGTTGTCGGTGTCAATGCAGGAATCATAAGCGCATGGAAACAGCATTCATTTTTTGATTATGCCTGCATGCTCGTTGCTCTGCTCGGGGTGTCGATGCCGATTTTCTGGTTAGCGCTCATGCAACAATGGATTTTTGCTCAGGAACTCGGGTGGTTCCCTGCTTTTGGTCGAGACAACCCCCGTGATCCGATCCAATCGATTACCGGTCTATATGTGCTGGATGCCATTCTTCATTGGCGGTGGGATCACGTGCATGTAGCATTAAAACACCTTGTACTGCCTGCCATCGCCCTCGGAACGATTCCGATGGCAATCATTGCCCGAATGACAAGGTCTAGCATGCTAGAAGTACTTCGTTCTGACTACATTCGGACCGTTCATGCCAAAGGGTCAAGTCAGTTTGTGGTCATTTATAAGCATGCGTTAAAAAATGCGATGATTCCTGTGCTTACTGTTGCTGGCTTGCAAACGGGTGTCTTGCTTGGTGGGGCTATTTTAACAGAAACGATTTTCAGTTGGCCGGGCATTGGACGTTACATTTATGAAGCGATCACGTATCGCGATTATCCTGTCATTCAATCAGGCATCTTAGTCGTGGCCATTATGTTTGTCGTCATTAACTTAATTGTCGATTTACTGTACTCCTATATTGACCCGAGAATTAAATATTGAAGGGGGAGTGACTATGGAACGAAAAACCACTCTTCGCTTAGCGATGACACCCTCTCAAAAACCACCAGACGAGCAAAGTGCGAAAGGGGAGGCTATATCTCCTTGGCGTGATGCCTTTAGGCAGCTAAGAAAAAACAAATTAGCTATGACCGGTATCGTGATCGTTTGCTTCTTTCTTTTCATTGCCTTGTTTGCGCCTCTGCTCACGACGCATTCCTTTGACGGTTATGATGCAGTCAGTCGCTTACAGTCTCCCTCTGCTGAACATTGGTTTGGTACCGATGATTTAGGGAGAGACGTGTTTACGAGAATTGCATATGGCGCACAGCTGTCGCTACAAGTAGGATTTTTCGCAGTGTCCGGAGCCTTGTTGGTTGGGACGCTGCTTGGTGTACTTGCCGGATATTATGGACGATGGCTTGACATGCTTATCTCTCGTATCTTTGATATCATGCTGGCTTTTCCTAGTATCCTATTAGCGATTGCTATTGTAGCCATTTTAGGTCCATCCCTTCATAACGCAATGGTCGCCATAGCAATCGTGAATATCCCGATTTTCGGCAGGCTTGTTCGCTCAAAAGTCATTAGCTTACGGGCGGAAGAATTTATAATGGCGGCTCGAGCCCAAGGAATGAAAAACAGCCGAATTTTATTTCACCACATTCTTCCGAATAGTTTGTCGCCGATTATCGTTCAAGCGACGCTCGGTTTCGGTACAGCCATATTAGAAGCTGCTGCATTAGGGTTTCTTGGACTTGGTGCACAGGCACCTTTAGCAGAATGGGGGAAAATGCTAGCAGATTCTAGAGCTTACATTCAAACCGCTCCATGGGTAGCGATATTCCCTGGAATGTCAATCATGCTTGTCGTCCTTGGCTTTAATATGATCGGTGATGGATTACGGGATGCGCTAGATCCAAGGATGAAAAACTAGCTTATAGTCGTATCGAACGCGCTTCGGTACGGCTTTTTGTTTCATTTTCCTGTTAGGACAGAATAACGAGATGGAACGAAAATGGGAATTTACACTTGTTAAACGGCAAGTCTACTTGTTTTTGGGGGAGATGAAAGGTAAAAGAAATAGACTTTCTACATATGAAGGGAATAGGACTATGGGGTGGTGGGGGATTATGTAGCGGAATGAAAAAGAGACGTTTCTCTGATCCTTCCATTTTTGTTCCTAAATATATGACCTAAGGACTTAGTTGAAGTTTGGGATTGTTTTAAAAAAAAACTTCATCTCATCAAAGAGGTAAAGAAGTATAGTAGAAAAGTATTTTTTCTAACATGATCAATTGATTGTAATACGAAATAATTAATTATTTCGTAAAAAAATGAATCAATTTAAACGAAAATAAGTTGGTTTTGACATGATATGACCTTATTCTACAATGTAAGCGCTTTACTATTGGGTTGTACATGTGAGATAATTTAGCAAAGAAAAATTATTTTAAAAAGAAAGAATATTGAAATCGGAAAATGGATGGCTTATAATAGCGATAACAATTTACGAATTTTACAAAAAATAATGTGAAAATGACGCTAAAACGTCAAAAAAATTAAATATCCTAGTTGATTCTACAAAACAAGGGGAATGCAGATGGTTAAACTTGATGATGTGGATATGTCAATTTTACAGCTTCTTCAAGACAACGGAAAACGTTCGTATACAGATATTGCTAAGAGGATCAATGTTAGTGAAGGGACAGTTCGGACGCGAATTAATCGAATGCTTAAAGAAAGAGTATTTGAGTTCATCATTCATATGGATCCAAACAAAATCGGCTTAAACGTGCAGGCGATTATCGGGATAAAAACACAATTAGGAAAACAAGAGACAATTGCAACGAAGTTAAACGAATATCCTGAAGTACGGTTTGTCGGTGCCTTTTCCGGTCGCCATGATCTTATTTTACAAGCATATTTTAAAAATAACGAAGATTTAGTCAACTTTGTTAACAAAGAATTATCGAAAATTGATGGAATTCTTGCTGCCGATGTGAGCATTGAACTAAAACAGTACAAGGATTCCTTCTCGTATATTAACAACCAAGAATAGTGGGCAGTGGCAAGATCTAATCCGATAAGGCTTTAAAGCCATCGCGCAAAAGAAGTCGAAATCGCGAAAAAGGTCTCGTAGGAAATAACGAATCTCGTAGCGAAGTTAACGTATTGAGATAAAGAAAAACATAAATACCGTTTAACATTTTTACTACTTTTAAAAAAGCAGGGTGAGAACGTTGAGCAAAAAAGCATTGTTGCAAATCCGCAACTTAACCACTGCGTTTCAAATTAAAGATGACTTTTATGCAGCGGTTGATAACGTCACATTAAATGTGAATAAAAATGAAGTCTTGGCGATTGTTGGGGAATCAGGTTCGGGAAAAAGTGCGTTAGCAAATACGATCATGGGCTTACATAACCCTGAACGAACAAAAATTGAAGGCGAAATTAACTTTAAAGGTGAAAACCTCGTCAAACTACCGGTTTCTAAGTTGAATAAAATTCGTGGCGACAAACTGAGCATGATTTTCCAAGATCCTCTTACCGCTCTAAACCCACTGATGATTATTGGGGAGCAAATCGGTGAGGCGCTTTTGCTTCATCGGTCGCTTACGAAAGCGGAACGGAAGAAAAAAGTCATTGACCTATTAAATCTTGTTGGTATCCCTAGACCTGAATCAACTTATGAACAATATCCCCATGAGCTTTCAGGAGGGATGCGACAACGTGTCATGATCGCTGCTGCGATTGCATGCGAGCCCGAATTTTTGATTGCCGACGAACCAACAACGGCATTGGATGTCACGATTCAGGCGCAGATTTTAGACTTGATCCGTGATTTGAAAGAAAAGATACATGCTGGAATTATTTTAATTACGCATGACCTCGGTGTGGTGGCCGAGATGGCGGATCGGGTCGCAGTCATGTATGCGGGTCAAATTGTTGAAATTGCAGATGTTTTCACGCTGTTCGAGCGTCCGCTGCATCCGTATACACGATCGTTGTTATATTCAGTACCATCAGAATCAAACGATCAAGAAAAGCTTCACGTTATTCAAGGGATCGTACCAGCTTTGCAAAACTTGCCGCGAAAAGGCTGCCGCTTTAAGGATCGAATTCCATGGCTAAGTGAATCAGTACATGAGGATCATCCGGAGCTTCATGAAGTTGAGCCAGGCCATTTCGTTCGTTGTACATGTTATAAGCATTTTTACTTCCCAAAGGCAGAAGAGGGGGTGGAAGTAAATGGGGTTTCTTAAAGTAGAAGACTTAAAAGTTCACTTCCCGATCAAAGGAGGCGTCATTCCGCATACGGTTGGTTACAACAAAGCGGTTGATGGTGTTTCTCTAGAGTTAGAGGAAGGACAGACTTATGGTTTAGTAGGAGAGTCGGGATCGGGGAAGACGACAACGGGGCGTGCGATCATTGGGCTGAATAAATTGACGGCTGGTCACATTTTATTTGATGGCCAGGATATAACGAAGCAGCTAAAAAAGAAGAAAAATGACATTCGCCGCAACATACAAATGATTTTTCAAGATCCGTATTCTTCACTTAATCCAAAAAAGAGAGTACTCGATATTATCGCAGAGCCGCTCCGGAATTTTGAGAAACTATCAAAACTTGAGGAGCGTAAAAGAGTCGAAGAATTGCTGGAAATTGTCGGCCTGAGCCGAGAAAGCATCTTCAAGTACCCGCATGAGTTTTCCGGGGGACAGAGGCAAAGAATTGGAATTGCGCGGGCGATTGCGTTAAAGCCGAAGCTCATTATTGCTGATGAACCTGTGTCAGCCCTTGATGTTTCTGTTCAAGCACAGGTTCTGAACTTTATGAAGGACATTCAGAAAGAGTTTAATTTAACGTACTTGTTTATCAGCCATGATCTAGGCATCATCCGCCATATGTGTGATCGCATTGGGATTATGTATCGAGGACGCCTTGTAGAGGAGGGCGTACGAGACGATATTTATGAATCACCGCAACACATTTATACGAAGCGGTTGATCGCAGCCATTCCAGACATGGATCCAAAAAACCGCGATAAGCACACACAGCTTCGGGCAGAGGTTAAGGAAGAGTTCCAGTCGAACGCCTCTAACTATTTTGATGATGAAGGTCTTGCATATGCCTTAAAGCCAATTTCCGATACACACAAGGTGGCCCTACCTTAGAAAGGTTGAAGAGACATGTGGAAATTAATTATTCGAAGATGTTTTATCATGATTCCCCAGTTGTTTTTGCTCAGCGTCATTGTGTTTATGATCGCACAAGCGATGCCGGGGGATCCGTTAACTGGTTTTTATCAATCGAATCCGAATATTAGTCAAGAAGTCATCGATGCCCAGCGGGAGCGGTATGGGTTGAATGACCCGTGGTATGTGCAATACGTACGTTGGGTAGGAAATGCACTGCAAGGAGACTTTGGTGACTCGTATCAGCAGCGGATTCCGGTGACAGAGGTCATTGATAACCGAATATGGAATACGTTTTGGCTCTCATTATTAACGTTGATTATGACGTATATGATCGCGATCCCGCTTGGGCTTTTAAGTGGACGGTATAACGATACACTGTTGGATCGTGCCATTACGGGATATACATACGTCGGGTTTGCTGCGCCCGTTTTTATTACATCATTATTAATGCTATTTCTTTTCGGATTTCAGCTCGGTTGGTTTCCGACTGGTGGTTCAGTTAGTCCACACGCACAGCCGGGAACGTTTGGTTATGTGTTAAGTAAAATCAATCATATGCTGCTGCCTGCCTTTTCTCTTGCCATCATTACAACCGTATCTACGGTCCAATATTTGCGCAGCGAATTAATTGACCAAAAGCAGAGTGATTACGTTCGAACGGCTAGAGCAAGAGGAGCGTCAGAGCGGCGTATTTACTTGAAGCATTTGCCGCGAAACTCGCTATTACCGATCGCAGCGTTTTTCGGCTATGAGCTGACAGGGTTAATTGGCGGAACGATCTTTGTAGAGATGATTTTCAGTTATCCAGGGATGGGACAGCTATTTTTGTCTTCGATTATGCAGCGTGATTACAGTGTCGTGACGACGATGGTGCTCTTGTTCGGGGTGGCCTCAATTCTTGGTGCGCTCTTATCTGACATTATCCTAAGCATTGTCGATCCACGGATTAAGATCAAATAGGGCAGAAATGAGGTGAACAACTGTGCAAAATGTACCAGAACAAGGCGTGCAACAACAACCAACTTATGAAAAGAGCCCATCTGGCTTATCGATTCTTTGGCGGGAATTAGTCCGGGATAAAGTGGCATTAGGGTCGCTCATCTTTCTTGGGTTAATTATGGCTTTTGTGTACGGCATTTCCATCTTTCTTGATCAAGACGAAATTGTTAAGGTTGATTTATTTGCGATCCATCAGTCGCCTTCCTCAGATTTTTGGCTCGGGACAGATTATGGGGGTCGTGATGTGTTCGGTCAATTAATTATTGGAACGCGAAATTCGATCACAATCGGTCTTCTTGTCACATTGATGAGCGGAACGATTGGCATCTTAATCGGTCTTATTTCAGGTTATTACGGGGGAACGATCGATAACATTTTTATGCGTGCGGTTGACTTCTTTATGATTTTGCCAAACTTAATGATTATTATCGTATTCGTTGCTCTCGTGCCGAAATATAGCATTGTATCCTTCTCGTTGATCATGACGTTGTTTCTCTGGATGGGGATTGCGAGGATGATCCGCTCAAAGGCACTGAGAGAGCGGGAACTCGATTACGTCCAAGCTTCGAAAACGTTAGGGTCATCTGATTTGAAAATTATGTTTACCCAAGTGTTACCTAATTTAAGTTCATTAATCATCGTGACGATGACGCTTAATTTGGCAGCCAACATTGGGATTGAATCAGGTCTCTCATTTTTAGGGTTCGGGTTTCCTGAAAGCACACCAAGCTTAGGGACGTTGATCAGCTATGCGACGAACCCACAAACGTTAGAGCATCGATGGTGGATTTGGTTACCAGCAGCAATACTCATTTTTGTATTGATGTTGAGTATAAATAATGTCGGTCAAGCGCTTAAGCGTGCGACAGACGCAAGACAAAGACGAGGATAAAAAAGGGAGGTAATACTGATGGGGAAATTTCCTAAAGCGCTACTAGCAATGCTTCTCGTATTTCTACTAGCGCTCGTGGCGGCTTGCAGTAGCGATGATGCTACGACTGAGCCAGATGCAGATGGTGAAACAGAAGATGTGGAAACAGAAGATGGAGAAGCAGCAGGTAGTGAAGACGGACTCTATTCGATTGATGATTTTACGAATGTAAAAATGGCAGATGGTGAAGAGATTTTAGATGGGGGCTCGATCACATTCGGCCTCGTGTTAGATTCTCCATTCGAAGGAATTTTAAACTGGAACTTCTATCAATCCAATCCTGATGCTCAAGTTTTGCAATGGTTTGATGATGCGTTAATCGATTGGGATGAAAACTATGTTATGACTCAGGATGGTGCAGCGACCTATGAGATTTCCGAGGACGGCCGTACGTTTACGTTCACGATTCGTGATAACGTCAACTGGCATGATGGTGAGCCGGTAACGGCGGAAGACTGGGCGTTTGCTCACGAAGTCATCGGCCACCCGAACTATGATGGTATCCGCTTTGATGATACACTTCGCAACGTAGAAGGAATCGAAGAGTATCACAACGGTGAAGCCGATCATATTTCCGGGATTGAAGTGGTTGACGAAAAAACGTTGAAAATTACGTACAAAAAAGCGACTCCTTCCCTCATGACCGGAGGTGTTTGGTACTATCCATTAGCAAAGCATATTTTTGGTGATATGGACATTGAAGACATTTCTTCTTCTCCAGAGGTACGCCAAAATCCAATTGGTTTTGGTCCATTTAAAGTAGAAAATGTTGTCCCAGGAGAGTCTGTCGTTTATTCGAAAAATGAAGATTACTGGCGCGGGGAACCAAATCTTGATGAAGTTGTCTTAAAAGTGGTGAGCCCGAACGTTGTCATGCAATCACTACGTAGTGGGGAAATTGATCTCGTTCATAGCTTCCCAGCCGATCAGTTCCCAGACAATGCCGACACGTCGAACTTAGATTGGCTCGGAGTGGTGGATCGTGCGTATACGTACATTGGCTTTAAGCTTGGAACGTGGGAAGACGGTGAAGTGAAGACAGATCCAGATGCAAAAATGGCGGACGTAAACTTACGTCGTGCGATGTGGCATGCGATCGACAACGATGCGGTAGGTGAGCGTTTCTATCATGGCTTACGTTGGGCCGGAACGACATTAATTCCGCCGTCACATCCAGAATTTCACGATGACACGAATCCAGGTCGCGCATATGATCCGGAGTTAGCGAAGCAATTGTTAGATGAAGCGGGTTATGAAGATGTGGATGGTGATGGCTTCCGTGAAGATCTGGAGGGGAATGAGCTTGTCATTAACTTCGCCTCCATGTCTGGTGGAGACATTGCTGAACCACTAGCACAATACTATATTCAAGCGTGGGAGCAAGTCGGCTTGAAAGTTCAATTGCTTGACGGACGACTTCATGAGTTCAATGCCTTCTACGATCGTGTAGAAGAGGATGATCCAGACATTGATATTTATCAAGGGGCTTGGGGTGTCGGTATTGACGTCGATCCGAGCGGACTTTATGGACGCCGGGCACCGTTTAACTACACTCGTTGGTCAAGTGAAGAAAATGACCGCCTTCTAGAAGAAGCTCTTTCGGAAGAAGCATTTGACGTAGAAAAGCGTCAAGAGATTTACAAAGAGTGGCAACAGCTAATGGTCGATGAAGTCCCTGTCATTCCAACTCTTTACCGTTCTGAGATTGTTCCAGTGAACAAACGGATCGTGAATTGGGCGATCGGCGATGGACACGGTGTGTATCGCCATGAATTAGGTATTACGCAAGAAGAACCAGTTGTCGCTGAGTAACATGTTTGATAAGGCCCCTTTCTTCCCTCCATGAGAGGGAGAGAGGGGTTTTGTGTTGAACACTTTTAGAAAGGGGTCATGATTAAAGAGAACTAACTATTACTTAGTTAATAGTATGGCTATTCACCAGCTAGTTTTATCGCTAATAGCAAAGGTTAATGTTTTCTTGAAAAATGATCTGAAAAAGGAGGGAGAAAAATGTCATACATACAATCCGTTCAACGGGCAATTGACTATATCGAAACACACCTTCATGAGCCCATATCGTTGGAGAAAGTAGCGGCCCATGCATCTTATTCTTATTTTCATTTTCACCGATTGTTTAAGGCAACTGTTGGCTGTACGATGAGCGAGTATATCAAACGTCGGCGGTTAACAAAGGCGGCCTATGCCTTGCTAGAGACGAAAGCGTCAATCATTGATATCGCATTTGAATACGGATATGAGAGTCAAGAGGCGTTTACCCGTGCGTTCAAGCAATGGTTTAATGTTTTGCCGGGGGAATATCGTCAAGCCCGTCCGCCCGTCCAATTGATCGACCCTTATTGGGCGGTGAAGACGTTTCCAGTTAACGCCACAAGTAATCACAAGCCTTATATTGTGACGCGACAGCCTTTACAAGTTGTGGGGTTACAGCTAGAAGGATTGAGTTTACCAGGAGGATCTGACCGTGAACAATCGACACTGGTGGCTATTCCTACCTTGTGGCATCAATTTGAAGCTCGCATTCATGAAATTGAACGAAGAGTCGACCCATTTGTCAGTTATGGCATTAGTTCTCCATCAAGCGATGGGTCTCATTTTACCTATATGGCTTGCGTTGAAGTCGAGGCCAGCGATGTGAACATTCCACAAGGTTTTATACAAAAAGAAATAAAAGGGGGGACATATGCTAGCTTCCACTATAAAGGGGCTGCGAACCAGCTTTCGGCTTTGACAAATTATATTTACGGTTCATGGCTACCCTCTAGCCCGTATCAGTCTCATTTTGGCGTAGAAATGGAAGTGTACGATGAACGGGAACCTAAAGAGGATGGCGAAGTGGTAGTTGAAATTTGGACGCCGATCAAAAAGAGGGACAAGCAATCATCGCAAAAATAATCAAAACGAACAAGGAAAAAGGAGGTAGAGTCATTGTAGATGATAAGAGGAGGTTACATTTACAATGAACACAAATGAGCTTTTGCCTTTTACGATTGTCGAACAGAATGAACGAAAAATGATAGGTTTTAAGTTGGAAGGTCCTTACACTCGTATGAATGAGATTGGAATGCTATGGGAAACGTTCAATCAACGAGTGTCTGAGATTGATCATCTTGTGCAAGACGATTTATCATTTGGAATCGTTCAAGACCGAGAGCGTGATTTTACGTATTATGCAGCAGTTGAAGTTTCTTCCTTTACAAAGATTCCAGAGGGGATGGTAACGATTATTTTGCCGGCCTGCCGCTATGCAGTGTTCACCCATAAAGGGCCACAAAATAAGTTTAGCGAAACGGTGGTTGCAGCGCTGAAATCACTGAAAGAGTCGGGATATGAGAAAGACTCGGATAACTACTGGCTTGAAGGATATGACGATCACCGCTTTAGTCCGGAATTAGACCATTCTGAGTGTGATATTTATTTTCCGTTAAAAGCTAAAACTGATAATTTTCCCACTCGTGTGTAAGGTTCTTAACGGTTAATACGTTTATTGAATGATCCTTATTTATAACGGGTCTAATCGGTGAGGAGGTGTTCGATTGGGTTTTGAGAAAACGGGTGAGTTAATCGAAAAGTCAAGAGAGCTACAAGAAGTGTATCAACAGCTTGTAGAGGATGTGGGATCTGATTTATGGCGGTTTTGTCGTTATTTGACTGGGTCGCCATGGGACGGGGAAGATCTTTATCAAGAGGCGTTGGTGAAGGCGTTTGGTAGCTTATATCAACGGTGGCAACCAACAAATCCGAAAGCCTATTTATTTCGAATTGCGACCAATACGTGGATCGATCAGTGTCGCAAGGCGAAGCGGATTGTCGGTACTGTGGATGAGATGGAAGACCCAGTTGAGGAGTTTTCGTACGATTTAGAGCTTGAGCAAGCATTTACTCGGCTTTTCACCCTCTTTCCCCCTAGGCAGGTCGCTGTTTTTCTATTAAAAGATGTATTTGCCTTTACAGCGGAAGAAGTGGCGAGTATGGTGCGGTCCACGCCGAACGGAGTATACGCCACATCAAGTCGCGTACGAAAAAAATTAAAGGAAACCGCCTCTCTAGAGGAGCTTTCTTCCAATGGGCGGCCATTGCCTGAGCAAAGCGAAGTGATTCAACAATATGTGGAAGCATTTAATGCAGGGGATCTTAGCCAATTATTTGATTTGATGAGTGATGATGTCCATATCGATGCTTCCCTTGGATTCCAAGAATATTCGAAGGAAGAAATGAAGAAAGGGTCGATGCAGCACGGCCTTCCAGGCTTCCGAGCTGTGCCCTTTTTCCTTTGGGGAAAACCAGTCCTTGTGGTGTTAGTCGATCGTGAAGCTGGCCCACTCATTCACGATATTCAGTTTCAAGAGATTGAAAACGGAAAAATTGTCTACCATAAGAGCTACTATTTTCGTAAGGAATTCCTTATAGAAGCAGCAAAGGAGCTGCAACTTCAAGTGCAGCTAGATAAAGCGGCTGTGCATTGGCGCCATTCTTTAGACGAAGGAGAATAATAGATGGGTAACATAATCCTTTTGACAGGCTTTCAACCATTTCTCGATTATTCTATCAATCCGACAGAAGCCATTGTGAAGGAATTGGACGGAAGAAAAATTGGAGAATACGAAGTGAGAGGGGCCATCCTACCTGTCTCATTTCGGGAGAGTGGGGACTTGCTACTGCACCATTTTCAGACCGTACAGCCGACTGCAGTGGTCATGCTCGGATTGGCTGCTGGACGAAGCAAGATCACGCCAGAGCGGGTAGCGATCAACATTAATAGTGGCCCCGAGGATCGCGACGGGATCGCTCCTGTCGATGAACCGATCCGCCAGGGAGGCCCCGCTGCTTATTTTTCAACCTTGCCAGTTCGTCGGCTTATTCAGCGATTAAATGAAGAGGGCTTCCCTGCGGAAATTTCCAACTCAGCAGGGACGTACGTATGCAACCATGTCATGTATCAAATGCTTGATTATTTGCATGAAAAAGGGAGCGAACAAGTGGCTGCAGGCTTTGTCCATGTGCCGGCCAGCAAGGAATTAGCCGCACAGCACCACTCGCTTCCTTCTATGGATCTAAAGGAGCTCACTCGTGCGGTTACACTTATGATCAAAGAGTTGTAGGAAACAGGCTGATCATCGATTGTGATCAGCCTGTTTAACCTTTCTTATCATTGTAAGAGATAAGCCATAAGTCCCCGTTGGCGACAAGTGAAGTTTTTCTAAGGATTCGGGACGTCTTCCTCTAAATATTCAACAGCTCCATGGGTAAATGCTGCCTGTCCGTTTGTCAGGTTCGTCATCCATTCGCAATAGGATTCAACCTCTGCTTCAAGTACATATGTTTGAACGTCTACATTTTCTAGGTAACTAATTTCTTTTAATAGATAGTGAGATTGTCTAAGCTCGTTTTCAACTTTTCCAAGCCAATGATAGTCAATGCTCGTATGGATTACTTGCATTCGTTTCCGCTCGACGACCCCAATGGCATTTAGACCTTCACTTACTGCAGAACCATATGCACGAATGAGACCACCAGCCCCTAATTTAACCCCGCCAAAATAACGTGTGACGACAGCGACCGTATCTTTTAACCGGCGCTTTTTTAATACTTCTAGCATAGGTACTCCGGCTGTACCGCTCGGTTCTCCATCATCGTTTGCTTTTTGGACTTGATCGTTCTCGCCAATTAAATAAGCAGAGCAATTGTGAGTCGCATTCCAGTGCTCTTTTTTAATTTGTTCGATGAATTGGATGGCTTCCTCTTCAGAGGTTGCTCTTGAAAGATGAGCGATAAACCTAGACTTTTGGATCGAAATTTCGTGTATTCCTGATTCCTTCACTGTATAATAAGATGTTAGCATCAGAATCTCCTCCAAATTTCACAGTTTTACAAATGGCAGAAATAATGGTGTAATATTGTCGTGATAAGCTGAAGCTGTTCATTTGATAGTGTAAATAGACTATACTATCTTTAGGTGACTAAAAGGCAAGCGGGACGCCATAAGAAAAGTGGACGATTTTGCATGGTGACCATTACCTATTATCGTGTCATTCGTGTAAACTTAATGATAGCGAAATCCGTAGGCTTAGGCAAATTCGTGGATGTCGAAGGATTCATTTATAAAAATGAGAAAAAAAGAAGGGAATTTTTTTCTTGCTCGCGAAAGATAACATGGGAAAACGAATGCCTTTTTCATCTCCATGCCTTTTAAAGGTTGGTGGTTCAAGTGGCTGATCCTCAAACATTAGATAAGATTATTGATAAAACGCTAGATACTTTAGGGAAAAGTAGAGAACAGATCTTTGAAATTAGTGAGCAATCTAGAAATGAGTACGTCTCTCTAGAACAAGAACTGCAAGAAGTCCGCATGAAAGTTGCAGAGATTATAGACCAATCGGACCGGGCGGAAGTACACGCTCGATTTGCACGCAATCGATTGGCTGAAGTGAGTAAGCAATTTCATAGATATTCAAATGAAGAGATACGTAAAGTGTACGAGCAAGCCAATGAGCTCCAAGTGAAGCTAGCATTGCTCCAGCAAGAAGAACAGCAGCTTCGGGATCGAAGAGATGCAATTGAACGCCGATTGTTGAATCTAAAAGATACCATCGAGCGTGCGGAAGAATTAGTTGGGCAGATGACCGTTGTCTACAACTTTCTTACAGGAGATCTTCGTCAAGTTGGAGAAGCACTTGAGGATGCAAGGGAAAAGCAGGCGTTTGGTCTACAAATTATTCAGGCTCAAGAGGAAGAACGTCGAAAGCTTTCCCGGGAAATTCATGACGGACCTGCTCAAATGATGGCGAATGTTCTATTGCGCTCAGAACTGGTTGAGCGCATTTATCACGACAAAGGCATTGATGAAGCGTTAAAGGAAATTCGTGATTTGCGCAAGATGGTGAAGTCTTCTCTTGCTGAAGTCCGGCGAATTATCTATGATTTACGGCCGATGGCCCTTGATGACCTTGGACTCATTCCAACATTGAAGAAGTATGTAAAAACCTTTGAAGAACATACGGGAATATTTGTTGATTTTAAACACATAGGAAAAGGAGAGCGCTTCCCAGAGCATGTGGAGATCGCACTATTTCGCCTTGTTCAGGAAGCGTTACAAAACGCACGAAAGCATGCAAAAGCTTCACATGTCCATGTGAAAATTGAAGAGCAGAAAACGAAATTCACTGTCGTGATAAAAGATAATGGAAAAGGATTCGATCAAACCGAGAAAAAGGAAGGGTCATTTGGTTTAGTTGGAATGAAAGAGAGGGTCAACATGTTGAAAGGCCAGCTTGTCATTCGAACGAAGCCAAACGATGGAACAACGATCATCATTTCCATTCCTATCACAACCGAAGAATAGACTGCGTAGGTGCAAAAATTGGAGGGTGATTTAATTGAACGAGCAAGTAAACGAAAACAAAATTCAAATTGTCATCATTGATGACCATCAACTATTCCGTGAAGGGGTTAAACGGATCCTAGCCATGGAGCCAGAATTTGAGGTTGTGGCTGATGGAGAAGACGGCGAAAACGCTGTTGAACTAGTAGAAACATATAATCCAGATGTCATCCTTATGGATATTAACATGCCAAAGGTGAATGGTGTTGAAGCGACAAGAGATTTAATTCAAAGGTACCCTGACGTAAAGGTATTGGTTCTCTCGATTCACGACGATGAGTCCTATGTCACTCATGTATTAAAAACGGGAGCTTCCGGTTATCTATTAAAAGAAATGGACGCCGACGCTCTAATTGAAGCAGTAAAAGTCGTAGCGCAAGGCGGGGCGTACATTCATCCGAAGGTGACACATAATCTCATCAAGGAATACCGTCGTCTGGTAAATGAAGATGAACAAGAAAGCTCTGAAATCGGCTTTAAAGAAGTCGAATATCGCAAGCCGTTGCACATTTTAACTCGTCGTGAATGTGAAGTGCTACAGCTCATGACTGACGGTTATAGCAACCGAATGATTGGTGAAGCTCTATACATTAGTGAGAAAACAGTCAAAAATCATGTTTCAAATATTTTGCAAAAGATGAATGTAAACGATCGAACACAAGCGGTAGTAGAATCGATCAAAAACGGTTGGGTAAAGGTACGTTAATCCAAAAAGCGATCGCTTCATTACGCCCTCTTGAAAGGTCTTTCAATTAAAGGTACAGTAAAAAAGACAAGATCGCCCCCCCTACATTTTTATCTAGGGCTAGGAGCGGTCAGAGAATCGATAAAGTGAGGATTCGTGATGACAAAAATAGCGATTGTAACGGATAGTACAGCCTATTTAGGCCCAAAAAGAGCAAAAGAATTAGGAGTCATCGTCGTTCCGCTTAGCGTTGTCTTTGGTGAAGAAGCTTACCAAGAGGAAGTGGAGCTATCAAGCGCGGACTTCTATGAAAAGCTGAAGCATGAGGAAAAGCTTCCAACCACTTCCCAACCAGCTGTTGGTCTATTTGTTGAGACGTTTGAACGGCTGGCGAAAGAAGGGTTTGAAGTCGTTATTTCGATTCATCTTTCCAGTAAAATTAGTGGAACGTATCAATCCGCTTTAACGGCAGGAAGCATGGTAGAAGGCATCGAGGTTATCGGCTATGATTCTGGTATTAGCTGCGAGCCTCAAGCCAATTTTGTCGCAGAGGCAGCCAAGCTCGTGAAAGAAGGAGCAGATCCACAAACGATCATCGACCATTTAGATGAGGTGAAGAAACGGACGAATGCGCTATTCGTTGTGCATGATTTAAGCCATCTTCATCGCGGTGGTCGATTAAATGCAGCCCAGCTCGTTGTTGGGAGCTTGTTAAAAATCAAGCCAATTCTTCACTTCGAAGACGGTTCTATCGTGCCGCTAGAAAAAGTACGCACTGAGAAAAAAGCATGGGCAAGAGTGAAAGAACTATTTACTGAAGAAGCGTCTTCTGCCTCATCAGTTAAAGCGACTGTTATTCATGCGAATCGATTGGACGGAGCAGAAAAGCTGGCGGATGAGATCAGAAGTCAATTTTCCCATGTAGATGTAAGCATTAGCCATTTCGGACCAGTGATCGGTACCCACCTCGGTGAAGGTAGTATAGGGCTATCTTGGTATATTGAAAAATAACGTAGAAAACACTCCCACTCAGTCATCACACAAGGTGGGAGTGTTTTTTATTTTCCACCATTCGTTACAATGAGAAAAAGGAGGATTTTGATTGACTGAACAAGTTACCCCGCAAGCTTTCCTCGCAGGTCGCCTTCTTCTTGAATCAGAAGTCCCCTCTGAATTCCTTACAAACAAAGACGTAATCACGGAACCTTCTATCATCACAGAAAATGGACGCTATCATTGCAGGCGCTGTTGCAACGAACATCGTGAGTTATTTGCCACCGCCCCTTGCGCTTGGTGCGGGAACAGTCATTGTATTTATTGCCGCAACTGTCTCATGCTCGGTCGGGTGACCGCTTGTCGAAAGCTCGTTCGCTGGAAAGGGGAGCCTTACGCATTTCCTTCGCATTCGAATGTTTTGCAGTGGAAAGGAACGCTTTCGCATGGGCAGCGGCACGCCTCACTGCAAGCTGTGCGGTACTGGAAACAGAAAGAGGATCACATTATCTGGGCTGTTTGCGGATCTGGAAAGACAGAAATTGTGTTTGACGCAGTGGCTCAATCGCTAGCTACTGGTGAACGAATTTTACTTGCGACTCCGCGAGTGGACGTCGTAAAAGAGCTATATCCTAGGTTCAAACAAGCATTCCCATCTATAACCATCACCGCATTATATGGTGATAGTCCATCGGTGTTTCATCCCGCCCAGCTCGTCATCGCCACGACCCATCAAACCTTCCGTTTTAAAAAAGCCTTTGATTTTGTCATCGTTGACGAAGTGGATGCTTTCCCTTTCTCTTGTGATCAATCACTTCAGCTAAGTGTGAACGAAGCTCGCAGGCCTCTTGCTCCTATCCTTTATCTTTCCGCTACCCCATCCCGCTCCTTGCTCGAGCAAAAAAATAGGAGAATCACCAAAGTATCGACTCGATATCATGGTCATCCACTGCCACTGCCCTCTTTTGTTTGGGTAGGAAATTGGCGAAAAAAGGTTATGCGACGGAAGTTACCATCTAAATTGGTTGCTTGGCTTGAAAAGCACCACCGTAAGCCTGTGTTTTTATTCGTTCCTTCCATTCCAGTTCTCGAACAAGTAAGTGTTGCCTTGAAACAGCTTGGCTACATTCATGATGCTGTGCATGCGGAAGATCCACATCGGCATGAAAAGGTTACTCGCTTTCGTAATGGAGTGACCAAGCTTCTCGTGACGACGACGATTCTTGAACGTGGTGTTACGGTACCGCGTGTTCAAGTGGCTGTACTTGGAGCAGAGCATTCGGTTTTTTCAGAAGCTGCGCTCGTGCAAATCAGTGGCCGAGTGGGGCGCAGTCATCAACATCCCACTGGCGATATTGCTTTTTTTCATTACGGTGTCTCGAAGGCAATGAAGCGTTGCAGACAGCAGCTACAACAAATGAATCGGGAGGGGTTTTAACATGCCGCGCTGTCTCATTTGCCATCAGCCGTTTTTTGAAAACGTTAGTTGGTCAACCATGTTCTTTTCAGGTGAAGCCGACGTTATTTGTCAAGAATGTGAAGGCAAATTTCAGCCTATTTCAAAACCCATTTGCTCTATATGTGGACGCTCGATGAAAAAAACAGTTGAGGGAGATCATTGTCTAGATTGCAAACGCTGGCTCCCTGAGATGCAGACGATCGAAAAAAACCGCGCTCTTTTCGAGTACAATCCTTTTTTAAAAAACGTCTTAACTCAACTTAAATTCCGTGGGGATGTGAAGCTAGCAGAGGCTTTCCATCCATTGCTAAAAAAACTTTATCAAAAAGAGTTTAAATTTGATGTCATTGTGCCGATTCCATTAAGTAAAGACCGTCTAATCGAGCGAGGGTTTAACCAAGTGGAAGCTTTGTTGGCAAAATGGTGCACGTACGAGGATGTACTCGCTAGAAAGCCAGGGAGAAAACAGAGCAAAAAAAGTCGAATCGAGCGAATTCAGCAAAGAACCACACCGTTTATGTTAAAAGGAGAAGCTGAAGTTGTAAAAGGTCGCTCCATTGTTTTGGTTGATGACGTTTACACAACGGGAGCCACCATTCGTCAAGCTGCGACTGTTTTGCAAGCTCACGGTGCTGCACGGGTACGTTCGATGACAATCGCTAGATAGGACAATGAAGGGCCAATGTTCTCGTTCAATGAGAATGAATCATGGGTAGTGTCAAAAGTTCTATGAAAAACTAGCACGGTTCATACTACCTACCATTTATTAGGTGGAAAGGCCGCGCTATCGCTCTTGACAAACACGCCAATGGTTTATTCAGAGGTCAATCAAGGGCGAAGGGAACAAAAGTAGGCATGCCAAATAACCCTTGACTTTTTCCATTTTAAACCATTGGCAAGTTCGGTTTGTCAAGAGTTCGCTTCGCCGATAGCTGAATAGGGCTCAGCTAAACAAAAGTTCGGCTGACTGTTGTTGTTGAATCCAGTCTTGAGCTAATCCAATAAGGGTTGTCCATCTCGCTGGCATGGTTGGTAGCTTTTCTAATTCTGGAATTGTGACTGGCACTTTACCTTCAAGTGAAGAATGTGGGCGCAAGAAGTTAAAGTAAGCCACAAACAATGTCACAAAAGAAACAGATCCCTGTTCAGAACCAAAGCCGTGCGTCGAACGATAATTCCCTTTAAACGTGCGATTTAGTCGTTCAATGATTTGCTTGAGAGGTCGATACTCTCTGGAAACATCGTCTTCATTTGTTAGCCCGATGACCTGTTTGACGTCAAACGATATTTGATTCTCTGCGAAGAAATGCTGTGCTAACAAATAGATTGGATTACCATCTACAACAAACTGTAGATTTTCTGGAATCTCTTTCAGCTTCACTAATACTTCATCAATCGCTCGTATCGCTGTTGCCGTATCTCGATTTGGTGATACAGGATACGAAAGAATGACTTTCTTTACCGCATCAAAAAAGAAAAACAGATAATGCCAACGACCATTGACACGGATGTACGTTTCATCCCCACAAAATTGATCCGAGAGCTCATACGGAAAGTAGTCGATATAAGGCTTGAGCCATAATGCGACGCTGTTTTCGTAGTTAAGGATACTTTGATGGGAGACAGACAC